>CANOWW010000005.1 GCA_947571115.1 uncultured Clostridium sp.
TGGTCTACGTGACCAATTGTACCAATGTTAACATGTGGTTTTGTTCTTTCAAATTTAGCTTTTGCCATTTTTGATTCCTTCCTTTCTTGAAGCAATTCTTTTGCTTCCTTTAAATTTTTTATTTCAATTAAATGCATTTTACACTATATTTCTATAAAATGCAAGACCTAATTCAAAATTTTTTCAAATTAATCTTCTTTTTTAGCACGAGATGCTACAATGTTGTCCAAAATTGATTTTGGAACTTCTTCATAATGAGATGGTTCCATTGAATAATTTCCACGTCCTTGTGTTTTTGAACGTAAATCTGTTGCATAACCAAACATCTCAGATAATGGAATAAATGCATGAATAATTTGTGAACCGTTTACAGCATCCATTCCTTCCATTTTTCCACGTCTTGAGTTGACATCACCAATAACGTCTCCCATATATTCTTCTGGAACTGTAATTTCAACTTTCATAATTGGTTCCAAAATAACGGATTTGGCTTGTTTACATCCTTCTTTAAAAGCCATAGAACCAGCAATTTTGAACGCCATTTCTGAAGAGTCAACATCATGATAAGAACCATCGACTAGAGTTGCTTTAAAGTCAATAACTGGGTAACCTGCCAATGTTCCGTTATCCGCAGCTTCACGAATACCTTCTTCTACTGGTTTGATATATTCTTTTGGAACAACACCACCCACGATTTTGCTCTCAAATTCAATTCCTTTACCAGGCTCTAATGGTTCCATTTCAATCCAAACATGACCATATTGACCACGTCCACCTGATTGACGAATGAATTTTCCTTCCACGCGAACTGCTTTTCTGATTGTCTCTTTGTAAGCAACTTGTGGTTTACCTACGCTGCATTCTACTTTGAATTCTCTTTTCAAACGGTCAACGATAATATCCAAATGCAACTCACCCATACCAGCAATAATCGTTTGACCTGTTTCTTGGTCTGTGTAAGTTTTGAAAGTTGGATCTTCTTCTGCCAATTTTGATAACGCGATACCCATTTTTTCTTGAGCAGCTTTATCTTTTGGTTCGATTGCAATATCGATAACTGGCTCAGGAAATTCCATTGACTCCAAAATAATTGGATGGTCTGGATCGCATAACGTATTTCCTGTTGTAACATCCTTTAAACCAACTGCTGCCGCAATGTCACCAGCATATACTTTGTCAATATCTTCTCTGTGATTTGCGTGCATTTGAAGAATTCTACCAATTCTTTCTTTTTTGTCTTTACTTGAATTTAGCACAGTTGAACCTGATTCCAATGTTCCTGAATATACTCTAAAGAAACATAATTTTCCAACAAATGGGTCTGTTGCAATTTTAAACGCTAATGCTGCAAATGGTTCATTGTCAGAAGTTTTTGCTTCTGTTTCTTCTCCATCTGAAGTGGTTCCTTTGATGTGTGGAATATCTAAAGGCGATGGCATATAGCTAATTATTGCATTTAACAATTCTTGTACCCCTTTATTTTTGTAAGAAGAACCGCACACAACTGGAACAATTGAGTTATTGATTGTTCCAATTCTTAAGCCTTTTTTGATTTCTTCTTCTGTCAATTCGCCACCATCTAAATATTTCATCATGATTTCTTCATCTTGTTCAGCTACTGCTTCTACCATTTTTTCACGATATTCATTTGCTAAATCTTGCATATCAGCAGGAATATCGGTTTCTTCAATATCTTTTCCTAAATCGTCTTTGTGAATTAAAGCTCTCATACGAACTAAATCCACAATACCTTGGAAATTTTCTTCTGCCCCAATTGGTAATTGAATTGGAACAGCATTTGCATTTAATCTGTTCTTCAATTGGTCAACACAAAGCATAAAATCTGCTCCTGTTGTGTCCATTTTATTGACATAGACCATTCTTGGAACATTATATTTATCTGCTTGACGCCAAACTGTTTCTGTTTGTGGTTGTACACCACCTTTTGCTGCTAAAACCGTAACAGCACCATCAAGAACTTTTAATGAACGTTGTACTTCAACTGTAAAATCAACGTGTCCTGGAGTATCGATAATATTAATTCTATTATTATCCCAGAAACAAGTTGTACAAGCAGAAGTAATCGTAATTCCTCTTTCTTGCTCTTGAGCCATCCAGTCCATGGTTGCAGCACCTTCATGCACTTCACCGATTTTATGTGTTTTTCCTGTATAGAATAAAATTCTTTCTGTGGTTGTTGTTTTACCAGCATCGATGTGAGCCATGATACCTATATTTCTTGTTTTTTCTAAAGAATATGCTCTATTAGCCATAACTTCTTTCCTTTCTACTAAAATTTGTAATGAGCAAATGCCTTATTCGCTTCTGCCATTTTGTGAGTATCTTCTTTCTTCTTAAATGCTCCACCATTTCCAGCAATTGCATCTAATATTTCACCAGCTAATTTTTCAGACATTGTTTTTTCATGTCTTTTTCTAGCATAAGTTACTAGCCATCTTAAGCCCAAAGTTTGTCTTCTTTCTGGTCTAATTTCTAATGGAACTTGATAAGTCGCACCACCTACACGTCTTGCTTTTACTTCTAAAACTGGCATAATATTTTCTAAAGCTGCTTCAAAAACTTCTAATGGCTCTTTGTTCTCTTTTTCCTTAATCATTGCAAACGCATCATAAACAATGCTTTGTGCAACTGTTTTTTTGCCATCTAACATAATATTGTTAATTAATTTTGTTACAACTTTACTATTATATAATGGGTCTGGTAAAACTTCTCTTTTTGCGATATATCCTTTTCTTGGCACTATTTTTTCCCTCCTTATTTTTATTTAGTGTTTAACCCTTTATAACACTAAAAGGTACTCTGGAAAGACTTTTTCACTTTCCCGTCATAGTGCATTTATAAAATCTATATTAAAATCAACTACATCTAATATTTACAATTTTACTTAGCACTATCCTTTTCTTAAATAAAATGTAAATTGGAATTATAAACAAGTATTGCTAGGCGGAATTTATTAAAAAGGCAAGGGCGCGTACATGTGTACGTAACCGCGTTTTTAATGAATTCCAACAACGCAAGACGCCGTTTAAAATTTCAATTTTTATTTTTTGGCTTTTTTTGCACCATACTTAGAACGCGCTTGCATTCTATCCTTCACACCTGCTGTATCTAGAGTTCCTCTGATAATGTGATATCTCACACCTGGTAAATCCTTTACCCTTCCACCTCTGATTAATACAACACTGTGCTCTTGTAAATTGTGTCCTACACCTGGAATATATGAAGTTACTTCATATCCATTTGAAAGTTTAACCCTAGCAACTTTTCTCAAAGCAGAGTTTGGCTTCTTAGGTGTTACTGTTTTTACAACTGTACAAACACCTCTTTTTTGTGGAGCTCTATTATCTGTTTGAATTTTCTTTCTAGAGTTGTAACCTTTTTGCAATGCAGGAGCTGTTGATTTTGTAGTTGATGTTTTTCTTCCTTTTCTTACTAATTGATTAATAGTTGGCATTCTTCTTTCTTCACCTCTTTCTTTTATCAAAATTTGCTCAATGGTATTATTATCCAATTTTAAGCATTTTATATTTTATCACTGTTTTTCCAATAAGTCAAGTTTTTCTCGTTATAAATTTAGGATTTTTTGATGGCTAAATTCTTCTCAAACATTCTTCTTTGCCTAAAACCTGCATAATTTCATACAAATCTGGCGTTTGAGAGCGCCCTGTCAAAGTCACACGAAGCACAGTGCTAATATCACCAACATGCCCTTTATATGCCTCTGGCTTTGCCTTATACTCCTTCACTTCTCGGCTATATCCCAATTCTTCCGCCAAATCCTTCATTTTATCAAACCAAGTTTGTTTGTCGTCATTTTCATGGTAATATTTCTCAAAATATAAGTTCACAATTTTCGCAATTTCTTCTTTGTCTGTTACTTTTTGGTATTCAAAATTGGTCTTACTTTTGTCAAATTGATACATATACAAAATGGCGTTTTTCAAGTCAGACCATTTCGCGATGTCTTTTCTAGGCTTACTGTTGCCACGTTCAATCCCCAAAACTTTTAGCGAATATTCCTTATTCTCCAACATTTGGGCAAGTTTTGTGTCGTATTCTTTTGCCCAAGTCAGAGCCTCTTCGTAGACTTCTTCAGCTGTATATTTTGAAATTACATTTTTAGAAACATCCAGCATTTTGGTCATATCAAAAAGAGCTCCACTTACGCCCATTTTTTTCAAATCAAATGCAAATTCTTCTAAACTTTTTTCCGGATTTTGCTTTCTCCACATTTCAAAATTAGAATTCGCAATATTCATCAAATATTCTTTGACGGACTGCTTTGGAATTCCCTCTTCTTTATAAAAACTGACTGCTGCCTCAGGGTCTTTACGTTTACTCAATTTGCGTTTTCCGCCATCTTCTGTTTTCATGAGTGGCGCAATATGCGCATATTTCGGCGGTTTGAAACCTAGCATATAAAATAATTGCAAATGAAGCGGCACAGAAGGAAGCCATTCATCGCCACGAATGACTAAATTAGTGCCCATTAAATGATCATCTACCGTATGTGCAAAATGATACGTTGGAAGTCCGTCTGATTTGATAATGACAATGTCTTGGTCATTTTCAGGCATATCCACGCTGCCTTTTATCACATCTTTATGCTTGATTTTCTTATCTGGATTTCCCGGCGATTTCAAACGAATGATATAACTTTCGCCATTTTTAATTTTATCATAAGCCATTTGAAGCGGCATATTTCTACACTTTGTCCATTTGCCAAAATAACCTGTACGTTCTTTTGCCCTTTCCTGATTCGAGCGAATTTGCTCCAAATCTTCTGGCGTACAAAAACAGGGATAAGCTAAGCCTTTTGCAATCAAATCTTTCGCATATGCCTGATAAATTTCTTTTCTCATAGACTGTTTGTAAGGACCATATTCGCCCACAGAATTCTCCTCATCTAGCATGCCTTCATCTGGCTCAATTCCATAATTTTTTAAGGCATTTATAATATCGGTTACTCCATTTTCAATTTCTCGTTTTTGGTCTGTATCTTCAATTCTCACAAAAAACACGCCATCTGTTTGATTAGCCATTTTTTTTGCCACCAATGCTTGATACAATCCTCCAATGTGCATAAATCCCGTCGGGCTTGGCGCATAACGTGTCACAACTGCGCCTTCTTTTAGGTCCCTTTTTTTGTATTTTTCTTCATAATATGAAATTTCCTTTACTTCTGGAAAAATTAAGTTTGCTAATTCTTGCGTTTCCATAACTCTCTCCTTTTTAATAATTTGTTTCTAGTTTATCATTTTTTCCTAAATTTGTAAATATTTATTTCAGTAGTATCTTGATTTTTTTAAGAATTATGATATAATATGTGCATAAGAGTAAAAAAGGGGGAAATGTAAAATGGTAAATCTTATCTTTTCAATTCTTATTGTGATTGGTGGAATTCCTATGATTATCGCTCCAAAAAAAATTACTGAGCGTGAGAATTCTAAAATTAAATCTGAAATGGGTGTAAGAATTTGCGGAATTGTTTTAGTTGTGCTAGGCATTGCTAGTTACTTTATATAAAACAACTCTACATATTGGTGCCAACAAGGCACCTTATTTTTATGAAAGGAGAAAAAATGATTGATTTTACAAATAAAAATTTAATTAAGCTAAAAATGACTAATAATTCAGAAGGAGAAACCGCAGTCAAAGATCTTTTAATTGAAAATGAAAACGTTCAATTTTCTTTTGTTTCTATGAGGGATAAATTAGTTTTCACAGATAAAAGAATGATTGCTGTTAATGTTCAAGGCATCACTGGAAAGAAAATCGACTATACTTCGATTCCTTACTCTAATATTCAAGTATATTCTGTTGAAACTTCTGGTAATTTTGATTTAGACTCTGAAATAGACATTACCATCAGCGGACTTGGTACAGTTCGTTTTGAATTAAATGCCCAAACCGACATTAAACAATTAGGAAAATTTATGTCATCTAAGATTTTGTAAACATTAGAGTATCCTGATTATGTGAGTCATAATATCTGCCACTTCTAAACACAAAAGCCTGTCGCAAGACAGGCCTTTGCTGTTAAATTTTTATTTTCTATTTTTTCGATTTCTCTTGACAGTTTGCGTTTCCTTCCAAAATGCAATTCTATTTTGCAACATCTTAATTCGCCTTTTTACTGGACTTTTGATATGTTTCACTTGTACCCATTCTCTATTTTTAAAATTCCCCCAACTATACGAAAACCAATGAATTGCATATGTATTTTCTGTAATGAGGCTTGGTAAAAAATATTTTCCGCCACCTGAATCATATGGCGAAAAATATTCTTTCGGCAAAATTTCTATTTTTGACCTCTCGTCTTCTGTTAACTCATTATAAATTTTTGTCATAATGACAGGAATAACAAATAAGTCTGTTTTCATAATTTCATGTTGGTAAAATTCAAAAACTTTTCCAATAAACCAATTTTCCCTTTCAGCAGCTAAAAAACCTGTTCCAATTTGTTTGTTTACTTTGTCAATTGTGCATTCTTCATATCCCAACAACAACTCCCTATCTAATAATGGATTCAGAGACTGAATTGCTTGCACATCTGTATCTATGTAGATTCCGCCCTGCTCATACAAAATTTTAATTCTCAAATAATCTGCCATAAAAGCATACAATTTACGCTTCCTACATTCTGCAAAATATTCGCTTTCCCTAGAAATCGCATCCAAATCCAAATTGCTCTCATTCCATTCAATCAGCTCATAATCTGGCATTTTATCTTTCCAAGTCAGCAAACAAATCTCAGTTAATTTATCCTTAGGCTTGCCACCAAGCCATATATAATGTATTTTTTTCGGTATCATACTTCCTCCACTTTCTGTATCACATCCAATATTTTTTGATATTCTTTTCTAGCAAACTCATTATTGTAACAGTAATTTACTTCACTCATCAATTCTTTTATTGTACTTTCTAAATCATTTAAATCCCTTAAAAATTTAATATATTCTTGATTTTTCAGCCATTCAAAACTGGCTTCTATCTTGTGATTATAATTTCCTAATGCAATACATGGTGTACTGGTAATGGCTGCAAAAATCATTCCATGTAATCGATCTGTAATTACTAATTGTGCCTTTCTAAATTCTGCTAATTTTTCTTCTAATATTTTTTCTCTCATTTGATCTTCAATCTGTACATCTCCTAAATGCGTATCTGTTATCGTCATACTATTAAAATTCTTTAAAACTTGTGATTTTATTTTTTTCATACTCTCTCTTGTTAGCGTTTTTTCTATGTCCTGTCTCATAGCTAGGAGCACATCTCGTCTCTTCTCATCTTTCGTTTCATTCAAATACATTACGATATCTGGTGTCAATATTACATTAACCTTTGGAAATTCTTTTTTCATTATATTAAATGAAACATTTTCTCTTGCCACCAAGGTTAAATATTTGTGATTATTGTATATTCGTTTTGTTTCTTCTAGTTCCTTTTTACCTTTTTGTGTATCATTAAAGTACATCGTCTGAGGCATTACTATAATTCTATTATCTGGAAACGCTTTCATTACCATTCGTCTTCTATTTTCACAAAGCATATATTCATCTCCTAAATTACCTCCACCCTGTAATAATATGATATCTTTATTGGTTATTGTTTCTTTTACTTTTTCAATTCCTTCTTCAGTTTCCGTATCCAATATTTTTATATATTCATATTCTTGTAAATTTTCCCTAATAAACTTTTCTTCTGCAATCAAAATCGCTGCATCCCCTATATTTTCATGTGTTGGCACATCAAATAATATTATTTTCTTCAAATTCCTACTCCCTTTCATACATAATCAATGTTCTTTCACTTCCATTTTCTTTTATTCTATCTGGATTTTCCAATGTTTTTTTCACTTCTTCTTGATTTGCAAAATACGGCATACACCCATCTGAATACGCTACAATATAGCGAGCATTTTTCAATGGCACTTTATCTATTTTCACAAAATTCATGGCTCGCTCTTCTCCTGTTAGTGCCCCATAACCAACACGCTCTCCTTGATAAGTTACCAAATAATTATTACGCAAAGCTCCTCGAATTAATAATCTTGACCTTGGATCAAACCAATCATAATTTCCTTTTTTCAAATAATCTTCTTCAAATTTCTCCATCCACAAATGGTCATTCTCGCTTGAAAACAACTCATTTTGCTCCTCATCAAACACCTGAATATAACAATCTCCAATTCCAAACACATACAAATATTCCTCTGTTATCACACCACCAACTGCCTCACAGCAATACAAATCTTCGCCAACATAATCAATTTTTCGATTTTTATTAATCTCCCAAACAGCTTGATTTGCCTTCTGAATTGCTAATTTCACCGCATCCTCACTTGGCGTTTTCTCTTTCATATTGGCCACAAATTCATATGCAATAATTTGGGAAGCCTTAAATGCTCCACTTGGATTTGGATAATGTGCCGCAATATACTCCGCTTCCTCTTTCGTCTGTGGATATGGCTTAATTTCTCCACCAATCAAATCACGCGTCACGCCATCTGCCACACAAAACAAATTGCCATCTACTGCATAATAATCTTCTTCTGGAAACTCAATTCCATATTTTGTATAAATTTGATTTTGATATCGTTTACTATATTTTACCTGAAACATACTTCTTCTCCTTGTCCTTCAAACTTTTCCTTATGTTCTTCCATTTGCGCATAATTCTCCCTTGTCGGAAATGACATTCTCTTTTTCACTTGCTCTGGTAAGCCCTTTCTGTACTCTTTTAAGCGCTCTATTTCCTCTGCCACTTTTTCATAATCTTTCTGCTGAATCCATTGCATAATTTCCGCCAAAGATGTATGTATTGTGCTAATTTTCAATTTGTCGCGCAACTCAAAATACCACTCTAGTTGCTTTAAATACTCTATTTTTTCTGTCAAATCAACTTGTTCCGAATCAATTAATTGACATAACAAATAAGCATTTTTCTTAGCATACACATAACGATAATAATTCAATTCATGATTTTCTCGATAACTTTCAAAAATCCTCTGGTACGCATAATTTATTCCTTTAAAATACGACAAAGAACAATCTTTTGACAAAGAATTTGGCGTATTGCGATACAAATACATCACTTTGGATGTATAAAATCCTACCTTAGCCTTCATATAACAAAGTGACGTAAAATAATCATCTTCCGAAGGAGACGGCACTTTAAACGAAATAGCGTTCGCCTCTAAAAATTTCCTTCGATAAATTTTGTTCCATGCCGTTGAATTCATCACAAAAAAAGACTTTTGATAATCATGTTTATCCAACCTAAAATCCGCATATTGTGCTGTGTCAAATGCTGGATTTTTCCATTTCTTACCATCTTCATCCATCATTTGATAATTCCCAATCACATAATCTGCTCCATTTTCTTCTATGACAGAATACATATGTTCACAAGAATCCAGTTCAAACAAATCATCCGCATCTAAAAACATAACATATTTTCCGGCTAGCTATCTTCAGTCCAGCATTTCTGGCATCTGCTAATCCACCATTTTCTTTATTGACTACTAAAATTCTATCATCTCGCTTCGCATAATCCTCACATATTTTTCTCGACTGATCCGTTGACCCATCATTTACCAAAATAATTTCTATTCCTTTAAAAGTCTGATTCATCAATGACTTTATTGTTTTCTCCAGATGTATTTCTGCATTATACACTGGCACAATGACCGATATCCCCTTGCCATTCATACAATTCCTACTCCTTTATCCTTATTTTCAAAAATATTATATGTTTATGTTTACAACTATGTATTGTATCACATTTTTCGTTTTTTTGCAAATTTTTTAAGAAAATCTTAAGAAATCTCTTTTAATTGGTCATCATCATACTCAAAATAGTTTCAAAATAACAAAAATTTCTCACAAAAAATGAGAGTATCTTTTAAAATACTCTCATCTATTTCCCTATCTTTTTACGCACGAGGATGTGCCTTGTTATAAATATCTTTCAAATTTTCATTCTTAAATTGCATATATACTTGTGTCGAAGATATATCGGAATGTCCTAGCATCGTCTGAATTGATTTCAAATCAGCTCCATTTCTCAAAAGATGTGTGGCAAACGAATGTCTCAAAACGTGTGGTGTAATTTCTTTTGAAATATGTGCTTGCTCTTTATAATATTTTACGATTTTCCAAAATCCTTGACGTGTTAAGCGTTTCCCATTTATGTTAACAAAAAGTGCCTTATCATTTTCATCTTTAATCAAAATTGGTCTGGCTTTTTCTATGTAATCCACCAATGATTGCAAAGAAATGGATCCCAATGGAATGGATCTTTTTTTGCTTCCCATATTGCAAGTAATGTACGATTCTTCTATATTTACATCTTCAACATCCAACGAAATAATTTCCGTTACTCTCATCCCTGTAGCATAGGCAACTTCTAGCATGGCTTTATCACGAATTCCCTTTAAATCCACATTTTTTGGTTGCTCCAACAATAACTCCACTTCTTTTGCTGTTAAAACACTTGGTATTTTTTTCTCAACTTTTGGTGAATGAATTCCTTCTGTTGGATCCCTTTTAATTTTTTTCGTACGAATTAAAAATTGGTAAAATGCACGCATCGTCGCCAAATTTCTAGAAATTGTAGATGTTTTTTTATTCGCTTTTGACAAACTTTTCAAATACTCATTTACATCCTCATGATCGATTTTCAAATAGTTCATTTTATTTTTATCTATGTAATTTTGATAATGCAAAATATCTCTTTTGTATGACTGTAACGTATTGTTTGATAATTTTTTATCGTTTTGTAAAAATTCTAAAAAAAGTTTTATTTGTTTATCCATTCTTAATAACCATTCCTTCCATATTTACATAAGACATATATGTTATATCAAATTTTTTACAAAATGTAAAGAGTTTTTATAAAAAATCTTTAAAAAAATACAAAAAATTTGTTGATAAATATACTTCAATAAAACTAGACATAATTGCAAGTGCCAGAACAAGCAGCATAAATAACAAATGTCTAATCAGTTCAATTTTCATGTTTACATATTTATTTTGGCGTAAATTACGATACAACTTTATGCCACTATTAGATAACATAAAAATTGCAGGTAAAAAAACTAAATTCTGCAAAAGCAATGAAGATAAAATAAAAATCGTCCCGTGACTTCGTACCAAGTGTTGCAATAATAGCAGCCGCTGTATAACCAATCGAAAATCCCTTATAGAGCACCACCCCATAAATCAAAAAACTGCCAAGGAGTGTACACCCTAAAATCCAAATTGCCAAAACTGACGTAACATTTTGTTTCAAACTTTGTTTTAGCACAACCGTTTTATTGATATGATCCGAAACTTTGATGTTCTCTTTCAAAGAATTCACATAAGAACCTATTTCCGCAGTCTGCACTTCGTTTGCATGATTAATAAAACCAATTCCCAGCATAACTCCAATTGCAAACAAAAGCAATAAAAATGCCAGACACGCCTTATTTTCTCTTACATAATTTATGAACACATTTTTATTTTCCATCCGTCTATGTCGCCCCTTAACCAAAATGTATTCATCTGACTTTTCATTTATTCTACTTTTTTTGTAAACTATTTCATAACATGCCCATAAATGCCGCCGCCACCTTCGACAATCTGCAATTTTCCTTCACGTATATCCATGATTTGGCCTGCTATTTTTTCGCCAACCACAGCCTCAATATCATCTTTTGAAACTTTATGTAAAACCGTCATTTCAGTATCAAAATGCTGCAACAATTTGTCAATTGTCTTGTTGCCCAATCCCGGAATAAACGTCAGTGGAACCTGATACACATACTCTGGTCGGAAAACTGGGCTTTTCGTATATTCCTTGTCTTTGATGATTTCAATGCGGTCAAAAACCCCCATCGTAATATTTCTGCTATCACAAGTATCACATTTCGTCACTGGAACTGGTCCCTCAATTCGTTTTCCACAAACTTCACAATACGTGCGGTGATATTTTCCAAGTTTGGGATCCAAACCATAATTCGCCAGAATTTTACGTCCATCTTCATTTTTTAAAGCCTTAACAAATCCCTCAAAATTCACTTCTTCCACTAACATTTTGTTATACTCTCTTGCAATTCTTGGAAGCGAATGCGCATCCGAATTCGTCAAAAAAGTTTTGGTTTCTAGTTCTGAAATTTCATCCGCTAAAAATGTGTCAGAACTCAATCCCAATTCAATGGCAGGAATTTTGTCATATTTTTCTTTAAAAATGCGTTTCAAGGAAGATGTACAATTTCCATAAAAACTTTTATGTGGCGTAAAACAATGCGCTGGCACCAAAATTCCATGATACTTTTCCACAATATCCACTAACTCATAGGCTGACAAATTGGCTCTTTGCGAACTAAGCGTGATATTTTTGATATGGTTTGACATTTCTTTGGAAAAAGCTTTGATATCCTCCAACGTCGGGAAATAGCACAAATTATGCGCACTTCCTGTTCCACCTGCATCATTTACCTCAGAAGTCTCAATCTCGCTTCCTAAAATAATGCAAACTTTATCACGATACAAGATACCCCCCCCGGGTATTTGAGTTGCTTCCCCTGTTCCGCAAAAAATCCTCAATATCTTCTATCACATAAGGAGACGCGCAATCAATAATGCCTACCATTTGAATGCCTTTTCGGTCCACACATTCTTTCGCAATATTGGCAAAATTCAAGCTCCTTGCACCTGTTATTTTAATAGGCTTGCCTTTTTCACTTCTTCCAATATGTACATGCAAATCAGCAAATATTTCAACCATCTTTTTCTCCTTTTTCTACTCCAACTTATCTGCAACCACACTATGGTCTCCATCATCACTGTCATCTTTCGTCAAAATAATTCCTGTTGCAATTGGTCTTGTTTTGTGAGCACCTGTACTATCAATTGGGTCATTCACAATCGTATTATTGACCACCAAAACACTTGAAGTTCCGCCATCTAAATTTGCTGCATTATAGGCGCCATATCTTAGCAAAACCTTAATCAAATCATCCATGTCAGCACCAACTTTCGTTGCTTTTCTGCCATCTACGACTAAAAATAATACAATTCCATCTGTTCTTTGTGCAATGGCTGTTCTTGGTGCTTCTCCCCAGCCACCATTTCCAACAACAGAAGATTTTTTACCATTCACAATCAAAAACGGCCCAAATGTTACAGCATCTCGAATGTCTTTTTCCTGTGCTTCTTTTTTCGTTACTTTAGAGGATAAAATCAATTTATTGGCTCTCGTAAAACCGATAATTCCACCTGCACCATCATATTTTGCTTGAGACGCATATTCCCAATTGCAAACCGTAACACCCAATGGCGAACCACCTGTACTGTTAAAATTCGGATCATCAAAACCGCCACCATTTATGGCAATCAAAGCATCATGTTCTTCTGCCATTTCTGTCAAATATTGCCCTGAAACACCTAATTTTCGCGTACAAACTGCTCGAATTCGAGACGGATCATAAACTGCCACCAAATAACCAGAAAATTTCTTTTCATTAATTTCAATAATTTTGTAATCATTATTGTTTGGATCACGTTCCAAAATAGCTCTTTCGTACTCATTGGCATATTCCGTCGTTTGCGCCATACCTAAATTAATCGCAGCCATGTTAGTATCTTCATTGATTTCTACTACTTTGTTACGGTTCATCACATCAGCAATCACATCTTCATCATAAAACCAAGTCGCAAAATATTGATGCGACATCGTTGTCATGGCAGTTGTTACCAGCCATTCTCTAAAGTTTGCCCAAGGCCCATACAACAATGTCAAACCTGCAATAATACAGATACAACCTAACAAAAACATACTTGCAAAAAATCTTTTTAACCCAATATGCTCATTTTTCTTTCTTGCTTTTTTAAACTTTTTTCGGGCGCGTCTCGCTCTTTGAAGTTCTGCTCTTTCGCTCATTATTTCTTTATCTATTGTACTTACTCTCATTTTTTCATCTCATCCTTTCAGCCCAAAAATCTAACTGCAAACTTCTCTTTTTATTTATCGTTAACATATCTATTTTACCTAATTTTTTTCATTTTGTCTATACTTTTTAGACAAATAATTACAAAACTTGCTAAAATAATCGACTATTTTTCTCGGAAAGCATTGACTTTCCCCGACTTTTATAATATATTAAAATTATCTTAAAATAGGAGGAAAATTTTTATGAATGATTTAATGTCATTATTATTTGAAACAAATGCCTTTAAAATATGTGAAGAAAATAAACCATTTTGGTATACCTCTGGAAAAATCGGTCCTTACTTCATCAATACACACTTTCTTTATGGAAGTGCAGAAGCCGCACAAGAATTACTTGACTTTATTGATATTCAATTAGAAACTGTGTCAAAAGATTTAATTCCCGGTAACCTTTTTGAAAAAATCCAAAAACAATACGAAACAAATCAAATTTACAAAACTATTGTTGACCATTTAAAAGAATTTATTGAAACAAGAATTGACCTAGAAAAAATTGATTATATTTCTGGAGGCGAAAGACGCGATTGGTATTTTTCTATTATTCTTGCTTATTTACTAGGAAAACCGCATATTACAATTTACAAAGACTTATCCACAATTGTTAGTACCTGCGATTTTGAAGAAGCTACACCAGTCACAAAATTGTCTGGAAAAAATGTGTTACACATTGCAGATTTAATTACCATTGCTTCAAGTTATCTTCGTGCTTGGGTTCCAGCCATTAAAAATTTGGATGCTCATCTGACAACAAGTGTTTCAGTCGTAGACAGAATGCAAGGTGGCGCACAAGTTTTAAGTAATCTTGGTATTCGCTGTCTTTCTTTGTTCCAAATCAACCAAACTTTATTTCAAAAAGCAAAAGATTTAGGGATTATTAATGAAACACAATTACAAATGCTACAAAAATTTAGCGAAAACCCTGATGACTGTATGAGAGAATTTTTAGTCGCCCATCCAGAATTTTTAGAAAATGCATTAAATTCTGATGACCCAAAAACTGCCAAACGTGCCAAATTATGCAAAGACCAAAATTTATATCATTTATAAAAAACAAAAAGAGGAGATTTTCAAATTTCTCCTCTTTTTAAAAAGCACCTCCGGCCACCGACCTCGCCCGCCGCCACCGGTGGAAACCACCTCCACCAGAAAATCCGCCACCAGAACCACTTCCGCCGTCACTTCCCATGTTTTTCAAAGCACTACCATATAGTTCTGTCACGCTAGACAAACAGCTCCAATACGTATCCAAAAACCTTCTTTCAAAACAATTATAGCGATAAAAATCTCCAAAATCATTGGCAATCATGCCATAAAAACTCGTTTCAAAAGCCAACTTCATTAAATCATCATCTAGCTGTTTTGCCTGAATTCTTCCCATAATTTTCTGAGCAACTCCAAACGAAACCGCATAAGCCAAATATTGGTCCCATAGAAAAATTTGCTCAATGTCACGTTGGTCACTTAAGGTATAATCTTGAATTTTGTCTTTTAGACAATTTAATTTGCTAAAATCCTCAATCGCAATCACCGAATTTTTCAACATTAAATTATCTGTTAAACAAATAATCAAAGCAATTGAAACCAGCAATTCGTCCAAAATCAAGCCCCTTGCTTCCACAAAAAATCCCGTAATTGTCATAAAAATTGCATCTATTAGCAAAATCGTTATAGTTGTGCTAACTAGCCTTTTGCCTGAGTGTTTCTGGACAACGCCAACCACTTTTCGCCTAATCGACATAACCAACCACAAGAGAAAATAAATAACCGCCATAATCACTGGTAGCAGCATTAAAACAATCATTCCAAATGTTTTGATCAAATACATCAAATTGTCCACATTAAAAACATTAAACACAATTTCATGCACCGAAACCGTCGCCCAAATTAGTGTTATTACCAACAAAACATTGTTTAGCATTCTAACCAGCATTGGCACAGCTGCACGATTGGCGCCAATCATTTGCAAACTATTTTTGCAAAGCACATCCAGTTGTTTAAATCTTTCGTTTGCCATCGCTTCTTTGGGCAGCTCTTCCAGTCTTTTTGTTAAATTGACAGTATCTCCATCTTTAAAAATCCAGTGATAAATATAACGTTCAATTTTATCCATCTGCTTTTCTTTTTTCGGATTTTTAGAAATCTCGTACAAATATTGGTCTTCCTTTGATGAATTTGTTAGTTTGGGCAATAATTTCAAAATGATAATTTTTTTATGGATTAAGTTTAAAACAACAGCAATAATATCACGCGACAAAATATCTCGACTTCCTTGCAAACAGCCAGCCACAAGCGGGTTGTATTTTTGAAACAAAGCCTGCTCATCAAAATTTGCCACTTTATATTTTTTATCCACCTCATAAACAAACAACAAAATGACCCAATAAACGAACAGCACAAAACAAAAAAGAGCTGTCTTCTGATTTCGTTTTTGCTTAGATTCTCGATTTTGCCCAATGATTGCTTCATCCTGTATCACCAAATCCGTTGCCACAACACCGCTCGTTTTCGTGGCATTTGGAATGCAGTTCAAATCAAACAGCATTCTAACCGCCACATATTCGTTTGGCTTCACATTTAAAGTTTTAAAATTGGCATGTGCATTCGACTGTATGGTCGAAATTCCATTATAATTTCCATGTCCCCAAATTTTCAAATTCGTATTGGCTGGGTCTACATAAACATCAATATTTAGATTTTTGATTGTTTCATCCCAGCTTCCGCCAATAAAATTATAATATAATTCCCCCACATCATCATGCTTTACACAAACATTTTGCAACGTATAATTGAGCTCGAAATCCTTGGTCTCATCTTTGGATGGCGAAAAAATTTGCACTTTCAAAACACCATTTTCATGACTTGTTGAATAAACGCCCTTTTGCCCCACTTCCGCCAAATCCTGCTTGGCAAACGCTGCACCACCTGACGAAATCTCGCGAATTTCAACTCCCGAATTATTGTATAAACTATCTTTTAAAATGCTTTGCTCGCGGTAAGCATCATACTCGCTATCCTCCAAAGCATACGGAATTGTGACATACACGCCATTATAGTTTCCCTCAAAAGTATATGTCATTTTCTGTTTGACATTGACTGAACCATCTGGCTCAATCGTAGCTTGGATATCCATATTATCAATGGAATAACTTTTTCCATAACAACAATTGCCAATTGCTATTACAACTGTAAATAAAAATATAACCAACCAAAACTTTAATCTTTTGTTCATTTTTCTGCTCCATTTATCCTATTTTTTTCTTGATTTCCTCTAGTCCTTTCGCCATTTGGTCTGGGCACGACGTTCCCTTGTAACCACATGGAATCCCTTTTAGGCGCTTAATCGCCTCATCAATTGTCATACCTGCCAACAAATTTGACAATCCGACTGTATTTCCTGCACAACCTCCAATAATTTGTGCCTTTTTAATAATCCCCTCTTCAATATCCACAATCATTTCTTGTGAACAAACTCCTTCTGGATGAAATTTATATTGCATCACTTTTCCTCCTTTTTAAAATCTTACAATTTCGTCATACACTTGAACAATATATTGATCTGTCATGCCTGACAAATAGTCAATAATTGCTCGGCAATAATCTTCCCTACTTTCCAAATCATAAATAATTTTATTATGGTAATTCGCCTCAACTCTATCCTCCGTCTGCGCATAATTAGCAAGCCAACTTACAAATTCTGTGGCAAGTATCGGATAATATCTTTGTAATTTCTTCAAATTATATATTGTGCGTTTTCCAGCAAATTCATTCCTCAAACAACAAAAAATTTCATGAAACACCAACTTAAAATAACGGATCGAAGGCGCAATTTTTTCATTCAAATAAATATTTTTGTAATTAAAATCCTTAATCAGTTTCATGGTTTCCAAGGCTTCCTCCGAAAATCGCAAACCGTCTTTGGGCGAACTATTTTTACATAAATCCACAGTCAAATAATTAATGATATTCGTGTGATTTAAGTCAATCTTTTCTGTCAATTGATTTAGCTTTTCAATATCTTTATCTGTCAAAAGTCCCATGACTTTTGCATCTTCTATATCGCGCCCAATGTACGAAATTTTGTCTGCAATTTTTACAACACAGGCTTCCCATGTATAAGGCGCATATTGATTTGGTGTTATGTAATCTTTTAAATCAATTGCTTCATCACGTGGTTTCAAAACATTTTCCACAATCTCGCCACAATGCGAAATAATGCCATCACGAACGCTATACGTCAAACTCAAGTTTCTCATTTTGTTTTCAAAATCTGTTAGCAACTCCAAATCGTCCACCAAATGCAAGCCATTTTTCTCATGCCAAAACGGCTCTCCATATTCTCTTTGCGCAATCTCAGAAAGTATTTTTTCTCCCTGATGCCCAAACGAACTATGCCCCAAATCATGCGCCACAGAAATCGCCCTCGTTAGTTCCGTATTCAAACCCAAATAATTTGCAATGGTGTAACTAACTGATTCCACCAAATTCACATGCTCCATTCTTGTACAAATGTGGTCATTTTCAGGCGAGAAAAACACTTGTGTTTTATGTTTCAAACGCTTATAGGCATTTGAATTGATAATTCTGGTGTAATCTCTGTCAAAATCAGTTCTCATCGTAGACAAACCATATGTATGTGAATACAGGGCCTTCTCTCGTTTCACAGCATTTTTCCACTTTTCATTTTTCTCATTCATTGCAACATTTTCAAACTTCTTCATTTGTTATCCCTCGTTATTATTCCACTATGTATTTCTTAATTTCACAATTTTCATGTGCATATTTACTCAAATTTCCGTCTTCTGGTATTCCATTAAAATAAGCTCCAATTGCTCTACAAACACCATTATGTGTTATAATTAAAATTTTCTTATCAGGATATTTCGCTTTTATATCTTCTAAAAAATTCCATACCGTTTTTACAAATTCCTTGATTGGCGTCATTCCCTCAAAATCAAATTCATAATTGTAATTCCAATAATGTGGATAATCAAAACTTTCTTTTGCTTTGCCTTCCATTTCTCCACAATCTCTCTCCATAATTCTGTTATCTTCAATTACTTCTTTATTTTTCACATTGACAATCTTGCACGTATCTTGCGTTCTTTTTAACGGAGAACAAATTACAAAATCATAATCTAGCTTTTCTACTTCACTTCTCGCATTTTTTGCTTGTTCTTCGCCTTTTTCAGTTAAGGAGTATACTTGCTTTCTGCCAACCATACCTTTACAAGCATTTGTTGCGGTTTGACCATGTCTGATTACATATAATTCCATATTTAACACCACTTTCTTACAAATCCTTCAATATTTCCAACAATTCTTCTTTTGAAAAATCATATTCTTGGTTACAAAAATGACATTTGGTATTGGCTTTGCCATCTTCTTCAATAATTTTATCTAGTTCTACTTTTCCAATAGAAGCCAAACCATCCGCAAATCGCTCCTTAGAGCAATCACAGCGAAACTCAATCCCCAAATCACTGATTAAAAATAACGCATTTTCGTCACCTGTAACAGTTCTTACAATTTCTTCTAAACTTTTATCTTGATTTAACATTTCGCTGACTGGCTGCGCTTTTGAAACACTTTCTTCAATTTTAGAAATTTCCTCTTCTGTCGCATCTGGCATTAATTGTATCATATAGCCACCACTTCTTTTAACGCCATTTTTATCCACCAAAACACCCAATGCAATAACAGTTGGCTTTTGCTGTGACTGCGCAAAATACTGCGTAAAATCCTCCGCAATTTCGCCAGAAACTAATGGAACTAATCCATTATATGCCGTTTTCGTGATTTCATTTTGTCTTATAATATTCAAAAATCCGTCTGTTCCAACTGCTTGACCCACAGCAATTTTCCCATTGCTTGCTAATGGCAACTCAATACTTGGATTCTGCGTATAAACTTTCACAAAAGATTTTGCTTCTTCTCGCTCTGTAACTGCAACAATGCTTCCCATAGGTCCTCTTCCATTGATTTGAATCGTCAAGCTGTCCTCCTTTTCTTTCAGCTCTGTCAATCCCATCATACCAGCAATCGTCGCAACTCTTCCTAAAGCAGCTGTCGTTGTTGGTGTTAAATCATGCAAATTTCTAATTTGCTCCACCAATTCAGTTGTATCGCTTGCCACAATACTCACTTTTCCCTCATATGCCAAACCTTTTATTGCTCTATCCATTTTTTCTCCTCATTCCTATCGATTTTTATTTCTTACTTTTTTTCACAGATTTTTTTGCTGTTTTTCTTTTAGTCGTCGCCTTCTTCTTTGTTTTTGTTTCCTTTTCAATTTCCTGTGCATCTTCATTTTCTACAAAAACTTCACCTGGCTTTGGCTTATTCCACGAAATATACGTACAGCGATTTTCATTTCCTTCAAAATTATTTTCACAAATATAAAAAGTACGCTTTTTCTTTGTCTTCCTAACCTGCACAACAGCTCCACACTTTGGACATGGCACATCAATCGTCTCAATAATTGGCTTCGCATTTTGGCATTCTGGATATCCTGGACACGCCAAAAACTTGCCATATTTACCATATTTAATTACCATCATTCTGCCACATTTCTCGCAAGGGACATCCGATTCTTCATACTCCAATTTGACATGTTCTAATTCTTTTTCCACTTTCTCCACCACTTGCTCAAATGGCCCATAAAACTGACGAATAACCTCTTTCCATTTTTCCTGTCCCTCTGCCACTTTGTCAAATTCCTCTTCCATTTTTGCCGTAAACTGTACATTAATGACATCTGAAAAATTTTCAATCAATAATTTATTCACGATTTTTCCTAAATCCGTTGGAACCAATTGTTTTTGCACTTTTTCAATATAGCGTCTGGCCAAAATTGTCGTAATCGTAGGCGCATACGTACTTGGACGTCCAATTCCTTTTTCTTCCAATGTCTTGACAAGACTAGCTTCCGTATAACGTGGAGGTGGTTCCGTAAAACTCTGCTTACTATCAATCTTTTCTTTTTTGACTTCTTCCCCTACCTGCAATTGTGGAATTTGTGTAAATTCCTCATCCTTTTGAACATCTTCGCCCTCAACATACAAAGTCATAAATCCCTTAAATTTCATTGTCTGTCCGTTGGCTCTAAAATTGTAATGGTTAGCATCAATTGAAACAGCAACTGTGTCATACACTGCAGCAGCCATTTGACTCGCAATAAAACGATTATAAATCAAGCGATACAATTTATATTGGTCTGGTGTCAAATATTCTTTAATACTTTCTGGAGTAATATGGACATAACTTGGACGAATTGCCTCATGCGCATCTTGTGCATCTCCTTTTGTTTTAAAATAGCGGTTTTCATAATAATTTTCCCCATACGTTTTCGTAATATGCTCCTTTGACGCTGCTCTTGCTTCCTCCGAAATTCTCGTCGAATCCGTTCTCATGTATGTGATAAGTCCTGTGGTCCCTTGTTCTGGCAATTTTACACCTTCATATAAACCGCTGTGCTACTGACATCGTTTTCTTAATCGCAAAATTCAATTTTCGCGAAGCCTCTTGCTGCATCGTGCTCGTCGTAAAAGGAGGCGCAGGATTTCTCTTTTTCTCTCCCTTTTTGATGTCGACCACTTCGTATTTTGCACCATCCAAATCCGCCAAAACTTTGTCCACATCTTCCTTGCAATGAAGCTCCATTTTCCTTTTATCTTTACCAATAAACTTACAATCAAACTTTGTTTTCGTCTTTTTGTCAGATGCCTTTAAATAAATATTCCAATATTCCTCTGGAATAAATTTTTCAATTTCCTCCTCACGCTCAACAATCAAAGCAACTGCAACCGATTGCACTCTTCCCGCAGACAAACCACGTTTCACTTTCTTCCACAACACTGGGCTAATTTTGTAACCCACAATTCGGTCAAGCACACGTCTTGCTTGCTGGGCATCTGTTAAATTCAAATCAATTTGTCTTGGATTTTGCATTGCATTTTTGACTGCATCTTTTGTGATTTCATTAAACGTCACTCGGCAAATTGAATTTTGGTCAATTCCCAAAAGGTACGCCAAATGCCATGCAATTGCTTCTCCTTCACGGTCAGGGTCAGTTGCAAGGTACACTTTTTTGGCATTTTTTGCATCTTTTTTGAGCGCATTAATCAAAGGCGCTTTTCCACGAATATTAATATATTGTGGCTCAAAATCATGCTCAATATCAATTCCCATTTTGGACTTTGGCAAATCTCGAATATGCCCCATAGATGCCACAACTTTACTTTTTCCACCCAAAAATTTTTTAATCGTATTTGCCTTCGCAGGCGACTCAACAATCACTAATTTATCAACCATTTACACTCTCCTAAAACTTGATTTTCTAAAACAAGTATACTCCATCGTTTTCAATTTGACAAGTATTTTCAACTTTTTTTCGTTTTTTATTCCACTTATTGTACAATATTTTACGCATTTTTTCGATTAATTGTAATATCACTAATTTCAATTTGTTTTGGCAAACTCAAAAGAGAAAGCATTAATTTTGCAATTTCCTTTGGATCCATCCATTCTTCCGGATTCTCGATTTCCTTACCAGTATATTTTGCAAAAATTCTTGTATTCATGCCACCAACATTAAATTGAATCACGCGGCTTTTATACTTTTTTAATTCCTCTTGCAAGTTGTAACTGGTTCCTCGAATGCCCCATTTTGAAGCAGTATAAGCCAATTGGTCAGGATAACCTGCCTTGGTTCCACAGGTTGAACCAACATTTAAAATATCTGTTCCATTTTGTTTGATTACGTCCATCAATTGACTTGTCAAAAAAATTGGTGCTAACAAATTAACACGCATCAAATTTTCTATTTCGTCAAACGTAATATTTTCCAATTTTTGTGCACTCATAACACCTGCGCAATTAACCAATATATTAATTTGGCTATATTGTTTTTTGATTTGCTGACAAGCGCTTTGGATTGATTTTTCGCTGCTCAAATCTGTTTCTAAAAACTTGCACTCATAATCTGGTTTGGTTCTGCACAAAGCAATCACATTCATTTGATTTTGTACACATAGCTTGCCAAATTCTTTACCTAATCCGTCACTGGCACCTGTTAAAACAACATTTTTCATTTGCTTTCTCCTTCTTCCAAAAATTTCCTTAAATCAGCCTTGTCCTTAAAAATTTTATCAAAAATTAAATATAACGAATCTGTTACATCATATTCTCCAATGGCATAGCATTTCTTGCCCATTCCATAAGCAATCCCTGCTTCTATATGAGCCGACTTTCCTGCAGGCAACACAAGTAAAAAATTCTTCGACCTTTTCTCCCCTTCCATATCAGCCTCAAAAATCGTTTGCACAGCATGACTATCAAGCGCCATACTTTCAAACTTGCTTGACAACGCTTCTGGTTGCTCGTTTACATCTAATCCAGCTTCCTCGTGTGATTGCTCATTTTTCAAAAAACAATAATACGAGATTTTCAAATCATCTAAAACATCGCAAATCTCTAGAATTTTTTCTTTATTTCTCATTCTTCCTGCAACATAAAACTCATATATTTCTTCCATCTATTTTTTCCTTTTTACTTAATTTTTTACAATTTTTTTAATTTCTTCATAAATTTTTTCTTCGACATCCTGTGGTGCAATCTTATTGGCAGCCTTTCCCATTTTCTCTAGTTTTGCTTTATCTTTGATAACATCCTTTATTTCGTTTGCCAATTTTTCTCCTGTTAATTCATGATTTAAAATAATTTTGGCAGCACCTAATTTTTCTAAAACACGCGCATTATCTTCTTGTCGATTGGCTGATTTTGACGGTAACGGCACAAAAATTGCGGGTTTGGAACAAATCGCAAGTTCTGTAATCGTCATCGCTCCACTTCTACAAATCACTAAATCTGCTATATTTATCATTTCTTCCATATGATAAATATAAGGCAAAACTTTGACATCTTTTAAATTTTTGATTGACATTGTTGCTTTTTCAAAACTTTCTTTTACAATATCATATTGATTGCGACCTGTCGCCCAAATAATCTGATAATCTTGATTTAATTTTTGTTTTATCAATTCCACAACTGCTTCATTAATTTTTTGTGCCCCTTGGCTCCCGCCAAAAATAAGCACGATTGGCAAATCATTTTTGATACCCAAATCTTCTAAAATTCTTTTTTTCTCAGCTTGTGAAATTATTTGTTTCTTTATCTTGGTAGGATTTCCCGTAACAATCACTTTTTTCGCATTTTGCATTCTTTCTTTTGCTTCTTCAAATCCAACCAAAACACAATCCACTTTTTTCGCCAAAAACTTTATTGCCTTTCCGGGATAAGCATTGCTCTCGTGAAGCACAGTTGGAACTTTCTTAGCAAGTGCAGCTAAAAATACAGGACCACAAATATAGCCACCTGTTCCAACTACCAAATCTGGCTGAAATTCGTCTATCATTTTTTCTACTTCACTTTTGCTTTTAAAAGTACTTAAAATATGCTTGAAATTTGTCACGGATAGTTCTTTTTTCAAACCATATGCCTCAATTCTTTTTAGCTCAAATCCACTACGTGGCACTAAATCATTTTCTAAACCATGATTAGTTCCAATAAAAACAATTTCTGAATTTGGTTCTTTTTCTCGTATTTTATTTGAAATAGCAATGGCTGGATTGATATGTCCTGCCGTACCTGCTGCCGAAACGATAACTCTCATACTTTCTCCTTTATGTAAATTAAATTTTTCAATTTTATTTTATTTCGTTGTTCGAGAAATATTAAGCAAAATTCCAACTGCCATCAAATTGGCAATCAAAGAAGTTCCACCATAACTGAAGAATGGAAGCGGCATTCCTGTTACTGGAATGGTTCCTGTTACAACCGCAATATTTACCATTGCTTGCAAACCTAGCATAGTAACAATTCCAATCGCAATCAAACATCCGAAATTGTCTTTGGCTCGCATACTAATCACAACCCCTCGCCACACAAAAATCGTAAACAATACAATCACAGCAACACAACCTACAAACCCTAATTCTTCTGCCAACACAGAAAAAATGAAATCGTTGTGTGGCTCTGGTAAATATAAATATTTTTGCTTACTATTTCCAAGACCTACTCCAAATAATCCTCCAGAACCAATCGCATACCAACTTTGAATAATCTGCCATCCATCGCCTGTTGGATCCGAAAATGGATCTAACCAAGTTTGGATTCTAGAACTTCTAAAATCTGTTCCCAGTGTCAAGCTCCCATTTTTAGCAATAATTGCTCCGTGCACCTGCAACCAATCCTACTAAACCAGTGAGTAAAAAATGTGAAATTTTCGTTCCTGCCACAAACATCTGTACAATCGTCACAACACTAATAATAAAAGTTGCACTAAAATGATTTTGTAAAATCAAGATGGTTACCACAATTGGTCCCATAAATATGATTGGATACAAAAATCCATAGCGATATAACTTCATTTTTCCATGCTCTTTGACATCTGACAATATTGCTGCAAAAAATAGAATAAACCCTATTTTAGCAAACTCCGATGGCTGAAAGTTAAACCCTGCAATAACAATCCAACGTTTCGCTCCATTGGCACCAGTTCCAATAAAAGCAACCAGTAATAAAAAAGCAATACATACGATATAAATCAGCCACTTAAATTTTCTGAAAATATGATAATCCACCTTAGAACAAGCATACATCACACATAATCCAATCGCTGCTGAAATTGCCTGTTTACTCACATATTTATAACTATTTCCTGTTTCTGATAAAGCCGATGGCGCACTTGCCGATAATACCATAATTAGTCCAAATGCTACCAAAATCATAACTGTAATCCATATAGTATAGTCCAGCGAACCTTTGGTCAATAAGCTAAATTTCTTTTTTGACTTTTGTATTTTCTTCGTCATGCACAAGAACTCCTTCCCTCAAAGAAAGTTCTTCAAACTTTCTTTAATAAAGCGAGTAAATTTTTGCTACACAAAATTTTCACGCTTTTCCATATATTAGGAAATTATTGCTAATATTCCTACCACAGAAGCAATAAACGTTACCAGCGAAAACACACCAACCACTCTATTTTCACGCCAACCAGTAAGTTCAAAATGATGATGTAGTGGTGCCATACGAAATAATCTTTTTCCTGTTCTTCTAAAATACATAACTTGCAAAATATCAGACAAAGTTTCTAAAATAGGAATAATCGCAATAATGAGTAAAAAAAGTGGTATTTGCAGATAAATTGCCATACTTGAAATCACGCCACCGAAGCAAGAGTGAGCCAGTATCTCCCATCATCACTTTTGCCTTATGAAAATTATACACAAGAAATCCTAAACAAGTTCCAATTGTAATGCTTCCCAAAATAGAAACTTCTGCACTCCCTAATTTCATAGCAATAATTGAAATCGCAGTTAGCATAATCGCACATACACTTGCCGCCAAGCCATCTACACCATCTGTCAAATTCACTGCATTTGTGGTACTAAGCATTACCAAAATCGTAAATGGAATAAATAACCAATTGGGTAAATTCAACTTCATTCCCATAAATGGCACTATAAGTTCTGTCCCAACATTCGCATATTGACTCAAAAAAATCGTATAAATAGTTGCCACAATTAAAAGTCCTAGCATTTTCAGTTTGGGATTTAAACCTTCTGTATTATGCAAAACAACTTTTTTGAAATCGTCTACAAATCCAACCAAACCAAACCCTAAACTCGCAATAGATATCATAAGCACTGGCCTTACAAATTCACTTTCTCGATTAAAGAAACAAGCAATTGCCAAAACAATCACTATGGCTAGCATCATCATAATTCCTCCCATGGTTGGAATGCCTTGTTTTTTCAAATGAGAACGTGGTCCATCTTCTCGCTCACTTTGCCCTACTTTTAACTTTTTCAAAATTGGTATGATGAATTTTCCTAAAATCGCAGTTACTATAAAAGTCGAAATTAAATATATAATTTGTACACTCATAAAATCTCCTATTTATTTTCTAAGATTTCTTTCACAATTTTGCGCTCATCAAATTCATGTTTTACTCCATTTATTTCTTGATACGTTTCATGTCCTTTTCCAGCCAAAATGACAATATCTCTTTTGCCTGCCATATCAATTGCTTCTTTTATCGCTTCTTTTCGGTCCACCACAATTTTATAATTTCCTTTTGTTTTCTTAATTCCTTCCTCAATATCCTGAATAATTGCTTCTGGCTTTTCCGTTCGTGGATTATCGGTTGTAACAAAAGAAAAATCTGCCAAACGTCCTGCTACTTCTCCCATTTCAGGACGTTTCGTCTGGTCTCTATCGCCTCCGCAACCAAACACACAAATTACCTTTCCCGGCGCCGTATACGCTTTAATAGAAGTCAAAATATTCTCCAAACTCTCCGCTGTGTGAGCATAATCAATCATAATCGTGAGTTCTTTATCGTTTGGCACCAACTCATTTCGGCCCGGAATCACAATATTCGCCAAGCCTTCTTTAATGACTTCCTTATCAATGCCAAGCGAAAGTGCCACTGAAATCGCAGCCAAACTATTATACACACTAAATCTTCCCGGAATATTGACTTTCACTCTCTCGTTTTTTTGCCCCAATTTCACTTTAAAATCTACGCTGCTATTGGTAATCGTAATGTCCTTGGCAATTAAATTAGAAGAATTGTCAATCGAATAAGTTTTAATTTCGCAGTTTTTGGCTTGATAGATTAATCTTTCACATTTAAAATCATCGCTGTTAGCAAAGCCCTTTGGCGCCATCTCAAACAATTTTAATTTACTATTGAAATAATCGTCCATATCTGTATGTTCTTTTAAACTAATATGGTCTTTTGAAAAATTCGTAAACACCGCCATATCAAAATGGCAACCATCCACACGATGCATTTTTAAGCTCTGCGAAGAAACTTCCATGACCACATAATCCATTTTAGCCACTGCCATTTTGTAAAACAATTCTTGCAATTCCAACGCTTCTGGTGTCGTACGACTACTCTCAGAAATCATATCTTCTCCCATATAATTAGCAACCGTTCCAATTAGCCCAACTTTGTAGCCCGCTTTCTCCAAAATGGATTTAATCATATACGTTGTTGTTGTTTTTCCTTTTGTTCCTGTTACCCCAATCAATTTAAAATAGCGAGAAGGATTTTTATAAAAGTTACATGCCATTTTCGCAATCGCTACTCTTGAATTATCCGTCAAAACCACTGTCATATCTTTTGGCAAATGGATGGATTTTAAATCTGCTGAAATATCTAGTACAACCGCAATTGCTCCATTTGCAATCGCTTCTTCTACATATTCATGCCCATCAAAATCATAGCCTTTAATTGCCACAAAAAGTGAACCTTGTTTTACGGCTTTTGAATTACTTTCAATCGATTTTATCTCTAATTCAGCATCGCCCTTTATTTTAAAATTTTCAATTCCTGTTAATAATTCTTTTAACTTCATTTGTTTATTTCCTCCATTCACAAAAAAGATTTTCTGCGTTTATTGTATACTTTATAGTAAGTTATATCATAAAAAAACAACTTTGTATAGCAAAATCTAAAAAATATTTTCTTACTTTAATTCTATTAATTTTCTAAAAATTTATGCGAGAAATTATTTTTTCAATTTCTTCCTTTGTCTCATGCAAAATATCCACTCTCACAAAATCCATCTGCAAGCCTTTTGCGCTCTGTTGCAAAGCCTTTGAATGAAAAATTTTGGCATGACAATTAACCATATCTGCAACCACTGGAAAAACAAAATTTTTTCTATCTTGCAATTCATAATTTCCCTTTTGACAAGCTTTTTGGCAATCCCCATTTTTTCCAATCGGGCAATACTTTGAAGTCATCAGACAAGGTCTGCCATACACCACCAATTCTCTTTCCAAACCTGTGCAAAACTGCTGTATTTCCTTCTTGTCAAGTTCTGGCGAAAGCGTAAAACGCTTGACTCCCAAATCCTGCAAAACTTTTTCTGACAAATCATTCGTAATATTTAAAGAATAATCTGCCACTATTTTTTTATCTATTTTCATTCGTTCTAACATTTCAATTTGTGATAAATGCGTAATCTGAATCGCTTTTACCTTTTCCAAAATTGGCTGATTTTCCTCAATTAATTTTCGATACTTTTCATCCACAATAGTTGGCAAAACCGCAATACAATCTCGCATTTCTTTGCCCTTAATCAAATCCTTAAATGGCACATATATTTCATGATAATTCAAAGCAGAATAATCCATTTGGCTATCGAATTTTTGCAAATACAAATTTACCTTCGGCTTCTTTCCCTGAAACTTCTGCTTTGCTGGAACTTCTAAAACAATCTCCTTGCCATTTTCCCTTAAAATACTATTTTCTAAAGCCTTTTCAAACTTTTCTAAAGCGTCTCTTCTGAGCTGATTTAATACGCTAACTGGCACTCTCAAATGCTCCACATCCACATCAACCTGTTTCATATAAAAAAACGTATTTCCCGTTTTTTGAATTTGACACAAAATTCTATCTTTGTCAAGTTCATTTACATCCGATTTTTGATACTTTATCGACGATTTTATGTTGATTTTATCATTGTACACCTCTAAGCATAGATTTTCTCCGTTTTTGATATAATTTGCTCGATATTTCTACTTTTTTGACCTCTTTTTTGTAACTTTCCCACTGTTTTTTATTGAGCTGATTGCTCACAATTCGATAAACCTTATCTCCCAGTTTAATTTTTTCAATATTTTTGATTTCGCCCACACAATTTCCGTTTTTCACTTCTGAAATATAAGACGTGTTTTCGCAAATATTAATGACATCCCCTGTAACTACCTGCTCTGCCAAATCAAGAATTATCCTTTTCTGCTTTTTGTCAATTCCCTCTACTTTTCCCACATATACACCTAAATGATTGGGCTTCTCTTTGTAAACAATATTTTGCCTATTTTCAAAATAGCCAATTCCCATTCCACCTCGATTATAAATTTGCAAAATTTGCTTCAAATCCTCTGGCTCAAGCCTATATTCTCTCGTTTTATCTTTTGCCAAATCCAGATATTTTCGATACATTTTCGTCACAATTGAAACATATTCATAGGATTTTTTTCTGCCCTCGATTTTCAAACTATCGATTCCGAGCTCCACCAATTGTGGCAAAATTTCTAATGTACAAATATCTTTCGGACTCAGCAAATAACCGCTTTCCTCTTTTTTTCCGTTTTTTAATAAATGATAATTTAAACGACACGGACCAGCACACAAGCCACGATTTCCGCTTCTTCCGCCCACAATACTACTAAACAAGCATTGCCCCGAATAGGAAACACACAAAGCACCATGCCCAAAACATTCCAATTCCATGTTGGTATTTTTTCGGATTTCTCCAATTTCTCGCAAGGACAATTCTCTGGCTAAAACTGCTCTCTTAAAACCCAGTTTTTGCATCAGCTTTACGCCATCTAAATTAGAAATTGTCATTTGAGTGCTACAATGAATTGGCAAATCTGGAAAATGTTTGATAAGTTCTACACCAAGTCCAATATCTTGTACAATAATCGCTGAAACCCCGCATTGATATGCAAACTTTGCTAGCTCTAAAGCATTACTTAATTCTGCCTGATACAACAATGTATTGAGCGTCAAATGCACGTCTCCCCCTCGCTTTCGCGCATACAAAATCGCTTCTTTTAATTCTGTTTTGTCAAAATTTTTCGCGCCTGCTCTGGCATTAAAGGCATTAGCCCCCAAATAAACAGCATCTGCACCATTTTGCACAGCAGCGATTAAATTATCAAAATTGCCCACTGGCGATAATAATTCCATGTTATTTTATTTCCTCTTCTCTATTTTTTACATATTCCAACCACCATTTATCTCAATTACCTGCCCTGTTGTATAATCGTCCTCCATTAGCCATTTCACGCACTTGGCAATATCACTTGGCTTTCCAATCTTACCTAGTGGAATTTCATTTTTTACTTGTTCCCAATCTTTCTCAGATATTTGAGCTGTCATATCTGTCAAAATCACACCTGGCGCAATGCTATTGACGCGAATATTGGATAACCCAAATTCTTTGGCAAGCGCTTTCGTCATCCCATTAATCGCTGCTTTGGAAGCTGAATAATGCACATCACATGAGCCACCATTGACACCATAAATTGACGAAATATTAATAATACAACCCTTTTTTTCATGCAACATATGCTTTAGAACTTCTTGACTACAGCAAAACACAGAATATAAATTATTTTGCATCATATGGTTCCAATCATCATCGGTTATATCCAAAAACATCTTCTCATCATCAATCCCTGCATTATTAATAAGTACATCGATTTTCCCATATTGATTTATCACAAAATCCACCATTTTACGCACTTCTTCTCTTTGGGACACATCACATTTAAAAATGTCAATCTCGAACCCAGCCTCTTTTAACTCATTTCTTAAACGCAAAGCCGCTTCAGATGACTGATTATAATTTGCAATCACTTGATAATCAGTTTGGGCAAGTGTTTTTGCTATTTCACGCCCAATCCCGCGTGATGCCCCTGTTACAAGAATTACTTTTCTATCCATAATTTTGCTCCTTTTATTGGTTTTATCATACCATAAAAAGTTTTTTTCGTCAATTTTAAATATGCTCACACAAAAAACGTTATTGTTTGTTATCACAATAACGTTTTACTCTCACATTTTTCTAAATACACCAGTCACTTTTCCTAAAATCTCACAATTCGGAACAATAATTGGCTCCATTGTTGAATTTTCAGGTTGCAATCTGATGTGATCTTTTTCTTTATAAAAAGTCTTTACAGTAGCCTCATCTTCTATCAAAGCAACAACAATTTCCCCATTAATTGCCGAATTTTGCTTTCTCACTAAAATATAATCTCCGTTTAAAATTCCTGCTTCAATCATGCTCTCCCCTCTTACAACAAGCATGAAACTTTCACTATTTCCCACAAAATCTAATGGTATCGGAAAAGTGTCAGTTATATTTTCAACTGCTAAAATTGGCTCTCCAGCCGTAATTTTTCCTACAATTGGAACATTTACCATTTCGCGATCAGAATAAAATTCTTTCTCAAATGTTTCTTGCGGCTCCTCCAAAGCTCCACCTTTTAATAATTTCAAAGTTCTACCTTTTTGGCTTTCTTTCTTAATATAACCTTTACGTTCTAATGCCTCTAAATAGCCATGCACAGTCGCTGTTGATTTTAATCCCACTGCTTTTCCAATTTCCCTTACAGATGGTGGATAGCCATTGGCTTTTATCTGTTTTTCAATAAACTTCAATATCGCTTTTTCTCTTTTATTAATACTATTGGGATCTTTTTTCTTCATAAATATCACTCCTTTTCACTTTTTGCGCAGAGAAATTTTGTTTGTAAAAATATTTTATCACAAAACATTTGATTTGTCAAACAAAAGTTTACTTTTTTTGTATTTTTTTGCCACAAAAAAAGAACTTATCTAAAACATTTTCTGTTCCTAATTAAGTTCTTCCTATTTTATGCATCATTATCATCTTTTTTATCCTGCAATAATTCCAACTGTGAAATCAATAATGCTTCCATTTTTGCTTTATACACTTCAAATTGTTTCTTTAAATCCTCTGTTCTTCTACGAACTTCCACTTCATCTTTATTGACATTTTCAACCATTTTTTGTGCTTCTAATTTTGCCTCATTAATAATTTGATCGGCTTGCTTTTGTGCCATATTTTTAATATCTTCTGCGGTTGTTTGGGCCATGACTAAAGTATTTTGCAAGGTACGCTCAACAGTTTTAAAGCGTTCTATTTCTTTCTGTTGTTCATCAAATTTACTCTTATATTCGGCATTTTCTTTATAAAGTTTTTCGTACTCCAAAGTTAACTGATCCAAAAAGTCATCCACTTCGTCTACATTATATCCTTTCAGAGTCCTTGTAAACTTCTTATTCTCAATATCTAAAGGTGTCAACATATGTTTGCCCTCCTATTTTTATTATTTAATCCCAAATCCTGAAAATTTGCTATCTAGCTTTTCTTTTGAAAACTGATTTTCTATATCATAATTATATGGGGCAATAACAAATATAGAATTAGAAACCTTTTCCATATTGCCATCTAAAGCTTTCACAGCTCCACTTACAACATCTACAATTCTTCTTCCCACTTCTTTGCTAACGTATTCTAAGTTAATCACAACAGAATTTTTATTTTTCAATTGTGCAATAATTTCATTTGCTTGCTCGAATGTTGTTGGTTTTGAAATTTGCATTTTAATTTGCTGTGCTTTTGGCATAGGGACTACTTTGCTTCTACCTTTGTTAAACAAGCTTAGTTTGCTTTCGCTTTCCTCTTCTTCATCCGCATAATCATAGTCGTATTCCGTGTTGTCATACTCTTCATCGTATTCCTCTGCTTGCTCCTCTTCTCCCCAAAAATAATTCATAATTTTCTTGATTGCTGTTCCTGCCACTTTCCCAAACCTCCTATATATTTTTCCTTCGTGTTATAACATACATATAGTATCTTACTTTTTGTCTCGATTGTCAATACCTTTTTAGCAATTTTAACCATTGTTACACAAACTTAACACTTTTGTAATATTTTAGTTTTTTTGTAATATTTTTGTAATAATTTGTCGTTTTTTATTTTTCTTTAATGTAACAAAATTTCATCATACACACTCAATTTTGCACATTTTGCAACATATTCCTGATCAAAACCTAATTCTGTCAATTCTTCATCTGTATAATTTTCAATAATGGAATATGTATCATTTTGTCGTAAAATTTTCACATAAATTTTATCACTAAAACCTGCCTTACTTCTCTCAATATAACTCAAATCATTTTCTTCCAAAATCGCTGAATTACTAATCTTAAGCCCACTATAACTCCACCAAATCACATCTACATATATTTCACGATACTGTGCTAACGACTCCACATGCTCCGTAATTTTAAACACAATCACCCTGTGCTCTCCCTCCTCTTGCACAATATATTCAATCGTCGCCTCTACTTCTACTGCCTCCGAAATTCGCAAAAGCACTTTATCCCCGCACTTTAGCCGTAGACGCCTTTTCGGTATTCATTGGGCAGGCAATATAACATTCAAAATTATTCATCACTTTGCCTTTTTCTGTGCTTGTCGCAATCATACTGCTAGACTTTGTATCCAGAGATTTCAAAAAATCGGTACTCAAATAGCTAAAATCCTTCACACCGCAAAATTTCTTCTAAACCATCTACACGATAAGAAACCATTCCAGCTATCGGCGAATGAATCACTTCTGAACTATTACTCAAACTGCTTTCCAAAGAATTTCTCTGTTCAATCAAAGACTTGACATGCGAATCCGCAGGGCTCAAATTTCCTGTTATTTTTGTCTTTTTAGAAACATATGTATCAAGCTCTGTAATCTTATCTTGAATTTCTTCTAAATCATTCAATTCATAAATGGAATTTACCAACTTTTCAATCTGATTTTCCAAATTAGTTATATCCGTCGACCAAATCATCAAGCCACTACTTTCAATTTCAGCATTAATCTCATCATCCAAATTCGCTATCTTGCTCAAAATCTCCTCTTCTCCATTCGAGTAATAACGAAACGCTGGGCTATTCTTCGCAATTCGCTGTCCCTCCGAAACAATCGGAACCATGCCATTTTTGTAATTTTCTCCTTGCAAAACAACCTCTTCACGTAAAATATACCCTTCTGCACTTTCCTCAAACCTCAGTGAACCTTGCTCTACCACACAAATTTGCGCAATATTTTGCAAAAGTTCAATTCCCTTTTGAACAACAAGAATAAAACAAGCCAAAACAATAATACCGATGATGATTCTAAAAAAACTTAATTTGTTTTCTTCATCCTTCAATTTTTATATTCCTCCAAAATAATAGCTATATTATCTTGTATCCCATCTTCTGCCGCAAGCCAAATTGTCTCTTTATTTTTACGAAACCACGTCAGTTGCCTTTTCGCATATCTTCTCGTCTCCTGCTTAATTTTCTCCACCATTTCCTCATAGGTGCACTTTTCTTCCAAATATTCGACCACTTCTTTATAGCCCAAACCCTGCATCGCTGTCGGAAAACGCTGATACTTTTCTTTCAAATTTCGCACTTCTTCCACCAAACCTTGCTCCAACATCAAATCCACACGACGATTAATACGTTCATACAATTTTTCTCGTTCCATATTCAAAGCAAAAACCTTAAAATCATATTTCACGCCCTTTTGCCTTGACCAAATTTCCTGTTGCGTTTTATTCACTCCAGTCGCCTTATAAATTTCCAAAATGCGAACAATTCTTTTTTTGTCATTTGGACTAATTTTCTGTGTCGCCTCTTCATCAATTGCTTTTGCCTCTTCGTATAATTCTCTCAAGCCTTCTTCCGTCTGCGCCTTTTCCATCAACAAATCGCGATATTCTTGGTCAAACTCCATATCTGGATACATAATTCCATACACCACAGAATCCACATACAGCCCCGTTCCGCCAACCATAATCGGCACTTTTCCTTTTTCCAAAATTTCCTTTATCGCATTTTCACAATCTCGCTTAAAATCCGAAACCGAATATCTTTCCTCAGGAGACACAAAATCTACCAAATAATGCTTAATTCCTTGCATTTCCTCTTTGGTCACTTTCGCAGTCCCAATATCCATATCTTGGTAAATTTGCATCGAATCACTAGAAATAATTTCGCCATCTATTTTCTTGGCAAGCTCAATTGATAACGCTGTTTTTCCAGACGCGGTCGGACCTGCAATTACAATTACTTTTGGTTTCATTTTTCTCCTCCATTTTTCAGTTTTTCCAACTATTAAAGAATCTTTAATAGTTGGATTTTTACTAAACATGGCGCGCAACTAAAGTTAACATTGCTATTTTCGTGCAAATTTACGTTCTAAATCATACTTCGTCATTTTAATCGCAGTCGGGCGACCATGTGGACATGTAAACGGATTTGGCAAATGCAATAATTCCTGCATCAAACTATCCACCTCTTGCAAATCCAATTTCATATGCGCTTTCACTGCTGCTTTACAAGCCACTGTTGCAATAAACTTATCTTCTTTTTCCTGTGTTGCCGTTACCGCAACTGTGTTAATTTCGTCTAGCAGTTCCAAAAATAATTGTTTCGTATTCATACTTTCACACATACTTGGCACTTGTGTGACCTTAATGGTATTATCCCCAAATTCTTCAAATACAAAACCTGCTTTTGCAAACATTTCTACATTTTCTCTAGCAATATCCATTTCTTTATTTGTCAGTTGCACAATATCTGGAAGTAACAAAAGTTGCGAATCTTTCTCTTCGTCCCTATAATAATTTGCTTTTACCTTTTCATACAAAATTCGCTCGTGTGCTGCATGTTGGTCAATCATGTACAGCTCGTCTTTCATTTCTATCATAATATAAGTGGAAAACGCAATTCCAATAAATTTATATGGAATATTCGCATATTCTTCTGAATTGTCAAACAAACTTTCATTTAGGGCACCTGCATATTCCACTTGTGCCACATCTAACTTCTCGCCTACGTCCTCTTTTTTGGGCTCACTCTTTCGATTGGCATTGACCTCAATTCCAAACGCCTTTTTATACATTTCTTCAAATTCTGGCGTAATTTCTGGAATTTCTTTTAGCGCTTCTTTCACTTTTGTGGTGTCAATCATTTCTGTGCTGTCTTCGTCTTTTAATTTCGCCTCTAACAATTTGTCCACAACATTGGTAATAAACTCATCTTTTTTCTCTTCTGCTATTTTTATTTCTGCTTCTGTTTTTTCCTCTTCCGGCAGCTTGATTGTTTCATCCGTTACAGGCTCTTTTGGCTGTTCTATTTGCAGCGTTTCATCTTTTGCCAAGCTCTCTGGCTCTTTGCTGATTTGAATGGTATCTTGATTTTCTTCTACTTTTTCCTTCACTGCTACCACATTAATTTCTTGTGTATTACTTGAAATTCTTGTATTACCAAATTGAATGGCTCGTCCTGCTTCGTCATATTCTTTCTCTTTTTCTTCTGCCACTTTATCTGCAATCGAACCCGTTTTATATAAATCCTCTAATTTGTTTTCAGAAGCCATTTTGGGCGTTTCCAGTTTGGCACCTGTTTGCATTGTCTTTTCAGGCGTTATTTGAGAAATCAATGAATTAATTGCTTGAATTCTTTCCTCAATTGTCATTCCTTCTTTGATTTCCAATTTTGGACCTTCGTCTTTTGGTTCCTCCTTTTTCGTTTCAAGCTCAATTGGTCTTTCTACATTTTCTACCAATTCTGATTTTCCAAACCCTGCTTTTATTGCATGATATACTGCTTTAAATACCGCATTTTCATCTTGAAAACGAACCTCGAGTTTCGCAGGATGTACATTCACGTCTAGCTTTTGTGGATTCATTTCCAAATTCAAAATCACAAAACCAAATTTTCCAATTGGAATCATACCTTTGTAGGCTTGATCAACTGCTGCTGTTAAATTCTTATCTTTAATATATCTACCATTGACAAAAAAGATTTGATTTTGACGATTTGCTCTTGCAATTTCTGGCTTTCCTACCACTCCACTCACTTTGATATCTTCATAAATGTATTCTACTTCCATGATGCCATTGGCAATATCTTTCCCATAAATGCTATAAATGATATTTTTAAAATCGCCACTGCCATTGGTTTGAAGAATTGTTTTTCCTGAACTTATGAGTTTAATTGAAATTTCTTTATTAACCAAAGCAATGCGTCTTACATTGTCTTCTATGTAACCACTTTCCGTATAATCTTTTTTCAAAAATTTGTAACGCACTGGTGTGTTAAAAAATAAATTTCGGACCGTAATCGTTGTCCCAACAGGACATCCAATTTCTGCTTTTTCTAAAACTTTTCCGCCTTCCACGACAATTTTATGTCCAATTTCCTCTCCTTCTTTTTTAGAAATCATCTCGACATTCGCAATGGCTGCAATGCTCGCCAAAGCCTCGCCACGAAACCCCATTGTCGTCACTGTTTCCAAATCAACTGCTTTTCTAATTTTACTGGTTGCATGCCTCTCAAAAGCCATTTCCATATCCTCCTCTGAAATTCCTGAACCATTATCTGTAATCTTAATAAACAAAATTCCGCCATTCTTAATTTCAACTGTTATGTTTTTCGCCCCAGCATCAATTGAATTTTCAACCATTTCTTTGACCACAGAAGCAGGTCTTTCAATCACTTCTCCAGCCGCTATTTTATTAATTGTTAAATCATCTAAAAGAACAATATTCCCCATATATTTTCCCCTCTATTTTATTCCTACGTAATTTTATGAAGTTATTATATCATTAAAAAAATTTTTTGTATATGTTTTTTTCAAAATTTATTTTCTGCAATAACAAAAGAGAGTATATCTATTACCTCTACTCTCAAAAATAATAGATATACTCTCTTTTTCTCGATATTATCAACTAGATTTAGTTATGGTTTTAATTTCATTTTACCTGTTTTTTAGCTTAAAAATGTCATTTTGACAGACTTCCATTTTCAATTCTGTTCGGTTCATTCTTTCCTCTAAATCATGCATTTTTTCACTTCTCTCAACATTTTTTTGATTGTCTAACAAAGCAGAATCTCCAATCGCAACAATTCGATCTCCGTATTCACATTCAAATAAGAAAAACTGATCTAACATATCTTGTCTTAACTCTTCTATTTTAGAATTAAAATCATCTAACATCTGCTGCATTTTTACAATAAATATATCTGACAAAATCTTTAATTTAGCATCAAATGTATCAGATAAATTCTGTAATCTTGCATCAACACTATCCGACAATTTCTGTAACTTTACGTCAAAGCTATCTGATAAATTCTGCAACTTTACGTCAAAGCTATCTGATAAATTTTGCAGCTTTACGTCAAAGCTATTTGAGAATTCTTGAAATTTAGCATCTAGTTTAGTATCTAACTTTTCGTCTAATAATTTTCCTATTTGTTTTTCTATCTTGTCATCCAACATTTGTCCTATTTGCTTTTCTATCTTGTCGTCTAACATTTGCCCAATTTTCACCAACAAATCTTCCATCTCATTCACCTCCATTTCAATTTTATTTTCATTTATGCATATATCACGAATGTAGTTTCACTATAACACATTTTTTTCATCTTGGCAAGCTTTTTGACAAATTTTTTTATTTTTTTCCCAATTCGGAACATACTGTTTTTCATTTTCTTCCAAAGTTTGAAAATAACCATTCTGAAAACCGCATTTTTCTACAAAATTCATCATTTCTTCATATTCCTCTTTTGTCAATTTTCGGTTAATATCTTCTCTTTCCAAGGCTTGATATGCAGGAAAATATTGTGCCATTATGCTCACATACACATTTGGATTTACATTTTTTCTAATCCACTTCAAAACCTGTTTTGTATTTTGCAAATGATTGGGCAAAACCAAATGTCTAATCATGAGACCTTTTTGTATCATTCCACTTTCATCAAACTCTGGACTTCCCACTTGGCACTCCATTTCCTTTATCGCCTTTGTCGCCACTTCAAAATAATTTAAAATACCTGACAAATCTTTTGCCAAATCGTCATAATAATATTTCAAATCTGGCAAATACACATCTACATAACCTTCCAGCATTTGAAGTGTTTCCGTTTTCTCATAGCCACTTGAATTATACACAATCGGAATCACCAATCCTTTTGTTTTCGCCAATTTCAAACTCTCTACAATGAGCGGAACATAAATGCAACCTGTTACCAAATTAATATTATGAGCCCCTCTTTTTTGCAATTTCAAAAATTCATTAGCAAGTTCCTGACTCGTTACACTTCTACCACAACCAATTTGACTAATCTCATAATTCTGGCAAAACTGGCAATTCATATTACATCCCGTAAAAAACACTGCCCCCGAACCATTCGTCCCGCTAATGCAAGGCTCTTCAAAAAAATGCAAATCAGCCAAAGATATCTTTATCTTATCATCTGATTTGCATCTTCCGTAAATCCCCTTTCATTCGATTAACTTTGCACTCATGCGGACACAATGTACACTTCTCTAAAATTTGCATTTTTTCACTCCCAACGTTCAATATTTTGAACTATTAAAGAATCTTTAATAGTTCAAATTAATAAATTTATTTATTTTTCTTTTGACTTTTATTAAATAAATTTTTAATTCGATTGAAAATTTTTCTAAATATTGAAACTCTGTACGTCGCCAATTCTATTCCTGTTATTTCTTCCTTCTTTACTTCAACATCTTTCCTAAATAGATTATCTAACTGATATTTTTCTTGGAGTTTTTTCTGCATTCTTTCATCATTTTTTGTATACTGTTTCACTAATTTCTGTTTTTCTTTTTCATCACTCCAATATTGCAAATTCAAATAAGCAATAAAATTCATTGTATCTTTTTCAATTCCTTGCTTCTCAATTGGTTGATTAACATCAAATTGAACAAAATTCTCTTTATTTCTTTCGTTTGAAATATGTTCATATAATTTGGAAGGCAATTTATCAATATAATCATTTCCTAAAATACTCAATATTTCATATACTTCACTATAAACATCTGCCAACTTACTCATTGTTTATACTCACTTTCAACCGATTTCTCTTTTGCCTGAAATAAACTTTTAATTCGTGTTAGAAAAGCATTCATCACACTAATTCCAATCGTTTCATCATTTACAATTTCACTTAAAAAGTAACTTCCTGCACTTTTCACTACCTCTTTTCTCTGACGAAATCTATTTTCAAATTCTTCAAACTGCCCTCGTTCTTCCTCCAATTTCAAAAATTACTCTATTTCAAAAATCTGTTTTTCAATATCCAAAATCTCCAAAACTTTATTATATGCCTCATAAGCTAATCCTTCTAACGTTCGACTACTCGCATTATACAATCTTGACACATTCAAACCTTCCCTAGGATTTTTTCCCATCGGATCCAATCTTACTCGATCTAATTTATCAATATCTTTAAACCTTTGTAACAAGTCCCATTTATGACTTGACTCCTCTTTAGGAAGTTTTCTCAAAACTTCACGATTGTTTTCAAAACTCTTAGAATGCTCTTTGATAACAAACTCAATTAACTCTTTTTCCTCTTCTGTAAATTCCTCTAGCCTCTCTGGATTTTCCTTTAATTTTTGAACACTTTTCTCTCCATGCTCAGAATCTTCCCAATCATTTTCTCTACCAATATCGTGATTTTTTACAATTGCTCTCATCATTTTTTGATCCCTTTCAGACATCCAGCCTACATTCATTAAAGCTGTTAATAAAAAGTTTACTCTTCTCGTATGTGAAACGCCATGAAGTTCACTCCCATATTGCAATCCATCTTGTACAATTTCCTCATCACTTTTTAACAACTCATTCATCTTATCGTTAGGTATTAAATAATTTTCAAAAAAACTTTTTAATTCTCCTTTGGGAACCCCCTTTTTTCTAACATATTCTCTTTGAAATATCGCCTCTTCCTTTTCTCGTAAATGACTTTTTATTTCCTCTAAATTTTGTTTATCTGCTGTTTGATATTGCGCCTGCATAACATTCGCTTTTTCTAAATATTGATTTTGTATGTTTTGTTTTCTTACTAAATACGTTTCATTTAATTCGTCTAAATCCCTATTATACTCAATATCATCAATAATACTACTCAATTGCTGTACACTCGCTTCTCCTTGATTTTCACAAGTATCATAATGAATTAACTGTCCTATTTTAGCTCCTTTTGATTTTGCATATAATTGCTTCAACTCAAAAGCGTCCATGACATCCACAATAGCAAAAGAATCCTCTGGAATAAATTGTCTTAATGTTGCTAAATCTTTCAATTCATTATCTTCAGCTTTATATCCACTTTGCGAGAAAAAATTTTTTACACTACCCAAATATTTACTATCGATATATTCCTTTAAAATGGAAGTTTGCTTCTCATTATATACTCTATTAGACACTGGAATATCCTTTATATCTGCTAAATTTATCATCGCAAAACTAGGTGGCAATGTACAATAAGTTTTTGCCACTTCCTCTGCATATTCTTTATATTGTTTTGTCATCTCATCTGGAATCCCAGTCTTCATCCTATCTTGTAACACTTTTCTAAAAAAAGTATTCTTTTTCTCACCAATAATAATTGATTTCTTTTCTTGTACAGGATTTCCATCTCCATATACTTTTAATGGTCCTGCAAACAATCTCTCTGGCGAAGCCTTTAATGCATAAGAAAAAGTTTCTTCTCCTGGTGAAGTCAAAAAAATTTGCTCTTCATTACTATTCTTACTCTCTTGATATTGCAAATAATTACTTTCTCCAAAAAGCTTTTCTAATGCATTCAGTGCATTTCTTCTTTTTTCTTTTTGAACTTTCTCGCCCTCTGACAACTTTTGACTATAATCAAAACCATATTTTTCGATAATTTCTTTTTGATATCCATTAAAAGAATGTGTCATAACTCCGTTTTCAATTAAATTTTCTTGATACCTTCCTTTTAGCTGACTTTGAGCTATTTTATCATACATTTTTTCTATTTTTGGATAAGGATAATCGGTGTCCTCATATCCTGTAGCAATATAATAGCATAAAATTTTTGACATCTTTCTAATCAATGCATCTATACTAAACTTTTCCTCGTCTGCCATTAAAGTTGCCATAAATTTTTTATTTGTAAACAATTTATTTAAGATTTCACTCAGCTCTTTTGCACGATTCATCTATTATCTCCTATTATTCTTTCACAAATAACTAAATTTCATATCCATTTTCTTTTAATACTTCAAATGCTTGCTGTAACTTTTCATCTGGTTTTAAACAAATCACTTGATATTTATCATCCAAAACACATTTTATCTATATTTTTAATTCAACACATCTTTAATCGCTTCGCCTATGATTTTATTGACATCTGCAATCATGACATTAAAGCGTACTTCCTTATCAAAATAATCTTTGACTTTTGGATTTTGCACCAAAATCTTGTACAATTCTTGCAACTTTTGCATTTTTTCTTCGCTCTGCTTTTCGCCTTGCATCGCCAAAAGCTGCTCCTCATAACGAATTTTCTCAAACTCTTCTACTTGTTCTTTTAACTTCAAATCCACAAACAACTCTTGTTTCAAAGTCTTATATTCTTGATATTCTTTTGAATCCTTGATTGCCTTTGCCAAACGATTGGCATTATCATACACTTCCATATCAAAATTCTCCTTCTCTTTTATCAAACGCACCCTCGCGCGGGCACAATCAAGCATATATCATATAATCAATTTCTGGAAAAATGTCGTCTTTTTCAAACACATCTAACAAAAATTGGGCATCAATTTTATCTTTTTTTATTTGATAATATAACTTTGTAAATCTGCCAATATGCTCTTTAATCGCCTTATGCGCATATTCCACCATCGTTCCATTCGTAATAATAAACAACCAATCACTGCTTTGCGCCAACAGTAACTCGCGTGCGCACTGGTTTAATGCCTGACGACGCAGTGTATCTCCCTCATTGGGATACAAATAGGCTAGTTCACACATGCGGTCTCCTGCTTTGTGCAAATGACGGTGCGCATAATCATTGGTTTGATTTAGCCAAACTTCGCTATAACCATTTGCCCCCCAACTTGAACGACACGGCGTAGACACCTGAATATTAGGATGTCTATCAATATAATCACTTGGCGTAATCAGCTCAAAATTACACTCATCATAATAAATTTTCTTAAACAAAATATACAACCAATACGGTCCTTCGTACCACCAATGCCCATACAATTCCGCATCATAAGGGCAGGTAATAATCGGCGGGACACCCATGTAACTTGCCAAACTTTCAATCTGCTTAGTTCTGCAATCCATAAAATGTCCAGCTTGCTTTTCTGCTGAATCTTTCGCCCACTGAACGTCGTAATAATCCTTTTGGTCCGTTTTTCCTGTAATTCTGTGGTATTTGATGCCAGTATTCACACGCACGCCATTGCACGCTATGTATGGCTTGATGTAATCGTACTCCGCCTCATAGCCAATGTCACGGTAAAATTCGCGATAATTAAAATCGCCCGGATAGCCGGAAATCAAGCTCCACACTTGCCTTGAAGATTCTAAATCACGTGCAAAAGCAACCACATTGTTTGGCGAAACAATCGGAGCATAAGTCCCATAAATCGGCGCAGGACTTCCGTATAAAACGCCATGTGTTTCGGTAATGATAAACTCAATTCCAAATTCGCGCAAATACTTGTCAGCTTCCGGCACATACCCACATTCTGGAAGCCAAATGCCACGTGGTTTTCTACCAAAAAATTTCTCATAGGTTTGCACACCAACTCCAATTTGCGCACGCACCGTTTTTTCGTTCACATACAAAATTGGAAAATAGCCATGTGTGGCACCACATGTGATAATTTCCAAAAATCCAGCATCTTGAAAATGCTTAAAACCCTGAATGATATTGCATTCATACACATCTTGAAAAACATGTAAATCATTCGTGTAGCGTTCTAAATAATAATGTGACAGACGATTTAAACGTTCGTCATATTTTGTTCTCACGACTTCTTTTTCGCACAGCTCAATATGCTTTTTCAAATATTTGATATAACGATTTTGCAATAATTGATTATCAAGCATATTCAAAAGCGGAGGCGTCATGGTCATTGTTAAACGAAACTTCACGCCTTCTTCTTCCAACTTTTGAAAATTCAACAACAATGGTATATATGTTTCTGAAATAGCTTCAAACAGCCATTCTTCCTCTAAATAGTCCTCGCTTTCTGGGTGATGAATATAGGGAAGATGGGCATGCAATATGAAACTAACATAACCTTTTACATTTTTCATAAAATCTCCTTATTTTGCAATACTGCTACTGGTTCCCATAGAGGAAGGATTGTGCAAATCAAATTTCTCGCCGTCTATTCCATTCTCATATAATTTATCATACACTTTTTGCAATTCATTTTGGAATATCGTTTTTGTCAAGTCTTTTGTTTCTTCTTGATATGTTTTTACATTTCGGTACTTAACATATGGTTTAAATTCTTCAAATAGTATATGGTCATTAGGAACTTCTAATGTGTTGGAATTGGCAATCATTAAATAGTCATTTTTTAAGCTAATATTCGCTTCTTCTACTGTTGGATTGATTTGTGGTTTGACATAAGATTTGAATTTTCTTCCCAGTTGAATGGTATATACATCACGAGAATCTGAAATATCTAAATACCAACTATTGGCAAAATCATTGATTGTAACTTCTCTTGTGTAATTTTTGTTTTCATTATGCACTAACAAAACAGGATACGTATCTTCAAAAAAGTGCTCGCCAAATGCCTTCAAATATGTCTCTTTGTCTTTGTCTGAAATGTCCCAATACACAAATAATCGTTTGGGCGTTTGGGCTAAAATTTTCACAATTGTTTCATTATAACGAAATGGCAAATCATAATATTCTAAAAGATAGCTAGGTTGTTTTTCTTGCTTTTGCTGCTTCTCTTTTTCTTCCTTTTTTTCTAGTTTTTCTTTTTCTTCCTCCTGACGTACCTTTTCCTGCATATCAATAATTTTAGAAATAAAATTTTTGATATTTTCAATCATTTTATTTTGGACACTTTTATTTTTTAATTTTTTACTTTTTTGGCTAACTTGCTTTTCTTTTTGTTTTATTTTTTCGTTTTTGTCAAGTTTTTTCTTTCCGCTTTTTTTTTCTATTTCTTCTGTATTTTTTGCCATTTCCATTCCTCCTTTGTAGCGCTTAAAAAATCTGGGAAAATTTTCATACCATCTATTTTTTCGACATTCAAAATCTTTTCACGTTTCTTAAACAATTACTATATATTATATCTAAAATAAAAAAAAAATCAATATAAAAAAACAAATTTTTGAAAAAATTATCATATTTTGTTTTTTTAAAAAAATTTTTTGACTTTTTTGCAAAAAAATGTTTACTTTTTCAATGTTTTTTTATACAATAATAATAAAGAAAAAAACTTGACAAAAACATACAAATGAAATTTTGAAAGGAGCACAAATTTATGAAAATTTTAATGCTATCATGGGAATATCCACCACGCGTTGTAGGAGGGCTTGCAAGAGTTGTGCATGATTTGTCACATCGTTTATACCAAGATGGGCATGAAGTCACAGTTGTAACTTACCGTGACGGCGACATTCCTTATTTTGAAGATGACAAAGGTGTACAAGTTCACAGGGTTGACAACTTCATGATCCACCCAAACAACTTTATTGATTGGATTATGCAATTAAATTTTAATATGGTGGCAAAAACGCAAGAATTAATCGCTAAAGGAGAAAAATTTGATGTTGTACATGCCCATGATTGGCTTACAGCCTATGCCGCAAAAACGCTCAAAACAGCAAATGGAATCCCCTTAGTTTCTACCATTCATGCGACTGAAGCAGGCAGAAACAGTGGTATTAACGGAGAAACGCAAAAATATATTAATGATACAGAATGGATGCTCACTTTCGAATCTTCTGAAGTCATTGTCAATAGTAATTATATGAAAAACGAATTGCAAAGGCTTTTTGGTTTACCTTATGAAAAAATCAATGTTGTTCCAAATGGTGTCAACATTAGTTTGTTTAATGATGTTGAACGTGATTATGATTTTAGACGTCAATATGCGATGGACAATGAAAAAATTATTTTGTTTATGGGACGTCTCGTTTACGAAAAAGGAATTCAACATTTAATTGCTGCTATGCCAAAAGTTTTGCAGCATTATCATGATAGCAAATTAGTGATTTGTGGAAAAGGTGGCATGATTGATGAGCTTCGCAACCAAGCAAATGCCCTAGGTTTAGGAAACAAAGTATATTTTGCAGGTTATATGAATTCCAAAAATGTACAAAAAATCTATAAATGCGCTGATGTTGCCGTGTTCCCTAGTACATATGAACCTTTTGGTATTGTTGCCTTAGAAGGAATGCTTTCTGGTACACCAGTGGTTGTCTCAGATATTGGCGGTTTGAATGAAATTGTTGACCATGGCATCAACGGAATGAAAAGTTATACGGGAAATCCAAACTCGCTTGCAGATTCGATTTTGACGTTATTATTTGACCAAAAATTATGTGAAACGGTTACAAAAAATGCCATTAGTAAAGTCAAAAAAGATTATAATTGGCAAAAAATTGCACAAGATACGCATTTTACCTATCAAAAAGCAATTTCTGAAACAATGGCAGAACGTCATGCAAAGCAAGTGGCTCAGCAACAAGCCCAAAAACAGTTGAAAAAATCAAAAGAATTTGCCAATCTTTTACCTTTCCGAAAAGGTCAAGAAATTTTGGCTCAATAGAAATTATAAAAAGCAAATACTTTAAAAGTATTTGCTTTTTTGAGCTTTACAAAATTTTAATCAATTCTCCCAAATCCTTCCCCACTTTTTCTGGAACTTTTAAAATTTCAAATTTGGAAACTTTATCTCCAAATTTAATTTCAATAATATCCCCTACTTTCACATCATAACTTGGCTTTACTGTTTTTCCGATTGACTGCAATTCTTCCCATATCCGCAGCCTCATTTGCTACTGTCCTACGTTTTATCACTCGACTTACTTTTAAAAATTTATCTAATCTCATAACTTGCTCCTTTACTTTATTATATCTTAGCCAATCATTACTTGTCAAGCCTATTCAGCAACTAAATAATATAAGGTTAGCTTACTTTTGTTGGGCCAACCTTACACTTCTCGATCTTTATAAATTCTTTCTTCTCTCAAGTTCCCTTCTTAATTCATAATAAGTCTCCAGTTCCTCTTTCATTTCTCCTGAATTTAAGCATTCTAAGCATTCACCGACTGAATTAGAACTCTGAACAATCGTTCTGAATTTAAACTCTAAATGCTGCCCTGCTTTCTCTTTTACACAATAATCCAGTTCGGCAAAATTATCAAACGCTTTCCATATTTCTATGTTACTACTTGGTACTTCCAGGGTCTCTAATTTCTTTTGAATTTCATTGTTTGTCATTATGACATTCTCCCTTCTTTATTAATCGCCATCAGTTGATTGGCATAAACTTTCTATTGTTTCTTAATTTTATTATATAATATTATGTTGATTTTGTCAATATTTACTTAAACTAAAAAATGTTATTTTACTCTTGTAATTCATGTAAAAATATATTATAATTTATATATCTTTAAGTTTTTTAGTCAAAAACTTTTATCCAACCAAAAAAACTTAACTTTTGTACACAATTCACTGCTCCAAGGAGGTGATATTGTGGAGCAGTGTTGTACGAAAGGAGGATATTATGAGAAAACCTAAAAACAGAAAAAAGAAACCGAAAATAAAAAACAAGAAAGAAAATTTAGAAATTGGAAAGCTTGTTTTAGAAATAATAAAAATTCTCCTAGAAATACTTAAGAAAAAGTGAAAACAAAAAGCCGATAACTGACACTTATCGACTTTTTATTTGAGTAAACCTAAAATCAAAAAATTTCTTCTATAAATCAAGTTATTATCTATAAAAATCAATATACTTAATCTACATTTTTAGTATATACGATTTTTCTCTTTTTGTCAATATTTACTTAAAAAATTCCTCAAATTCCTCACTTGATATTTTTTCTTTTTCTAATAGACTCGCTGCCACTTTATCCAAAATATCCATATTTTTTGATAAAATCTGTTGTGCTGTTGTATAAGCGTTTTCAATCAAAACTTGAATTTGATTTCCTACTTCGTCAATTACTTTCTCGCCAAAAATCTGAAGTTCGTAAGGATCATTTACTTTTAATGAAATTGGTCCTAACTTATCATCCATTCCATAAACAGTTAACATATCTTTGGCAATTCCAGTTGCCACTTCAATATCATTGCTCGCACCTGTGGAAATTTCATTTAGTGCAATTTTCTCAGCTGCTCGTCCTCCCATCAAAGCCACCATTTTCTCCAACAATTCCGTTTTAGAAACATAATATTTATCTTCATTTGTTTTGTACATTGTATAACCACCTGCGGCACCTCTTGGAATAATGGAAACTTCTTTGACATCTGTTTGCGTTTCCAAAAATTTACTAACAACTGCATGCCCAGCCTCATGATAAGCTGTCAACTTTTTATCTTTATCTGAAATCACACGATTTGCTTTTTCCAAACCAACTGTTACCTTTTTCACCGCATTTTCAATATCGTCATTTGTAATCGCATTATGTTCTTGTCTTGTTGCAATAATGGCGGCTTCATTTAAAATATTGGCAAGTTCTGCACCAGTAAAACCAGCTGTGTCTCCCGCAATACTTCTGAAATCTACATCATCTGCAAATTTCTTGTTTTCGCTATGCAATTTCAAAATCGCTTCTCTTCCATTCAAATCCGGTGTTGGGATCGTAATCTGGCGGTCAAATCTACCCGGACGAAGCAACGCTTTATCTAGCATTTCCGGACGGTTCGTCGCTGCTAAAACAATAATTGTTTCGTCTGTTTCAAAACCATCCATCTCAACCAATAATTGATTTAAGGTTTGATTATTCTCCGTTTCTGCACCGCTGCTACTGCTTCTTCTCGCACCAATGGCGTCAATCTCGTCAATAAAAATAATTGCTGGCGCCATTTTCTTCGCCTTATCAAACAATTTTCTAACACGAGACGCACCAAGCCCTGCAAACATTTCAATAAATTCAGAACCACTCATGGAAATAAATGGCACACCAGCTTCGCCCGCAATCGCCTTAGCAATCAATGTTTTACCAGTTCCCGGTTTACCATACAACAAAATTCCTCTTGGAATTTTTGCTCCCATTTCCAAATACGCTTTTGGTTTTTTCAAAAAATCGACAATTTCAATGAGTTCCCCTTTTTCCTCGTCCAAACCAGCAATATCCTTAAATCGAATATCTGATTTTTTATTGCTTTCTCCACCATAAACTTTGTCTTTATCTCCGCCAAAACCTTGCATTTTAAAAATCATCAACATCAAAGCAATCAGCAAAATGGTTGGCAAAAAGGAAAATAAACTCCCTGCAATTTTGACCAATTGGTTGGTGCTTTCTTGTATTAACTCAAGCTCTAAACCACCTTGGTCAACCTTTTCTTGAATCAACTCAATAAACGCCTGCGTACTCGGAACAATTACCTTTTTTTGTCTCTCTTTTTCATTTTCTTCTGTTCCTTCTGCCCCTTCTTTTGTCGTTTTATAAGTGACTGTAATGGTAGTGCTTCCAGTTGTCATTTTGATTTTTTCAATTTCGCCACCATTGATATCATGAATTAATTCTGTATAGGCAAGTTCTTTTTCCTCCTTGTTGTTTTGTCCTAAATAGACAATTCCTGCAATGGCGCCTATAACAATCAACACACAAATGGCACTTAAAATAGCTTTTAACTTATTGTCTTCTTTATTATTTTTCATATTCTTCTCCTCTCTATCCTTTCTGTTTTATATCTCTGAACCATCTGGTTCTTCATCGATTGTGTCTTCTTTGTTTTCTTCGTCCTTTTTATTCTTCTTTTTCTCTGGTTGATCTGGATTTTCTTGCCTTTTTTCTTCTGGTTCTTCTTGCATTTGTTTTTGCGTTTCTACAATTTTCGCAACCTCTATTTGTTGCCTAATTAAATCAGATTTTATCATAGAAATAACTGCTACCACATAAACATAGGCTACTAATAAGTAAACAACTCTAAAATATTCTGTATAAAAACCTGTCAAATAATACGCAGCATGATATACCATACTTAAAATAATCGATAATGTAAGTGCATAAATAGAAATATTCCAAGCATGCCTCATTTGTATACTAATTCTGAAAATTCTAGCTGTAACAAAAGCAAAAATGCACATAATCATCCAATCCATAAAAACATTTACAATCTGAAAAATATACACACTAAAAATCAACATCATAAATAACGTTACAGCAATTCCCACTAATCCAATTTTGTCAATTTCCTCTATTAACTTTCCCTTATCCAAATTCTCCAAACCATATTGTTCCACAAAATCACGATAGTGATATTCTGCCTCGCTGCCCCCAGCTTTATAGATTACCTTATCTTTTAGAAAAATAATTCCCATACTTTTTACATCATTTTTATATTCTTGCAATTTTTCTTGCGAAACCTCGTCAGCAGTATCTGTTATCATATAAAAATCATATTCTTCATCATAAGCCTTCACTTCTTGAGTAAATTTTAAATTTCCATCTGCATACGAAAAATCCGGCAATTCACTTTTCATGTATTCATAGCCCTTTGATACCATTTGCATCACAGTATAGGTTTCCACAAGTGCCATCACAAAAGCCAAACATAGCACAATTAGAAAGAAATATTTGATAGCAATTGAACTTTTTTCTTCTAAAAACATTCCATAATTTTCTAATTTCGTTACTGCAATTTTTACTCTCGAAAAAAATCCTATTTTTTTAGTTTGATTTTCCATTAAAAGTACTCCCTTCTAATCATACTATTGACTTGCATTGGCGGTATGTCTAACGTGACTTCTGAAGCAACCGTGATGTCTTCTGCATTTGTTATATCAACAACCGCATGATACATTCCAATTCTTCCAATCACTGGATATTTCCTGTCATTTATCATAACTTTCCATCGTTTATCTTTAAAAAATTTCTTGATTTCAATGCCAACCGATTTGACATTTTCTTTCAGCGAAAAAATATCTCGATCTTTTCTCATGCAAAAACCATCCATATATCCCATTGGAATAATCGCTATTTTCGTCTCGCGCTTTGTCTTAAACATTTTTCCATAACTTATATTATAACCTTTTGGCACTGTTTTTATTTCTTGAATACTGGTTTTCACTTGTCCAATTTTTTTCAAATCTTGTACAGGAACTAAGGTCCTTCCTTGCAAAATCGAACCTAGTCTTACGGCATTCAAATTCATAATTGGATGTTTTAACATTGCTGTACTTTCCGAACAATGCAGCATTCCCGGATTTTTACCTTCTTTTTTTAACATTTGAACAATATCTAAAAAACGATTAAATTGCTTTCTGGTAAACCATTCATCCATAGGTCTTGCAAAATGCGTATAAGTTCCGCTTGATTTGTATTTTATCACACATTTGAAACAAATGCAAAATTTCACTCGGATTTTTATACAAAAATCCATAACGCCCAAATCCTGTATCAATTTTTACATGTGCCTTAATCTCAAAGTCATTATTTTTGGTCATTTCTTCCAGCAATTCCATTTGCTCTATCGAACTAATGGTCAAAGTGATTTGATTTTCAATTAATTTCGTTAATTCTTTTTCATTGCAAAATGGAGTGAGCATCAAAATTTCTGCCTTAATTCCCGCTTCTCGTAAACTCAGTGCCTCTTCTATATTGGCAACTGCCAAAAAATCTATTCCATTATTTACTAGAAATTTAGAATATTCGACCAACCCAAGTCCCATTCCATTTCCTTTTACAACCGCAATGATTTTCGGATAATTTCCGCTATCGTCTTTGCCGTGGACTATTCAAAATTTTTCTAACCACTTTTAAATTATTTTTTAAGTCTTTTCGACTTATCCTTAATTTTTTCATAGCCCTCCTAATTTAGCAAGTCTTTCTTATATAAATCTGCAAAAATGAATTTATCTACTGGAGATATTTTATCCAAATCACAATAGCCCAGCCATTTGATTTCTTGAATTTCTGAGCTAGCTTTCAATTCTCCTTCAAAATCAGCCATATAGCAAGTCATTTTTACCATAATTCCTTCTGCTTTTCCATGGGCTTGCGCTTCAAATGTACCATAATATTTTATGGTATTTCTTTTTATATGAACCGTTAATTCTTCTTCGCATTCTCGAATTAGCGTTTCTTCGTCTGTTTCATTCCCTTCTCGCTTGCCGCCTGGAATATAGAATGTGTCTTTTCCTTTTGACAAAGTGGATAATATTTTCTTATCTTTCAAATAAATCCATGCTATTTTATCAATTTTTTTCATAAAAACCTCTTTCTGCAATCTACATTCCAAATTTATCTATTTTTGATTTTCTTTTTCAATGTTCTCAAACTTCTGAAAGTTTTTTCTGCCAATTTATATAACTTATAAATCATTGGCTTATAGGGCATATAAACTTCGCCAATAAATTCCGTAAATTCTGCGCCAAAACCTTTTTTAAAACGATACAATCCATATTGCGGATGGCTCTCATCCACTATGCCTGAAACGCCACGAAAATCATACACTTCATGTCCATTTTGAATGGCTTCTTTAATCATCGTCCATTGCAGCAAATAGTTTGGCATCAAATTTCGATAAGAATTTGAACTCGCTCCATACAAATACCACGTCTTTTTGCCATACATAATTGGAATAATGCCCGCAATTGGCTTGTCCTCATGATATGCCATCAGTAATTTCATGTGGTTCGGCGCTAGGCAATCATACATTTTCTCAAAATATGCCAAGGAACGAATGATAAATTCATCCCTCTTTCCCGTTTCTACCATAATGTCGTGAAAATCCTTCAAATCCGCCTTTGTTCCTTCTTTTATCACAACCCCTTTTTTATTCGCCAAACGAATATTATAACGCGTTTTTGAATGAAAGTTGCTAAAAACCTCGTCCTCCGTCTTTCCTTTAATATCTAACTGAAAAACAAAACGCGGCTGAATTTCATCCTTAAAGTCTTTGCTATCATCTTTGATTTTATAGCCAACATTTTCAGCAATCTCACGAAACTTCGTATCAGACTTCAAAATATCTGGCTCAATGCGAAGCACAAAAGCCTTATACTTTTTCGCAAGTGCATCCGCACCTTCTGTCAAATCACCAATTACCTTTTCATCATAAATATCACAAACAGGTCCTCTTGCAGAATACATCAAATTCCCAAAAATCGGAATTTTACGTATCCACACACACAAGCTACCTTTAATGTTTCCATTTTCGTCTTCCGACAAAATCACTTCTTTGATCCAACTTGTTTTGACCTCGCCCCATTCCAAAGATTGCTGAAAATTGCATCTTGGATGTTTCTCCAAAAATTCTTTATATTTTGTTTTATCTTGCTCAGTTAATAATCTCATACTTTTCCTTTCCCTACTACCGTTCCTTCCTTCGTGTCTTTGACGGTATATCCTTTTTCCATCAGCACATCACGAAGTCTGTCTGACTCCGCCCAATTTTTATTCTGACGTGCTTCGTCTCTTTGTTTGATAAGCTCCAAAATTTCCTGTGGCAATTCCTCTTCTTTTGTCTCATAATTCGCCAAATCAAATCCTAAAACCTGGTCAAATTTTAACAACAAATCCATCAACTGCTTTGACTTTTTCGGATATTTGACCACTTCCCAAACAACACTCATCGCAACTGGCATATTCAAGTCATCATTAATAGCCTCTAAAAAGCGATTTTCAAAATCTTGCAAAACCTTACTTTCCACCGTTTCAGTACCATTTTTATGTTTCAAATAACCTTCGCGAAGTCTTGAAAGCGCCACTTTACTACTATCCATAGTATCCCATGTAAAATTAATTTTATTTCGATAATTAGAAGCAAAATTAAACATTCTATACACAAGTGGCTCATAGCCCCTATCAGCCAAATCCTGCAACGTATACAAATTGTTCAAACTTTTTGACATTTTTCCGCCGTCAATTGTCAAAAAGTCAACATGCATCCAAAAATTGGCTGGAATTTTTCCACAAAAGCCCTTGCTTTGCGCAATCTCATTTTCATGATGAATGGGAATATGGTCAATCCCACCTGTGTGAATATCAAACTGCTCCCCCAAATATTGGTAACTCATTGCCGAACACTCCAAATGCCAGCCCGGATAGCATTTTCCCCAAAAAGTATCCCATTTCATTAAATGATTTTCTGGTGCTTTAATCCAAAGTGCAAAATCTGAAATATTCTTTTTCTCGCTATCAAACTCAACACGTGCCCCAGCTTTTTGCTCCTCTACATTGCGGTTTGACAAAACGCCATACTTATCTAATTTTGAAGTATCAAAATAAATCGTATTTTCTGTTTCATACGTATAGCCATTTTCTATGATTTTTTGCACATATTTTTCCATTACATCAATGTGCTCCGTCGCGCGAGCAATAATTTCTGGCTGGTCAATGTTTAATTTACCAATATCTTTTAAGAAAGCATCCATATAAAACTGCGCAATTTCAAATGGGTCTTTCTTTTCTCTCTTTGCCGCTTTTAACATTTTATCTTCGCCTTCATCTGCGTCAGAAGTCAAATGACCCACGTCAGTTATATTCATGACATGTTTTAAGGTATAGCCATTATATTTTAACGTTCTGCGTAGCGTATCCATAAAAAGATACGCACGCAAATTTCCAATATGAGCATAACCATACACAGTCGGTCCGCAAGAATATAGGCGAACCTCCTGCTCATTTATCGGCTTAAATTCTTCTATTTTTCGAGACAATGTATTATAAATTTTCATACTGAATTCCCCTTTTGCTTTACAAAATTTCCTATGCTTTTATGTATTGCCTTCTGGCGTCGAAGGCTCAGTAGGTGGCGTTTCCGGAGTTGTTGGATTGGTTGGCTGCTCTGGTGTTGTCGTCGGCGGCGTTGTCGTATTCGTAGTTGTTTCTGGTGGCGTAGTTGGCTCAGGTGTTGGTGTCGTATTAGTTGTCGTTGAACCAGATGGTGTTTCTGTTGTGGTATTAGTAGGCTTCGTTGTATTGGTTGTATTTCCAGAAGAACCACTTAAATCTACCACTGGCGTTGCTGGAACTGGTGTCTGTAATGGCGATGCTGTATGTGGGCAAACCCCAGTTGGCGCACTACCTGAAGCACTACTTCCATTGGATGACCACGAAGCATCTCTTTCTTTTGGCGGTGTTCCATTATAATATCTCCATTCGCCAAATGGGCAACCTTCACAACATAACAAGTTTGTTTGCGTACAAACCATTGCTTTGGTATGACCATCACAAGCCTCTGGCACAGAATCTTCTGTAAACACTTCTGTATAAGTGCCTGAACAAGTACCTGTCGCTTTTAAGCCTGACGCTTTGCATACAGTTACCTCAACAATTCCTTCTGGTTTTACAAATTCTGCATTTGGTAAATCTTCGTGAATTTTCGTCATGACTTCAGACCAAATTCGTCCTGCAGGATTGCCATTTGTATATTTTACTTCTGCATTGGTCTCATAACCATACCAGCAAACGGCTGTATAATATGGCGTAAAACCACATAACCATCGGTCAAAATCGTCATTGGTTGTACCTGTTTTAGCTGCTACATTCATGCCTTTTATTGCACAATATTTTGCCGTTCCACTTGAGCCAAGCACTGGCTCTGTCAAAATGCTTTTTTCGATATACGCATTTTGTTTACTCATCACAGTATTGACTTTTTGTTTTGGTTCAAATTCAACATTATCTTGCTTATCTGTTACATATTTATAAAAGGTTGGCTGAATATACGTTCCGTCATTAGCAATCATGCTGTAGGCCCCAGCCATTTCAAGTGGTGTCACACCATCGCCTAAACCACCTAAAGCAAGTGACAATCCTTCGTTTCCAGCTAGTGGAAGTCCTACACTTTTACAAAAATCAATGGATTTATCTACCCCAATATCAGATAAGGCTTTGACATGCGGAATATTCGCTGAAATCTCAATCGCCTGACGAATGGTCATAAGCCCTTTGAACCCTTTATATTGATTTTTGGGATTGTATTTTCCTTTATCAAATGCCGTCTGAGCATCATTATAAACAGTTGCAGCATTAATAGTTCCTGTTTCCAAGCCTGGCGCAATAACAGAAATTGGTTTCATAGAAGAACCTGTTGATTTACGTAATCTTGTTGGATAATTCAAATAACCAATTTTTGTTGTTGTTACTCGTTCTCCTTTTTCTCCAACAGCTGTTGCTGCTGCTACTACATTTCCGGTTGTATGGTCCACAATAACCATGGTTGGAATTGAGTTTTGTTTTAATTTTGTTTTATCCTTTTTAGTAATGGTTGCTGTTGTAAAATATTTATCTTGCTTAATCACTTCTTCTAGTTTCGCTTGTACAGCTGTATCCTGTGTTGTATAAATTTTTAAACCACCACTGTACAAATACGTTTCGGCCAGCGATTGGCTCATATTTCTTTCTTCCATAATTTGCGCTAAAATCTGCTCTAAAGCTGCTTCTACTGCATAGGTTACTTCAATCGTTGGCGAAGTGTCTCCATTTTGGAAATGCAAACCATTGTCCACCTCTCCTACTGCTCCGTCGTATTGTTCTTGATTAATAACCCCAAGTTCCTGCATTTTTTTCAAAACTGTTTTGGTTCTTTTTTTGATATTTTCCTGTTTTTTTTGCGTTTTTTCTGCATCTTCTGTATCCATAAAAGGATTGTAGGCATTGGGAGAATGGTTAATTCCAGCCATAAACGCACATTCTGCAATGCTTAAATCAGCAGGCTTTTTGTTGAAATAATAGAGCGCACCAAGTTCCACACCATTGATGTCATTTCCACCTATGAAAATTAAATTTAAGTACAATTCCAAAATTTGGTCTTTTGACAAATATTTTTCAACTTGCATTGCTTTTGACATTTCTTTGACTTTTCTGACAACACCTGCTAAGTCGCTGTCTTCCTTATCGTTTGTGATATTTTTAACAAGTTGTTGTGTGATGGTACTTCCACCAAATGACGATTGCCCCGCATGAGTAATAAAGGTAAGCGTTGCTGCAGCCGTTCTTTTGATGTCCACACCTTGATGTGTATAAAATCTTTCATCTTCTATTGCCACATAAGCCTTTGGCAAATATTCTCCCATTTCAGATAAAGAAATACATTTTCTTTTAGTGCCTCCACTAAGTGTTGCAATCAAGTTTCCATCTTTATCATAAACTGTAGAATTCTCATAAGGAATGACTAAATCTTCTTTGCTAATGGTTAATTCGTCACCAAACATACCATAAAATACGCCAATTAACACGCCACTTCCTATAATCAAGGCTAATAATAAAATAATCATTAAAATTTTAATCACTTTTCCAGCTTTGGACTTTTTCTTCTTATCTTTATTTTTTGTTTTCGTACTTTTACTTGCTTTTTTACTTACTTTCCCCGACTCGTATTTTTTCGTCTCATCATTTCTTTTTCCACTCCCCATTTTATCCCTCGCTTTCTATTTTGCATTATATTATATTTACAAAAAAATATAAAGTATAAAATGAAAATTTATCCAAATTTTTCACCGTATTTTAATTGGATTTCCTCTTAAAAAATCTTGAATACTCATTTTTTTTGCATTTTCGACTTGTATCTCTAAAACTGACAAAATACCTGATTTCGTTTGCACCAATAAACCTTTTTTGCTGTCCGCTAAAATAACAGTTCCATTTTCTTCAGAACTCCTTGGCATTTCCTTTGCCAAATCCACTTTCCAAAACTTCACTTTTTTTTGTCCTAACATACCATATGCACCCAAAATTGGATTTAGTCCTCGAACTAGATTTTTGATGTCTTCCGCAGTTTGTTTTTCCCAATCAATTCTCGCCATATCTTTTGTGAGCATTGGCGCAACAGAATACTCTTCTGGTTGTTTGGTATATTTTGCTGTCCCATTTTCAATTTGCTCCATTGCTTCTAACAGCAATTCACTACTGATTTTTGCCAAGCGGTCCCACAATTCTCCTGTGGTTTCATTTTCCAAAATCGGAACTTGTTTTTGCAAAATGATGTCCCCTGCATCCATTTTTTCATTCATTTTCATAATGGTTGTACCAGTTATTTTATCTCCATTTAAAATCGCCCATTGAATTGGCGCAGAACCTCTATACTTTGGAAGTAAAGACGGATGCACATTGATACAGCCATACTTTGGCATATTTAAAATCGATTTCGGCAAAAACTTTCCATAAGACACAACCACAATCATGTCTGGATTTGCGTCAACGATTTGCTGTTTAATATCACTTAATTTTTCTGGCTGATACACTTTCAATTGCTTTTCCAAAGCAAACTCTTTTACCTCACAAGCTAGCATTTTCATTCCTCTACCTTTTGGTCTATCAGGCGGTGTAACCACAAATGCAATTTCCTGCCCTGCGTCATATAATTTTTCCAGAGATTCTCTTGCAAAATCAGGTGTTCCCATAAAAATTATTTTCATGATTTTTCTTTCCTTCTTTCTTCTTTTTGCTGTTCTGTCACAGTTTCTAGCGTTCCTTCTTCTACTTTCTCAATAAAAACTTCCCCATTTAGGTGGTCAATTTCATGTGACAAAGCCTGTGCCAGCAAGTCTTTTCCTTCTATACGAACCTTTTTCCCATTGATGTCTAAACCTTCCACTACAATCGTTTTTGGACGTTTTACTTTGCCATATTGATTCGGAAAACTAAGACATCCTTCATCCACAATTTGTTCGCCCTTTTGCTTTATAATCACAGGATTAATCAAAATATATTGCGTATTTTCTTCATATAAATCAATCACAATAATTCGTTTCAAAATCCCAACTTGTGGCCCTGCTAGTCCAACTCCTTCATATTTGTGCATCGTGTCCATCATATCTTCAGCCAAAACTTTTATTTTATCATCAATTACTTCAATCTCTCTTGCCTTTTTCTTTAAAATTTCATCATCACCATATCTTAAATTTCGAATTGCCATTTTTCTTCTTCCTTTCTTTACATCAAGTTATTTGGATTGACATCTACAATTATTGACGTGTTTTTCATTTTCGCAATTTGTGCATCTGTGATGCTATATTTTATCAAATCCAATATTTTTGCATTAATCTTGCATTTTATAATCATACGCCAACGATACTTATTTCGTATTTTATCAATTGGTGCTGGCACTGGTTGATACACCAATACCTCTTCCCTTGCTACTTGTTTCATCTTATTATATACTATTCCGAGCTGTCCTTTTAAGTTCTGAAATATTTGTCCCCTGAAATCTGATTAATATTATATCGCAAAACGGTGGATATTTCAACAATTTTCTTAAAGGAATTTCCGTCTTAACAAAATCTTCATAATTTTGATTTTGACTATGGATAATCGCATAATGCTCTGGATTATAAGTTTGAATGATAACACGTCCTGCTTCCTCACGACCTGCGCGGCCTGCCACCTGCACCAAAGTTTGAAATGTTCTCTCTGGCGCCCTAAAATCCTCCAAATTCAAAATGCCATCCGCTGCCACTACGCCAACCAATGTTACATTGGGAAAATGGTGTCCTTTTACCACCATTTGAGTTCCAATTAAAATATCTAGGTTTTCACTTTTAAACTGGTTCAAAATTTCTTCATGGGAATTTTTCTTTGTGACTGTATCATTGTCCATACGAATGGTCGTGCAATTCGGAAAAAGGTTATGGACTTCTTCTTCTAATTTTTGCGTACCTGTCCCAAAATATTTTACTTTTTCACTGCCACATTCTGGGCAGTTATGTGGCACATTTTCTTCTAAACCACAATAATGACATTTTAATTGATTCTCAAATTTATGATAAGTCAAACTAATATTGCAATTTTTGCATTTGAAAACATAGCCACAATCGCGACACATCAAAAAAGTCGAGTAACCTCTACGGTTCAAAAACAAAATTGTTTGTTTTTGTTGTTCTAAATTTCGCTCAATTTCCTTTTGCAACTGAGAACTTAGCATAGATTTGTTGCCAAGTGTCAATTCTTGCCTCAAATCAATGACTTGAATTTGTGGCAATTTTGCCTCATTTGCCCTTTTCGTCAAGCAATACAAATTGGATTTTTCAGTTTCTTTTGCCTCATAATAACTCTCCAAATCTGGTGTCGCACTTCCTAAAACAAGTGGGCAACTATTTTTCTTCGCCAAATAGCCAGCCAATTCTTTCGCATGATAACGTGGCGTTGTCTCTGATTTATACGAAGCATCATGTTCTTCATCAATCATGATAATGCCCAATTTTTGCAGTGGCGCAAAAATTGCAGAACGTGCCCCAATGACAATTTTGACTTCCCCTTTTTGAATTTTTTGCCATTCGTCATAACGCTCTCCAATCGAAAGTTTACTATGTAAAACCGCAATCTGCTCCCCAAAACGCGCCAAAAATCGATCCACCATTTGTGGGGTCAGCGATATTTCAGGCACAAGCACAATCGCTGTTTTTCCGCTTTTCTAGAACTTTGCTAATGAGTTGCAAATAAATTTCTGTTTTACCGAGAACCTGTAATTCCAAAAATCAAATTTCTGGAATATTCGCTAAATTCAATATCTTCGGCAATCGAATTAAAACACTCCTGCTGCTCATCTGTTAATTTTTTTGGCGCATCTCTTTCCACATTTTTATGCACAAATGGATTTCGCTCAATTGGTTTTTCCACAATTTCAATGATTTCATTTTTCTCCATTGTTTTCAAAACAGCATGACTCACATCCGCCAAAACCTCCAAATCCGAAATATAAATTCCGTCATTTTCTAGCAAAAACTGAGCTGCTCGAATTTGTTTTTCACTTTTTATTTTTCTCGTTTCGATTAAAAAATTGATTTCGTCTTCATCCTTTTTCAAAAACACAAAATTGCCTTTTTTTTCTTTGGCTCTGTTTTCCAACTTTTTCCCACCAGTCCCTGGCGGCAACATCAACTTGATGCAATCTGAAATATTACAAAAATATTTTCGCGCCATCAATTTTGCCAAAATCATATTTTCTTCTGTCAAACTTTCGTTTTTGTTAATCTGACTAATTTCTTTCACCGCAAATTCTGAATTTTCCTTTAAAGCAATCACAAATCCGTCTTCTAATTTGGATCCCCTGCCAAAAGGCACCAAAACACGAGTGCCAATTTTGATTTCATGTTCAAAATCGCTTGGTACGATATAATCAAATATTCGATTAAGTGCTTTAGCATTGCTATTGATAATGATTTCCGCAAACATATTTCTTCCTTTTCTTTATTTCCAAAAAAAGCGAGCGAAACTTTCGGCGTTGCCCAAAATTTCTCACGCTTTTAGTTTTTACTCTCTTCAGTTTATTGATTTAAGCCAGTTTTGGTATTCTTTTATAATCTCATCTTTTACTTCTTCTGGTGTTTTATTGGTCGTATCTATTACTAAATCATAATTTGCAAAATCTTCTTTATGTACACCATAAAGTTCAAAATATCTTTCATTTTCCATTTTAAAACGACGCATAATATCTTCCTTTTGCTCCTGAACTGTAGAAAATTTCTCAGTTGCTTTTCGCGCCTCATCATAAAAAGCTCTTTTGGCCGCTTCGTCAATATCCACTACCAAATACACTTTAAACGACTCTGGAACCGCATACCAACCAAGTCTTGCATCAATAATAAAATGATTATGTGTCTTCGCATATTCTGCCGCACTTTTTTCGATTTGTCTATCAATCTCTGAGTGGTCTTTCAAGTATGCATTAAAACTCGTAATGTCTAGTCCTTTCTCCTTTGCCAATTTTCTAACATATTCTCCATTTCGATAAACGGTATAATTTAACTCTTCACATAATAGCTTAGAAACCGCACCTTTTCCAGACGCTAACTCTCCTGCCAATGAAATGATATTTTTCTTTTCCATATTTTTTCTCACTTTTATTTATTCTTCATTTTCTTCTGCTTCATCTTCATTAATGCGATAAACTTTATCTTCATAGATTTCGTCAACAGCAAGTGACACTGGAGACTTATCCTCCATTGTCGTCATTGGCATTTCTCCTTCTGCAATTTGTCTTGCCCTTTTGGCTGTCATAATCACAAGCGAATAACGATTATCCACCTTTTTCAATAAATCTGTAACTGCTGGTTTAACTAGCATTTTAACATTCCCCCTTTTCTTTTTCTAATTCATTTTGATTATTGTTCAATCTACCTGCAATCGTTTCAGGTTGCACAGCAGATAAAATCACATGCCCCGAATCCATCATAATAACAGCTCTTGTACGCCTTCCAAACGTAGCATCAATTGCCTTTTTCTCATCCTTCGCCTCTTGCACAATTCTTTTCAGCGGCGCCGACTCAGGACTGACAATTGAGATAATTCTGTCACTTGACACCATATTTCCAAATCCAATATTAATCAGTTGCATAATTTAAAACCCCTTCTCTTATTCTATATTTTGAACTTGTTCTCTTATGTTTTCGATTTCATTTTTCAAATCAATCACACGATTTGTGATTTCCAAACAATTCGCCTTTGAGCCAATCGTGTTGACTTCTCGGTTCATTTCTTGAATTAAAAAATCAAATTTTTTCCCAATTGGTGATGTTCCTTCTGTAAACTGATCAAATTGTCTGATGTGACTCTTCAACCTTGTAAGTTCTTCTTCAATCGAACATTTATCCGAAAAAATCACAATTTCTGCTGCCAAACGATTTTCATCGATTACTTTTTCCTCTAGCAATTCTTTCATTCTTGTTTCCAACTTTTTCCTATATTCCTGCACTAAACTTCCCGAATAATGCTCAATTTCCTGCACTTTTTGCTCCACAACTTGAATTCTCTTTTGCATATCTTGGATTAATTCAGTCCCCTCTTGCTGTCTCATTTCCACAAAATTCTTCAATGCTTCTTCTACTGCTATCATTAATTCTGTTCCAAATAATTCCTCGTTTTCATCCTCTTCTAGTTTCAAAATCTCTGGCAATTTCGCCATGTCCATTAAATTCACTTCATATTTCAAGCCTGTTTCTTTTGCCAATTCTTGCAATCCTTTCACATATTCTTTGGCAAGTTCTAGGTTAAAATGAATATGATTTCCAATACTACTATTATTTTCAAATGTAATAAAAACATCCATTTTACCACGTGAAATTTGTTCTGCTATTTTCTTTCGAATTTTATCTTCAAAACAACTTAAAAATTTAGGCATTCGAACCGAAATATCACTGTATTTATGATTAACCGATTTTATCTCACAGGTATAATTTCTGCCATCTTTTTCATATTTTCCACGCCCAAATCCTGTCATACTTTTTATCATTTTCATTCCTCTTCTCGTACAATTTCTTTCACATCACTCAAATTATTTTGGTAATTTTCTTCTGTCTTTACATAATCAATCATTGATTTTACTAGATAATATACAGCACAAAAAAATGGTGTTAATGCAAAAATTTGTGCCATTCCTTGATTCAAATTTTTTAAAATTTGTGGCATATAAAGCATAATCACACTAAATACTAATAGTTCAATCCCAACAATGCCCAACGCACTATTTTCCCTTCGATACGCTATTTCAAACACAAGCACTGTTACCAAAATAAATGCTACTGCAAATGCCTTTAATACCATCCTAGAAATAGCTTCTGGTGCACCAATATACACACCATCTGCAATGCAAAAATACAGCATAATCATAATAGCAATCCACATATTCCAAAGTATTTTTTTATCCAATTCCTCTTTAACTTCTTGCGTCATTTTCCTTTTCTGTGTAATTTCTTCTACCATTTTTGTCGCCTTTTGTACCGTTTTTTTCAAAATTCATCCTCCAATTCATACATCACAATCGAAACTACTACCAATGCCACTGTTTCTGTTCTTAAAATTCGCCTGCCAAGACTAACTACTTTTGCCCCAGCATTTTTTAGCAGCAAGGCTTCCTCCCTTTCAATTCCGCCTTCTGGTCCAATCACGACTGCAATTCTGAAATTTTTTCTTGTTCCTTTTATTTGCAACAATTCATTTTTTAGCGTATTTCCTTTTTCTTCCTCATAAGCTAGCAATATTATATCATACTCTTGTACCAAATAGCAAATTTTTTTGACATCTATAACTTCTTTTATTTCTGGAACCAAATCACGTCCACTTTGTTTTGCTGCGACTTCTGCAATTTTTTGCCAGCGTTGAAGTTTTTTTGCCTCATCTTTTCCAGAAAATTTCACAATACTTCTTTGAAACGCCACAGGAATAATTTTGGATACGCCAAGTTCAGTTCCTTTTTGGATAATCAGTTCCATTTTATCCGCTTTGGGAAGTCCTTGAAATATGTGTAGTTCCACATTTCCTTCTGAAACCGCTTCCACTTTTTCTACGATTTTAGTTTGCACAAATTCCTTGTGTATCTCCACAATTTCACAAACAAAATTCTCCCTTGTTTCTTGATTGCAAACTTGAATTTTATCCCCCATTTTTAATCTTAAAACATTTTTAATATGATTGACATCAGTTCCAACAATTTTAATTTTTTCTTCTTCTCTATTTTCATTTTTTATAAAAAATTTACTCATTTTATTTTTCCCATTGTTAATAAGAATACTGCAATTGTATTCTTAAAATAATTATACCATAATTTCGCAAAAAAAGAAAGAGATTTTGGAAAAAATTTACAATTTTTATTCTTTTCCATTCTCTTTCTTGATTGTTTCTGGTTTGCTGGAAGGCTTTAATGGTTTAAGTTCTTCTGGATTGACCCTATATCTTTCATCAAAGTCACTTTTGGGCTCCACAAAAGCATCTTCGCCATTTTCACTTGGAGAATTCAATTTCTTTAGCTTTCTATTTCTAAATCTTGAAAAAAAGCCACCAATCGTTTCAAATATTATCTCTTTTCTAACATCAACAACTTCTTTTTCTATCCACAATTGCTTCATTATCCTAATTACAGATTCATTATCCCATTGTACAACATGATCAAATTCGTGATTCGTTTTCGGATAATTCTCAACAAGAGGAAGTCTATTTTTTAAACTCTTTTCTTCTTCTGTTCCGAATGTATCAATATATTCACCAACTTTTGCTGCTTTTACCACTTCTTGCCATTCGTGCTCATCTGTTAGTTTATCTTTCTTCTCTGCTACTGTAATAATATCTGAAATTTGCTTAATCAATTCTAACTCTTCCTTTAGTATTCCACTCTCTAATTTTCCTTTCGTTTTTTTATCTATATATTTTAAAACTTCATAACTAACTATACTCTTCAAAATTATTTTCTCTATTTTTCGATAATCATAAGCTAAGCTTTCAGCATATTCCCTATTGATTTCTCTTGTATCAAAAGCTATCCTCAGTTTAGTAATCTCATAAATATACTCTTGTATCTGCTTCAAACTCGCAGCAATCATTGTTTCATTTATAGAATTCTCCTTTTCTACATAAAGACATCTAAAAAGAATATCCAAATTACATTCTAATAAATCCACCTCACGAAGTAAAATATCACCACCAGTTGAAATGTTTTTTGTCAAAGCACTCTTGAATTCTTCTCTATTTTGAATTCCTGCTCTCAAAAGTTCTCGTTCTTCAATTCCGAAACTTGCTGCCAATAAATTGATAATATATGTTATTGTATAATAAGCTTCTGTTTCCATTCTAAAATGTTCATCATCCTCTTTCGTTCTTACATAAGTTGTTCTAGTTGCTGCTGTCTCAACACAAATTTCATTTATTGCTACTCCTTGTTTTTTTCTAACATTACATAATCCGCATATTCCATTTACATTATCCCATGAAATAGCATGATACACTTCATGAGCGAGTGTTTCAAATAATTCCAACCCTGGTATTTTTTCTCTTTGAAATATCTCAGCTTCACAATTAATATATATTCTTTTTCTAATCCTATCATAACATCCTACCGAACTAGAATTAAGTTTAGGAATGTTTCTTCCAAATTCAATTGCTTCCACTTTTTCCACAAAATTCTTAATTTCTTTTTCCATATGCTGATGATCAAATCGATATTCATATGCTCTTCTTTGGAATATTTCATTCAAAAGTGACTTAAATCCACCATACTTTTCTTCTTTAATATGGCGATTTAAAATTTGTTCTAGTTCTTCATTATAATAAATTTTATCCTCCACAATTTCTCCTTCGTTACTTCATAAAATTTAAATCACATCCAAACTTTTTAGCGGTTTTAAATATGGACTCAAAGTTTGAGCATCTTTATCCCCTTTTGAACATTTATGAAATTTGCCATTTTCATCCTTTTCAAAAACTTTTTTGTCGACTGTAATAGCAAAATTTCTTTTATTAATCGTTATTTGCAAAGCAATTTTTCTTTCATCTATTTCAATACTTTTCATAAATCTCATTCCTTTATTAACTTCAACTGAAACCCCAAATAATCCGAGCTCACAAGCGAAAAATGAATGCCATTTTTTTCGCCTTCAAAAGCTTCTCTGTGCGAATTCCCATGCAAATGCCCATAATAACACTTTGTGATGTGATTATCTTGCATTGTTTTCAGAAAATCAATTTCTTCTGGCACACTTTCTTTAAAAAATGGTGGATAATGCAAAAAACACAAAATTTCCTTGTCCTCCCCAAATTGCTCAATCCCTAGGTTTATCGACAACTTCAAGCGCTCATTTTCACGTTTTAACAATTTATATCCATTTTCTGTTTTCCAATTCAAAGTCGTCCAGCCCCTCGTTCCTACAATAATTTTGTCTTCCACTAAATAACTATTATTTTGCAAAAAATAAATTTTCTCAAATCCATTTTCCTGCAAATAATTTTCCATTTTCGTGATTGTGTTCCACCAATAATCATGGTTCCCTTTTGACAAAATTTTCGTTCCCGGCAAAGCATTCAAAAACACAAAATCTTGATACACTTCTTCAAAACTCATGCCCCACGAAAAATCGCCCGGCAAAATCACAGTATCTTGAGGCTCTACATTTTGCAACCAATTTTCTTTGATTTTTTCACTATGATTCCCCCAACCAAATTTGTCCATCGGCTTGTCTGTCCCAAATGACAAATGCAAATCTCCTATTACAAAAATCGCCATTTTACTCTCCTAATTTCAAATTTGGCACAGCATTCAAATGCAAATCTGCTCGCTTTCCTGCCATGTAATCATAATATCCTTGCGCTGCAATCATGGCAGCATTGTCTGTACACAAAATCGGCTCTGGATAATAAATTTTGACGTTTTGTCTTTCTGCCAACTTATCAAATTCGCTTCTTATGTATGAATTTCTCGAAACGCCACCTGCCAGCACCACTTTATCAAAATGAAATTGCCCAATTGCTTTTTCCACATTGACCATTAACATTTTTGTCACTGCACTTTGAAAACTAGCACACAAATCCGCTTTATCTATATCAGGCGTTTTGTGATGCAAATTAATCACTGCTGTTTTAATGCCACTAAAACTAAAATCCAACCCTTCCAAATGTGTCAATGGAAGCGTTATATTCGCATTTCCTGTTTTCGCCATTTGGTCAATTTTAGGTCCACCCGGATAACCAAGCCCCACCATTCGCGCCACTTTGTCAAAGGCTTCTCCAATGGCATCATCTCGCGTTTTTCCTAAAATTTTATATTCCTGCATACTTTTTACGTTTACTAAGTGCGAATGTCCGCCTGAAATAATCAAACATAAAAATGGTGGTTCCAATTCTGAATAGGTCAAAAAATTAGCCGCAATATGCCCTGCAATGTGGTTGACAGCAATCAGTGGCTTTTCTGTCGCAAAACTCAAAGCCTTTGCGTACGAAACACCAACTAGCAAAGCTCCCACTAACCCCGGTCCTTGCGTGACAGCAATGGCATCTAATTCTTCTAACGTTTTTCCCGCTTCGTTTAATGCTTGCTTCATGATTTGATTGATTACTTCTGTGTGACATCTTGAGGCAATTTCTGGCACAACCCCGCCATATTCTTCATGAATTTTTATCTGCGAGCGAATAACATTTGACAAAAGCTCTCTTCCATTTTTTACTACGGCAACCGACGTTTCGTCACAACTTGATTCAATTCCTAAAATTAATGTATCTTTCATTTTTCATTTCTCCTATTTTTTATAAATGCCTGCAAAATTTCGCTCGCTTATAAAAGGGGCTGTAAAAAAACTCTAAATTCTCAAGAAAGAACGAGCAAATATATTGAGTTTTTTACAACTCCTTTTATAAAAATAATCCAAAAATTGCACCTACACCGTTAAACAGCCAATTTGATATAACCGTTATAATCGGCGATACGATTTTTCCCAATAGCCCTAAAAACCACAATAACATAAAAATAAATTGCAACAAATTAGCGTTGTTATCTAGCCATTGAATCGCATTATAAGGCAAAAATCTGCGGAAAATTTTTTCACCATCCAATGGTGGAAGCGGAATTAAATTAAACACGCCCAAACCAATGTTAATCGCAATTGTATAAATGACGATATTCAGCAAAATAATGCTGATTTGCATATCTGGCGCATACATCAAAAGCAAATAATAAATCACGGTAAAAATAATCGCCAATATAAAATTCATCAAAGGACCTGCTAGAGAAACCAGCATTTCACAGGTCGAACGCGATTTATTGCTGGTAAAATTATTCGGATTGATTTCGACTGGTCGCCCCCAACCAATATGAACAAAGAAAAGTAAGACTAAACCAATTGGGTCAATATGTGCTATTGGATTTAATGTTAGGCGTCCTTGTGAGCGTGGCGTGTAGTCACCTAGTTTATCTGCCATCCATGCATGGGCATATTCATGAAATGACATGGCAATCACAACTGCTGGAAGTGTCAGTACAATTTCAATGAAAAAGCCTGTGCCTGAACTTAATAAATAGGCTGCTGCTATCACACCCAAAATAATATATAATGTCCTTTTATCAAATCCATTTCCAAAATAGAACATAAAATTCCTCCTATCCTCGCTTTATTTTGAACTATTAAAGAATCTTTAATAGTTCGTTTTTGTCAATTTAGTTCAAATCCTTTATTTTTCTATATATGTCATACCAACTGTAACATCTAGTAATTTTATTCCCTATACAATTTTTATTATATTCAGCATTATAACAAATCACTGGAATAATTTTAGATAATTCATTGACATTGTTAGGACTATCTTCAATCATTAAATCTATTTTATTTTCAATCATTTCCTGCCATTTATTTTCCCTTACAGCTTTTGAAAAAATCAACTTATCATATATGATTTCATTTTTAGATAACCAACTTTTAACGATTTCTCTCATCTTATTTCCTTTATCGTCTTCCCTATTAGTAAGCCATCTAGCAGTTATAATATATATATCATGTCCATCCTCTTTGAATTTTTTTATGACTTCTGCAGCAAAAGGTCTAGCATTTTCCTGCATTGCATAATCCTCTAAATACTGTTTCCAAAAATTCATTTCCTCTTCTTTGCTAATATGAAATGTCTTACAATAATCATAATTGCTAGTACCAATCCTATATTCAATATTATTTTCAACACAATATTTACTTATATAATCTATGACAAATTGTTCTATATTAGTCAAAACGCCATCAATATCTATTCCTATCCTCATAAAATTTTCCACTCTTCATAAATTCTCTTTAATATTTCATATCTCAAACCAATTATTTTTTTATAGAACTCTTTTCTAATATCAGACATGCCTTCTATTCCAGCAATAAAATTTTGAATTGCCTCTATGTTTATTTTTGCAAAAACTCGATTTAATGCCTGATTACATGCTTCGTTTTGAGCACTTTTTAGGTAATTCACATAATTGATTTTTTTGCCATTTTCTTTGATGCAAGAATACGTATTTATCGCTAAATTTTTCATCTCTGTTTCATTTAATTTTTCAAGCTGGCTATCCTCCAACATTGGATTTAGGCAAGAACCACAATCATAAATCGGAGCAAATTTTATTTTGTTTATCTGACTATCCAATAAAAATCCCCAATTACCATTATGTCTGTCAGTATTTCCAATCAAGCTATCCACAATAAACATATCCCAAAACTTTTCTTTTACTTCATCCACATTCAATATTTTACTTTCGTCAATCACTTCTAGAATATCGTTTAATTCTGTTTCGATTTTCTTGTCAGGATTTGCACTTAATGCCAAATTTTCAAACTCATACAAAATATGATTTCCATCTGTAAAATCCTCGCAAGCACATACCATTTTTTCTTGTGCCTTATATTGATATTTTCCCAATATCACGTTTTGCGTTTCAAATCCAGTCAGCCTAAATATATTGCTTCCCACATATTCTGAAAAAGCATTATTGATATAAGAAATGTTTTTATTCTTTTCTCTCACTGGATCCGGAAATTTGACCAAATATCTTTTCTTTTCATAAACCAAAGTCTTCTTTTTCTCAGAGCCTTTATAAGCATTTAGTTCCTCTATCGCATTTGTAAAATCTATCATTTTTTATACTTCTTCCTTACATTTCTTGCATTTGACGATTAACTTCTTCTTCGTTTTCTCGCATTGCCAAAATGGTTTTTTCAAACAATTCTTCCAATTCCCAGCCAAGCATTTGCGCCCCTTGCTGGATAATTTCTCGTGAACATCCACTCGCAAACTTTTTATCTTTAAATTTCTTCTTCAAGCTTGAAACTTCCATATCTTGCACACTTTTAGAAGGTCTCATTTTGGCAGCCGCCCAAATCAAACCTGTCAGTTCGTCTGTGGCAAACAAGATTTTTTCCATAATATGCTCTGGTTCGATATCAGAACAAATGCCATAACCATGGCTACAAATCGAACGAATAATGCCATCACTCACGTTTTCTTGTTTCAACAATTGGGCACATTTTTTGCAATGTTCTTCTGGATACATTTCAAAATCTACATCATGCAAAAGTCCAATATTTCCCCAATATTCCACATCTTCCTTTTGCTCTTTAGCAAAATACTTCATCACACCTTCGACAGTCAAAGCATGCCTAATATGAAATTCCTCTTTGTTATATTTTTTCAGAATTTCTAATGCTTTTTCTCTCGTAATTCCTTCTGTATTATCGCAAGATTTTTCAAGTGTTGCCACTTCTTTGGATGCTTGTTTTGTCGTGATTTTTTCTGTTTTCAAAGGCTTCATGGTTGGGAAAAGCAAAACATCTCGAATGGATACCGAATCCGTAAACAGCATCACCATTCTATCAATTCCAATTCCCAGACCGCCTGTTGGTGGCATTCCATATTCCAATGCTCGTACAAAATCATCATCCATCATATTAGCTTCGTCGTCGCCTGCTTCACGCTGTTTTACTTGTGCCAAAAATCTCTCGTATTGGTCAATCGGATCATTTAACTCAGAATAACCATTTCCATATTCACGAGCGTCAATAAAAAATTCAAATCTTTCTGTTACTCTGCCATCTGATGGCTTCTTTTTCGCAAGTGGAGAAACTTCAATTGGATATTCACAAATAAACGTTGGTTGAATTAACGTTTCTTCTACAAAGCTTTCAAAAAATTCACTAATCACATACCCTCTTGTTTGCTTGCTCTCTTCGATTTCCACGCCTTTTTCTTTGGCAATTTTAAGAGCTTCTTCGTCCGAATGGATGGTGTTAAAATCAACCCCAGTCACTTCTTTGATCGCGTCAATCATGGTAATTCTTTTCCAAGGCGCCCCTAAATCAATTTCTTTTCCTTGGTACGTAATTTTCGTTTTTCCCAATAATTTCTCAGCAATCGAACGAAACATTTCCTCTACCAAATCCATTATTTCGTTATAATCTTGATAAGCCGCATATGACTCCATGGAGGTAAATTCTGGATTATGACGAATGTCAATTCCCTCATTTCTGAAATTTTTGCCGATTTCATAAACACGGTCAAAACCACCCACAATCAATCTTTTCAAATACAACTCTGGTGCAATTCTTAGATACATATCAAGCCCTAAAGCATTGTGATACGTCTCAAACGGTTTTGCATTGGCGCCCCCCGCAATCGTACTCAAAGAAGGCGTTTCCACTTCCATGTAATTTTTGTTATCATAAAAATTTCTAATTTCTTTAATAATTTTACTTCTCATCTCAAACGTATTTTTCACTTCTGGATTGACAATTAAATCCACATATCTTTGGCGATAACGCAAATCTGTATCTTTCAAGCCATGAAACTTTTCTGGTAAATCTCTAAGCGATTTGGCAAGCAACACAACTTCTTTGGCATGAATGGAAATCTCTTCCGTTTTTGTCTTAAAGACAAATCCCTTAATACCAATCATGTCACCAATATCGTATGTTTTAAACGCTTTGTAACTTTCATCTCCTAAATCATTCACGCTCACATAACTTTGAATGGTGCCTGTGCTATCTTGAATGGTACAAAAAGAAGCTTTTCCCATAATTCTTTTCGCCATAATTCTACCAGCTACTGAAACATCTTTATTCTCAAAATCTCCATAATTTTCTTTGATTTGATTGCTAAATTCCGTTCGATCATATTTGGTTATTTGAAAAGGGTCTTGCCCTGCCTCTTGTAATTCCTTTAATTTATCTTTTCTGACCTGCATTAACTTATTTAACTCTAATTCTTCATTTTGCTCATCCATTCTCCATCCATCCTCTCTCTTCTAATATTTTCTATTATATACCAAATCATTGCAAATGTAAACAGATTTTCAAGAAAAAAGAGAAGTCTCTGTCTTTAGACTTCTCTTTTCAACAATTAATTATTATGATTAGCAGCTTGTTGTTTTCTAGCTTTTCTACAATCTGGGCATCGAACTGGTTTGTTATCGAAACCTTTTTCAGCATAAAACGCTTGCTCACCAGCTGAAAAAACAAACTCTGCGCCGCAATCTCTGCAAGTTAAAACCATATCTGTATATTCATTATTTTCCATATCTTCCAACCTCCTTTTTAGATTTTGAATTAAAACTTTTAACATAAACCAATCTAAAAAGAACGATTATATCAAAACAAAATTCATACTTATTCCTTTCAGAATAAAATCATTATAACACATAAAAATTTATAATTCAAGACAAAATTTAAAATTTTTTATGAAGTATTTATAACAATTTTGTTTCAAAGTAGGCAAAATCCATTTTACCTACTTCGAGCAATTGCAATAAAAATCTCTATCAACAAAACAATTACCATTATCAAAATTGTCACAAAAGAAATCATCGGTTTGGCAAATATTGTAATTAGCAAAATAAAACCAAAAATTACAAATGTATAGCCTAGCATTCTTGCCATCTTTTTATAGCCATTTTCACTCTTTGGCATGGGGTGCAGCTTTCCTTTCATTTGCTCATAACTCATTTTGGGTAAATAATTTCCTATCATTACCCACAAAATTGCTATTACCAATATTATCCATTTTCTCACATCAACCGCATTTCCTAGCGCTACACTAATCGTTATGATTGAAATAACAACACTCAAAACTGGGATAATCCATTTCACAATAAAAACAAATTTAGGTTTGCTGTTTTCTTGACTTTCTCTCCAATCACTAATCGCACAGCAAAATATCTGCAATATTGTCATTAAAACTGGGATACCAAATAATGCAAAATTCTTTGATGCATAACGGTCTACTTCATTATTTATATTAAAATGAATTGGCACCATTTCTGGCATTTTTTGATAAAAAACTACTCCAAATAAAATTGGCAACAAACAAACTGCAAGCGTCAAACTTAACATTTTTCCATCAATTTTTCTCATTTTTCGTACCTCCTAATCCATAAATCCAAGTCAACACATCTTCAAATACAGATGTATTGAGTTCATAAAAAATAAAATTTTTGTATTTATTTTCCGTTATCAAATCCGCTTTTTTTAGTTGTGACAAATGATACGAGACAGTTGCATTTGTCAAATTAAATTTTTCAGCAATTCCTCCCGCCGACTTTTTCTCTACTTTCAGCATTTCCAAAATGTTCCTTCTCACAGGATCCGAAATTGCCTTTAACGTTTCTGACATTCCCATTTTATCACTCCTTTCATATTGTTTAGAAATATTTCTAAATAGATTATAACATTTTCTAAAATCTTTGTCAATATCTATTTAGATTTTTTTCTAAATAGTAAATAAAAAACTAGAAATCAGCTTTAAGCCAATTTCTAGTTTCAATCATCATAAACTTTTATTTCATATTTTTATCTAGCAATTTCATTTTAACATAAAACACCACCACTAAAACAAGCAATGCACCAATCACAATCAAAATAACATTTCTAGCCATTCCTGTCTTTGGCAAAATTCCTTTTTTAAGCGAATCTTTTTGTGTATCATTCGACGTATTAGCTACTATATTTTTATTTTGATTTGAACCTGAGTTATTTGTCTCTGTTCCTGAACCACCATTTCCATTATTTGTTGTTGAATTTTGATTAGCATTATCGCCATTATTGGTCGTATTATTATTATTTGTAGAATTATTTGGCGTCGTATTCGTGGTATTGGTTGTATTTGTTGTGTTTTCTGGCTTTGAATCTGTTGTTGCTGATTTTACATTAATTGTTTTTGTCAGATTAGCTACTTTAATTTCTTCCATTCCATTTGAAACAGCAATATCTTTTAAAGTAATCGTTGTACTTGCTTTGCTATTTTCTTTCACTTTAAAGGTAATTTTAAATACTGTTTCATCACTAGAAGTTAAACTTCCTCTATCTGTAACCAATTTGCCATTTGCTTCATTATAAGAAGGATTAGCCCAACTATTTTGTCCTGTCATTCCTACTAATGATAAACTCTCTTTATCATATTCAAGGGTTGCCCCTAGCGCAATAATTCCATTCTGAGCCTGAATATTAGAAACATTTACATTTACAACAAATTCCTCTGCTTTATCAAATTCGTTTTTGACAGTTTGCAAACTCATATCACACGAAGCCGCATACACACAAGATGCCACACATAGCATACTAAACAAAATGAACACTATTTTTACGATCTTCTTCATAGTTTCTCCTTTGATTTTATTTTATTTCCATCAACCCAATTAATGCTAATTTAAGTTGTGCTAAATCCGTGATGGTAATTTCGCCATTTCCATCTACATCAGCAGATTTCAAAGCAATTCCTGTCAACAATTCTTGCTCAATATAATGTAACTTTAATTTAGCAAGGTCTGTAATTCCTAATTCACCATTTCCGTCAATGTCTCCTGTTACAACTAATGTGAATTGTAATTTATCTCCTACTTTCAAAGTCATTCCTGTTGCAATCACAGCATCATTTCCAAGCACGTTTCCAGCTTTATCTATAAGAACTAAATCTTGTTGTGTTACCACATTTGTTTTAAATGTGCTAAAAGTTGTACCTGGTGCAATTCTTGAAATTACATTTTCTTCAATTGTATATACATCTGAAGTAATTCCTTCCATTTTCTTTGTAAGACTGATTTCTAGACTCGCATCTTCAGAAGCCACTTCTATATCGCCATTACTTGCCACAATATCCCTTACACGAATGATTGTTTTTATGTCTTGGTCAATGGTTTCTTTTACTTTGAATTTTATTTTGAAAACATCACTATTTCCTGTTACATAATGATTGTTATCTGTTACAAATTTCAAATTATCTTCATTCATAGTAACATCCCAACCATTTTGGCTTTCAATGCTAATTTTTTCCAAAACATTTTTGTCATACTCTAACTTACCACCCAATGTAATCAAACCTTTATCAATTGCTGTTAAATCATGAACTTTGACAGATACTTCCATTTCATCTCCTGAATACACTGGTTGATCTGAAACTTTCTCAATTGATGTAGCAAAACTTGGAGTTGTTGGCGGAATTTCACTTGCTACTGTTACTGCACAAACTTTACTTGTTGCTTTTTCGGTTGTTGTTCCAACGGTTGTTGTCACTTCTAATACATAATTTCCACTATCTGTTTCTTGCGCATTTTCTATTTTTAATACTTTGTCTGTTTTTCCTGCTAATTTAGCATCATTTTTATACCATTGATAATTTTGAATTCCTTCATTTTCTGTCACTGCTGGAGCAATTGTTAAGTTTTCCCCTACTTTTACAGAAGCAGTATTTTGCATCGTAATTTCTGCAGGTACCGCTACTGGAACAGCAACTGTCTCTCCCCTAGCAGCCTCTTCTTGTACAACTGCTTTTGCTACAAATGTTGCTTCAACAATGCAATTCTCATTTACATCATTGTAATTCACAGTTACATCCATTGCCTCTTTATTGCTTACATCAATTTGTTTTCCACAAACTGTGATTGTCTCAATTTCATAACCAGCATCTGGTCTTACATTAAGCGTCTTAGAAGCACCTTCTGTAAGAGTAACAATATTTCCCTCTTCACGATTTGCGCCTTCAACATTACCACCTTCTGTGCTTGACACAACAATTGCTTTATTTTGTGGTTCTGTTCCGTCATTCTCAACAACTGCAATCGCAAATGGACTAAATGAATCACAAGTTACAATCAATCCATATTGTGTTACAACACATGGAATTTCTTCCACTCCTGTTACATTTCCAGCATTATCTCTTTTAAAGTGATATGCTTTAAAAGTAACGCCTGCGTCTTCTGGTCCATATCCTTCTGGAAATCCTAAAGATAATCTTAGTCTATGACCAGTTTTTACAACATATTTTTTACATACATTTAATGAAATATTATAAGTTTGACTTGTTACTAATTCTTGAGCCCCTAACTCATTTTCCATTAAGTTATTCATAGCTTCTCTTTCAGTTTTTGTTGTTCTTGTGGTTACTAAAGCAATTCTACTTTTTAATAGGTCAGAAACATCTTCCCCATCACTTGTTTTCCATCCATTCATTGAAAGGTCTTCATTCTCAAGAAGTGTTGGTCTCGCAAATACATTCCAACTTTGTGCTTTATTCATACTATAAGCACATGCGATTGTATTGACTGCACCATAAGTTATTTCCATTGGTTCTTTTCCACTATTTTTTCCCACTAAACCTGTCAAATAAATATGGTAGTTTGCACCATCGTCTGCCCACATTTTACTAAATTTTAAATCAAATGTTACTGTACGTTTTCCATCAAAAGCAAAATTTGTTATTTTTGCTTCATCTGCTCCTGTTGGTCCTGTTGAATCAAATCTATAGCCTACTTGTGTTGCTCCTTCTGCTAATATTAAATCATCATCGTAAGTAACCTCTACATGATAAGTTGGTCCAACGGCAAGTGTAGCTGTTGCTGCTGGTGTTTGTTTTTTTATATATGGTTTACCTCTATAATAGCCATTTGGATTGTATAATTTTCCTGATTGCGCTACAAAGTCAGATTCATCTCCTTGATAGGTTAAACCAGCTATGCCCTCACTTGGAGCCAATGTTGTTACTGCAAATTCCACATATTCCCCATTTGGAACTGTGATATAAATATGGTCATCATAGTCTTTAAATCCTCCTGCATAAGGTTCTGGATCCATATATCCCCATTTACCTTCTATCCATTCATCATCACCTGGTCGATATTCATGATATTTCATTAAAATATATTTACCCTCTTTAGCTGCCTCTGCATAACCTTTATTATTATAACTGATATAAAAATCTCCTGCTTTGTATTCTTCTGTCTGAGTTCCTTCTTGTTTGAATTTTACTAATAATCCGTTAACATTTGTTACACTATCAATACCATAATCTTCTGCATTTAATTCTGGATATTGAAATGTGTAATTTCCTGCTGCTTCAACTGTTTCTAAGGCAACATGCTCTTTATTCATAGTTTCTGTTCCAACTAAGCAATATCTTGTATTTTCAAAACCTTCTGTAATATCATCTCCTGGATTATATTCCGGTTTTGTTGTATCAATAAAAGTATTACGCAAAAATGGATCATCTAATGTACAATCAACTGCATACCAAACTTTTTCAGTGCTTCTTGCCATTGTTTGTTTTTCTATTTCAACATAATTCCACATATGTGGAACAGCTGCTGAACCTTCACTTTGATGAGTTCCTTGTACAAGAATACTATGGATACCTACTTTATCTAAAATAACTTTTAAAGCTCTTGCATATCCTTCACATACTGCCTCTTTTTTTACAAGCGCACCATAAGGTGTAGAAATAAATCCTTCATTTCCTTTTTTGCAATCAGTTTCTAATCTATAACCTGTATTTCTAATTATCTCATTATGAACCAATTTAATTTGTTCTACTGTTTTGTTTCCGTTTGTTCCTACTTCCACATTTTCAGCCTTTTGAGCAATTTCATTAACCGTATTATTAAACTCTGTAATTGCTTGTTCTACTTGTTCTGTACTAGTAAAACCATCTGTGTAGTAATTAGCAAATCTTCCAGAACCAATGTAAGCATGGTATTCACCACTTGCACCTTTTGTTGTTCTGATACTAAGCTTTTGGAAATTTACATAGAAAATTTCTGGATAATCTGCATAAAAAGCATACCTTGCAGCATTCATCGCTGAAGTTAATGTGTTATTTCCTTTCTCATATTCTTTCACTTCATCTTCTGTAAAAATACCGTTTTGGACAAGGTCATAACCTTGTGTCCCTGTTTTAAATATACCATCTATGTACATTTTATACATTGCTTGGTATATTTTCTTAGCTTCTGTTCCAAGTTGAGCATAATGGAAATTAGCTTCCATTTCACTTTCTGCTGCATACACAATATTACTTAGGCTAACCCAACTAACTTGTGCCAACAAAAGTGTTGTAAGTAAAAAAATAGCAAGTAATTTTTTTAACTTCATAATTTAACTCTCCTTTTATTATATTTTACCTATCTATTAGCAAATAGCTAATTATATAGATAATTTTATTATACTACAAAAAGGAGTTTTTGTCAATAGTTTCCAAACCGTTTTTACCAAAAATTGTGCCTTGTAGCCAAGCCATAAAAGTGTTTATATTAGCCGCTTTTTCCGCTTTTTATGGGACACAAAACGAAAAGCATTCACAATTCCATTTCATTTTACATAATATGTTACTAGGAGGGATAAACATGATAGAAAATAAACAAGGATTTTTTCCAAAAAACGCAATGTTTGGGCATGCTTATGTCATGAATCAAACATTAAGAAATACTTTTTCTCCTGAAGAAGCATTAAAAAAAGGTACTATTTTTCCTGAATTATTTAGTCCTTATTCTCCTGGAGATTCTATGCGAGAAATCGAATTTTTAAAGAATACTAGAAAAGGAGGATTTGATTTATAATGGAAAATCTTCAAAATGAAACAAGAGAAAAGTTGTTAAGAAAAATTATGGAATATAAATTTTATGTGAATGATTTGACTTTGTATTTGGATACCCATCCAAATGATAGAAAAGCACTCGATTTGCACAATGATTATGTCAAAAAATTAAAAGAAGTAACAAAAGAATTTGAAAAAATGTATGGTCCTCTAACTGTGGAAACAGTTATGGAGAGCTGGGAATGGGCTCAAAATTTATGGCCATGGCAAAGGGGGTTTAATAGATAATGTGGAATTATAGTAGAAATTTACAATATCCAATCAATATAAAAAATAGAAATCCAGAAATGGCGAAAGTGATTATTAGTCAGTATGGAGGGCCAGACGGAGAGTTGGCAGCTTCTTTAAGATATTTGTCACAACGTTTTGGCATGCCTGACCAAAATTCAAAAGCTATTTTGAATGATATTGGAACTGAAGAATTAGCTCATTTAGAAATGGTTGGAACATTGGTTCATCAATTAACAGATGGGGCATCCATTGAGGAAATTGAAAAAGGCGGCTTATCTGCTTATTATACTGACCATGGTTTAGGCGTATACCCACAAGCTGCCGCTGGTTTCCCATTTAATGCTGCTGTGCTTGCTGTAAAAGGAGACCCTGTTGCAGATTTAACAGAAGATTTAGCAGCTGAGCAAAAAGCTCGTGCTACCTATGAAAAATTAATCGATTTATGCAGAGATGACCCAGATGTTGTTAATGTATTACGTTATTTGCGTGAAAGAGAAGTCGTTCATTTCCAAAGATTTGGCGAGGCTTTAAATGGTGTTCAAGAAAAATTAGCCCAAAAAAGATTTTATATGAACAATGTAGATAAAGCATTCGAACAAAAAAATGAAAATATCATCAAACACAATTTGAGTCAAAGTAATTATGGAATGAATTGGGAAAATTGCAAAAATTAATGATACAAGGGAGCTGTAAATGAACTGTTACCCAAAAGTGAACAGTAAATTAAAAAGAGAGTCTCACAGAAAGTGTTACAGTTATTATTGTAGCACTTTCTGCATTTCTAACTGTTTCTATTTAAACTACATAGGTCCTACTACATCTGTTTTGCTTTTTCTGTTATATTTCTGAATTTTTTGAAACACATTTTTTTGTGTATGTTTTCTCTTATAAATCAGCTGATAAGCAAGCGTAATTTGAAAAATCATAAAAAATGCAGATAAGCCAAACATATATTTCAAGCCCTTTTCATACATCAGCCCACAGAAAAAAATGCCAATCGCTTCCCCGATATATTTGACAATATATCTAAAATTCGTAAAAGAAAGTTGATGCTCGCTCTCTACACTATTAATATAATAGCCATCGCAAACATTTTCATAGGCAGCCCCAATTAAAAGCGACCACGTAATTGCAATCATAGTAACAAATAAATTATCTGTCACAAATGCCAACGTATATAAGAAAAATCTAATTCCAAATTTGATGGTAATGGTTATGTAGTCGTTTTTTGGTGTTAGATATTTCAGTGCCAAAATTCCTATTAAATCACAAATTAAACCTACAATTACTAAATAGTTTGTCGCAATTCCTTCTGAAAACTGAAAATAATTGGTTAAGGTCAGCATTTTTAAACCAAGTCCAGTTGCCATGGCAATCGAACTTACAAAAATGTAAATACAATACATTTTCAAAATTTTATTTTGTCCCACATATTTCAAAATTGGTGTTTTGGAAGTTTCATGGTCTGGCTGATTGGCACAAACTTTTATGTTAAATATAGTAAACATTGCAAACGCCAAAAACAAAATAGAAATATACAAACATATATTATAATTTACTAAAACTCCGAAAACTGTTTTACCAATAAAAAATCCGCCCACTAAAATTCCAACATCACGAAATAAATATTCTGTTAATTTTCTTTTACTATAAATCGTATTATTTTTGACAAATATTGTAATCAGCGGATACACACTTGTTACAATTAAATATGAAGTTGTAATATCAACTGCAATCAATGTCTTCATCAAAAACATCCATTGACTATGATTTAGAAAGTACAATAACAATAGATTAAAAAACTTTACAACAATTGTAAATGACATAAATCCTTTCAATTTATTTAATGTGACTTTTTGAGACACAAATAAAATTCCTAAAACGCTTACTAATGTTCCAAGGCTCGTTATTTGACTAATCTGCAATGCAGAAAATCCATTGTCTTCTAGCCATAATTGCCTAAAGTTTTCCCAAAGCCCCATAGATAAACTTAAAAACGCTAACATGCATAAAATCTGATTTTCACTTTTTAATTTCTTCATTTTTGCTCCTCAATTTACAACATCAAATCAATATCTGGATATTTGATGCCTGATTTTTTGTGGTCTATTGGTGTGAAAAGCGACACAAATGTAATTGGCGCAATTCTTCCAATGTACATGATGAGCATGGATACGATTTTTCCCATATCAGTCAAAGTTGTCAAATCAAAAGTCGAAAGTCCCGTGTTGGAAAAAGTCGATATGACATAAAAAACGATATCTAACACATTCTGCTGCTCTGTTAAAGCAATGCCAATCACGCCCAAAAATACAATCAAAGCATCTATCATCAAAATAGCAACTGCCTTTTTGATGAGCTTATCATTAATATTGCGATAATATGCCACCACTTGCTCTCTGTCGCGTATATTGGCAACTGTTGTAAGTAGCAAAATCGCAAGTACCACAACACGAATTCCGCCAGCATTAGAACCCGGACCGCCACCAATAAACATAATCATACTAACCAGCAATTTATTGATTTCATGCAAACTGTTGATATCAACTGTGAAAAATCCTGTATTTCTTGCCGTTACCACTTCAAACAATGCTTCCAAAATCGTCAGTTGTGGATCAAACATTTTAATCAAAAGAACTCCAATAACTACTAAGCTAACTGACATATCGACAATAATTCTAGATTGCGTATGCCCTTTATTTCTTTTACCTGTGCAAAACCAAGTTGTCAAATCCTCCAAAACAAAATAGCCGAGCGACCCCAAAAACATCAAAATAATCAAAACTATATTGAGATAAACATCGCCTCTAAAACCGGAAAAACTGCTAGCTCCAATAATATCTGCACCAACATTGCAAAAGGCAGAAACAGAATGAAACACGCTCATCCACAAACCTTTTGCCATCCCATAAATTGGCACAAAACGAAATGCCAATAGCCACGCACCAAAAAATTCAATCGTAAAAGTATAACGAATAATTCGTTTGGCTTTCTTCTTGACCGAAGAAAAATTGCTGGTGCTCACTTCATTACTCAAAAACATGCTATCTGACAATTTCATTTTTTCTTTGCTTACTAAAAAAAGCAAAGAGAAAAAAAGCATAAATCCAATCGCACCAACTTGCATAGCTAGCAAACAAACCAATTGCCCTAAAAAAGTAAATTGCTTTGAAAAATCAACTACCGTACTTCCAGTTGCAGTAATCATGGAAGCAGCTTCAAAAAAAGCATCCATCATACTGATTTTTGTATTGTTGCAAATTGGAATTTTTAGCAAAATGGCTGTTATGACAATCATTGCTAAAAAACCAAATATAGGAATGACATAAATTTTTTTATTTTTTAACATTTGTATTCTACCTTTTCTTTTTTAATTTTTTTAATCGAATAAACTCCTCTTTTTCCGTTTCGTCCAATATGTCTTGAATTTCCTTTGCTTTTTTTTCATCCTTTGGAATAATAATTTCTTTCAGCGCATTGGCTCTTCTTTGCACTTTTTCCATACTTTTTTTCAACCTAATCATCGTATTTTGCATTTGAGCCAATTCTAAAATATATTTTTTCACTTCTGCAAATTTTAAAATTGCCATATCTACCGAATTCGTTGTATTATACAAACCATAATGCAAATTAATCGGCGTCTCCTCTGGCACAATCGATGGAATTTCAACCCCCATAATCGTCTTATATTTGATATCAATCGACTGGTCAATTTCGATGACCTCTGAAATATCCAACATATCATCCAACCCAATTTCGACATTTGCCATTTTCAAATAATGCAACGCCTCACTCAATAACCCTTCTCCTTTTTGCTTTAGCACTTGTTCTTCAGCTCTATATTTTTCTAATTCACGACTTAAAATCATGCGTTTTTGTTCTAATAGCATTTGCCCTTCTTTCGATTGTTTAATCGTGGTTTTGATTTTCATGAGATTATTTTTCGTTGGTAATTTGGTCGTATCCATTTTTTCCTCCTATTGCAGAATTTTTAATAAGTCTTCTGCCAAATCAAGCGTCTGCTCCATGGTTCTTCTGTCATACAAACTTTGACTAACAAATTTCTCTTCAAATTGCAAACCAAATTCCAAATATTTTTTGTCTTCGTCACTTAAATCTGCCTCGCCCAAAACTTTCGCAAGCGCCCTTGCTTCTTGCACTTTGGAATAAGCCGCAAAAATCTGGTCCGCAATTTTGACATGATTTTCTCTGGTATAGCCTTTTCCAATTCCGTCTTTCATTAAGCGCGAAAGCGAATCCAAAATATTAATCGGTGGCGTAATTCCTCTTTGATACAACTCCCTACTCAGCACAATTTGCCCTTCTGTAATATAGCCTGTTGTATCTGGAATTGGATGTGCAATATCATCATTTGGCATGGTCAAAATCGGAATTTGCGTGATAGAGCCACTTTTGCCTTCAATCATGCCTGCCCTTTCATAAATCGAAGCAAAATCGCTATACAAATAACCTGGATAGCCTTTTCGACTTGGTACTTCCTCTTTTAGTGTCGCAATTTCTCGAAGTGATTCTGCATACGAAGTCATATCTGTCAAAATCACTAACACTTGCATTCCTAAATCAAATGCCAAATATTCAGCACATGTGAGCGCAATTTTGGGTGTTAGCAAACGCTCAATCGAAGAGTCATTTGACAAATTTTGAAACATCACAACTTTTGATAAAACATGATTTTCTTCAAAATTTTTGCGGAAAAACTGTGCTGTTTCATATTCAGCCCCCATCAACCCAAAAACAATCGCAAAATTTCCTTCGTCTTGAATATTGGCTTGCCTAATAATTCTTTCCGTCAACTCATTATGATTAATTCCACTTCCTGAAAAAATCGGCAATTTTTGCCCTCGAATTAATGTTAGCAAACCATCAATCGTGGAAATTCCAGTTTCAATATAATTTCTAGGATAGCTTCTCGAAACTGGATTGATTGGTTTTGCATTAATGTCACGTTCTTCGCGATATTCAATTTCCTCTAGCCCGTCAATCGCCTGCCCAACACCATTGAAAACTCTTCCGCAGCATCGTTGGTGCCAATTTCAATCTTAATGGCTTTCCTACAAATTCTGTTTTGACATCTGAAATATTAATCCCATTCGTTCCTTCATATACCTGAATTGTCGTAATTTTTTCATCCAAATGAATAATATTTCCAATCCTTTTTTCGCCATTTTTCAAGGTCAAAATCACTTGCTCTTCAAAAGAACAACCCTCTGGCGTTTTGATATAGACCAACGGACCGATTGATAGCCTCTAGCCCAATATACTTGATTTTCATTCTTCCTCCTAGATATGTTGTTTGTATGCTTCCTCCAGTTTTTTCAAACGATTTTTAACAGACACATGATACTCTTCAAATTTTTCAAGTTCGTCATTTTTAATTTGAAACTTGAGGCTCTCATATTCTGCTAAAATTCCTGTATTCATAATTTCCGAAATCGGAATTCCCTTTTCAATTAATTTCAAGGCTCGCTCATAAATCATTAAAATTGTCTTTAACATTTCATATTGTTTTTTCACTGGAACAAATGTATCAATTTCGTGCATCGCACTTTGTTGTAAAAAGCCAACTCGAAAACTTTTAGAAACCTGCAAAATCAACTTTTTGCTATCTGACAAAACATCTTGTCCAATTACTCTAGCAATTTCCAGCAAATTATTTTCCTCTTCCAAAATTTTCAACATCGCCTGCCTTAAATCCAAAAAGTCAATATCGACATTTTCTTCATACCAATTTTGCAATTCGCCAACATATTCACTATAACTAATGTTCCAGTCAACAGCTGGATAATGTCTACTATACGCTAAATTTCGCGACAATCCCCAAAAGGTATGCACAAATCGTTTGGTGTTTTGTGTAACAGGTTCTGAAAAGTCAGAACCTTGTGGCGAAACAGCGCCAATAATCGATACAGAACCAATCTTTCCATTCCAGCTTTTCACAACACCTGCTCTTCCATAAAACTCAGAAAGCCTTGACGGCAAATAAGACGGAAATCCTTCCTCTGCTGGCATTTCTTCTAGTCTACCTGAAATTTCACGAAGTGCTTCCGCCCATCTAGACGTTGAATCCGCCATAATCGCAACATGATAGCCCATATCTCGATAATATTCTGCAATCGTAATTCCTGTATAAATTGACGCTTCTCTTGCCGCAACTGGCATATTTGAAGTATTGGCAATCAAAATTGTTCTTTCCATTAATGATTTTTTTGTTTTGGGATCCATGATTTTAGGAAAATCTTCCAACACTTCTGTCATTTCATTTCCTCTTTCTCCACAGCCAATATAGACAATAATATCACTATTTGCCCATTTTGCCAATTGGTGTTGGAGCATTGTTTTACCTGTTCCAAATCCTCCTGGAAGCATCGCTGTTCCTCCTTTTGCAATCGGAAAAAATGTATCAATTACTCTTTGCCCTGTTAATAATAATTCTTTGGCAAGCAGCCTTTCGCGATATGGTCTGCCCATTCTAACTGGCCATTTTTGAACCATGGTAATTTCAAAAATTTCGCCATCCAAGGTTTGTGCTTTCGCCACAACTTCCTCAGCTTTATAATCTCCGTTCTGGTTTAATTTCAATAATTTCTCCTTCAATATCAAAACTGCACATAATTTTATTGGTGATAATTTGCGTTTCTTGGACTTCGCCCACAATTGTATTCAAACTCACTTTGTCGCCAACTTGCACACTTGGTACAAAATGCCAAATTTTGCTTAGGTCAATCCCAATCTGGTCAATTCCTCTTTCTATAAAATCACCAGAAACTTTTTTTAGCATTTGTAAGGGTCTTTCAATTCCATCAAAAATATTGCCAATCATTCCCGGTCCTAAAACAAGCGAAAGTGGCGTTTCTTCGCCAAGTACTTCTTCCCCAATTTTTAAGCCAGTTGTATTTTCGTAAACTTGAATCGTTGCGGTATCCTTTTGGATTTTAATGACTTCGCCAAGCAACTTCAAATTTCCAACACGAACCACATCATGCATAGCAAAATCGCCTTCGCCTTTTGCTAAAATGACAGAATTATTGACTTGCACAATTTTTTTCTTTTGCAACTTTTTCACCTCACTTTAAGTTTGCTCTAATCTTTCATGAATACTATTTTGTATGGTATTATCAATATACATGCCTGCCTGTTTATCTTCTAATACGCAACCACCTATATATTGATTTTCAATTACGTTTACCTGAACCTGAAATCTTTCTTGAATTTGATGCTGATATTTTTCATAATCTTGCTTGGTAATCCCCAAAATAGCTCCATCGCTATCTGGAATTTTGGAAAGCACCTGCTCAATTCTTGTCATCAAAAATGCTTCATATTCAGAATTTTGCACAAAGTCAACAAAAACTTTCTCGATTTCTTTCTTCAAATTTTTATGAATATTTTTCTTTTCCTCTAAAATTTCCTTCTTGTTTTCCATCTCCAATTGATTGATTTGTTTATGATATTCCTTTTCCAATTTCTCCATCTTTTTGTGATAAACCAATTCCTCTTTGGTTTGATATTCTTCTAATTCGTCTTTAATTTGACTTTCAATTTCTAAATTAATCTTTTTTTCAAGTTCCGTCATTTCCCTTTGAAGCAATTTTTGAAGACTGTCCTCAAAAACTTTTTCTTTTTCTACAATATTCATATTTTTCCCTTCTATAAGCACACCACCAGTGGCATTTTTTTGTTTTGGCGAATGTTTTCCAACATCGATTTTGACATTTCATAAATCGGTTTGGTCACAATCAAAATTCCAATTTTTTCGTCTTTTAGAATTTTAGTAATCTCACTATCCACTTCTACTTTTTCTTCTAGCACCTTTGTTTCTATGCCTGTTAATCTTAAGCCAACCGCAGTTTCTATGTCATGACTAATGCAATACATTTTCATTTTTTGTCCTTTCTATTCTCTTTTTATAAATGATATTTATGAATTTTTTCCGTTCTCCCCATTCTAGAAATTATAAAGCAGAAGTAGCTTTTTATAAGTAGTTAATATTTTTTTAAAAAATATTAACTAAGTTATCCATAACGCTCATTCTTCGCTAACGGCTAACTTATGAACGGTCCCCACAAGCCACTTCAAAATTAATAAATATCATTTATTTCTAGATTCATATTTTACTCAAAATCATGATAGCGATAATCAAACCATAAATAGCAATACCTTCTGCCAAACCTGCAAAAATTACCGTTTTTCCCAGCAAGCTTGGATTTTCACTAATCGCTCCTACTGCGCTAGAAGCCACCACCGCAACCGCAATACCGGAACCAATGGCAGAAAGACCAATCGCTAGCGCCGCCGCAATCAAACCGCACACCATTATTCGTTTGTGCTACTTGCTCCTCTTTTACATCGTTTGCATCAGCACTCGTCGTCGCATAAATTCTTGTGCCCCACAAAACAACAACTACTAACATAACAATCACAAATACACCTATTATTTTTTTCAACATTTTTCTTTCCTCCTTATTCACTTGTTTGAGTTTTTATGGATTGATATTCCACGCCGTCACCATGATAAAATCGACTAAACAGCTCATAATACTCTAACCTCAAAATTTGTATTCCAACAATTAATCCTTCTAAAACAAGCACAATCACATTTCCTAAAATCGCAATTGCAAGATTTCCAGCACCACTTGTCATGTCTGCTAACAAATAAATCGCCATACACAAGCCCACATGATTAATTGCAAACGCCGCTAGTCTCAAAAATGAAATCGTATTACTCGCAAAGGACAAAATCATTTCCAAAAGTTCAAAAATTTTCTCAATCATTTGAACTTTTGCCTCTTCCTTTTTTCTGGTGACAATTTTCGTCAGCTGACTATTAAACAAAATCAAAATTAGCAATACGCCCACAATAGCTATAATCACACTTGTCGAAATCAGCATTTCTCCTTTCCAAAAATACCACGCTATCAAAAATAAGGTAAAACTATACAGCACAAATCCTGCCACACCATTGCTATCTAGCCACACGCGCTTAAAGTCTTTATTTTTGATGCCATTAACAATATTTAAAATCATGGCCAGCAAAATAAACAAACAGCCAACTACAATCCCATAAATCAACATCGTATTGATGTTGCTCATAGGGCTAATGAGCGTTGCTTGGATGATATCCTCTTTTCCAAAAACGCTACCATACAAAAAGCCAAAAATCGTAGACGCTAATCCACCGCGCCATTAAAATAGAACCAAAATCTCGACTTTTTTTTCGCAAAAGAAAACCACAAATCAAAAATACAAGACCATGTCCCACATCTCCAAACATAAAGCCAAACATCAAAAATGCAGTCATAGCAACAAACCAAGTTGGGTCCAACTCATTCGTGTTTGGCACGCCATACATTTTGACTATCGCTTCAAATGGTCGAATTAAACGATTATTTTTGAGTTTGGTCGGACTTTTGCTGGACAATTTTTCTTCCATTCTATAATCAATATTGGGGCAAATATCTAGCTTGTTCACAATTGTCTCTAACTCTGCTTCTGGTACCCAAGCCACCAAGTAAAATGTATTTTTGGAATCGTGCATAATGTATTTTTTGATTTGATTGATTTTGTGATAGGTTTGAAGCTGGCGAAAACAAGAGAGTAAAATGTGTCTCCCATTTTCACTTAAATTTTCCATATCATTTTGCAACTCCAAAATCTCTTGGCTTTTATCACTAATATTCTTGTACAAATGCTCCATATATTCCTTTGGTTTTCCAGACAAATTTTCGTCTAGCCACACACGCTCAAAATTTTGCATATTAAAAAACACATCTACATTTTGCACAAATTCTTCTGTCGTCAAATACACAATCCAACTAACATCTTGTTGTTTTTCAATCTCAAACACAATGACTTGCATATTTTCCAGCTCTTGTCTAATTTCTTCTAAATCTTCATTAGCAATGTTTCCGATATCGAAATTTAATATATTTTAAATGATACAATTTCTCTATTTCCACATTCAAATTACTTAACTTTTCAATGGATTGTAATTTCAAAAAATCTATCTCTTTGTCTTTTTGACATTTTTCCATTTCCTGCATAATTTCCTCATAACGCATTTGCACTTGTTCCAATTTTTCTCCAATTTGAGAAACCGTTTTCTCAATAAACATGTTGCTGTATTCTTCTCGATACAAAATATTCAAATTTTCAATCAACTCTTTACATTTTTTCAAGTAATCCTGAATGGTATAATCATAATCATAATACTCAAATTTCCAAGCTTTGTTATAAATTTTTTTGGCATCTTCCACTTGTATATTCGTATCCAATAAATTTCTCGCAATAAATCGGTCGAGCTCTTTTTCCGGACCAGTAATGCTGAGTAACTTCATTTTCTCGATTGCCACTTTTCTTCATCTCCTTCTTTTGTAGCCTACACTAACTTCTGACGAATTTCCTCTTTTCCCAAATGATAGCGAATTCCTTCCACCACATTCATAATATCGTTATTTTCCAAATCAAGCATATTTAGATAAGCATAAACAACACCAATGTCAAACATTTTGCCACGAAAATATTTTTGATAAAGTTTGTACAAAAACTGGTCAGCTTTCGCCTCCAAATTCTCTAACTCACTAAAACCAATCTGTTTCGCATAATACGTTTTTTTCAAAATCTCAATCATTTCATTTTCGTTATTTGTTTTCATTAAAGCATCTAACTCTTGTTTTTTTATTTTATAGCAAATTGGAATTAATGTTTTTCGCACTTTTGTCTCTTCAAAATGATAATTCTTTTTCTCACGATAAATCCAAATGATGTTATTCAAATCTATTTTCTTGCCAATCATGTCTTCCAGACTTGCATTATACCCCTTCGCCACTTTCATAATATGTTCAAAATACGATTTATCCAATTCATTTTCGATTTCAAAAATATTGATATCCTCATCTTGCTCAAAAGCCTTTTCAAAAAAATCGCGGTATTTTGTCCTTTTGACAAACCCCATAAAATCTTTCTTATTTTTTACAGTTTCTAAACCACGCAAATCCTTAAAAACAACATCTATCCAATTAGCAATATCATTAGTTGGTTCTTCCACGTTGCCAGATAGCACCCTGCGTAACACACTTTTCATACATTTTATTTCATAAATCCCTAAAAATTCGCGCAATATCTTTTTATCATTTTTATTTAGTAAACGACTAATTTTTTGAACATCTGTCAAAAAAATATGGTCTAAAAAAATCTTAATTTTAATTCTTTTTGGATTATCTTCCAGTCCCTTAAATTCTTCATTCATAGATTTCAAAAGAGCTACAACTTGCTTTGTTGAATTTTGTTTTATCAATTCTTCTAAAGCATCTTTTTTGATTTTTTTGGCATACATGCCTTGTAGCTTTGCCATCAAGTTAGGATACATAATCGAAGAAACAGACATTTATCTTTCCTCCATAATCGATTTTACAATTTTATCAATTACATTTTGTTTTTCCGTTTCATAATTTGCTTTCATTTCTTCTATTTGGTCCTGTTTTTGCTGCTCTATTCTTTGCAAATTTTCTGCTAACTTGATGTCATACTCATTTTTTCTCATATCAATTTTAAATTTATATTTTGCCTTAATTTCATCCTTTCTATTTTCCAATGCATCATTGACAAAATATTCTATATTTTCTTGTTTTTCTTTCAATTGGTTCAAAGCTCTCTGGCACTCCAAATCAGCAGCAATCAGCTTATTTAATATTTCTTCCAACTTTTACCAGCCCTTTCCCAAAGTCTCCTTTTAAAATTATACCTTTAAGAAAAAATAATTTCAATACATTTTTCTCATTTTCTAGGAAATTTTAACCATTTTTATCATTTACTTTTTTAAGATTTTTATACAAAATAAGAGCTGTAAAAAATCTATTTTACAGCCCCTCTTTTCCTATTTACTTATTCAAAAACGCTAACTTCAATACTTTCAATCACAACATCCTCTAATGGTTTGTCATTTTGCTCATTGGTTTCCACAGCCGCAATTTTGTCAACTACTTCCATCCCTTCATACACTTGACCAAAAACCGTATATTGCTGATACAAACTCAAATAGCCACCATAATTTTTATATTGCTCTAATAAATCTGTTGAATAATTATAACTTTTCATATAACTTGCTGTTTGCTCATCATAATGTGCTTGCGTAATGAAAAATTGGCTTCCCAAACTTGGGCTATTTTGTAGCCCTCTACTTGCCATACACAAACTTCCCCTATAAGGCACCAATTCTTCTGACAATTCCTCCGCAAAATCTTTTCCCCAGATGCTTTCTCCACCAGTTCCATTTCCTTGTGGGTCTCCACCTTGAATCATAAATTCGTTGATAACGCGGTGAAAAGTCACCCCATTATAATAACCATTTTTGGCATGTGTCACAAAATTTTCAACTGCTTTTGGCGCCACATCCGAAAAAAACTTTACTTTCACATCTCCATAATTTTTGATATGAAAAATCGCAATGGTATCTCCTGCTTGTGGCATCGCCATTTGCTTTTCAGCCGCTGCTTGATAGTCTATATTCATTTTTTCTCCTCCTTTTTGTGTATTCGTTTGGTTAGTACTTTTGCTGCTTTTTACCTTGTTTGCTACATTATTTTCTGCATCTTCATTTCTACAACCAGTTAGCCCAAACAATAAAATTGCCATAATCATTACTAAACTTACTATTTTTCTCACTTTATTCATTCCTCCTACGTATTTTTATCTTCGATTACGGTCCAAATTGTCCAAATTATCTAACGCTTTTCCTGTTCCAATCGCAACACAAGAAATAGAATCTTCTGCAATCATGACATTAATTCCTGTTTTTTCTTGAATTAATTTATCTAAACCATCAATTAAACAACCACCACCTGTCATGTAAATTCCCTTATCACTAATATCTGAAGCAAGCTCTGGTGGCGTTTTTTCTAAAACATTATGAACCGCGTCAACAATCAGCATAGAAGGCTCTTCTAACGCCTCCAGCATTTCACTTGAATATACTGTGATTGTTTTAGGAAGCCCTGTAATCAAATCTCTACCACGAACATCCATCTCCATATCTTGAAATTTAGGATACACACAACCAATATTTAGTTTTAATTCTTCTGCTGTTCTTTCACCTATCATCACATTATGCTTTTTCTTAATATAGCGAACAATCGCCTCATCAAATCTATCTCCTGCAACTTTAATGGAAGTGCTAACCACTGCTCCACCCAAAGAAATTACAGCAATATCAGTGGTTCCACCACCAATATCAACAATCATGTTTCCAGAAGGTTTTGAAATATCAAGTCCGGCGCCAATCGCTGCTGCAATTGGCTCTTCAATCAAATAAACACGTCTAGCACCCGCATTTGAAGCAGCATCAATCACTGCTTTCTTTTCTACTTCCGTTACTTGTGAAGGTATGCATATCATAATTCTTGGCGAAAAAATAAATCTACCTCTTATTTTATTAATAAAGTATTTTAGCATTTTTTCTGTATTTGTATAATTTGAAATTACACCATCTCTTAATGGTCTTGTCGCTATTATGTTTCCGGGTGTTCTTCCAAGCATTCGTCTTGCTTCATGACCAACAGCTAACACTTCACCTGATAAATTATCAACCGCAACAACAGAGGGCTCGCGCAAAACAATCCCTTTTCCTTTTACATATACAATGACAGTCGCTGTTCCTAAATCAATTCCAATATCTTGTCCAAACATCAACATTCTTCCCTTCTAAAACTTATCTATTTATCCTGAAATTTGCAAAACATTTCATTTTCGTTACAATTACATTACAATTATATTACATTTTTACAAGAATTTCAACCTCTTTTTCAAATTTTAATCAATATATTGTAATTTTTTTTCATTTATGGTATAATTTATGAGAACTTTACTAATATAAGGAGAAAAATTCATGAACAAAATTTCAATTATTGTACCTTGTTACAATGAGGAGAAAACTTTACTATTATTTTATGATGAATTAATCAAAAATATAACTACTTTTGAAAATGTAATATTTGAATTTATTTTTATTAATGATGGCTCTTGTGACAATACGCTTGAGGAAATCAAAAAATTGGCGCAAAAAGATAGTCGTATCAAATATTTATCTTTTTCAAGAAATTTTGGCAAAGAAGCTGCTATTTTCGCAGGGCTAGAAAATTCCACTGGCGATTTTGTTACCATTATGGACGCTGATTTGCAAGACCCCCCTCATCTTTTAAAAGAAATGTACCAATCTGTCACAAAAGAAAATTTTGATGCAGTCGGAACACGCAGAAGTAATCGCAAAGGCGAGCCAGTTATTCGCAGTTTTTTTGCTAGAATGTTTTATAAAATCATTAACAAAATGTCCAAAATTGAAATGGTTGACGGAGCACGTGATTATGTCTTCATGAAAAGAAATGTTGTAGATAGCATTTTATCACTGCAAGAATATAATCGCTATTCCAAAGGGCTTTTCAGTTTTGTTGGCTTCCAAGTAAAATGGATTGAATATGAAAATGTACAAAGAGTTGCTGGAGAAACGAAATGGTCTTTTTGGAAATTGGTTTCGTACGCCTTAGAAGGCATTACTGCATTTTCCACTACACCGCTTATTTTATCATCACTGATTGGACTTTTATTTTGCCTTGTTTCCTTCATTTTTATTGTAATTATTATCATCAAAACTCTAGTTCTTGGCGACCCAACAAGTGGTTGGCCTTCACTGGTGTGCATCATTTTTATGGTAAGTGGAATTCAACTTTTTTCGCTTGGTATCATTGGACAATACTTATCAAAAACTTATTTAGAAGTGAAAAAAAGACCAATTTATATTGTGCGTGAAAGTAATGTAAAAAAATAAGAAATCGGGATGAACTATTTTATTCATCCCCTTTTTCTCTTTCATAAACATGTGACTTTTCTTGACTTTTTCCTGCTTTTGCAGGCATCAGTACTGTCTTTATTTTTACCAAAACATCTCGGCTATCTCGGCTTCCATCTTCTGCAACTTTTACCGGATCCGCCATTCCTCTTCTTTCTTTGACCGTCTTTTCAGCAATTCTAATATAATCTGGTTCCACTGGCTGTTTCATATCAATTGTAATGACCTGAGTTTCTGGCAATTCTTCCTTCCAATCTACTTCTTCTAATTCTTCTTCCTCTTCTGGTTCTAACTCTGGCTCTTCTTCCCCTTTTGGAAAAATTAAGTCATCTTCAACTTCTAAAATTTCTTCACCTAACTTAAATGGACCACCCTTGACTGGCTCAGTCTCAGCCTCTACCTCTTCATCTTTATCAAAAAATTGTGGTAAATCATCTAGTGAAGTTTTAGGTTGAATTTCTTCCTCATTTATAGGCTCAATTGGTACAACTTTTATAACATCTATATCTGGCGTTTCATCTTCTTCAGGTAAATTTTTTGAAACAGTCTCCTTAACTATTTCTGTTTTTTCCTTGCTTTTTTCAGCAATAACTGCTTGAGCTACTCCAACAAAAGTTGAAATTTCCTCTAAAACCCATTTTATCTTTTTCAACATATTTTCTGTTGCTAATGCTTCAAAACTATCGGTTCCACCACCATTTTTCTCAAATAAGCTTTTTGCTTCTTCCTCATATTTTTTTTTAAGTTCGTCTAAGTTCTTTTTGCAATCGTTCAATTCCTCAATCATTATCTGAATTTCTTCAAGTGGTTTATCTTCATCCATTTCTCGAATAATTTGATCAACTCTTTTGCAATACTCCTCTGCTTTTGTTTTTCTCTCTTCCATCTATTTCGTTTCTCTCCTTTACATTAATCTTTTCAGTATTGTATTAATTTCCTGTTTCAACATCTCCTCATTATCATTTATTTTTGAAAAAAGTTTCTTCGTCTTCTCCAAAGACAACGCATCTAAATTAATATATCTTCCATTAAACTCCACGCTTCCCAAGCTACTCATAACTTACTTTCTCCTCTCCTAATTATTTCATTTTCTCAAATATTAAATTAGTCTCATCTTTTGCTTGTTTTATTTTTGCCACAAAACGAATGGTCTTTTGACGAATTTGCTTAATATGGTCTGGCAACTTTCTCTCCATCATTTCTAATTCTATGTTCGTTGGCTCGATACAATACGCATTAAATTTGGTTTTTCCAGTAAATATATTTTTTATTTTATTCATCCATTTCGTCAAAAAGCTCTCCTCTCTTACCACAAGCTGCCCCGATTTATCTAAAAATACATTATTTAATTTGTCCTCGGCTTCCTCAATACAGTTCTCTAATTCTTTTTCACACGCATCAATAATCAAATCAAAATTCTCTTTTTTTTGCATACAAGCAAACATTTTTCTCAAATAATCCTGTGCTAACTTCTCCTTTGAAGCCTCCTCAGCTTCTGATTTTATATCAACACTTTTCTTAAAATTGGCAATCGCAATTTTTTGGTTACACTCTGCCTCTTGAAGCTCTAATTGAATATTAATAAATCTCTCCTTATATCTATCCACAATTTGTGTCATATGTGCCTGATATTGACTGATTGTTTCATCATAAATTTCTTCATAATCCGCTAAATCTTGCCCATACGCTTTGGCTTGTTCTTCAAAATTAGATACCATAGATTGCACTTTTTTATCCTTCAATTCTTGCAAAGTTTTCATAAAAATTGCAGTTAAAACTTTAACTTTTGCAATTTCCAATTCATTTAACTCTGTCAATTTTTCGATCAACAACACATTTCTATTATCTTTTCTCATCTAATTTTTCCTACTCCTTCATTTGTAATTCTCTTCTTTTATTATATACTAAAATAAAAAAAAAGCAATAGTTTTTTACTATTACTTCAAAATTTTTATCATAAATTTCTCACGCGCCTATATTCCGTATTTTTGTTTGAATTTATCCACTCTACCACCAGTTGTATTTTGTTTTAAGTTTCCTGTCCAATATGGATGACATTTTGAACAAACATCAACTTTCATTTCTGCTTTTGTTGAATTTGTTTCTATTACATTTCCGGCAAGCACATATAATTTTTGCTGCTGTATAATTTGGTTGGATTTCAGTTTTCATTTTATTCACCTCTCTTTTATTTTTCACAATATTTTTAATCATACCACAAATTTTTAAAGAATGCAAGTATTTTTTATTGAATTACAACAATTGTGTCTTCCTCTTCTTTTCGTCTCTCCTCATCCTCTTCAAAATCTATCTCTTTCCCTACCTTTTCTTCGTCTGTTTCTAAGGAGTTTTCTTCATAACCACTATCCATCACACTTGTTTTACTCTCTACACTTTTAAGTTGCACTTCTAACGAAGTTCTGCTAATTAATTTATGCATAACATTGTAAAGACAAGCAATGATGCAAACTGCTAATAAAGCTTTTTTCCAAACTTTAGCTAACATAACTTTTCTCCTTTACTTCAGAATCCTTTTTTCTTAATTATACCTTCTTTTCTGCAAAAAGTCAATATCTTTACACAATCTCTTTCACATACTTTTTAAATATCTTTCCGCGTTCTGCAAAATTTTTGAACATGTCAAAACTTGCACTCGCTGGAGAAAATAGCACAACATCTCCTTGTGCCGCAATACTTTTCGCCAATTTAACCGTTTCTCTTAAGTCTGCACATGTGTGTATCTTCATTTTTTTATTTTGATTTTTCAATTCCTGTTTTACTGCTTTTTCAATTTTGCCACTCGTCTGCCCCACCAAAATCAATTCTTTGCAATTCTCCACTATTGGCTTAGCAAGAGGTGCATAGTCCAAATTTTTGTCATAGCCACCAGCAATCAAAATAATATTTCTCAAATTAAATGCATTCAAACCAGCAATTGTTCTCGTTGGACTTGAGCTAACCGAATCATTATACCACTTCACTCTATCTTTTGTCTCAACCACCAATTCTAGTCGATGCTCCACTCCCTTAAATTGCAAAATCGTATCACAAGCAGTTTGTCTATCCACCAAATCTTTGGTTGCCATAATCGCTGCCGCCGCATTTTCAAAATTATGAACCCCGCGAAGTTTCATTTCTTTCGTATCCAAAATGTGGCTTCGCAAGCCATTTTCACAATATTTGATTTTTCCATCATCAACCATATAACCATCAGCCAATTTACTTTTACTACTAAAAAGCATCACTTTTCCATGTGCCTCTTTTTGAAAGCCTCGCGTAATCTCATTATCATAACTCAAAATCAGCAAATCTTCGTCTGTTTGATATTCAAAAATTCGCTTTTTAGCATCTATATACTCCTCCATGTTTTCGTGCTTATCCAAATGATTTGGCGTAATATTCGTAATCACAGCAACATTCGGGCTAATTTTCATATCCATCAACTGAAAACTGCTCAGTTCCAAAACCACAATATCCTCTGGCGTCATTTCTCCAATTTTCGTAAACAATGGAGTTCCAATATTGCCACCTAAAAAAACATTGTATTCCTTCGCTTTTAAAATTTCAGAAATCAGTGTTGTTGTGGTAGTTTTTCCATCACTTCCGGTCACGCCAATCACTTTGCATGGGCTCAACTCAATTACCATTTCTACTTCTGTTGTAATAATCGCTCCCTTTTCTGCTTCAGCCACCAAAAATGGATTGGTGGGCAAACAACTTGGCGAACGAAAAATCAAATCAAAACCAACTAATTTCTCCAAATATTTTTCCCCAAAAGACATACCCATTCCATAATTCGTGATTTTTCTCACAACTTTTTGGTCTAAGTCATTAACCTCTGTTTTGTCAAAAACAGTTACTTTGGCTTTTAAGTTGTATAAATAATCAATCAGCGGCAAATTGCTAACACCCAAACCAATAATCGCAACTTTCCTTCCTGCTAAATATTGGTTAAATTCAATTAATTTTTCATTTTCATAATCCAAATTTCCTCAAGCCTCCTTAATTTCAAACCACTTTTATATATTGCAGAACTTTATCCGTAGATTCTTGAACTGTTTTGCAATCTGTCACATCCACTTCTATCGTCTTCGGAAAGTATTCATAAAATCCACTTTTTTTCTGCAATTCATCTCTTCTGATAATATTTTCTCTCATTTCTTGCTCAGATTCTTTGCCTTCATACTGTCTGCATTTTCGTTTTACTCTTTCTTCTAAATCAGCCACAATAAAAAAGTGATAATCACACGCAGGATAAATTTTCATGGTTGCTCTACCCGAAAAAATAACATGATATTGCTTTTTCAAATCTTCAATCAAGTCTCTCACAAACACAAACGCTTTCGCGTTTTCTGCTGTATTACTTACTTCTGACACAGCAAGAGACGTTTCTTTTGATTGCAAATCTCGTTCTTCCAATTTCACATTTTTAGAATAAACCACGGTTTCCTGATTTTCTACTTTTACTTCTATTTCAAGTACATCTATCATTTCTCTAATATTCAAATTTTTGCCACTTTCCCTCATACTCGCCACTGCTGCCCCATTTTTCATCATCAAAAAAACAATCGCACGATACAAATCACCAGCATTGAGCAAAACTGAATTTGGTATTTTTTTTATCAATTCTCGACAAATGCTTGTTTTCCCACTTCCAACCAATCCTTCAATTCCAACTACAATATTTTCAGACATACTTTTCTCCAACTTCACTTGATTTTTATATTATACTACAAAACGAAATAATTTGCAACACAGATTAAACGATTTTCTTCAATTCTTCTATTTGGGTTTGATAAAACAAAATGGCATCTTCATACGGTTTACTCTCCTCCAAATCTATCCCTACCATTTTCAAAAGTTCCAACGATTTTTTAGAACCGCCCTGTTTTAACATTTCAATATACTTTTCCACAAATCCATTTTCTTTTGCTAAAATTTTTCTACTAATTGCAATCGCACTCGATATTCCAGTTGCATATTGATACACATAAAAACCTCTATAAAAATGTGGAATACGAAGCCAACCATATTTTACTACTTCTTCCAAAGTAACCGCTTCTCCAAAATATTTTTGATTTAACTGATAATAAATTTGGTTCAAATCTTCACTAGAAAGCATTTCTCCCTTTTCGACTTTTTCATGAACTATCTTTTCAAATTCGGCAAACATGGTTTGCACAAACAATGTCGCTCTAATCATTTCAAGTAATTCATAAATTAATTCTGCCTTTTTGCTTTGGTCTTTTTCCTTTTTTATTTTATATTCAGCAAGCAATATTTCATTCACTGTTGACGCCACTTCTGCTATCATAATCGTATAATCACTATCGATTATATTTTGTGTTTGATTAGCATAATAAGAATGCATGCTGTGCCCTAATTCATGTGCAATTGTGCTAACATCATGTGTACTATTGACAAAATTCATGAGTACATATGGATGCACCCCATATACCCCTAAATTATAGGCACCTGTACGTTTATTTGGCTTTTCAAAAACATCAATCCAGCGATTTTCAAAACCTTGCTTCAAAGTCGCAATATATTCATCTCCCAATCCTTCCAAAGCTTTCAAAACTTCCTTTTGAGCCTCTTCAAAAGAAATCTTTTCTTCTTTTTTCGCAAAAGGATTTCTATAAATATCATACAAATACATAGCCTCTAAGCCAAGCATTTGCTTTTTTAACTTCATAAACTCATGATTAACACTTAAATTTCGATTCACAATATCCACTAATTTTTCGTATACTTTACAACTAGCCTCATCTTTCAAAACAGCCTGTTCTAAAGAAGATTGATAACCACGCACTTTGCTTGTAATTGTCATTTCTTTTACACTCATTAAATATAAATCTGTAATTGTATTTTGGAATTCGCTATATTTTCCATTCATTAAATGAAATGCCTGTTTTCTAACCTCTGCACTTAGATTTCTCAAAAATTTACCATATGTGCCATCTGTTAAAGTTACGCTTTGACCATGTTCGTCTACTAACTTTCCATACTTAAATTCTGCATTGGTAAGCGTTTCATAAACATTTTCTGAGGCATCCAAAACCTCACTATAATTAGCCAATAATTGCTCTTCTTTTTCAGATAAAATATGTTTTTTATCCTCCAAAATTCTTTGCAAAACCCTTTTATAACGAATAAAATCTTTATCTTGTATCCATTCTTGTAATTGAGCATCTTCTATTTTTGTCATCTCTGGCACAATAAAAGCCGTTTGCTGTGAAAAATTAGCTTCTATCGCTTCTACTTCTTTGAATAATTTAACCCCCTCTTGATTTGCCATATCCAAATGATAATTTAGCATTCCATAAGCATATAATTTTTCATAAAGTTCTAACGCCTTTTCATAAAGCTGATAACATTCATATACCTTTTGACTACTCTCACTTAACTTTCCTCGATATGTTTGAATGTCTACCAAAATATTTCCTAAATCTTGTTTACTTTTTTCAAAACTTTCTTGTGAATCAAAAATATCTTTTAAATTCCAAGTATACTTTTTATCCATATTTTCCTTCTTTCTTTTGTTCTATCAAACAATTCTATTTCTTTTTCTTGCAAAATATATCATACAAAACTGGTACGAAAAACAAAGTAAGTACTGTCGCATATAACAATCCGCCAATGGCAACAATACCAAGTGGCTGTGTCATTTCTGCTCCGTCACCAATCCCAAGTGCCATAGAAAGCAAACCTAAAATGGTCGTCAAAGCAGTCATCAAAATTGGACGCAATCTCAATTTTCCTGTTTGCTGAATCGCTTCCACACGCTCCATTCCTTGCTCTACCAATTGGTTAGTACAGTCCACAAACACAATTCCATTGTTGACTACAATACCTGCCAAAACCAAGAACCCTAACATTGCAATAATACTAATAGCTTGCCCTGTAAAAAATAATGCCAATAAACCTCCCGTAAAAGCAAGTGGAATGGTAAACATCACGATAAATGGCAATTTTAGTGACTGGAATTGTGCCACCATAATCAAATAAATAAACAAAATCGCAACCACAATCATTAGCAGCAAATCTTGAATATATTCCATAGTGCTATCTAACTCGCCCTCTATTTTAACAGAATATCCATCTGGTGCTTCATACGTTTTTAACACATTTTCCACTTCTCTACTAACCATGGTTGCACTATATCCTTCTTTAATGGCACAGCTTACAGTTACATAACGATTATTATTTTCTCTCATAATGTTTTCTAAACCTGTGTTATCTTCTAAGGTAGCAATTTCTGACAAACGAATTGTTTTTTCTTCCTCATTCTCTTTGACATCCAACTCAATATTCATTAAGTTATCAGCATTTACAACATCATTATCCGCCTTTTTAATCATCACTTGATATTCTTTTTTGTCAATTTCTACTTCTGTGCCTTCGATTTCAGTTTTGATTTGACTCGCCACTGCGCTATACACTTGTGCTACTGTTAAATTATATTTCATGGCTTTGTTTTTATCCACATGAATTCGTTTTTCTTTGCTTGCATTTTCTTGCACACCTTCAATCTCGCTGACACCTTCAATCTCCGCTAATTTACTTTCGATTTCTTGTGAAATTTGTTTTAACTGGTCAATATCATTTCCCATAATTTGTGCAGAAATTCCGCTTGCCATCATAGCTGACATATCCATTTCAGATGTACTCACTTCAATTTCAGCATTCAAATCCGCAGTCAATTCTTCTATTTTGCGAGCAATTTCCTCATTTGTCATACTTCTTTCTTCGCCCAAAAGAAGATACATACTAACGCCCGAAGCATTTGAGCTCATCATCGTAGAACCTGTGCTATTGTCAATGGCACCAACTTTATCAATATCCGAAATTTCTAAAATCCTTGTCATCACGGTATCTGCCATATTTCGCGTCTCTTCAAAACTTGCCTCTTTAGGCATCGTAATTGAAATCGACATCTCGTCACTTGCCACTTCTGGAATGAATTCAATATCCATTTTCGTGGTCAAATAAATACTGGTCCCAAGCAAAGCCACTACTAAAATAATCACAACTGGCTTGCATTTCAAAGATAAACCTAATAATTTAGCATACGCATTGCTTAAATGGTTAATCAATTTATTTTCCTTTTCCGTCACTTTATGCAGTAATTTTGACGCCATGGCTGGCACAACCGTAAGTGCCATAATCAAACTTGCAATTAGTGAATACGCAATCGTCAGACCAATATCTTGAAATAATTGTCTTGACATTCCTTGCACAAATACAATTGGCAAAAATACACAAATCGTTGTAAGCGTTGATGCAATAATCGCACCAGTTACACTTTTGGCTCCTTCCATTGCTGCTTCTTTAACATCTTTTCCTTCTTTTTTCAAACGATAAATATTTTCAATCACAACAATGGAATTATCCACTAACATTCCAACACCCAATGCCAAACCAGACAAGGACATAATATTAATCGTAATTCCACTAAAATACATCATTGCAATTGCAAACACTACGCTGACTGGAATCGAAACTGCAACAATAATCGTTGGTCTCCATTCTTTCAAAAACAAGAACAACACGATAATTGCCAAAATTCCACCAATGACCAAACTTTGCATCACAGAACCAATAATCATATCAATATAAATTCCTTGGTCCATTAAATTCGTAAAAGAAATATTGTCATATTTTTCTTCTAAGCTCGCTAGTTTTTCCTGCACAGCTCCAGATACATCTTTGGTGGACGCTGTACTTTGTTTAGAAAAAGCGAGCACAATTCCGTTATTTCCATTGACCTTTGCATAAATATCAGCTCCATTATTGGAAACTTCGATATCTGCCAAATCAGAAAGTTTCACTTCTTCTAAGCCTTTGATATCAAAATGAAACAAATCTAGATTTTGAATTTCTTCAATCGAACCAAATTTATCTCCAATCTTAACTGTAATATTTTCATTTACATAACCTGCTGGCATGGCAAAATTTTCTGCTGTCAAAATTTGTGACACTAAATCGGTTGTAATAATTCCGTCAATTGATGCTTGCTCCAAAGCTTTATCTCGTGCGTCTTCAAATTGTTCCAAACCTTGATCCAATTCTTTCTGAGCAATATCAAGTTGCGTTTCTGCCTTCGTCGTTTCACTCACAAGTGTACTTTGTGCCACTTGCAACATGGAACTGGTCGAATCCAACTCTGCTTTTTTGCTATTGATTGTATTGGTTGCCTCACTCATTTGTGCCAAACCGCTACCAATTTGTGCTAGCCCTGAAGTTAATTGCTCTTTTCCAGCCGCCACTTCCGCCTGTTTTTGGCCAATTTGCTCCAAACCTTTTTGCAAAGCTACAAATGTTTCATTCAACTGAATTCCTTCTATGGCACTTCCTAGTTGTGCTATTTGATTTGTGATTTCATTTAACTCCAACAACTCTCCTGCTGTTATTTCTCCAGTTGCCTGTTTGGCTTCTAATTCTGTTTTTCGCACTTCCAAAGCCGTTTTTTGAGCTTGCAATTCATTTATCTGACTGTTGAATGCTGCCAAACCGGTTTCTAATTCTTGCTTTTTCGCATTCATTTCATTTTCAGCAGCTGTAATTTGTACCAAATTCCCCTCTAATTCCGTCTTTGTTTGATTTAATTCTGTTTGCTTTGCCTGTAATTCAATTTCTGCTTTTGTAATTTCATTTCTGCCACTTTCCACAGCTGCTATTCCATTTGCAATCTCCTGCGTTTTCTCAGTTTTTGTCGCTTCTAACTTCGATTTTCCCGAATTAATTTCTTTTTTGGCTTGATCCAAATCTTTCTTTTTATCAGCAAGTTCGCTACTTACACCTGCTAACATTTTATCATTAATAGCAGAAATTTTATCTTGATTTAATTTGATAATTAATTCATTTTCAATGGCTCCATAGGTATCGACTGAAGCAACTCCATCCACTCTTTCCAATTCTGGAACCAATGTGGTTTCTACAAATTCTGTAATTTGACTACTATCTGCATTTTCCATATCGACTGCACTCATTAAAACTGGCATCATATTCGGATTAATCTGCATCACAGTTGGTGCCTGCACGCCATCTTCCAAATTCGCCTTTAGCACATCCAACTTCTGACTAATTTCTATCATGACAGAATCCATATTGCTTTCGCCATTAAATTCCAAAAGTACCATCGAATAATTTTCTGAAGAAGTCGAAGTAACATTTTCAATATTGCTAATTCCCATCATGCCTTGCTCAATTGGTTTACTCACTGCTTCTTCTACCTTTTCCGGAGTCGCTCCCGGATAGGTCGTAATAATTGCAACATAAGGCAATTCCATACTTGGCAATAAATCTGTGGTTAAATTTATAAAAGAAATTATTCCTAAAACTAGAATAATCACAACTCCCACAAAAACTGTGTATGGCTTTTTTACACTAAAATTTGACATTTCAACATCCCTCCGATTTTTTCATCGTTTTATTATACCACATTTTTCCAAGAATTTCAACTGTTTTATGTGCAAAATAGAAAAATACACTTCTTGGTTTTTAGCTCAAAAACATATTTTATTAACAAAAAACACCTAAATTCTTTTGAATTTAAGTGTTTTTCCTTTATTATTCTTCTTTTTTATCTTCTTCAGAAGCTGTTTCAGCATTTTCTACTGGCTTGATTTCCTCTTTTGCTTCTTCTGTTGCAGGCTCTGTTTTAGGTGCCTCTGTCGCAATTTTAATCGTTTCTTCTACAACTGGAATTGGATCCTCTAATGCCTCTTGTACTTCGACTGTCTCTGGTACAACATCTTCTTTTACTGTAATTTCTTTTGTCTCAATTCTTGCACCAACTTGCTCTTTTGTCTTAGCAGCCTTACCAACTCTGTCTCTCAAGTAATATAATTTAGCTCTTCTTGCTTTACCAACCCTCGTTACTTCGATTTTTTCAATTCTTGGTGAATGCACTAAAAATGTTTTTTCCACACCAACACCATAAGAAATCTTTCTCACTGTAAACGTAGCATTTACGCCTCCACCCTGTTTCTTAATAATAATTCCTTCAAAAACCTGAATTCTTTCACGGTTTCCTTCTTTTACTCTCACATGAACTCGAACCGTATTACCAATTTTAAGTTCAGGAATTTTATTCTTCATTTGCTCATGTTCAATTGATTTTAAAATATCCATTTTAATCCTCCTTCTTTCCCATTTCAAAATCTTTTAAAATTTGTTTGTCTTCCTCTTGTAATTCTATTTTTTCAAATAAATCTGGTCTTTTTTGCAAAGTCCTCTTCAAAGCTTCTTGCCTTCTCCATTTTCGGATATTTTCATGATGCCCTGATAGCAAAACTTCTGGCACTTGTTTGCCTTCAAAAATTTCTGGTCTTGTATATTGCGGATACTCCAAAAGCCCATTTGAGAACGTTTCTTCGTCTGTTGAGCCTTCTGACAAAACGCCTTCCACATAACGTGAAACACTATCAATCAGCACCATTGCAGGCAATTCTCCGACCTGTTAATATATAATCCCCAATTGAAATTTCTTCATCCACAATTTCGTCAAGTACTCGTTGGTCAATTCCCTCATAATGCCCACACAAAAGTATCAAATGCTCTTCTTTCGCCAGTTCCAAAACTTTCTCCTGAGTTAACGTTTTTCCCTGCGGAGACAAATAAATCACTTTTGACTTTTCCGTTTTTACGGAAAGGTAACTATCCCAGACAACATCTGGTCGAATCAGCATTCCTGCCCCTCCACCATAAACAGTATCATCCACTTTTTTATGTTTATCCTTGGAAAAATCCCTCATATTAATGGCATGAATTTCAATTAAGTTTTTGTCAATTGCCCTTCCAATCACGCTTTCTCGCATGATTTGAAACATTTCAGGAAACAATGTTAAAACATCAAACTTCATTTTACAAACCTTCTAGTCCTTCGATTAAATGAACGATTATTCTGCCTTCTTCCAAATTGGTTTCTTGAATAACCTCCTTAATTCCCGGAAGCAATCTTTGCTTTCCCAAATCGTCCTTGACAACATAAATATCATTGGCGCCTGTGGAATAAATATCATCCACTTTTCCTAAAAGCTCGCCTTCGTCTGTATAAACATCAAGTCCAATCAAATCAGCAATATAATAAACACCTTCTGGCAACTCGCCCAAATCAGACCTTTTCACTAGCAAATACATATCTCTTAAAGTTTCTGCCTCATCAATCGAATCACAATCTTTAAACTTTAAAATTACTTGATTTTTGCTATAGCCAACTTTTTCAATTTGCTTTTCAACCATCTCTGTTTTACGTTTTAAGTAAACCTTATCCAATGTTTCAAACACGCTATCGTCTTCGGCAAATGAATTCAGTTTGACTTCGCCTTTCAAGCCCTTGGTATTCACAATTTGACCTAATTCCAAATAATCTTTTTTCATACTTTTAACCAACAAATTCTACATTAATTTTTTTATGTTCTCTGCTTGCCACAGACTTCATAACATTTCGGATTGACTTCGCCATTTTGCCTTGTTTGCCAATCACTTGCCCCATGTCGCCTTGTGCCACTTTCACAGACAAAACTAACATTTGACCCACTGTCTTTTCCTCTACTGCTACTTCGTCTTTATTGTCTACCAATCCTTTTACAATTACTTCTAACAACTCTTTCATAAAACACATACCTTCTTCCCATTATTTTGCAGCTTTTGCAATCAATGCTTTTACTGTTTCAGTTGGTTGTGCCCCATTTTTAATCCAAGTTGCTACTTTTTCATTATCTAAAACAATTGTAGATGGTTTTGTCATAGGGTCATAAGTTCCAATTTGCTCAATAATTTTTCCATCTCTTGGAGATTTTGAATCAGCTACTACTACATGATAGAAAGGAGCCTTTTTCTTTCCCACTCTTTGCAATCTTATTTTTACCATTTTTTCACCCCCTGTAAAATATTCAATATATATTAAATTATTTGCAAAATCTAAGACTTTATCGCAAATAATTTATTGACAACATTATTGCAATTTATCCAAATCATCAAAGTTTTCTAAATCCAAATCCTTTGGGTTAATCTTCATTTGACGCATCATATTTTTCATCTTTTTTGGCGACTTCAAATTTTTCATCATACTTTGTGTCATTTCAAACGTTTTCATAAATTTGTTCAGTTGTTGCACCGTTGTTCCACTTCCTTTCGCAATTCGCATTCTGCGACTGCCATTGAGCACCTTTGGATTTCGCCTCTCCTCTTTCGTCATGGAACAAATCATCGCTTCAATTCTCGCTAATTCCTTATCATCAATCTCCACATTTGATAACTGATTTCCAATCCCTGGAAGCATCTTCAAAATTGACGAAAATGACCCCATTTTTTTCATCTGCCTAAGCTGCATCAAATAATCATCCAAATCAAATTTATTTTTTTTGATGCTTTTTTCTAATTTTTCAGCTTCACTTAAATCGAAATTTTCCTCAGCCTTTTCAATAATCGAAAGAACATCTCCCATGCCAAGAATTCTTGATGCCATTCTCTCTGGGTGGAATTCCTCCATGTCACTCAATTTCTCGCCAGTTGCAATATACTTAATCGGTTTTCCTGTTACTTTTTTGACAGACAGCGCTGCTCCACCTCTGGTGTCTCCATCCAACTTCGTCAAAACGATGCCATCAATGCCAACTTGCGCTTCGAAAGTCTCTGCAATGTTAACCGCATCTTGACCTATCATAGAATCCACAACTAGCAAAATTTCATGCGGTTTCACACTTTTTTTGACATCTTTTAATTCCTGCATCAAGGCTTCGTCAATTTGCAAACGACCCGCCGTATCCAAAATCACAACATCATGCAATTTCGAAATAGCAACTGACAACGCTTGTTTCGCAATCAAGTTAACATCTTTTGTCGTCTCATTTGCATAAACAGGAATATCAAGCTGTTTGCCAACCACTTGCAATTGCTTAATCGCAGCCGGTCTATAAACGTCACAAGCTACTAACAATGGCTTTTTCCCTTGCTTTCTGACTAAATTCGCCAATTTTCCAGCAGTCGTTGTTTTACCCGAACCTTGCAAACCTACTAACATAATCACAGTTGGTGGATTAGGCGTAAAATTCAGTTTCGCATCTTCGCCACCCAGCAATTCCACCAATTCATCTTTGACGATTTTAATGACTTGTTGCCCTGGTGTCAAAGATTTTAAAACGTCTTGCCCTAAGGATTTTTCTTCAATCACTTTTACAAAATCTTTGACGATTTTATAATTCACATCAGCTTCTAACAAAGCAAGTTTTACTTCTCTTGTGACTTCTTTCAAATCATTTTCCGTAATTCTCGCTTTCCCTTTTAGCTTTCTCGTTATTTCCTGTAATCTAGAAGATAATCCTTCAAACGCCATCTCAAAAAACCTATCCTTTCGTTTCCATTTAAACCAAGCAATTTAGCTTATTTTTAACATCCTCAAGAACACTTGCAATTTCATTATCTGTCGAATTCTCTGTCAAACTGTTAATTTCTGACAAAATCACTGCAATTTGTTCTTCTTGCATTTTATTTTTCTTCATGATTCCTAACTTTTCTTCAAAATTGAAAAGTTTCCTTTCCCCTTTCTTCAGATTATCTCTCACAGCCTGTCTCGTAATATTCTCATTTTCCGCAATTTCTGCTAAAGATAAATCGTTATTATAGTAGTCATTTAGCAAATCATATTGTTTTTGTGTCAATAATTTGCCGTAAATTTCTAATAAAATACTTATTTTGATACTCATTTCTGGCTCCATGACTACTCCTTATTTAAGTGTAATGCTATTATACTTTACACCATTTTTGGCCATTTGTCAAGAGGTTATAGAAAAATTTTCTATAAAATCCCTATATGTAATATAAATATAATAGATAAAGGGCGCAGTCTCCCGCACCCTTACAAAAATTCACACAATATTCATAAATTTGTCACACAGAAAGCATGAACTTGTGCATATAAAATGCACTTATTTTTTTCTCTTTTGCTAGAAAATCAGCACCAAATTTAAAAAAGCAAAAGATGGATTGCCTCAAGCTCTCCATCTTTTGACTATATTATTTTTATCCTTGTAAGTTAAATCACTTACATCGAGAAATTCCATTTCCCGTCGCTGCCCTGAGTAGCCCTGACACCAGCAGGCAGGCGAACTAACGGTCGTATCCCACTGCGTCCGGCGACATCCCCGCCCTGTACGTCTCCGACCGAATCCACACCCCACATGAAATAGTCGTGTACGACAGAAGCTAGCCAGTAGCCCTCGCTAGACACCCAAGGATGACCACTTAAAGTAGCTGGTGAATTAGGAATGAGACTTGTACCATTTTTCGCGTTATAACTTCCATATAACATATCTTGTGCAGGTCCACCATAAGCAACAGCTCCACTAAATCCGGATGCGTATGCGGTCCAATAGGATGTGTTTGCCATCCATTCTACAAGCGTACTTGAACATCCATCTCTTGCACGCACATAATCTCCTGATGTAGAGATATTAGATGCTCTGTTTAATCCGCTAGAAGGTACGATGTCAGTTGAGATTAAGTAGATATATGTTCCGTCATTGTAGAATATCTCCCAGCTTGTTACACCATTCGCACTATAATTTGTCGTTCCTCCATACGTTGATGTTGTAATAGCGCTTGTCCCTAGTTGGGCATATTCAATCCAAATTCTAGTCGAATTCACTCCAGAAACATTTCCTGCATGGTCTACACATCTAATATAAACTAATTGATTTCTTTCTACACTAAATGGTGTTGTTACAAATGAATTTGAAGCCGAATTAGCATACGTATTCCAATTTACTTGGTCATAACTATATTGATAATAGCTAACTCCACTCGCATTATCTCCAGAAT
>CANOWW010000006.1 GCA_947571115.1 uncultured Clostridium sp.
TTCTTGCCCAACCTAAAAATGTGCATCCTGTTTGTGTTGGCGTTTTTGAAAAATCAACAGTTACTGTTTCGCCATTTTCATGCCTACTGTTTGAAGGTCCACCTTGTCCACCGTTTGGATTGTACGAAACTGTATATTTTGTTACAATTTGGCTTCCATTAAATTCGCCATCAATGCTTACGCTTCCGTCTGGATTTAAAGTTCCAATTTGCATTCCGTCATATCTCAAATTGCCGCTGCTATCTGTTGTAATGATTGCTCCACTTGGAAGCTCCACTCCTTTTTCTAATTCTGCTTTCACATAATCATTCACGTTTGCAAAATTATTATCTGTCATGTAATAATCCATTTGCAATTCCGCGATTTTAAGTTCAATTTCTTCTTTAATTTTTGCCATATTGTTCACATCTACTGCCTTTGTTGCCCTCCCTAAAATTCCATTGCTTCCGTGCTACTAAATTAATTGACACACCTGCTAGAATTAATAATACGATAATTGTTACCACAAGCGCAACCAAAGTAATTCCTGCGGATCCGCCCAAGACGCCCCCCTCGTTTTTTTGATACATCATAAAATTCCTCCCTTTTATTTTAATTCAACAACAAACAAATTGTATGTCTCATTTATATATATCGGATTTATTTCATTATGTCAATAAATGTTACTAAATTGTAATCATTGTTACAAAAATTTAACATTTCTAGAGAATTCTCTTTTTTCTTAAAATATCGTTCTTCCTCAAGTGCGATTAAAATTTGACATTTTGCCAAAATTATTATATAATATTAACGTAACATTAACAATGCTGTTTTTTGAAAGGAGATTATCTATGAGCTACGTAGATGACGAATTGAGACCAGGAAAACGGGAAAATGGTTTCTATCTAAAAAGCGGTCTTCTGCTTACAGGTGACTACGAAGAAGAAATTAAAAGACTTCCACCAATGGTATTCTTTTACGAAAAAGATGAAACATCAGGAAAACACGTTGGTCACTTGGTTAATACCAAAGAATTGCTCAACCGCACAGGTCTTTTTTAAAAGAAAAAGCAAGAGTAGCTTGTTCAGCTACTCTTCTGCATTTTCTTCCATTAATTCAAAGTCAATTTGTCTCAACATTTTGCTTGCGGAAATCACACGAATTTTGATTTTGTCCCCAATTTTAAACACGCGATTGGTTCGCTCGCCAATCAGCTGTTTTCTGTCTTCGTCATAAATATAATATTCATTCCCCATATTTTCAAAACGAATTAAGCCTTCTACCGTATTTTCTAGCTCTGCAAACATACCAAATGACGTAATCGAAGAAATAATCGCCTCAAATTCTTCGCCAATTTTGTCCTCCATGAATTCTGCCTTTTTAATTGCCTCTGCTTCTCTCTCCGCTTTGGTCGCACGCTGCTCACACTCAGACGAACTCTTGGCATATTTTTGCGCTTGTGCTTCAAACTGCGTACGCAGTTCATCGTCAGCTTCCCAATATTCCGAAATCATACGATGAATAAACAAATCTGGGTAACGACGAATTGGTGACGTAAAATGGCAATAAAACTTACTTGCAATTCCAAAATGCCCCTGATTTTCATTTTCGTATCTTGCCAATTTGAGAGTTCGCAAAATCAAGTTAGAAACCACTTTTTCCTCTGGCTTTCCTTTTACCTCTTCCAAAACTTTCGCAAACTCTGTTGGGTGCACCTTATCTTGATTGATATGAATTTTATACCCAAAATTCCACAAAAATTTGTTGAGCTCTTTGACCTTGTCCAAATCGGGCTCCTCATGCACACGATAAATAAAGGGAACCTTCATCCAATAAAATTTTTCGGCAACCGTTTCATTGGCAGTTAGCATAAATTGTTCGATAATTTCATTCGCAAATGTCGTTTCATATTTTTTGACATCCACACATTTGCCATTTTCATCCAAAATAATTTTGCTCTCTGGAATATCCAAATTCAAGTAACCTGCTTTTTTTCGTCTATTTTTCAAAACCTGCGCCAACTCTTCCATGAGCTTAAAATCCGAAAGATATTTCGCATATTTTTGACAAATTTCATCATCTGAATTGGTCAAAATCTTGTTCACATCTGTATAACTCATTCGCTCCGTCACGCGAATGACTGACTTGTACACATCAGATGCTACAACTTTCCCGTTTTGGTCAATTTCCATTAAGCAGGAAAGTGCTAGCCTATCTTGCCCCGCATTCAAGCTGCAAATTCCGTTGGAAAGCTCGACTGGCAACATCGGAATAACACGGTCAAACATGTACACACTTGTCCCACGGAAAATCGCTTCATTGTCCAAATTAGAACCTTTTTTCACATAATGGCTCACATCTGCAATATGCACATCAAGCAAATAATGCCCGTTATCTGCCTTGCCAACCCAAACAGCATCATCCAAATCTTTGGCATCTTCGCCATCAATCGTGAAAATATTCATATTTTCCTTGTCACGCAAATCAATTCTTTTTTTCTCATGGTTGATTTGTAAATCTTTTTCTGTTAAAGTTTGCGGAATTTTTCTGGCTTCTTTCAAAACTGGATCCGGAAATTCATTCGGCAAATCAAACTCTTTTATCACACAAACCATATCCACGCCCGCCTGGTTCACATTCCCCAAAACTTCCACAATTTCGCCTTCTGCATTTTTTCCCTTTTCTGGATATTTCAAAATTCGTGCCACAACTTTATCATGATTTTTTGCCTTTTTGACATGATTTTTCGAGATAAAAATATCAGTATTGATTTTTTTATCATCTGGCACAACAAAACCAAAATTTTTATTTTTCTGGAAAATCCCAACAACCGTTTCTTTTTCGCGTTTGACGACTTTTACAATTTTCGCCTCTGCTCTTTTATCGGCTTTCTTCTCTTTCAGCATTTGAATTTCGACCATATCGCCATTTAACGCATTTCCCACAAAACTGCTTGGCACAAAAATATCTTCTACTTCATTTTCTAATTCCACAAACCCAAAACCTTTGCTGTTTGCCACAAATTTCCCAATTATTTTTTGCTTTTTCTTTTTCCCCATTTCTTTCCTTTCTAACTTTTTGTATAATGAAGGGCACGATACCTCGTGCCCCCTACATGCATAATTTTTTACTAGATGACATATAAAATATCTAGTGTTATTGTCAAAACAAAAAATGCAATCATCAAACCGACTGTTGCTCTTTTCATTTTTCCTTCTGTTGTTCTGCCTTTATTTTTTTCATAAAAGTTATTAGAAGATGAACCCACAATTGCTCCAGATGCCCCATTATCTTCTTTTGACTGTTTTAAAATTAACACCACTAAAACCGCACATATCACAAAATAAATTCCTACTATTATATTTTTTGCTATTTCCATTCTAAATAAACCTCCATTTTTTAGCTATCCTTTAAATTTTTTATATTTTATCATAGTTTTCACAAAAAAGCAAGTTTTTTTATCAAATTTAAAAATACTGAAAAATTTCCTCTCTTTTTATTATGGCAATAACGAACATTCAATATTCAATTTTCCAGTCAATTCACTGTTTTTATATTTTAGAATGCTGACTGATGGCTCGCCTTCATATTTCGGAATTTCTACCAAAATTTCCATCACACCATCATTATCTACATCTAATATGTTTACATTATCTAAACTCAAATAATATTCTGTATTGGTTGTTTGGTTCCATTTTGCTTTTTCAATATAAGCCAAATCCGCAATAAATTTTCCTGTAGAATCGTAAAGGGAAATTTTAGAATATCCTGTTTTTTTATTTGCTAAAATGACAATATTCTCATCTGTACCATTTCGGTCCAAATCTGCAATAATTGATTTTATGGTATCATAATCTTCTAATAATTTGCTATTGTTCTCTGAAACAATGGTTGGCAAGGTATTAATAATTTTGATATCTCCCAAAATTGCATTATAGCTTTCTGAAATTGCAATTTTTCCTACATTTCCAATTCCTGCTAAATTATCATAAAACAAATTCGTAATTCCTAAAGTATGATCTTTAAACGCAAAATTTTCATAATTATAGTATGTTACAACATATTTATCTTTATCTGTGCTAGTATTATCAATATATTTTAATTCCACTTGGTCCATTTTGGTGGTATCTAAAATCAAGCCATTATACAAAACAATCAAATTCTCATTCATCACTTTACGTGAAGACGCATCTGTTGCAGCAATTGTTGTATTTGTCGTGTTGGTTGTATTTCCCACAATTGCCGTTGTCAAAATATTACCAATTGTATCCACTTGCACTTCGTTTCGATTTACCGTATTTTCTTGCGGCACAGTCGCATTTTCAATAACATCTTTGTATTCTGACAAGTTCATCATATAATAAATCAAAATAGCATTTCCCACAATTAGCACCACAATAATCAGCAAGCATATATTCCCGAAGAGATTGAAAATTCATCTTTTTTTCTTCCTTTGTATCCTTCATTTTTTCCTCCAAATATTCAATGTTCTTTTCTTCATTATATCATACTTCTTAGAAAAATAAAACAGTTTTTTTGAAAATATTTGGACTTTTATATTCATAACAAAATCGGACTAATTTGTTCGCCATCTAGTGCATATTCTAACGTTTTTTGAATATAAGAAAAATCGCACACAATAGAGCGCGGCTTTGTAATTGGGTTATCTTGCTTAAATGGCACAAAATAATAATTGGTTCGATTCAGCAATTTCCCAATATTTTCAGCCGCCCCGCTCAAACCATTATTCGTACTAATTCCGATAACCACAGGTCGATTAATGCGCAGATGTGATTTAACCGCCATCGTTGCAGGTGTATCAATGATGTCATACGCCAATTTTGCAATCGTATTTCCTGAGCAAGGTGCCACAATCAAAATATCAAACATCTTTTGTGGACCAATTGGTTCTGCCGCTTGAATCGTATGAATGATTTTACGCCCAGTCAAGTTTTCAATTTCTGTAATAAAATCTTGTGCTTTCCCAAATTTCGTGTCAAATTCATAACTATGAAATGACATAATCGGAAAAACATTTGCGCCTAGTTTTACCAATTTTTCCATTTCTTTTACTGTGGTTTTAAATGTACAAAATGATCCTGTCAGCACATAACCAATATTTTTTCCAACTAATTCCAAAACATAACCTCCTTATATAAAATGAATTTTGACAATTTTCTGCAAAATCCTTTCTATATTTTATGAAATTATATTGATTATGTTAATTAATAATTATCCCGCAGTATAACTAGGGGTTCTTCTTAAATTCAAAAAACCGAAGTAATTCCTAAAATTACTCCGGTTTTTATACAATTTTTATTTGGCATAATCCACTACTCTAGATTCCCTTACAACATTTACTTTTATCGTTCCTGGATATTCCATTTCGTTTTCTACTTTTTTTGCAACTTCTCTTGCCATAATGACCATTTCACTATCAGAAACTTTGTCTGGTTTCACTATTAATCTTACTTCACGTCCTGCTTGAATTGCAAATGATTTATCCACACCATCAAAAGAATTTGCAATTTCTTCCAGTTTTTCCAATCTCTTGATGTAGGTCTCTAATGTTTCGCGTCTTGCCCCCGGACGAGATGCCGAAATCGCATCAGCAGCTTGTACTAAAATAGCTTCTATCGTTTCAGGCTCAACATCTCCATGATGCGCTTGCACTGCATTTATCACAGCATGATTTTCCTTGAATTTTCTTAAGATATCCACACCAATTTCGACATGGGTCCCTTCCATATCATGGTCTAGTGCCTTTCCAATATCATGTAGAAGACCTGCACGTCTTGCTATTTTTGAATTAACGCCTAATTCATCAGCCATCATTCTTGCCAAATTTGCCACTTCCATGGAATGATTTAGCACATTTTGACCATAACTTGTTCTGTACTTCAATTTTCCAATTAGTTTAACTATCTCTGGATTTAAGTTATTGACACCTGTTTCCAAAGCTGCTCTTTCGCCCGCTTCCTTAATCGACAACAACACTTCTTCCTTTGCTTTTTCAACCATTTCTTCAATTTTAGCAGGATGAATTCTTCCATCATCAATTAATTTTTCCAAAGCAATTTTGGCAACTTCTCGTCTTAATGGGTCAAAACCTGAAATAATCACTGCTTCAGGTGTATCATCAATAATCAAATCAATCCCAGTCAATGTCTCTAATGCTTTAATATTTCTACCTTCGCGACCAATAATTCTACCTTTCATATCGTCACTTGGCAAAGAAACCACAGATACCGTCGTCTCAGAAGTATGGTCAGCTGCACATTTTTGAATCGCACTTCCAATAATCTCTCTGGCATTTTTATCTGCTTCCTCTTTCGCTTTCGTTTCCAATTCTCTAATTTTCGCAGCTTTTTCCTGAGTCAATTCATCCTCTAATTGGTCTAATAATATTCTTCTTGCTTGCTCCTGCGTCAAACCAGAAATTCTCTGCAATTCCTCCAATTTTTTACCATGCAATGCTTCTATTTCCTGTCTTTTTTGTTCACTATCTGTAATTCTCCTTTGAAGCTCTTTTTCTTGTAAATCAAATTGAGCTACCTTTTTATCAAAGTTCTCCTCTTTTTGAATTAATCTTTTTTCTTGTGATTGAATATCGCCTCTTCTTTCTTTAATCTCTTGATCCAATTCATTTCTAATTTGCAAAATTTCTTCCTTCGCTTTAATCAATTCTTCTTTTTTAGAATTTTCAGCTTCTATTTTAACATTTTCTAAGATTCTTCTAGCTTCTCTTTCTGCACTTTGAATTTTAGATTCTGCTGTTTTTTTCCTAATTTTTACTCCGATTGGAATAAAAATAACAGCCGAGATTAGAACAGTGGCAACAATAATTAAAACATTTTGTATCACTTCTGTTTACCTCTTTTCTATTAAATTTTCAATGTACAATTAAATTATTTATAATTCCTTTTTTAATATATATAATTTATATTGTAATTTTCCTATTTACTATTTTATATGCTTATTGGAAAACTGTCAAGTAGTTTTGCAAAAAAAGTAAATGTTTCTCACAAAAATAAATTTGCCAGAAACATTTTCTTCTTTTTTATCCTACAATTTCCTTCGTATCACGCGCAATCATCAATTCCTCATCAGTTGGAATCACAAAAACTCTGATTTTTGAATTTGACGTTGAAATCTCCACTTCTTCTCCTCTGCACTCATTCACCTTTTCGTCAATTTCAACACCCATAAATTTCAATTTTTCACAAATACCCTTTCGGATATTAATCTGATTTTCCCCAATGCCAGCTGTGAACACAATCACATCAATTCCCTGCATCGAAACAGCATAACGCGCAATATATTCCGCAACTGTATGATTATAAAAATCAATCGCAAGTTTGGCTCTCTCATTTCCTTCTGCAGAAGCAGCTTCTACATCTCGGAAATCTGGGCTAATTCCTGAAATTCCCAAAACACCAGACTCTTTATTCAAAATGCTATTGACCTCTTCTTTCGTTTTCCCCAAAGTATCCATCAAATAGCCCACAATCGAAGGATCCATGTCGCCACATCTGGCACACATAGCAATACCCCCTAGGGGTGTTAGCCCCATACTTGTGTTCACAGATTTTCCGCCATCAACCGCGCAAAGCGACGCTCCTTGCCCCAAATGACAAGTCACGATTTTCAAGTCTTTCACATCTTTTCCCATCACTTGCGCCACTCTTTTGGAAACAAATTTATGGCTCGTTCCATGAAAACCATATTTACGAATTTTATATTTTTCGTAAAACTCATAAGGAAGCGGATAAATATAATTTTCTTTCGGCATCGTCTGATGAAAAGCCGTATCAAAAACAGCCACCATTGGCGTATCTTTCATTTGCTTTTTGCATGCCTCAATTCCCAAAAGACATGCTGGATTGTGAAGCGGCGCAAGCGGAATACATTCCTTGATTTGCTCAATCACTTCATCTGTAATTAGTACAGAACTGCTGAACTTTTCGCCACCATGCACCAATCGATGACCAACTGCGTCAATTTCATTCAAATCCGAAATAACGCCATATTTTTCGCCAGTTAGCAAATCTTCCATCACAAATTTCAAAGCCAACTCATGATTTTCGACCGGATGTTCAATTCTTGTTTTCTCCCCCTTTTGCTTAATCGTCACAAACGAATTATTCTGCCCAATTCGCTCATACGTCCCTTTCGTTATCACTTCCTCGCTTTCCATATCCATCAACTGATACTTTAGCGAACTACTTCCACAATTCAAAACTAAAATTTTCATAAAACACTCCTTTTTCTTCTATTTTCTCCTAACCTTTTATTATAGCACATTTTTCGTATTTTGTCAATTTGACATTTTTTCTAAAATATGATATAATAAAAGGTTAAGGCATTTTCACAAATTTCTCTCTTCGCGTGCTTATCGCGCGGACACAAATCAGTTGCAAAATACTCCATTTGGCAAACCTTGTCCCGCCGACCGAGGCGCAGGGTTCCAAGGGACAGCGTCCCTTTGGCGGGGATTCTTAAGGGAAAATTTCCCTTAAGATAACGCTTGGACACAAGTAATTGCAATAACACCCGCAATATCTTCAGCCGAACAACCACGAGACAAATCATTCACAGGTTTAGCAATTCCTTGACAAAGTGGTCCATACGCTTCTGCTTTTGCCAACCTTTGCGTCAATTTATAACCAATATTTCCAGCATCCAAATTCGGAAAAATCAGCGTATTGCATTGTCCTGCTACCTCGCTGTTAGGCGCTTTAGAACGAGCGACCTCTGGCACAATAGCCGCATCTAGCTGCAATTCTCCATCCACTTTCACTTCTGGATATTTTTCTTTGATAATCGCTGTCGCTTCAATCACTTTTTGCGTCAATTCTGATTTCGCACTGCCATAAGTCGAATACGAAAGCATTCCTATTTTGGCTTCTTTTCCCACTAATTGTTCGAAACTTTTGGCAGAAGAATGCGCAATTTCCGCCAAATCTTGCGCCTCTGGGTCTTCATTCAAACCACAATCTCCAAACACAAAAACTCCTTTTTCGCCATATTCACAATTTGGCACAACCATGGCAAAAAAAGCTGACACAAGTTTCGTATCTGGTGCTGTTTTCAAAATTTGAAGTGCTGGTCGTAAAGTATCTGAAGTGGAATGAATGGCACCTGACACCAAACCATCACTATCTCCAAGTTTTACCATCATCATACCAAAATAAACTTCGTCTAATATTAATTCTTGCGCTTTTTCCAAAGTCAAACCTTTTGTTTTTCGGAGTTCAAATAATTTTTCCGCATATTCATTTCGCTTCTCCGAAGTTTTGGGATTGATAATGGTAGCTTTTGACACATCAAATCCATTTTTTTCAGCTAATTCATGAATTTTTTTCTCGTCCCCCAAAAGAACAATGTTCGCATATTCTTCTTGCAAAGCAATGGATGCTCCCTCAATCACTCGTACATCACTTGCTTCTGGCAACACAATTGTCTTCAAACTCGTTTTGGCTCTATTTTTTATTTCCTCAATAAAACTCATTTTTTTCTCCCCCAATTTTTGTCATTTATCTTTTTTATTATATAAAAAAAAATCTTGAAAGTCAAGCAACTCAAAAACAGAATTTCACTTATTTTAAATAATTACATAATATTTTTACGAAGTTATCCACATAAATCTATTTATTAGACTTGTGGATAATGTGGATAACTCTGTGGATAGCTTATTTTTCGCAAATTTCTACATTATTTTTTTCACATCGACTTATTTTGCAAAATTTTATTTTGTTTACGAAATATAAAAATAAAAAAGCATGAGAAATATACAAAGCCACACAGATTGAGTTTTAATTAGAACCATAATCTGTGTGACTTCATTTCAGTCCGGAAAAATCCGTTTGCGAATTGTCGGAAGTAGCAATATGCATTCCTGTTTCAAAAAATTGGGACATTCTTTGCACTTCCCTTCTTGTATCCGCTTTCGACATTCCGCGATTTTCTTCATTTTCTTCTCAAATTTTCCTCTTCTGTCATGTAATCGCCCCCGTCTTCGCCTAAAATTCATAATGTATTAATTATATCATAAATTTACATAAATTTCAAGATGCTATAGCTGTTTTTATTTTACAAAAGTAGTCATATTTCGACAATTTTCTACATTTCCCATCTTGCAAAAATCCCGCAAGGTAGCGCCAAATCTGAATTTTTCATTGGTAATCCCACTTCGCCACAAGTGATTTTTCCTTTTTTCAAATTTAATTTTAAACGCAAAATATTTTCTAAAACCTTTGACGAAATCCCTGTTGTATAGGAATTTATCAAAAAAAACAGCGGTTTGCTTGACAAAACCTGCAAACATAATTCCACCAAATCTGCAATTTGGTTCTCAAACTGCCACACCTCGCCATTTTTGCCCCTTCCATAAGACGGCGGGTCCATAATAATGGCATCATAGTGATTTCCTCTTCTGATTTCGCGCTGCACAAATTTAACCACATCATCAATCAAAAATCGCACTGGTTTGTCTTCTAGTTTGGAAGATTTGACGTTTTCTTTCGCCCATTCTGTCATTCCTTTAGAGCTATCTACATGACAAACAGAACCCCCAGCAGCTAAACAAGCCACTGTCGCACCACCTGTATACGCAAATAAATTCAAAACCCTAATCGGGCGTTTCTCTAGCTCTATTTTTTGTCTCATCCAATCCCAATTCACAGCTTGCTCTGGAAACAGGCCTGTGTGTTTAAACCCCATTGGCTTGATGTTAAATGTCAAATCTCGATAATGAATTTGCCAATTTTGCGGAATTTTTTTCGTATATTTCCAGCCACCGCCACCTTGGCTACTTCGATTATAGCGCGCATCCGCTGTTTTCCACAATGCCGGAAACGTCTTTTCTTTCCAAATAATTTGCGGGTCTGGGCGAATTAATTTCACATTTTTCCACACTTCCAATTTTTCTCCATCTGCCATGTCTAATATTTCATATTCTTGCCAGTTTCTTGCTATTTCCACTGCCTTCCCATTTCCTTTCTAACTCACTCTTGATTTCTTCTATCACTTCTTTCGGTGTTGAAGCGCCTGCTACAATCCCGATTTTGTCATTTTCATCCATTAAAATATTTTCCAAATCTTTCCTTGTTTGAACATAAAACGTTTTTGGGCAACTTTGCTCCGCTAATTCATACAACTTTCTGGTATTGCTGCTCTTTTTTCCCCCAACAACAATCATACAACTTGCTTCTTTTGCCATTTTTTTGACTTCTAATTGTCTGTCTTCCGTCGTTCTACAAATCGTTTTGTCAATTTTGACTTCTGCTTCCCAAAAATTCTTTACGATTTCGTCTAGCAATTCGTCAAACTTTTGGCTAGAAAAAGTCGTTTGTGAAACCACATAAATAGAGCCTAAATTTGTTTTTTCATAGGCTTGATAGGCATCTAAAATATCATCTTCTGTTTCAATGATAGCTGAATTTTCTCCAGCAAATCCAAACGTAGCAATTATTTCAGGATGATTTTTCACACCAACAAGGATAATAAACGAATTCGCTTTTTCACGTTCTACTTTATTATGAATTAATTTTACATTACTGCAAGTCACATCAATCACTTTCAAATTTCTCTCTTTCGCTTTTTGGTAAGTGATGGGTGGCTCGCCATGCGACCTGATTATCATGGTCGCATTTTCCGGCACTTCTTCTACTGAATTAACTATAATCATGCCTTTGTTTTCCAAGTCCTGAATGACTTGACTGTTATGTACAATTTGGCCTAAACAGTAGACAGGCTTGCCTTGTTTTACTAATTCATTTGCTTTTTTTACTGCCAACCCTACCCCCGGGCAAAATCCAGCATTTTTTGCAATCGTTATTTCCATATTTTCTCCTTTATTTATGTATTGATAGAAGCGCTTGAAAGCAACTTCTATATAGCCAATTGTTGCAAAATTGTGACAAAATGATACAGCAAATAAATGAATACTGCAACACTCAAGGTTGTCCCAACTAGCAACACTCCTATCAAAAATTTTTTCATTTTTGCCCTCCTGCCTAAAGTTTCTTCTTTAACTATATATGCAGGATTTTCTAACTTTATGACTTTTTTACTGAAATAAATTTTCTGGAATATCTTCAAATTCCATTTTTTCTTTTGTGATTGGATGCGTAAAACTCAAATAATACGCCCACAACCTCAACGGTTTGCCTCTTCCTCTGGTACCATATTTTTGGTCTCCATACAAGCTATGATTTCTTGCAGCAAACTGCACCCTAATTTGATGATGCCTTCCTGTGTGCAAATCGACTTTCACAAGGGACAAATTCGTTTTTTCATTGTACGAAACGACCTCATAATCTAAAATAGCTTCTTTGGCATTTTTCGCATTGTCTGCTACTACTTTGCTCGTATTGGTCCTCTCGTTTTTCTGCAAAAAATCGTGGAAACTATCTTTTTCTGTTTCCATTTTTCCATCACACATTGCCAGATATTTTTTGTGAAATTCTTTCTTGCGCACTTGCTCACTTAGTCTTGAAGCAGCTTTAGAAGTTCTAGCAAAAACCATGACACCGCCCGCGTTGGTCGGTCTAGCCTGTGTACTAAGCCAAGATAGACTTCGCCCGTTTTTTGATATTTTTCTTTGATATATTTTTTTACGATTGTTAGCATGTCCTCGTCACCTGTTTTGTCTCCCTGTGACGGAACATTTCGTGGCTTTTCCACAACAATAACGTGATTATCTTCATATAAAACTTTTAAATTTTGCATTGGCTACTCCATTATTTACATACTCTGTTTTCAGCCCTACCATATTGCATATAGTGAATATAATATAAGTGATGATTAGCACCAAAAGCACGATACAAATCGTCATTTTTTAGGCGATAGGCAACAACATCAAAGTCGCTGCTGGCACGTCTTCCTTCCACTTTTCCCATAGTGATAAAATGATACAAGATTTTCAAATCGTTTGTGCCAAATGCCGCTTTTATATCTCCGTTATTTTGCGCATAATATTGGATTGAAAATAGCGGGCTGGCTTGTCTTCGCTCTGCAAATCCGTTATTCACATAATGTTGATATAAAGCTGTATCATTATTTCCAAATGCCTTTTTTATATCTGCATTTTTCTCGGCATAATATTTTGCGTCAAATACTAAGCTAGCAATTCTGCCTTCTGCAATTCCATGTCTCAACCAATGGTCTTTCAAAAGCGCCTCATTCATTCCAAAGGCTGCCATCAAATCTGGGTTGACGCAAGCATACACAGAAGCGTCAAATAAACCATTTACAATGTCAAAACTTTGATTGGCTTGCCTCGTTTCTGCTTTTCCGTAAAATACATAATGTCTAAGAAGTTCTATGGATGTCATTTTTTGCAAATCTCCATTTAACTTTTTATAATAGTTGCCATCATATTCCAAGGAACTTTTTCTCATTTCTTTACAACCATTTGTGAGAAAATGTTGATAGGCAGCCACATAATTGTTTCCAAACGCCTGTTGCAAATCTTGATTATTTTCTACATAATATTTTCCATTGTAGATACAAGATGACGCCCTTCCTTCTGCCTTTCCACAGGTTTCCCAATGATTTTTTAAAGCACTCTCATTGTAGCCAAATGCTTGATATAAGTCCAAATTATGTTCTGCATAATAGCGAGCGTTGAAAGCGTAACCACCTACTTCTGCTGAATAGTCTGGTTCTATTGTTTCAGTAAACGCTTTAATACAAGAACTTGCAGCTCGCCCTTTTAATTCACTAGCTGTTTTTAAATCGCGCCAATTGGTGCCATTTTGCGAAATATAGCTTTCTCCATAATTGGAAGAAACGGTGTACCACCAAGAACTTTTGTCAGTAGATGCCAATTCTACTCCCATATAGCCATTATACTTGACAGCGACTGTGAATTTATCTTGATTTAAAGTCACTACTTTTGGTAATTTTATGGTGTGGTAACCTTTGGATTTCGTGCCTGTGGAAAAAACATAAGTGGCATTTTTGATATTTTTATCGTCTCCGTTGGCATTGATATAAATAGTAAGATTTTGTGCAGTTGGGAAATAAATGCCAAGTTCATTTAATGTTTCTGGCTGCATTGTTTTTCGCTCAAATACATTGGCTGTGTACGTTCCGCCATTGATAAGGCTCCATCCCATGGTCGCTGTTTGTCCATATTCGTCATATTGATAAAGGTTGTCATAATTGATATTTTCTGTTTTGGTCACAGCATAAAAACTATTATTTTTCATGAACGTATCACTGTAAAAAATATAATATAAACCTTTATTTCCAAATTCTGTTCCATACGAATTGAGTGCAACATAGGCCCCTTTTTGCCCCGGAAAAGCTACATTCGTGTAATTATCATCCCACCCAACAATCGTAATCGCATGATTGGCTGGTTGGTTTACATCAGAACAGTAGTAAGCTAAATTTTCATTATTCCATACAGCGCCTGAAAAATAACGTGAAGCCATATAAGTATAGGCTGATAAAACGCCTTGTTGATACAAATATTTTTTAATATCTGTAGTATTTGATACGATTTCATAATCACTTACTTTTGCAATTGGCTTTGCCTTTTTAAAATTAGCGCTTGTGATATTGGCATCTTCCACAATTCCCATTCCATTGGTTGCATATGCAATCGCAATATTGACATTACCTCCTACGTTGTAATTTCGATTAAAACCGTCTTGATTATAAGTTTTAGAGGTTCTGTAATCCATATGTACATCTGAAAATCGCTTTTTTCGATAATTCGTTAAGCTATAATTCACTTCAAACATAGTCGTTGCGGCACATGCCCAACATAAATTACCATCTTGTTTTCTCACTTCATCATAATCAGAACGTGTAAACTTAGCTGGCAAATTAATTCCCACCATATTCGATTCTGCTGAAAACGGTTGGATTTGACTTTCATCTTCTGGCTCTTCATACATCTGGGGTTCTATAAATTCCTTTTTTTCCTCTTCTGACATCGCTTGCCATTCTTGATATTCCTGTGTATATTCTGGAACAAAAAATTCACTATCTGCCCTTGAAACAATCGGCACCCCAAACACAAGCAAAAAACTCACTAAAATTTTGAAATATAAACTTTTTTTCATTCACTCACTCCTATTTTTCAATTCTCCTTTATTTTACCATATCTTCTTGTCTCAAACAAGTATTTTTGACTTTTTTCTATTTTTTTCAAAATCATAAAATTACACTTATGGAATATAGAATTAGCATATGAGCTGGATAGAAAATATAATAGATATATTTTGTTTTGGGTCCTAATTTTCCGTTATATGCCAAAATCAACACTGCTGGCAATGTGGCGCATAGATATGAAATCACATTAGAAAATGAATAATACGTTGTCAATCTTGGGTAATAGTAGACAAAATTTAAAAGGGCAAAAATTATAATTCGCAAGAATTTTTGATGACGGCATACATATAATGTAAAAACAGCTGCCACGCCATAATAGCCATAATCGACGCAAAAAAGTTTACCCATATAAATGATGAATGCTACAAGTGGAAGTGAAAAATAATATTTTTTTCCGAATTTGTCAAATACGGTAATTGCTATTAAACCAAGCAACAACGTAAACATAATATTTAACATAAGCCAGTTTCCGAGCAAACTGCGAAATAACATAAATGGAACTTGTGAAATCAATGCAAAAACAATCAATCTTTGATAGTATTTTTTTAAATCACTGGTATGACAATAGCCCTCCACCGCTAAAAAGGCAAATAGCGGGAAGGCAATTCTTCCTAAATATTTTGTAGCAAAACAAGTCGTCTCTGGAATGGCATATTTGACATGGTCCAAAACCATGCTGACACAAGCGATTATTTTTATCATAAAAATTGACATCTTTTTAGGCTCCTTTTACAAATAAATTCGATAATGTTTTTATTATATCACATTATTTTATTTTGTAAAAGTGTTTTAAAAAGATGTCAATTCCAAATAACTTACGACCGATACTTCCACAATGTTATCCAGCAATTCTTTGTATTCTCTTGCACGAAAATTCATAAATCCTTCTAAAATCATTGCCTTATTTTCCATGATGTACCTTTTAATGAGTTCCTTTAGTAACCTGTTTTTGTAGCCAATTTTGTTATCTGGCAAATTCATAATTTGATGACTTATTTTTAAAACATATTCTTGTTCTGCCTCATTCAAATAAAAATAATTTTCCTTGATACATTTTTTGATTAAATCGCTTTCAAAAAATCTTTCAATAGCGCTTTTCAAAACAATACTAATGACATCATAAAATTCCTTTTCATCTCTTTGAATATCATGAACAATGACATTATCGTATTTCTTAAATCTATAATTCGAGATACACAGATTCATTGGCAATTTTTCAAAAGTGCTAATTAAATATTCAATAATGTCTTGGTTGTTTGTTTTTATGCAGATTGATTTCACTTGGCGCTCTCCTTTAATTCAAATATATACTATCATATTCATTACTTACAAATTGGGTGTAAGTCCTATAATGCTTCATTTATGCCCCTTGAAATAATATCTTTCATGCTATCAATCAACTCATCAATCTCTTTTGGTGTCACAATAAAATTGTAATCATTCGGAATTAATGCATTTTTAATTCGTTCATAATTATCTTCGTCTTTTAGCTTATTTAGTACATCATTTGACTCAGCCTTTTTCTGCAAATCCTCGATAAATAAATCCAAGCAATCATTTGTAATCGAAGCCATCTCAACAACTGTAGGCACTCCCAGCGCCACCACAGGAATGCCCAATGTTTTCTCTGAAAGCTCGTCTCGCGCATTTCCAACGCCACCGCCTGGCACAATTCCTGTATCTGAAATCTGAATCGACTTATTAATTCTACTCACACTTTTTGAGCACAAACTATCAATCGCAATAATCATTTTGGGTTTGACTTTATCCACAATTCCGCGAATAATTTCCGCACTTTCAATTCCTGTCGTTCCCAAAACCCCCGGAGAAATAGCAGAAATGGCACGCGTATTTTCATCAATATATTGGGGCAAATAAAGTTTAATGTGACGTGTAATTTCAACCTCATTCACCACTCTAGAGCCTAGACTGTCTGGCGTAGAATACAAATTGCCAAGCCCCACAATCATAATTTCCTCGTTTTTTTGAATGTGCTGGTCCACCACTTTGGCAAGCTCTTTTGCAATTACTTCAACAATTTTGTCCTCTTTTTCTGTTTCAATATTATTGATTTTTTTAACATCAATTGTAACATAATTTCCGATTGGCTTTTGAAGCGCTGTCTGTCCCGTCTCATTCGTAACACTTACTCTTGTAATTTTGATGTCTTCTATCTCTTCTTCCTCACATTCGATTCCATCAATTTCATCTTCCATATTGTTGGCTTTTCGATACAAGTCACGTCTCTCAACCGCCATATCTGTTCTAAAATCCATTTATTAATCACCTCAAAAACTATTGTGGCAAATTTTAGAAAATTTATACAAAAAATTGAACTATGCTATTTAAACATAGTTCAACTTTTATTTACCTAAAGATTACCAAGTAAATGTTTTTGTTCCTTCAAAATAAGAAATCATTTGATCCACCCATTCTTTCGAAGGGACATTATTTCCAAACCCTTGTGTTAAATCAATAATCATATATTCATCTTGATATAAAGTTCCACCCGATGGCGTCACTTGAAATGATCTGATAATCCAAGAACCATCTTTTGGCGTACCTGTTCTTATAACACCACTGACTCTCGTCCAATTTGGATAATTTCCATTATTCCATGAAAACACATAATTCATATCTGCGCCATCTCCTATAAACATCTCAAATCGACAATCGTTAGCAGAAACATTTCCTCCTACTGTTTTCATCATCCTTGAACCATAATACGTATGATTTGCTGTTGGTTTATTAATTGTTTGTGACAACATAGCTGTATGGTTTCCTGTATTAAACTGAATTCCATAAGAACCAGAAACTTTTTGTGCCGTCTGTCTTGTTATATTATTCATCGTCCACTTTGTACTTCCTTGCTCAAAACCTGAATCTGTAACAATATTCGTTAAACTTACTCCTGAAGTTGGTTTCGTTTTAAAAATTTGACTTACTGCCCTACTATTCTGAGCTTCATCTTTCAATTGATAAGTAACTGTATAAATGTCATAACCATTCAATGTTGCTCCTACAGCATTATTTGATGAATTTTTCACTTGCAAATTTGTTACCGAAACATTTCCTAAATTATCTGAAATTTTATTAACACTCTTCAAATAACTTTCATTAATGGTAGTGCCAACATTCACTTTTAATTCCGAAGAAGCCGTAATAGTTGGCGGCGTTTTATCAATCCAAATATTAGTAGAACTTACTTCAGACACATTACCTACCTTATCAAAACATCTTATATAAACTGGTTGATTTCTCTCTGCAGAAAATGGTGTTGTAACAAATGAATTTGAAGCTGAATTTTGATAAGTTACCCAATTCACTTGATCATAACTATACTCATAATATGCTATTCCACTTTCTGAATCTGTTGAAGTTATTGTTAAAGAAAAATTCTGAGAAGTTGCATTTCCATTCGTTGGATTATTTATACTTGGTTTTACTGGTGGCGTTTTATCAATATTTTGCACTGTTACAGACGCTGCTGCACTTCCTTGCTGACCTACCTCGTCTCTTAAAATGACAAATAATGTTCCATTATTAGAAAACTCATAACTATTTCCATCTCGCCAATTTAAACCATCTGTACTAACTTGCATGGTATATCCTTGTATATCAACATTAGCAATAACATTGACGATAACATTTTGATTTGTCCAGCCTTCCTCTGAATATTCAAAACGCAAATCAGAATTGGTAATATCTTTTACCTCTCCTAAAGTTATTACTTGGCATTCACTTACATTGCCTACCTTATCTTTTACCCATACATAATAAGTTTGTCCCTGCTTTTTTCCTGTTAGTGTTGTATCAAAAATTAGAGTTTCATTACAAGACTCAAAAATATTTGGTTTTTCTGAACTTTCTGTCACTGCAAAACCTACAATGCCTGATTCTTTATCTATTGCCTTTATTTTAATTTGATTCGTAGTTGCCGTTACTTCTGTTATCTGAGGTTTAGTTTTATCAATATTTTGAATGTTACTTGTTGCCATTGCTCTTATTTGTCCTGTCATTTTATGTTTTACTCTAGCATATATTGTTTCATTTTCTATGGATTGAATTGGACTTGAATAAACTGACCAATTTTTTCCATCTTTACTATATTGTAACACAAAATTAGTCAAATCTATTCCCTGTGTAATAGAAATCACTGTTTCAACATTCTCATTTGTCCACTCTGTTTCTGTTTGTATAAACTTTATATCTGCTCCTACTATTTCTACTTCATTTTCATTCTCTGTATAAATCCCTATATATTCTATTTTTCCTGTTTTGATATTACAATAATAGATATTATTTGTATCATCAAATGTAACAATATAATTGCCTAGTTCCTCTTCATCCTGCACAACTCCAGCTTTCTTTCCACCACTACTTAATTTTTGAGCAATTACTTCTGACACATCTTCTATTTCATCTAACTCCAAGTCTCTCTCTACCAACAATTCAACTTGCACTAATTCTAACATCTCTTTTTCTGCAGCTTGCACATATTTATCCGTTGCCTTTACTGCTCTACTCATAATTCCATTACTTCCCGTAACCAAGCTCAAACTAACACCCGCCAAAATAAGCAAAACAATTATGGTAACAACTAATGAAACTAATGTAATACCTTTATCCTTAAAAATCTTCCTCATTTGATTTCTCCTTTTAGTTTTATAATTCTATTTTAACATTTATTAAAATAATAAGTCAACAAATTAGTTGTATGTTACACAAAATTTATACATTTGTTACACTTCTGTAATAAAACCAAATAGGCTGTAAAAAACTACTAATTTCTCAAAAAATCCCTAGGTAAAACCTGATGGTTACCTTAAAATAAAAAAAAAGCGAGCGAAATTTGGGGATGTTGCCCCAAATTTCTCACGCAATATATTACAGCCCTTTCCATAATTTTTAACTTCTCCAGCTTCTCCAACATGTGCCATTATCATTATTATTGTTTCCATTATTATTACCAGTGTTATTATTGCCGGAATTATTGTTGCCTGTGTTATTGTTACCACTATTATTATTGCCAGTATTGTTATTTCCAGAATTATTATTTCCTGTATTATTATTTCCTGAATTGTTATTACCGTTATTATTATTACCACCATTATTATTTCCATTATTGTTGTTATTGCCACCACAATTGCAAGAACAATTCCATCTCAAACATCTACAAATTAAATAAGCAACAATAAATGCCAATACTGTAAAAATCCACGCAAATGCTATATAAAGTATCGTTCCGCCTAAAGCCAATGCTGCAATGATTAAAAGAACAAATACAATTCCTGCTACTTTAAACGGGCAATGTAAAATCGTTTGTAAAACAGCAGCAACAATCACAACCAATACGGGAATTACAAAAGCAATTAATAAATCAGTCATATGTTTTTCCTCCTCAATTTATTATCCTTTTGTAATATAATATGATTTTTAATCCATTTTGTGATTTCTTTTAATAGTTTACTTCCACCAAATACAACCCCACTGCTGGAAGCGTTTTCCCTGCTCGTTTTCGGTCTTTACTTTTGATAATATCCGGAATTTCTTCTGGATCTATTTTCCCCATTCCTACATCCAATAAAGTTCCTGCAATAATTCTAACCATATTATACAAAAATCCACTTCCTGTCAGTTCAATCCAAATTCTCTCCTCTTTTTCTAATACTTCTGCTTCAAAAATCTTTCTGATACTATTCTTGCTACTCGTTCCGCTCGCCTTAAACGCTGCAAAATCATGTTCTCCTTCAAAATATTTTGCCGCTTTCCTCATCTTTTCCACATCTAACTTCATCGGAAATTGATATTCTAATTCACGAAAAATTGCTGTCCCAGTACTCGAACAATTCATCACATAACGATATTTTTTAAAATGCGCACAATAACGACTATGAAAACGTTCTTCCACTTCTTCCGCTTTTTTGATTCGGATACTTTTTTTCAACTTTGAATTAATAGCCATCGCAAATTTGTCAATCGGAATATGACAATTGGTTCTAAAATTAGCCACTTGCCCCAAAGCATGCACTCCTGCATCTGTTCTGCCAGAACCAATTAGTTCAATTGTTTCTCCTGTAATACTTCCAATTGCTCTTTCAATTTCTCCTTGAATGTTCAACTTATTGGGCTGTTTCTGCCAACCATTAAAGTCTTTCCCGTGATATTCGATGGTTAATTTAATATTTCGCATTGTTCCTCCTATGCAATTTTTTGAGATATATTTCGCATTTCACGCGCATTTTTCAACGATGTCTCTGTTATTTCTCCATTGGAAATACGCGCTATTTCACGAATTGTCTGCTCCTCTGTTAACTGATTTACATGTGTTTTAGTAAAGTTCCCTTCATTGCTTTTGTAAATATAATAATTGAAATCACCTTTTGCCGCAATTGTCGCCAAATGCGTAATGCAAATTACTTGATGATTTTGGGCAATTCTTTTCATTTTTTCACCAGTCGAATTTGCCGCAATTCCACTAATTCCAGTATCAATTTCATCAAATACTAAAATCGGCGTTTGGTCAATATCAGCCAAAACTGTCTTTATCGCTAACATCACTCTTGACATTTCCCCACCAGATGCAATTTTTATCAAAGATTTCTTCTCATCGCCTTTATTGGTAGAAATCAAAAATTCCACTTTATCCAAGCCATTGTTATTGAATTTATTTTCCTCTATTAATTTGACAGCCACCTCAAATTCCGCATTTTGCATTTCTAACTCTTTTAACTCTCTCGTAATTTCCCTCGATAATTCTTGCGCATATTTTAGACGAACTTCATGTAACTTTTTCGCCAAAATCAATAATTGACTCTCCAATCCAATTGCTTTTTCTTTTAATTCCGCAACATAACTTTCCAAGTTCGTAATCTCAAAAATTTCCTTTTCCACTTGTGTTTTATATTGCAAAATTTGCTGAATGGAATTCCCATATTTTCTTTTCAAACTTTGAATGAAATCAAGCCTTTGTTCCACTCTATTTTGTTCCTCTTCATCAAAAGAAACTTCCTCTACAGACAAGTCCCTTGCTACTTCCTGAATTTCATAATAACTACTTTTTAACCTTGTTACAATATCTGCATAAACGCTATTATATTGCTCAATTTTCTCTAAAGCCCTAATCGCATTATTTAAACCATCAATCGAATGATTATCAATTTCATTTTGTGCTTCTTGCAAATTACTTGCAATTTTTTCAGCAGCCAGCATCATTTTTCTCTTTTCTTCTAATTCCTCTTCCTCATTTTCCTTCAAATCCGCTTCTTCAATTTCATGCAGTTGATAATTGAGCAAATCCAACTTTCGTTGTTTTTCCATATCATCCCCATAATTCAAACTAAGTTCTTTTTGAGTCGCGACATATTCATGATATAATTTTTCATACTCTTTTTTGATATCTCTTATTTCTAAATCCGCATATCCATCTAATAAATCAATGTGTTGGTTCAAATCTAAAATCGACTGATTGTCATTTTGCCCATGAATGTCAATTACTTTTTTCATAAATTCTTTTAATTCATTCACAGTGACTAATCTACCATTTAATTTGCATACATTTTTCCCACTGCTATTGATTTCTCTTGAAACAATAACATGGTCCTCAAAATCAGGCAAGTCCAAAGATAATTCGACAAAAGAATTTTTGGCTCCTGTTCGCATCATTTCTTTTGAAAAACGACCACCTGATAATATTTTTAATGCTCCAATAATCAGCGTTTTTCCAGCTCCTGTCTCACCAGTCAAAACATTAAAACCTTCTCCTAAATGAATATTTAAATCATCAATTATCCCTATATTTTTTATATGCAATAAAGTTATCATACGCGCCTCCTATCCAAAAATATGTTCGATAATTGTATTATATCAGAATTTTCTTTTTTGTCAATACATTTGTTCGTATTTTTATGAAATTTTTTAAAAAATCTCATAAAAATTTTTAAACGTATATCCTTGTTCTCTCAAATAGGCAATTACACTTGGAAGCGCTTCTGCTGTGTATGACTTATCACTCGCATCATGCATCAGCACAATAATGGCTCCATCTCCTTCCATGGTTTGAATTAAGCACTCCATTTGCGAATCCGTAGTTGTTCGCCCTTCTGCGTCTCCTGTCAAACAATTCCAATTGGTATAATTAATTCCATAATCACGCAGCAAACCTTTTGCCTCGCCTTTCACTCCATCGTACCTACCGCCACTCGAACCACCCGGAAAACGAAACAAATGCGTATTATAATTTGGATTTTCCAAAGCCACACGAATCGCTTCTTCTGTTTTGGCATATTCCTCAAAAACCGTATCTTTAGAAGTATAAATTTGAGAATAATTATGAGAATAACCGTGATTGGCAATATAATGCCCTTCGTCATATTCTCTTTTTAGCAAATCTGGATTTAGGTCAACACGACTACCCAACACAAAAAAAGTGGCTGGCACATTTTCTTGTTTCAAAATATCCAATACTCGTGGTGTTATATTTTTAGAAGGTCCGTCGTCAAACGTCAAATACGCCACTTTTTCATCTGAATAATAAATATTTGTAATTTCTTCCTGCGCATTTGGATTTTCCTTCGGCACAAACTTTGATTTAATTTGTTCCATATCATGCTGCGCAATTTGAATATGTTTGATTTCTTGAGGTTTTGTGGCAGCTACTGAACTCCCTTGCTTCGGATGATTATCATTCTTTTTTTTCATTTTTACTGAAACAACAATACTAATAATAATCACAACCACGCAACACAAAATAATCATTCCACAAATGATTGCTTTTTTTCGCAAATGAGCTCTTTTATTTAATTCATCTATGACTTCCATGTTTTCATTTTCGTTTTCATCATACAACATTTTACTTCCCTCTATTCTACTAAAAACTCTATTTTAATATATCATAAAAAGAAATGATTTTCAACCATTATTCTTTCGTTCTTTTTTCATATTTCCGAAAAAGCAACATATTCTTAAAAAAAGGAGGTCAGAAATGAAAGATCGAATTATCAGATATGGTTTCATTTGCTTGATACTAATTGTCAGCATTATTCAGTTTTCCATTGCATCACAAGCCAATCAAGAACTGAGCAATCAAACTTTAGCTTGGGGATTTAGGCGCGGCGAAAATCATGCACAAGCCACTTTGGATATAGAAAGTCTAAAAGTGTTAGAAAAATTCGACGGAATTGCTATGGGAAATCCTGATAAAAATTACATTTATCTTACTTTTGACGCTGGCTATGAAGCTGGTTATACAGAAGAAATTCTGAAAATTCTAAAAGAAAATAACATTACTGCAACTTTTTTCATCACCGCACATTACGTCAACACTGCAACTGATTTGGTAAAGCAAATGATCCAAAATGGAAATACCGTTGGAAATCACACTGTAAATCATGCTTGTTTGCCCAATTTAAAAGATGACGAAATCAAAGAAGAAATTATGAAATTACACAACAGCATTTATGAAATTACAGGCTATGAAATGACATACTTTAGACCACCCAAAGGTGAATTTAGTGAACGCACTGCCAGCCTTGTTCAGTCACTTGGCTATACCAGTGTTCTATGGTCAAATGCTTATGACGATTGGGATAACTCAAAGCAAGGTAGAAGTGACTATGGAAAAAAGAAAGTTTTAGATAATTTGCACAATGGTGCTGTCATCCTTTTGCATAGCACATCCAAAGACAATGTCGCTATGCTTGATAGCATGATAAAAGAAGCCAAAACTATGGGCTATGAATTTAAAAGTCTAGATGACTTTGAAAAATAATTCTTCCAATTAAGGTGGCATAAGCTGCCTTATTTCTTATTTATTTTTTCCATGGCAGCTTTTTCATTATAATATTTCGCAATTAATTCATCTAATTCTACACTGATTTTATAAACAATACTATAATCTTCCCCAGCTTCAATACTTTTGTTTAGTTTCTCTCTTAATTTACAAATTTCATCATTTATCATAAAATTGTCCCCCTATGACATTTTTTTGACATTTTTTGTCCCCTTTGTTTCTTCTCTTCCAAAATACCACATTTATTTGTCAATGTCAATAAAAAATCAACATTTAAAATAGTTTTTGATAGACATTTTTCTCCTTTTTCATGCACCTATTTTCTCATTTCTATATTTTCCGTATTTTTTCAACAGGATTCTACCAAAAACTACAAAAATTGCAATCGACAAAATTTGGGAAATTTTGAAATTACCTAACATTAAACTATCGACTCTCAATTGTTCTATGAACATACGAATGCCAGCATACAAAAACAAATACAAATATGTAATTTGCCCTTGAAATTTTCTCTTTTTTTGCATTTTTCTTAAAATTAAGAAAATAAAAAATGTCAAAACAGATTCATACAAAAAAGTAGGATGCACTTCCAAATACCCCCCGGGGGTATCTATTCCCATTCTCAAAAAATGGTCGGTAGGCGTCCCATATGCCTCTTGATTACAAAAGTTTCCCCATCTACCAATCGCTTGCCCAAGCGCAACAAATGGCGCAATGCGATCCAAAAAATCAAGCACCGAATACTGCCTTTTTCGGCACTGATAAAAAACGACAAAGACCCCCATAAAAATTCCACCATAAATCGCCAATCCACCATTTCTGATTTGAAAAATAGCCCCCGGATTTGACCAATAATAGTTCAAATGAAATAAAACATAATAAAGTCTGGCGCCAACTATGCCAAAAACAATAGCATATAATAACGTGTCAAATAAAAAATGGTCATCTATTTCAAATTTAGGTGGCAAGCAATAACAAAGCATAAAAGAAACTAAAATGGCTAATATGATACAAATCGCATACCAATAAATCGGGATGCCAAATATCGTAAATGCCACTGGATTCACAAAAAATTGCAACTGCAAGCCGAGAAATTGTATCATGGTTCCTCCTTATTTTAAGGGCAGGTCTAACCTGTACCCTACTTTGATTTTATGATAGAAATCACTTGCTTTTGTTTTTCCATTACTTCTGTTAAAACTTGCAACGTGTATTCTTTTGTGATACCACCAAATTCTTCAAAATAATCCAATGGATGGATGCCTCTAAAATAATTTTGCAAAAAGCTAGTCGCAATACTTTCCACATCATTATAACTTTTCACATATTCCCCATACAGCTTTTTCTTCATTCTCTCAAACTCTGCTTCCTCAATTCCCTTTTGTTTTAAATCCTCAATTGCCTCTTCTATTTTGCTAATCACTTCATCGTATTTTTCACTTTGCCCTTGAATAAGCAAATGAGAATACGTATCCGTATTTTCATAAATCATACTTGGCTGTGATTGCAACAAACCTTGTTCATACAAATCTTGATACAATTTTGAACTATCACCAATTAATATATTAAAACCGATTTCCAAAGCCAACTCTTTTTTAATTTGATTTTCTGCCTTTACCGTATCCTTATAACCAATGATAAAAAGCGGTCTCGTAATATTCATTTCGTCTTCTATTTTTGGTTTTACAATTTCTTCTGGCTCTTCTGGATACAACCTTTTTACCTTTTGGTCCAAATTTTCAAGTGTCATTCTAGCTTCGATTTCTTGCATGATCTGCTCTGGCTCAAAATCTCCACAAACCACAATTGCCATATTTTCTGGGCGATAAAAACAATGATACGCATCGTATAATTTCTCTTTTGTGATTTCTGCAATGGTCTCTTTTGTTCCTGCCACATCAATGTTAATCGGATTTTGATGATACATCGCACGCATCGCATTCATATAAATTTTCCAATCTGGATAGTCATCATACATCATAATTTCCTGCTCAATAATGCCACGTTCTTTTTCCACATTTTCATCTGTAAAATACGGATTTTGAATGTAATTCATAAACTCATCCAAAGCCTCAAAAAATTTATCATTAGAGGCTTCAAAAAGATACGCCGTGTGGTTATTGGTCGTGTACGCATTGGCATTGACACCCAAACTTGTCAAAACATCCAAACTATTCGTTCCGTTTTCTTGCTCAAATAATTTATGCTCCATATAATGAGCCATGCCATCTGGAATTGTAATTTCCTTCTCGCCTAGCTGAAAATGATTGTCAATGGAACCATATTTCGTTCCCCAAATAATATATTTCTTTTCTGTTTTTTTCGGAATGAGCATAATGCTCAAACCATTGGGCATTTTTTTCGTATATACTTTTTCTTGGATTTTATTATTTTCTATAATTTTCATTGCCCTGCCTCCTTATCTTCGTTTTTTAAAAAATAAATGGTATTCATTTCTACGCCATTTGCAATTTCTACAATATCTTGTTTCGTAACTTCTTCAACATTTTTCAAATACTCCTCAAGGCTTGTACTTGTTTTTGAAATTTCTTGCCCAATGTAATAAACAATTCCCGTGTCTTGCTCTGTCTCAATCGCCTTAATTCCGCGCTTTCACATATTCTTTGGCAGCCTGCAAATCCTCATCCGAAAATTCGCCCTTTTTCATAATTTCCAACTGTTCTTTAATCAAACCAACTGCCTTTTCAAATTTTGGAATTTCAATTCCTGCACGAATAAAAATATTGGCTTTTTGTTTCACATACAAACTTTTAATCGAATATGCCAAACTTGCCTTTTCGCGCACATTTTGGAACAACAAAGAATTGGCACTGCTCCCCAAAATAATATTATACAGCATCGCCTTAAACTGAACCTTATCACATTTTGAGGTAACATCCATTCCAATAACCAATTTTCCTTGCACTACATCGGTTTCCTCTTGCACTTCTTTTACTTGCTCTATTTTTTCTTTTTCTTCTGTTAATTCATTATTTAAAATATAATTCTCCACACGTGGCTTTAATGCTTTGATATGCTCGTTTTCGCAAACTATTTTCTCCACATTTTTTTCATCAAAATCTCCTGAAACAAACAAATCAATTTTTGAATTCTGAATTAAATGCTGATAATGCTCTGTTAAATTTTCAGCACTAATCGTCTTTAAGTCCTCCAAATAACCATATTTATACAAACCAAAACCTTGGTCGCCATACATATTAGAAATGCAGGCTTCATACGCATACAAATCTTTATCATCAATTTTGCTTTTAATCATTTTTGCCAAATTTTCTTTTTCGACATCCAAATATTCCTGCTTAAATTTGCCATTTTCCATAAGTGGATTACACACAATATCCAGCAAAATCTCCAATGCATTTTTCAAAATTTCTTCGCCCTCTTCTAGGGAAAATTGATCATTAATCGAATCAATATAAAAACGCAAAAGTTGGTTATCGCCATATTTATCAATTCCGCATTCAAATGCTGCGCCATACAAATTTTCTAATTTCTTGCTAATTTCAATTTGCGATTTTAAGTTGTTAGTGCCACGTCTTAGCATACTCACAATAAGCGCATTTTTCGTTACATTTTCGCGCGTTAGCGGAACCGTAATAATCGCAGACAACATATCTGTCTTAAATAAATCAGTTTTTATCAAATGCAATTTCATGCCTTGTTTTATTTCAATCTCTTTTTTATCCATAAAATTCTCTCCTTCGTCACTTTTATTATTTTTCATTTCTCAAATATTATACTTTATTATTTTACACATTTTTCTCGACAATTTCAACAATTTCTGCAATAAATTCTCCAATCACAGGAAGATTTAACGTCACAATTTTTTGCAAAATCATCACTAAAACAGCTGTAATCAGCGTTACTCCAATTCCAATCCCAACACCTCGGCTCAGTCCTGCCCAGAAATTTCTTTTTGCAATTTCTTTTCGGCTCCCTAAAATATAAATCAATTCTTCAATGTTTTTTTCTTCTAGAAAATGATTTAATCTGTCTAGATTTTTATTCAATCTTCCAAACATAAACACCATCCCTTTATTTTTAGGATGGTATTTTTTATTTTATTTATACAAAATCATTCGGAAACCCCAATACGCTTCTGACGTATTCTCCTTATAACCCGCATGACTACTTGCTGGGCGATCCAAATTCGCACTTCCTCCTCGAATGACTCGATACGTAACCGTCTCTGAAACCGGTACTTCATTGACCGCATTTTTGTTTTTATTTTTGGAAGTATTGGTTACCGGTGTCGTTTCCTTAAAAATTTCTGTAGTCCATTCTCTCACATTACCCGCCAAATCGCAAATATTATTTTTGATGTCATCTTCTGTTTCTCCTGTATTTCTCAACTCCCCTGAATAATTTCCTTGACTAATATCGGTTGAATAATTTTCTTCTGTTTCATCAATCCAAGCCAAAACTGTGTCCCACGCAGCGCTGTTCATAAGCGCTGTTTGGCATTCTTGATAATCAAAAGCAGACCCCATATCACTCGCCATTTGCGCTGCATCTGAATACGAAATATTCGTCCATGGCATTTTTCCTTTCATACTAGCTGCCATTCTTGCTCCATTTCGGTCAAAACTCGAAGCCTCATATCGCGCCATATAAAACCCATAATTTTGTGCGACACTATTTCCCAAAGTAGAAATATTATCTTCATATTTCGTATTAGATAACGTATTTCTCGTCAATTTTCCACTTGGCACTGGCACCCATACAAATTGATTTCCAAACTTGTCTTCAATGACATAACCAGTTTCCGCTTCCCCTTCGATATGTGAAAAACCTTCTGGAATATATGGCTCCGAACTAGACGCTTCTCGAATATTTTTCACTTCAATAGCAAGTGAAGTCGAAACTCCATTATTGCCCTTTGCTTCAAACGTATATTTTCCATTTTTTGTTACCTCATATTCTGCATAATCCCCACGCTTTTGCGAACCGTCTGGCAATACAATCGATTGAATTCCCTCTACATCTTCTGTGGTTGCATTTGCTGTAATCGTCACTTTACTTTGCCCCTCTTTTTCGGAACTCAGTTCCAATTGCAATTGTGGTTCAATATCTGTGGAAGCCACCACATTATCATTATTGTTTGCTTTTCTACTTCCCTTCACAGCTAGCACAACACCAACACTAGCCACAAATACAACCATCACAATCAGCACAATAATTATCACTGGCGAAACTTTATAATACATACTTTTCGTCTCCTTTTTTCTTTTTTGTTATTATATACATAAATACAAATTTTTTCAAATGTTTTTGTACAATTTTATAAAATTTCTATAACGCAATCAATTTATCCAAAGTTGTCGAATAGATATAAACCTCATCAACGCTTCTTCCTAAGGCACTTTCCAAAGCCTCTTGATAGATTTTTAATTGCACCCAATACCTTGTTTTTAATTCATTTTCCTCTTGCACAAAATCCGTTTTATAATCCAGCAAAACCAATCGATTATTCTCATCCACAAAATACACATCAATCATTCCCTGCACGCTAATTTCCGCCTCCGGAAACTCCTCAGAAGCTCGATTCAAGCAAAACGTCTTTTCTTTGTAAATTTCTTTGGCATGCTTCATTCTTTGGCAAATATCGGATTGCAAAAATTTCATAATGATTTGCAAATCAATCTTTTGGGCCTCCAACTCTGTCAAAATATGCTTTTGCACTAACCTTTGAAGCAAATCCTGCAAATCCTGCTTTTGATAATTCTTCGTAAAATCCAACTTTTGCAAAATCAAATGAACCAAACTTCCCTTTCTTGCAAACGTAATTTTTTCCTCTTTTTCAAGCACTTTCAGATGCAATTCTTCCAAACCAATTTCACTTTGAAATTCTTTATTTTGTCCTTCTTTCATTTGAGAAACGGTCATTTTCTGCGGCAAATTCACTTTTTGCCAATCGGCATACTGCCAATGAAGCAACTTATCCACAGCTTCCAAATCCACTTCTTGGCTAAAATCAAACTCTCGTATTTCCTCTTCTTCCTGTTCTTTTCTTTCCAAATCTTCTTTACTATGCACCTGAAGCACCAAATTTTCCTGCAATTTTCCCGTCAAATACACCAAATAAATCCAGTCCAAATAGGACACATATTTCTTTAGCAAAATCGGGTTCAACTTGTCCTCCAAAGCACCATACATATTCAATATTTCTATCTTATTATTTTCCTCTTTCTGAATATTATGACAAGTTCCAACAAGAATTAATTTTTCTTTCGCACGCGTCAGTGCTACATACAAAATTCTCATTTCCTCTGAAATGGCCTCTGTTTTTGCCATCATCTTAAGGGCTTGTTTCGCCGCTGTTGGGTACTCAATTTTCCTTTCATAATCCACATACTGTGGACCAAACCCTAAATCTTTATCTAGCAAAATATCCGAATTCAAATCTTGCAAATTTATTTTCTTACTCGCACAGCACAAAAACACCACTGGAAATTCCAAACCTTTGCTTTTGTGAATACTCATAATTCTAACCACATTCTCATTTTCCCCAATCACTTTCGCAGCCGCCATATCCGAACTTCCATTTTTCAACTTTTCAGTAAATCGAATAAAATTGAAAAGTCCGCTAAAGCTCGTTTTCTCATATTCCTTGGCTCTTTCAAACAACATCCTCAAATTCGCTTGTCTCAATGCGCCATTGGGAAGCCAGCCCACATAATCCAAAAATCCAGTATCGATATATATTTTCCAAATTAATTCTGCTAAACTCAAAACTTCGCTCTCCTGCCTCCACTTTTCGAGCTTTTCCACAAATGACTGCACTTTCTCGTTTTGCTTAAAATTTAGCAAATTTTCATACACCTTTATGTCACGATTTTCCAAACGAATTTCCACAATTTCATTATCCGTAAAACCGCCAATTGGCGACCTCATCACAGCCACCATTTTGATGTCATCTAATGGATTGTCCAGAATTTTAAGCAAATTCAGCATCGTCTGAACCTCCATCGTATCCAAATATTCATTGCTACTATCCGAAAAAACAGGAACATTGTTTTTCACTAATTCTCGCTCAAAAATCGGAGCTGCCATTTTCGTAGAACGCAGCAAAATCACAATATCTCGATATTCGATTTTGCGATAACTGCCATCTTTACACTTTACCAATGCCCCACTTTTGACCAATTCCTGAATGCGCTGCACGGTAAAAATCGCTTCCAATTCCACTTTGCTCAAATTTTTTGTGCTTTCTTCTGTCTCTAATTCTTGATTTTCCTCGTCTTCTTCCGTTTCTTCTGGTTCCTCTTTTTTCAAATCAATCAAATGCATTTCACTCTTTCCAAGCCCATTTTCAACCTCTGGATAATCTGCCCCCAAATTCAAAAATTCCTCTTTCGTATAATTAATATCGCCCAACTCTTCGCTCATAATATTTTCAAAAATCGTATTGGTAATATTCAAAATATTTTGATTGCTTCTGAAATTCTTAAACAACTGAATTTTCTGTCCCTCTTCATTGCCCTCCAAACTATACGCCTGATATTTCTTCAAAAACAATTCTGGGCACGCCTGCCTAAACTTATAAATACTCTGTTTTACGTCACCCACCATAAAAATATTATTCCCGCGGGACACACTTCTCAAAATAAATTCCTGCACTTCGTTACTATCCTGATACTCATCAATCGCAATCTCCTCAAACTTTTGCTGGTATTTTTTCGCCACTTCTGTTGGCACAATTTCGCCATTTTCATTTTCCTGCACCAAAATTTGCAAAGCATAATGCTCAATATCGTTAAAATCAATCATGTTTTTGCTTCTCTTTTTCGCTTTAAAATTTTCCTCAAAACGAAGAACCAAATTTTGCAAAGTGCACAAATTATCATACATCAAATAAATATTTTGAAAAGCTTCCTTGGAATCACAAATTAGCGTTCTTTCGGTCAATTTTTTGAGCGAATCCTTCAAACGATTTCTCGTATCTTTTGCCTCATCTTTTAATTCCAAAGTCACTTTTTTATCTTGCGCCCACCTTGCAAAGCTCATATTTTGTGCATAAACAAAAGCACCATCCCAAGTTTCACAGCTCTGATAAAGCCCCTCCACCAGTTGAATATCGCCTTCAATAATGTCAGCATACTTTTTTAAATCATCATATTGATCCAATTTATTTTTCAAAATTTTAAAATGATTGATACAATCAATGATTTCTTCTTTTAAATTTTGAAGCAAAATTGCCCCCCAATCACTCCCAGAAAAATCGAAGCCTTGGTCATTTTTTTGATTAAATTTCTCCACCATTTCCGACAGCCACTTTTTTGGAAACGGCATACTTTGCACCATTTGATAAACCTGCAAAACCATTGCCTGCACATTTTCGTCTCCTCGATAACCAGAATAACTTTCAATCAATTTGGCAAAATCCCTATCTTCGCTTTCATACAATTCCTCAAAAACTTCCTCCAATGTCTCCTGCTTCAACAGCTCAATCTCCTCCGTAGACGCAATTCTAAAATTGGCAGACAAATCAATCTCAAAAAAATTATTCTTAATCACGTCCAAACAGAACGAATGAATGGTACAAATATTAGACTTTGAAAGTAGCACAATTTGTTTTTGCAAATTATCGTCTTCTGGGCTTTCGTCCAATTTTTTATAAATTGCATCCAGAACCCTTTCACGCATTTCCGCCGCCGCCGCATTGGTAAACGTTACCACCAATAATTTATCAATATCAATTTTATCTTTCAAAATTTTTTGTATCATTCTTTCCACTAGAACCGCGGTTTTTCCGACTTCCGCGCCGCTGCTGCCACTAAAATATCATTTCCTTTTTCATAAATTGCTTTTTCTTGTTCTTTCGTCCACTTCATTTTTCTACCTCAATTTTTTCTTCTATTATATCGCATTCTTTTCACATATTCAATCATTTTTTCAATCAATAAATTAAAGAGCAACTTAAAATTCACACAATTTTCACAATTCTACCACAAAAGAGACACAAACTTGTGTCTCTTTTATCCCCCACCAGCGAGGCTCTGTGGGGAGCCACTTATCCCCTGAAGCAGAGATAGCTGGAAAGTCACGAAAACCGGCTGATGGTTTTCGTGCGAGGAAGGGTTTTTAAGGGAAGGACACGCAGTCCTTCCCTTAGCTCTTCATAAATCTAATTTAATAAATCATTTGCCTTCTCTCAAGCGGGTCAGTCAAAACCGCCCCCTAAATCTTAATTACTCAACTCCCAAGCCGTTCCATTCCAGTTCATTTTCGCATTGGCAGGCAGACAAACAAGAGGACGGATACCGTTAAACACTTGATTAGCCCCAGCATAACCCACACATCCAGCAAAATTTATTGCCCTCACTGCATTAGAATTAACTGTATACTCAGATGATAACCAATATGCTCCTGCATTAGTTGTATTTGTTATAATATAAGGCATTTCTGTATTGTTAACAAAATAGCTTTCTGAACTTAAATCAGCCGAATGTAACGTTCCATATTTTGAATTATAACTTTCTACAAACTGTTGAAGAGTGGGCCCTCCTATAGCTGTTGCTTCACTAAATCCTTCTGCATATTTACTCCAATTCGATGTATTTCTCAACCAATTTACTAATGTATTTTGACTATCTCCCTGTACTTTATATATTTCATTTGTACTAATTCCACTTATCGTTGTCATTCCACTAATTGGTACATAATCACTTGAAATAATATATACGTTCTCTCCGTCATTCAGAAATATTTGCCAATCATTTACTCCATTTGCAGAATAATTTACTACATCTCCATAATTAGTTACTGAAATTGTTGCTACTGCCAAGTTTTCCCAAACAGCATACAATGTCACACTTTGGCTCCCCATTGTAAAACTTCCTGAACTTGTATATTCTGGCGTTGTTGCAGTGCTACTTGTTGCCCAGCCTAAGAAATTTGCTCCTTTTTTCGTTGGTTTTGTCGTAAAATCAATGCTCACGCTTTCTCCTGCTGCATATTTTTTCGTAGCTGGCACGCCTGTTCCGCCGTTTGCATCATACGAAACTGTGTATTTTGTCACAATTTGACTGCCACTTAACTCGCCATCAATTGTCACACTTCCGTCTGGATTTAAAGTTCCAATCTCTAAGCCTTCATAATTTAATTTTCCACTGCTGTCACATGAAACTTCTGCCCCGTTTGAAAGTTCTACACCTTTTTCCAATTCTGCTTTGACGTACTCATTCGCACTTGCAAAATTGTTGTCTTTCATGTAGTAATCCATTTGCAATTCTGCAATTTTTAATTCAATTTCTTCTTTGATTTTCGCCATATTGTTCACATCCACTGCCTTTTGGGCTCGTCCTAAAATCCCGTTACTGCCTGCTGCTAGACTAAGGCTCACACCTGCTAAAATTAATAGTACGATAATTGTAATAACTAACGCAATTAATGTAATACCTTTGTTGCTTTTTTTGTAAATAACATTTTCTTTCAACATCTTTTGTTTCCCCTCTTTCTTTTTTTATATAAGCTTAGTTTACATCAAAAAAGAAAAAAATATAAGGTGTCAAATAAAATGATGTCATAATAAAATTTAGGAAGGATAAAATGTCCTTCCTTATCTCGTTTTTACAATATAATGCAAATCAATCCACCACTGCCTTCATTGACAATTCTTTGTAGCGTTTCTTGCAATTTTCCCTGCGCATCTTCTGGCATTTTGTTTAGCTTGTTTTGCAAACCTTCATTGACTAATTCATGCAAGCTTTTGCCAAAAATGTTAGATTCCCAAATTTTCTTTGGGTCATTTTCAAACTCTGAAAGCAAATATTTGACCAAATCTTCGGACTGTTTCTCACTTCCGACAATCGGCGAAACTTCCGTTTCTGTATCGATTTTTATCATGTGAATCGATGGTGCTTTCGCTTTCAATTTCACTCCATATTTTTGCCCCTGTTTTACAATTTCAGGCTCCTCCAAAATCAAATCATCAATTCCCGGAGTTACAATTCCGTAGCCTTTTTCATTAACTTCATGCAAAGCATACGCCAATTTGTTGTATTCCCTCTGAGCACTTGCCAGTTCTGTCATACATGAAAATAGCTCGCCTTCGTTTTTGATTTCAACCCCTGTAATTTCAGTCAGCGTATTGTAGAATAAACTATCCTGCAACTCCACGCCAATGGTTACAACACCATTTCCAAGATTGATTTCGTCCACATTGACCTTTTTAATTTCTTCGCATTCCTCCAATTTGGCATAACGGTCATTGACATCTTTTAGACGTTTCGTGTTTTCAAAGGTTTCTTGCACTTTTTCAAACAAGTTCGCTTTTAGCGTGTTTCCAGCGCCTAGACCGTTAATCCATCTTGGAAAACGAATATTGATTTTGTCAATCATGAATTCATATAACAATTTTGAAAAAATCTCGTTGATATCTTCTAAACTAAGATTTTCGCAATTGATTGGCATGACTGGAGTTTGATATTTTTCTGCCATACGATTTGCCATTTCCAAACTATAATTATCCATTGGATTTTGGCAATTCATCAAAATAATAAAAGGCTTATTCAATTCCTTCAATTCATTAATAACCCTGCTTTCAGGTTCTTCGTAATCTTCACGAGGAATATCTGTGATACTTCCATCAGTCGTAATCACAATCCCAACTGTGGAATGCTCCACAATTACTTTTCTTGTGCCAAGTTCAGCTGCTGTTTCAAAGGGCATCTCTTGCTCTGCCCAAGGCGTTTTTACCATACGAGGCGTGTCATCTTCCAAATAACCAAGTGCATTATTAACCAAGTACCCCACACAATCCACTAATCTGGTTCTCATTTTCATGTTGTCAGCTAAACTAATTTCAATTGCTTCATTTGGAATGAATTTGGGCTCGGTTGTCATAATCGTTCTGCCGCCAGCGCTTTGTGGAAGCTCGTCGATGGCGCGCTCTCTTTTGTAGTCATTGTCAATATTGGGCAAAACCAATAGTTCCATAAATCGTTTGATAAAAGTCGATTTTCCAGTTCTTACTGGACCCACCACACCAATATAAATATCCCCATCAGTTCTGTTTTTGATGTCCTCGTATATTTCAAAATTTTCCATAAAAATACCTCCGCTATCGATTTGTACATCTTTATATTTACAATACTATTCGGACGATACCGTTTTATGACAAAATCTTTTTAAACGTTCTAACTTTCTTATCTTGACATTTTATGTAAAATATGATAAAAGTTTGGGGTGGGTATTTTTGTTACTCTACTCATAGCTATAAAATTCCTGGACTTTGGGTTACTAAAAAAAACAACAGCACCTTATATGATGCTGTTGTTTATCGTTATATAACATTTTCTAATTCCTGCGTGGCCAAACTCTGTTCCACTGAAATTTTGTCCCATTGACCATGCGTCATATATTCCCTTGGCAAATCAATTTCTTTATATTTTCGTGTCAAACTCTTAAACTGTTTCTGGTTTACTTTTCCTGTCGCTTTTAATAAATCCATAAACTCCGTATCACTCAAACTCGCCAAATATTTTGCCCCAAATTCCAAACTCATACTTTCTTCCTTATTTTGATATAGTTTTGGTACAGAATGAACTTTCTGAAATTCTTTCATTTTACCAAAATCTTCTTCGTCACATACATAATTTTTTTCTTTCAAAGGTTTCATTTGCTCTTCATAAATTTTAGCATAAGAACGAATTCTACGAGCCCTTTTTTCTTGCCCTTTCACAAAACTAACGGTTTGATTGCCCTTTGCGACCTCTAAACCTTCTGCCAACTCGTCTTCTACCGCTTGTTTTTGTGCCTGCTCAATCATATTTTTCGTCCATTCAAAATCCTCATGATTGGTCCTAGCAATATATTTCACAAAATTCAAATACGGCGTATCTTTATATTTTTCCACCAATTCTTCACTTAATCTCATATCCTTATTGGCACCATTCAATCGTTCTAATATTTTCTCTTTTAAAATAATCTGGCTACACTCTTCCATAAGTTCTTCTAACGCCTTTGGATATACCTCATGGTCCTCCTGCATTAAAACATAATTTACAATTTTTTTATTATTAATATCTCTTAATTTGTGCATTCTTTCTGACATCTTCTCAGACATCGCAATTTTTTCTTGACTACTGTTACGAGCTACATCTTTCATAAAAATGACTTGTAACTTATGGGCCAATTCATGATATTTTTGCTTTGTCACACAAGAATTAATATACAAAATCGCTTCATCTGGCGTCATTTTTCCATCACTCATGAAAATAGGAACTAACACATCCATATATTCCTCATCTAAACGGTCAATCATACCTTCACGCAGACCATCTACCATATCATAAGGGATATACGATATTTTATCACAAATTCTCATCAGGCAACCTTCTGTCGTACCCGGAATCAACTTTCTGTCATACCCTTCTTTCACATGGCACATCATTAACTCTTGTTTAAAATCTGATTTTGTTTTCCCTTTATCCGGCACATACATTGACTCTGAAAGCTCACCATTATGCGAATTAATCCCATCAAAAATAATCCATAAATCTTCACAAACTCTCTCAATATCGTCTTCCGTTTTTTCCGTATTATCTGCATACACATCATAAAGTGCTTTCTTGATTGCGTCTGCGACTTGATTTGTATAAAGCAAATCCCTAACCCCTAAACTATTATGTACATAATAACCTAACCCTAAATTTTTCTTGATTTCAGACAGCCACCATTCGCCACTATGTCCCAAAAAAGTATGGCCAATGTCATGGTGCTTTGCCATTAATTTTACAACTGGAACATTCAAACCAATCTGCTCTGCCAAAAATCCAGCAATTGCTTCCAAATTTTCGCTATGTGTTTTACGATTTGTTGACTCAATATCAGACTTTCTAAAACTTTTTATCATCATGGTTTCGTCTGTACTTTTTCGATTATAGTCTGTTAGCACAAAATTAATAACACTTGCATATTTATTCAATCGTTTCATTGAATTTTGCTTTTGTTCTTGTATTTCTTGCTCCATTTTTTCATTTTCCTTTCCAAAATTATCAAATCACTTATATTATACCATAATTTCCCATAAAAGTAAAGTTTTAGTTTTATGTTGATTTAAAAGCTTGCAAAAAATGATAAAATGCGCTATAATTTTACTATAAAAGGAGGATTTTGACATGGCAACAGAAAAAATATTTATTTCTCACGGAGACCTTATTTTGGATAATATTTATAATGATAACCTAGAACTAATCAAACAAGATGGTGGTGGCTGTAATTGGAACGACCTTTACAACCTTTCACTAATGGGCGAAAAATGCTATGCTATTGGTTCCTGTGGTAACGATGCAGAAGGTAAAATTGCTATCCAATCTTTAGATAATGCTGGTATCAACACAGAGCATATTATAATTGAAGAAAAATCTACGAATATTATGAATATCATCATTCCAAATTCCAAACTAAATGACAACTCTGTTTTACACGTTTGGTATAATCCTATCACACTAAAATACACAATGAATTTTTCGGAACATTTACCTGTAACTTTACCCTCAGCGCTAAACGACAAAATGTTATATGTCATTTTAGATAAATTTTTACCAGTTAACTTAGCATTTATTCGCAATATCACAACTCCAAAAAAAATATGTCTTGACTTTGGGCACATTCGATTTTTTGAGCATTTTACGAAACAATACTTAACCCAATTTTTAGACTTAGCTAATTTTGTTCAGATGAATGACTCTGTTATAGAACTTCTTTTTGAAAGATTACAAATCAAAAACGAAACCGAACTTCTAGAAAAATTTAATCTAGACTTACTTATTTTGACAAAAGGAAAAAAAGGTGCTAATTTTACTTTTAAAGAAAACAATCTTATCCAAACAATAAATTTAACGCCTTCCAAAATGATACAAGCTACTGACACTTCAGGAGCTGGCGATGCTTTCTTTTCTACTGTTTTAAGAGAGTATGCTTATACAGAAAAAATTACCTCTGCTTGGGTAAAATCCACTTTTGATTTAGCCAATCAAGCATCTCGCAAAGTGATTTCCCAACTTGGTAGTCGAATTGAAAATTAAAAGAGGGGCTGTTAAAAACAATACCTTGTTAACAGCCCCCTTGTCTATCCTCTTGTATCTTTAATTTATTTGTTCTACTAATACTCGATAAATATCAAGATTACCTGTAGAACTAGAATTACTCACCTTAAATTCTATTGCCCCCATAAATTGCGTTAATGTCATATTAATATAGTATGAGTAATTTCCTTTATAAAAGTAAGTCGTTCCAGCATTATTATACACTTCATAGTTGCCGTAAATCTAGCCCATTGCCAAACCATCTTACTCTGTATTCTCCTGCAGGCAATCCACAATACGGACCCCAAACATTTTGTCCCGGTATTAACCTAACAAACCCTTCAGAGAAATATTCAGAATTTGCTCCATACATCATACCGCCTTTTTGGCATAAAGCTTACTTGCACTAATAAATTAGTGATTGAAATATTATTCTTTGTTTCAATACCAGCTCCGTTTTTACAATAAACTGTATAAATGATATTACTAAAATCAGTTCCTATTCCTGCCCCTCCATCTATCACTCCAGTATACCAATCTTCTGTATTTGCATTAAAACTCGTATCCATACTCGTCCCATTGTTTCGCATCCAATTGATATCTCGATTTCCTGGTGCATATTTTTTCACACTAATTCCAGACACATCATCTGAAATCGTAGCATTTACCGTTTTTTGATATTCTTTCGTCATTGTATTCGTTTGTGCCAAATTTATCGTTGGCGCACTTGCATCCTTTTTCACTGTCAGTACTTTATTATCAGAGCGATTGCCCACATTATCTAAACTATATACCGTTATCGTCGTTTGTCCTTGATTAGAGACCATCAGAGTTTCACCATTTGCAATCTCTGTTTCCGATTTCGTTGTTGCTCCTGTCAACGCATACATTGTTTTTTGTACACCACTTTCACTATCCACACCTTCCGTAACTTTTATCGTAATATCACTCGTGTACCACGAATTTTCTCCTACTGTTCCCGCCGTAATTGCCAGCTCTGGACTACTTGGTTTCGTCTTATCAATATTACTAACTGTCGCGCTAGCTGCTGAACCTCCCTGTTGTCCTGTACTGTCTCGCAAACAAACAAATAACGTTCCATTATTTTCAAATGTATACGAATTTCCATCTTCCCAATTCATCTTATCTGTACTAATTTGCATTGTGTAGCCTGACATATTAATTTTTGGTTTTGCTGTCACTGTTACGTTTTGACTTGTCCAATCTTTAGTTGAATATTCAAATTCAATATTGGTCTCTGTCAGTTCTTGTACGAGTGTTGTTTTCACTTCTTTCGCGCTGCTTACATTACCATTCGCATCTTTCACCCAAATGTAATACATCGTATCATTCGTCAAATTTTCAATTGTGTATGTAAAATTTTTCTGTGCTGGACTAACTGAATTCCATGTCGTTGGCTCCACATTTGTCGCAGAATAATTCCAACCTGCCACTCCTGCTAAAATATCTTTTGCCACAAACGTGATTGAATTTGTAGTCGAAGTTGCAGAAATACTTGGCGCCTTGTTGTCTTTTATGGTTCCGTCTGCTAAAACACCGCCTTCAATCGTCACTTCGCCATTGTCTGCAATGGCAATCACAGATGTATTTCCTTGTGAGTCAGTAAAATACAGCGTTCTGTCGTCGTCGCACGCAAACATAACATTGCCAATTCGCCAAATTCCGTCTTCATTTTCTCCGCACTTTTTCTTAACATACTCTGATAAGGTTAGCCCGTTTTCCTTCCACATAATAATCCATCATAATTTCTACTAATTTCAATTGCAATTCTTCCTCTGTTTGCGCCTGTTTAACGATGTCAACCGCTTTTGTCGCCTTCCCTAAAATCCCATTGCTGCCGTGCAACCAGATTTAGGCTCACACCTGCAAAAATTAATAATACAATAATGGTCCTAGTTGTCTATTAATTACAATTTTTAAACAACTTTTTTATTTTCCAAATTATCCACACTTTTTATATTTAATTCTCTAAATTTATAATAAATCGTTATTTCTTTATCTTGAGAAATCTCAATTCGGTCAACTAATTGAACTAATGCTGTTCTATCTATATTTTCATCTTTACAAATTCTTTAACTATTTTTTTTAAGTCAACTTGTTTTTCTTCTGTATTACTATTTTTCAACTGTTCAATCTGTTTTTCCATATTTTCTCTCATCTCAAGATTTTTCTTATAAATTCTTTCAAAATCAATTTCTGTTATTTTTCCTGAAATTTTGTCTTCATAAATTCTGTCTATTTTTTCATTTAAGCCCTTGACCTTTCTTTCCAATATTTTAATCTCATTTTGAATTGAATTTCTTCTTTTTTCAAATTGATTTTTTGTTTTTTTTGCTAAACTTTCAAACTTTTCTTCTTTTAAATATTCTCTGCATCTTGCTTTCACAGTTTCAAGTACAATTTCTGTTACTTTTTCCAAATTGTTCGAATGTGGCGTACACAATTTCAAACTTGGTACAGAAGCATAAGTGTTGCAACGCAAATAAGCAATTTCTTTGTTTTCTTTCTTATGAACTGCAATGCTCATTTGTTTCCCACATTCTTGGCAATAAATCAAGCCATGCAACAACCACTCATACTTTCTGCGTCTTGTTCTAGTCCTACTTTTAATTAATTGTTGCACAATTTCAAATGTTCTTCGTCAATGATTGGCTCATGCATTCCTTTTCTAACAATCCAATCGTCTACTGGTATCATCAGAATCTTTTTACTTTTATAGCTTACTTTCTTGAGAGTTCCATTTTTTACCGAACCTAAATATGTAACATTTTGCAAAATTCTTTTGACTGTGTTTCTATTCCAACCTCGCTTAATTTCTGACTTATTCCTTGTATGTGTATTTCCCACTACATCACTTGGCAACCTTGCTTTGTCTTCAGTCATAATTTTTGCAATTTCTGTTGGTGTTTTTCCTGATTTTGCTAGGTTAAAAATCTTTTTTACGACTGGTGCAATTTCTTCATCAATTACATAATGATTTTTGTCGAGTGGGTCTTTTTTGTAGCCATAAGTCGCATAAGTTACCATTACTTTCCCCTCATTTGCCCTAGTTTTCTTACCATTTTTGATTTTTTTCGAACAATCTCTTAAATACCATTCATTAAAGAATGCCTTAAACTGCAACATATCTTCTGATGTCTCAATTTCGCCTGTGTCGATGTCGTCTGCAATTGCTATAAATCTCACACCTTTTTCAACAAAATATTCCTCCAGATAATACTCAACTTTTGATGAATTCCTGCCAAATCTCGACAAATCTTTGACAATTACCATATTGATTTTGCCTGCTTCGATGTCTTTTATCATTCGCTTAAAACCTGGCCTATCGAAATTTGCTCCTGAATAGCCATCATCTGTGTATGTATCGTAAATTTTGATTTTGTTGTCCTTGCAAAATTTCTTTAAGTAACTTTTTTGTGTACTAATGCTTCCACTTTCTCGCTCTTGTTCGCTTTCTTCGCTTACATCTGCAAAATTATGATTTTTATATTCTATTTTTTCGTTTGAAAGTCTTGGATAAATTCCTGCTATATATTTTTCAGGATTACTTATTGTTATCATCTTACCTCCCATCCTAACAATAAGTTTCCTCCTATCAATAATTAAGGCTATTATATTTCATTTTTTCTTAAAAGTCTAGTAAATCTCATCAAATTTTTTCATGCAATATTGAACAAATATTTTCTCCAATATTTGCTCCAAATTTTCCGCATTTTTACTACTCTTAAAAACTTCTTTTACTATATATTCTTTTTTCATAGGCGTTCCTTTCTTATCTATTAATAGAAAACTTATTATTAGCTTTTTTCCTTGTTGCTATTTTAAGTCTCTATTTTAAATAAGAAAAGAAAGCAAAATGAAAGGCAAAATTTTTAAAGTTATTTTTTAAAATCCAATTTTTCGCTTATTTTCAGCTTGATATTTACTTAAATTTCTCTGCTTTAACATTTCTATATCCTCCAAAACAATCTCATTTGTATTTTTCAAATCATTATTTTTTGTTACTCGACTTGCTTGTATTATTTTCAGTTGCTCTGCAATATTTCTAATTTCTCTTGCATTTCCAAAATTTTTAACTTTTCTAATATCCAAAAAGTATTGAGTTAAGACCTGTTTACATTTTTCATTCACAAACAAATTATCTTCTTCTAAATACTTTTCAAATATTGCAAAAAGTTCATCATTTGTATAATTTTCAAAATCTATCACAAAATTTACTCTACTTTTCAAACCTGAATTCATTTCAATAAATTCCTTCATCTCATTTGTATAACCTGCGAAAATGACGCAAAGTTTATCTTTTCGATTTTCCATTTCACGAATTAAAATATCAATCACATTATGTCCGTAATCTCTTGAATATTTATCTGAATAAAGTGAATATGCTTCGTCAATAAACAAGATTCCACCTGTTGCTTTTTCAATTATCTGCATCGTCTTTTCTTCGGTTTCTCCAATATGTCTGCCAACCAAATCTGCTCTTGTCACTTCCACAAAAATTTTTTCATTACTTAATATTTTCATTTCAGATAATATTTCTCCAAACAACCTTGCAACTGTCGTTTTTCCTGTTCCTGGATTGCCAAGAAAAAACATATGCAACATTGGAATCTTATTTTTAAATTTTTGCAATTTCAAATAAGCAATAATCTCATTTAACGTTGTTTTTACTTTTGATAAACCAACTAATTTTTGCAATTCTTCCATTGCATTTTTTGTTTTCTCTTCTTTTAAAAATTCTGCAAAATAACTGTCTTTCACAATGTGGCTTTTCAATTTATTGGCTTCGCTACATGCTATTAAAACTGCTTTTTTAGCCTCTTGTATGTTTTGCTTAGAGAAAAACTCTAAAATATCTGAATTTTTCTCTAACTCAAAACCGTTTTCATAAATCATATTAAAAAGTATTGCCTTGTTCATTTCTTCCAAAGTTCCATTGTTTAAATCTATTATCCAATAAAAATCACTGTATCTCTTGTCTATTGGTAAAAATTTTTCTTTCGCAGTTTTGACAATATAGACATCTTCTCTAAAAGTCGTTGTAAATCTCTCGTCATTTTTAATTTCTATATAAATATCACTCAATTTACTTTTCAAAATATCTTCAATTAAACTTGCAACTTTCTCTAAATAAATTTGCGTATAATCATTGATTACCACATGATAATTCTTGATTGAAAAATCCTTTTCAACCGTTAAATCAACATATTTTAAATAATGATATAATTCTCTTTTGGCTTTTTCATGAATTGCTAAAGCACGAATTTTCTTTTTGATTGCTCTATTTGGGTTCATCATTAATCTTTATCCAACATTCTTAATATTCTAAAACAATTTTTATAGCCTTGTTTGTATAAAAACATACTTTCTATATACATTAATTCATAAAAGCAATCAAAAAACTCGTCTTCCAATTTATCTTTATCCTTCTTATCTTTTATCAAATCATTTAGAAATTTATGTAATTTTTCTAGTAAATCTCTATATTTCTCATTTTTCTTTTGTACTATTCTACTATATTCATTTTTGCTTTCCTGTAGAAAATAATCAATATTTTCCTGAAATTCATCTCTTAATTTTGTCATAAAAATCCTCTCCTTTTTAAAAAATTTTCAAATTTTAGTTGAAAGTAGAGGACTACATATGCTATAATATTTATGTAGTTCTACTTTCAGTAGGACTGCCTTTGGAAGCGGTGTCGGAAAGGTTTGGCTACCAAGACACCTCTTCTTTTTATTTGTCCAATTTTCTAATTCCTCTACGAATACCTTCCATTTTTGAAATATTTTCCTTTTTGCAATAATTTTCCAATATCTCAAAAGTATCTTTATCCATTCTTACTGCAAGTCTAATATTCTTAGGGTTATCTGTTGGACGTCCTAACTTTTTGTTAGCCATTTTTCCTCCCTTCTTTTTGGCTGCCATAAATATATTAACATTTTGGTCACCAAAAGTCAAGGATTTTTTTAATTTTTTCTAAAAGTAGGATAAATTTCAAATCACTGGGTGATTTCTTACCATTTTTACTCCTATTTTTAAATTTGTAAACATAAGCAAATTAGCTTAAATTTAATAATTCTTTTAATGTATTCTCTGTAATTTTATGGTTTTCCTGTCGATAAAAATTTTTAATCTTTTTAGATTGCATTTCTGAAATTTTAATATTTTCATTAACTATTAATTGATAAACTATGTTTTGTTCTTTTTTTCCTAAAAATGAAAGATGTTGTGCAACTTTTAAAGAAATTTTATGACTATCTAATATGTTTTGCAATTCCTGAATTAAATAATTAAATCTTAAATGTCTTTGAATGTTTCCCATTGAGGTATGTTGTTCCTTTACCATTTTATCCATAATTTCTTTATACTTTAACCCCATTTTCTTTAAAGCCAGCATTTTTAATTTATATGCTCTTGCTCTTTCTGTTGGTTTAATCTCTTTTCTTCTAAAACTATCTAAATATTGTTGCATTTTCTCATCATTTCGTATTCTTTCAAATTCTTCCATAGTCCTATTGCGAACTTCCTGACAGATTTTTTCTTCATTTTTTAAATTGTTCATATTTATTTTCCTCCTAGTATAATAAATTTGAAGTAATTTACTTCATATATTTATTTTAGAACATATTTTGTTTTAAAAAAAGAAAGCAAAAAGAAAGGCAAAAAACAATAACTTGTAATAATTTGATTATAAATATACTAAAATCCTATAAATTTACCAAGTGAACTTTTAAACTCTAATCTAAGTCTTTGATTTGCAATTTAACTCTTTCTAAAACGCTTGCGTTTTATGTGTTTAAAGTCCAAACGTGAGTTGGACTTATCCTGCCTTTAGGGCTCACCAAAGGTAACTTGGTGAATTTATATCAAAAATCACACATTTGATGAAATTCTACTAAGAACAAAATTTTTCTTATAAACTTCTGCCATAATTTTATTGTGTTAGGTAGTTGAATACAAGACAAAAAGATTTGAAATACTTATAAAATACTGTTAGAAAAAATCTTGTTAACAAAAATTTGAAAAATACCAATCCTCCAAAATAGAGTGGACCCATGAATAATTATAAGCCTTCAGTTGAAGAAATTATATTTAGAGAATTGATATATTATTAAAATAAAAGAGTAGCGAAGATAGCTACTCTCTATTTACTTTAGATATTGTGGAATATACATTCTTTGTTGTTCTAGTAATTGCTGTATATAAATTTTTAACATTTAGTGATTTTCCAATAATAACTACATCTTGATTTATTGTACTCCCCTTGGATTTTTTTATGGTTTGTTTATCACCTTTCCATTTATCTAAAATTTCTTTATTTGAACCTGTATTAGAAGAATATAATAATACTCTTTTTCCGTTATCATACTGCAAAACATCTGAAAATTTAATTTCTTTATACTCGCCACTACTTGAATTTCCAAATATATCAATATTTAAATTATTTCTTATCCATGCACAAATTTTATCTGAACATCTAAAAGTTTGATTTTTGTATTCATTAGCAGGCAAACTTTCAAACCATTGTCCTCCACCATTTATATTTTGATTATCATCTCCTAATAAAATTAATTTGATACTCGAGTTATATAATAGTTTTGCAAATTCTTCTCTATATGCTTTCAAATCCTGTGCCTCATCTATTATGATATATGAAAACCTAGCAGCAAGAAATTCAATAATCTTATCAGCATACTGTTTAATTATATAAAACGATAATTCTGCTCTCAATTGGTTGGTTATATTTAGGCTATCCTTACCAAATATATATTTGATAAATTGACTATTAATAAAATTTTTCATTAAATGTAACTCATCATTCTTTATATTTAAATTTATAATTGTTTTCTTTTCTTTATTATATATACTACCATTTTCGTTTATCTTTATATTTGCAACTCCCTTTAAGTATGTTGGTAATATTTTGGAATCTCTATAATTAATAGTACTACCTGATGCAATCAATGGAATTGCAGATGTGAATTTAGGAATAATAAAACTAGAAAAAAGCGAGTCAATTGTTTTGCATAAATATCCTTTATTTCTAAGTTCGTTTACAACACTATTATTAAATGCTAAATATATGCCATTTTTATGTTCATTCATATATTCTTCTGAATATGTAGTTTTTCCTGCACCAGCACACATTTAATTACTTTTGAATTCATTTTTTATCTCCTCTATTGTGTGCCAATTACTTAAATCAATATCATTCTCAATTAATCTTTCGGCTATTTCAACTTTTTTCTTATGCTTTGCTACATGGAATTCAGAATATTTTTTATGTTTCTCTAACAAATCATTGCAATTATTTAAGAAACCATTTATGTATAAATCAGTTTCTAAAGTATTTTCAATCTCAATCAATTTAATATTTTTCTCGGTACATAGCAACTTTAAATTACTAAACCTAGATGATGGTTCTTGCCTATCTGATAATAATTTATCATTATCACTTACTACTATCACCTTTTTGTTTAATAGACTTGCTAACTGAATATACGGTTCAAACATTACACCCGCAACATTTATAATTGTCCAATTATAATTATTTTTACTTAAATAATTCTTCCTGGATGTAAAAATGTATTTAATTTTTTTATATAAGTTTCATTTAGTGAATTAATACTTGTTCCTGAAATATCTATGATTTCTTCCATTTTTAATTCATTAATAACAACTGATGAATGAGTTGTTGAAATAATAATAGTGTTAGCTACATTTCTTAGTTCTCTTATTAAAGTTCTTATTAGAGCTGGATGAAGATGATTTTCAATTTCATCAATTAAGATTATATTGAAGTTTTCATCTAAAGTATTTAACATTATATTAGCTATGCTTTTATATCCTGATCCAATATGAAAATTGTGTTCTTTATTACCATCTACTATATACACTTTCTCATCTGAAATTTTGGGATCAGTCAATTCAACATCTAAATTTTCATTAAATTTTTCACATAGTTCTTTAAATTTTTTTGTTTTGCTAGCTAACTCTTGCTTTATAGCTTTTTTAGAGTCAGCTTTTAATTCTTTATATCTTTCTTCTGAATCAATAAAAGTTGAAATACCTGTTGTTAATCCTGCTGTATAAATATCTTCTATTCTAATTAATGGTATTAAATATAAGTTTGGAATACATTCATCTTCTCTTACGATATCTACATCAATATTAGTTCCGTTTAATAATGAAAAGGTTTTAATATATCTTCCTGATTTAGTTTTCTTTATACAAGTAATAAATCCGCATTTGTTTTGCCCATTATCATCAAAGTTAAGGCTAGATATTGAATTATATTGTAATTCAACACTTATTTTTATTACATTATTATCTTCACTATCTTTAAAATCACTATCTGATATTTTAAAATAACCATTAGTAATTGCTGAAAAAGCTAGTCTAATTCCATCCAATAGATTCGTTTTTCCCGAATTGTTCTTTCCTATAATTACATTTAAAGTATTATTAAATTCATATTTTCCATCTAAATTTCTAAAGTTTTTAAAAGTTACACTTTTTATCATAAATTACCTCTCACTTGCTTTTTACTAAATTTTCATACGTCTTCTCACTTTAGCTACATAATCAGATCCAGTCATTTTCTTCCAATAAAAGCCGTAAACTTCTATTACTGGTTTATTATTTTCTTGATGTGCTTTTCGTAACTCTTTGTCATTGTTAGTTCATCATATAAATTGCTATTGAAACTTTTGAATATAAAGCTCTTCAATCTAATATTGCTCTCACATTTTTCTTTATTAAATCTAAAACAGGTATTTATTTTATTAAATAACATTAATAAATAGTTTTGAATAGTTAATTATTTATATCACATAGATTGTTTGATGTAGTAATGCCTTTATTCTTCATTTTCTCTTAAAACTTTTTCAACTTCTTTTATCAATTGTTCTTTATCAGGAATACAATACGTATATTGTGAAGCAAATATATTATTATTTAACCCTTCTAATGAATACTCTGCAACAATCTCATCTTTTTCCGCACATAATACAATTCCTATTGGCTTGTTATCTTCTTCTGAATTTACTTCTTTTTCATAATAATTTAAATACATATTCATTTGTCCCATATTTTCTGGTTTCAAATGTCCTATTTTCAAATCAATTAATACATAGCATTTCAATATTTTATTATAAAATACCATATCTACATAGTAATGCGTATTTCCTAATGTTACTCTTTGTTGTGAACCAACAAACATAAATCCTTTGCCTAATTCAAGTAAAAAATCTTCAATATGCTTAATCAATTTATATTCTAAATCTTTTTCTAGTACAGGTTTATTTTCTGGTATTCCTAAAAATTCAAATACGTATGGATCTTTTAATATATCTTGTGGTTTTTCTATTACCTGTCCTTCTTTTGCTAATTTTAAAACTTTTTCTTTATTTACTTTTCCATCAGATAATAATAATCTTTCATAAAGTGACGATTCTATCTGCCTTTTTAATTCTCTAACAGCCCATTTTGAATTGACACATTCTTTTTCATAAAAGTCTCTTTTTTCCTTTTCTTTAATCAGCACCAATTCGCAATAATGCGACCAAGACAATTTGCCAGACGTCTGGCATTTTGGATAATATTGATAAAAAAGTCTCATATTTTGTAAATTTGTACGAGAAAATCCTTTTCCTAATTCATTTTTTAATTTTTTAGACAAATTAAGTAATAAACCTTTTCCATATTCTGCCTTGCTATTTCCGTTTTGTTCTTCTTCTACGATTTTTCTCCCAATAGCCCAATAACATTTTAATTGTTCATGAATCATTTCGTCTTTTAACTTTTCCCTAGATTTTATCACTAATTCTGTTATTTCCTTTGATAAATTATCTAGTATTAACTCATTATTATCCATTAGATTTCCTCCATTTTTCAAGCATTTTATCATATTTTTTTACTTTTGTATATATTTTCTACGAATTTACCAGACGTCTGGCAAATTGAATTTTTTATCTTTTTTTCAAATCTATCTTAAACATTCTTCCAAAAACTTATAAACTACTTCCTTTTCTGTATCATTAAATTTATGTTCATCATCAAATCTAATTAATTTAAAATTAGGATTATCTTCAACTGTTTTCTCGATTTTATCAATTCCTGTCAAAGGGCAATGTCTATCATCTTTCAAACCAGTTGTCATAATTAATTTTCTATTTTGAACAATATCATTAATAATACTATCCATATCACAATATTTTAGTAAATTAGGAATACATAACCATGCATTGTTTTGATAACCATTCGCTAAAAAATCTTCGATACAACTTGTTCCACATGAAGATGCTACAACTTTTATTCTCTCGTCAAACCATGAAATCCATATTGCTTCTTGACCTCCAAGAGAATGACCAATTGCACCAATTCGATTAGAATCCACAATATCAAAACTACAAAGTACATCTATCGCTCTACTTAAATCTGTTAACGTTTTTGCTTGTAATGTAGAACCTTTATTCAGATATTTGATTGCCTGAAACCTTTCAAAAAATCTATGTGCCTCTTTATTTTCTTTGTATTGTTCTTTGTATTGTTCGTTTCCGATTCTACTTTCAAAACATAATATGTCTGGTGCAATGACAACATATCCTTGCTTTACTAAATCTAGTCCATAAGAATACATTTCATCATTTGTTAATCCAACAACTTCGGACTTTCCAATCTCCCAATTACTATGATGTTGATGTATAGCCAATATTCCTGGAACTTTTCCAACAATATTTTTAGGAATTAGTACATAAGCTTGTACTTTTTCAATAATTTTATTATCTTGCACTCTGATTTTTTCATCACACTTTTCAACTGTATATTCAATTAATTTTCTCTCATAATCTCCCATATTTTCGGAAGATATTTCTCTTATGTCTAAATCAACTTTTTCTGGAAAATCTCCTAAGCATTTCAGAATATCATTTCTATTAGCCACTTTATTGTCCTCCTATTATTTCTAATTTGTTATTATCAAATTTATAGTGATATATATGAACAGATTTCCCATCATTTACGCCTATTATAGAACCTTTTTCATCCCATATTTTATATACAAATGGCTCTTGAAAGTGCTGTTTTAAGAAATTATATACCTGTACATATAATAGATTATACATATCTGTTTCATCAATATCTTCAACGTTTTGCAGTTTTTCATGATTTGTTAGTTTTTTAATAATCTTCCAACCCAAATAATTTTCTTCCATTTTATATGGTTCAAATCCCATATCCATATATACTTTTACAGCTAACCAAGTATGCGTTTGAGTATGTAATAATGTTTTTTTATGCCCTAATCTTCTCATTTGTTTTAAAGTTTCTGATATTAAAGGCTTTGATAAATGTTTGCCTTGATATTCTCTTTTTACTGATACCCAATGAACATTACCTGTAATGTCATTTTCTGGTTTATCTAAATAAAAAGCCGTTGAAGTAGCAATTTTATCTCCATTTTGATTCTCAATAAAAATACACATTTTCTTCAATTCCTCATAATGCATTCCATAATAATGATGAAAGGCTTCCATTCCTTCCTCAAAAGATAAAAATTCTCCTGCTGACATTTCTATTTCAACCCAATCTTTTTCATCTCCATCATTAAAATATACAAATCTATAACCATCTGGTAACTTATAATCGATTATATTATCTAAATCATTATGAACTAAATATAGATTCACATATTTCAATGTTCTATTGATACTATCCATAATTCCTCCTATATTTTATTTTCTTTCAAAACAATACCATACATCCATTTCGTCTTTACTTGGCTTCTCAAATTTATTTAGAACTTTTTTCTTCAACCCCTCATCAACATAAAAATCCGAACCACCATTTCCAGCCTCAACTTTTCTATTTCTTTCGTTAATATTTTCTTCCCATAAATCATCTTTAATATCAATGTAATGCCATTCAATATTAACATTTTTACTCTTAAAATATTCTGTTACTTCATTTCTTTGCTTTTTAGTCCAAAATCCCCAATCTAAAATAATATTACATCCTATTTTTACAAGTTCCACTGACTTTTTCATTAAATATTTATTTACTTTTAAGCAAAAATCATCATAAGATTCGCCTTGTTCATTATCAATCAAATCATAAGTTACTTCATCAGTTGATAAAATAACCGCGTTTTCTTTTTCCTTTATTGAATCAGCGTAGCATGTTTTTCCGCTACATATTTTACCACATATTGCAATTATTTTACTCATTCTATTCCTCCGCTTTTCCAAAATTATCCAATTCTTCCTCGAACATTTCTTCAATAACAACTGAAAAATCCCTTAAAACATTATTTTTAATTGCCTCATTTAGCCAATCCAAAATCTCTTTCTTTATATTTTTATCTTTGCATTTTTGCAATATTTCTTGAATAATCTCTGCACAATCACTTGCCATAAGGAACATATTCCCATCATAATCATCAATATCTAAATTTGGTATTTTTTCTAATATTAAAATTGCTATCCAAAAAGATACTTGATATTCTTTTTTCTCAATTAAATCTTCTGCTTCTTGTATATAAACATACATTCGTTCTAAAAATCGATTTACTTTATGAAAAGCAATAAAACCAGTTCTTCCCATTGCTCGCTCTATCGTTCTCGATATTCTTTTTTCATAAGCCTCTTTTGAATTTTCTTCAAAATCTTGTCTCTCTATTTTCTTTTTATCTTTTATATTTTCCTCTTTTTCAATATAATACAAAAATGCTGCCATATGTTTACAATTCTCTCTTCTTCCATAAGGGCAAGTGCATTTCGCATTCACAATTTCTCCCTGCTCATCTATTTCTACTCTCACCTTATATTCTTCTGTTCCATCCACTAATCCTTCATAGCAATTGCCATCTTTCGTGACATCATATATTAAATCTTGTTTATAATATTGATATCCTCTTTTTAAAATTTCCCATCAAATAAATCTTCAAACTTTAACTCCATAAATTTCCTCTTTCATTAATACCAACCAAAATAACTTCCATACTTATCTAGCTTACTATTCTTATTATCCATAGAATCCTTATGTTCTCTTTTTCCAAGCAACTCATCTTCCTCATCTATAATCGGATCAAGCCAATTCGCCTTTTTATTCGCCCATATAATCCACTCTTTCGTTTCCTCACTAGACTTACTTTGATTTGATACCGCCTGAATATAATTTCTAATCTCACATGCAATCTTGTAATCTTCAGCCATATTCACTAATTCTTTAACTTTATTAGCCTCATTCTTTTTTCTATTTCTAATTTCTTCTTCTCGCTGTTTTTCTTCTCTTTGTACTCTCTCTCTTTCTTCTCGTTCTAATCTTTGAATTTTTACCCCTTCAGACTTTTCATATAATTTTATAATAATATCACCTAATCTATCTTCTAACTTAACTTTATCCGTATCTTTTATATAATTTCTAGTTCCAAACGTTATTTTTAGTTTTCCATTATATACATAATCATACTTTCGTATTGTTGGTTTTGAGGCATACGACCAATTTTTCTTTTCATCTTCATATTTAATCAATTGCTGAGCTTCCTCTTTTGTTAATTCATGTTTCACTTTATCTTTTAATTCTTCTATTTCAATTGTAACTAATTCATCACGTATTTTTAATGAAAAATCATTTTTTACCTCTCCTCCAAGTTCCTCTATTGCATAATAAATACAACTCAAAATTTTCATACATCTATCTTTTTGAAACTTTGAGACATTAACAAAATATCCACTTTCCACATAATCATGAATATTATAATATGGATTATAATAATTTCTTTTTCTTTCTTCTCTTCTATCTTCCTTTATTTTATTTTTATAACTAGTTATTACTTTATGATTATTTCTATATTTATTTACATTTAAATCAAAAATAACTGTTGCTACTCTATCTTTCTCTACATCATCCAGAAAATTTAAATAATTAAATTCTTGAATAAACTTTTCCTTTTCATTTATGCTATCATTTTTAGAATTAACTAATAGAGCATCTCTATTTAAAAATAATTCTACTTCCTTTTTATCAGATTCTGGTAATTGGACAATATCCTTCGTAATATCCAACCCCATTTTCCTTTTCATCCAATAAGCTGATGTAGAATATGGAATATGATTATCTTTGCAAGATTGTACTAATTTCGAATAATTTAAATTATACTTTTTAGCAACACCTGATCATGAAATCTCCCAAATTTCATGATATAATTTTTCTCTTTCAAGTATAATAGAACTATTACTCATAATAATCTTCCTTTCCTTCATACATCTTTTCAGTATCTTTATATTTTCCCAGCGAAAATGCATATTCATATAATTCTAAGTCTCTTGTTCTGCATTTTCGCTTAATATAAAAGGCAAATCATTTTTCATCATTTCAAATTCTTTCACAATAGCATTTAAACTATTTTCTATATTTTGTACTCTAATTTCAGATATCTTTCCATATTTATAAGCAATGAGCCTTTCTGCAATTATATGATAAGACCAACTTTCAGAATAATGTCTATCTTTTTCCTTATTATGAATAACAAACCCTATTGGCAATAGATTATTTCTCATACCAATTGAAACTGCCATAGACGAAATTCCTAAATAATCACCTGCTATTTTACAAGTTATTTTTGATTTATTTCTAATATCTTCATCGTATATTTCCCCATATTCTATTTCTCCTCTCATATATCTTTTCAATCTAAAGCTCCTTTTCTTAAATTTTTTGCTTATATAAATTTTCCTATTTCCATTGTCTATAATAATATTTTATTATAATCTCACTTTTGTCTTATTCTATCACAAAAAGTCAAAAAAAGAAAGTGCTTTTCTAAACACTTCCAATATTTGTTTATATTTTTATTAATTTTAACTATTCATAAGAAGGAAACTATTGTTATTACTACATTTTCTATCTTTAACATAATAGACAACTACTGTGATCACTAATGCTGCTAACGTAATTCCTGCGGGTTCGTTGCCACGACCCCCTATCTTCTCTTTTTTCATTTTTTCTCCTCCTTTTATTTTCTTTCGTATCTCCAGTGAAACCTTTTATATTTTAATAACTATTTTAGTGTTTGTCAATACTTTTTCAAAAAAATGTATCTCTAGTGGATACGAAGTTTGCTTTTTTTCATATAAAATTTATATAATCTAAGTTAGAAAGGTCTATGTCCTATGTACCAATGCAGTAAATACAATAATCAACTAAATGTTACAGGCAAAAAAATCAAAGAATTACGAAACAAGAATCATTTATCTTTAACCGATTTATCCACAAAACTGGCCTTAATTGGAATCGATATTCCAAAACCTTCTTTGCACAAATTGGAAACAGGTAAAAGAATTTTAAGAGATTATGAATTATATGGTTTAGCCTATGTTTTCAATGTTCCTATCGAAAATTTGTTAGAAAACTTTATACAAGAATTTAAGAAAGAAAATGAAAATTAAAGAAAAAATGAGGGCTTTTTACTAATCTATCCCTCATTTTTTCTTTTCTCCATTTTACACAATTTGCCACCTTTTATTGCAAATATTTCTTCAAAAACTTTCCTGTATGCGACTTATCATTTCTGACAATTTGCTCTGGCGTCCCAATCGCAATTACTTCGCCACCTTTATCTCCTCCTTCTGGACCTAAATCAATAATATGGTCAGCTGTTTTAATCAAATCCAGATTATGCTCAATCACAACAATCGTATTTCCGTTATCCACAAGTCTTTGCAAAATGTCAACCAATCTGTGAACATCATCAATATGAAGCCCTGTCGTTGGTTCATCTAAAATATACAAGGTTTTTCCTGTTGCCCTTTTTGACAATTCTGTTGCCAATTTAACACGTTGCGCCTCACCACCAGAAAGAGTTGTAGAAGGTTGTCCCAGCTTAATATAGCCAAGCCCTACATCAAACAAAGTTTGCACTTTATCACGAATACGTGGAATATTGCTAAAAAATTCCAATGCCTCCTCAACCGTCATATCCAGCACATCAGAAATGCTTTTGCCTTTATATTTAACCTCCAAAGTTTCACGGTTATAACGCGTTCCATTGCAAACTTCACAAGGTACATAAATATCAGGCAAAAAGTTCATTCCAATACGAACCACTCCATCTCCTTGACAAGCCTCGCAACGTCCACCAGCCACATTGAAGCTAAATCTTCCTTTTTGATAGCCACGCATTTTCGCTTCATTGGTACCTGCAAAAATATCACGAATAATATCAAAAACTCCTGTGTATGTTGCTGGATTAGAACGTGGCGTCCTTCCAATTGGTGATTGGTCAATATTAATAATTTTATCAATATTTGAAATGCCATTTATTTTTTCACACTTTCCCGGTTTTTCATTGGATTTGTTGATTTCTTTGGCTAAATATTTGTACAAAATTGCATTCACTAATGTTGACTTTCCAGAACCTGAAACGCCAGTCACGCAATTAAAAACGCCAAGTGGAATTTTCACATTTACATTTTTTAAATTATGTTCTGTCGCTCCAACAATCTCTAAAAATTTACCTGAAGTTGCTTTTCTTCTTGTTTTGGGCACACTGATTTTCTTTCTTCCACTCAAATATTGCCCTGTAATCGATTCTGAAATCAACTTGATTTCTTCTGCCGTTCCGCTGTGCAACCACATTTCCACCATGCACCCCCGCACCAGGTCCAATATCTATAATTTGGTCTGCTGCATACATCGTATCTTCATCATGTTCCACTACAATCAATGTATTTCCCAAATCACGCAATTTTTTCAAAGTTTCCAACAATTTATCATTATCTCTTTGATGTAAACCAATACTTGGCTCATCTAAAATATACAAAACACCTGAAAGCCCTGAACCAATCTGCGTTGCCAAACGAATGCGTTGTGCTTCTCCGCCAGACAAAGTTCCACTACTTCTAGATAGTGTCAAATACTCCAAACCAACATCAATCAAAAATTGCAATCTCGCTGTCAATTCTCTAAAAATTAATTCTGCAATCATTTTTTCTTTTGGCGTTAATTCGAGACTCCCCAAATAATCTTTCACTTTATGAATTGGCATATCTGTTAGTTCATTGATATTTTTATCCCCCACTTTAACAGACAAAACTTCCTTTTTCAATCTAGCTCCATTGCAACAACGACAAGGACTTTCGCTCATATACATTTCATAAAAACGGCGCATGCCATCTGATTTGGTTTCTCGATAACGTCTATCCAAAGTAGGAAGAACCCCTTCAAATGGAGTCGTAAATTTTCTTGTCCCAGCTGTAGAAGTATATTCAAAATCAATTTCCTCGTCACCTGTGCCATACAAAATTTTCTCTAAAAAATCACGTGGTAACTTTTTAATCGGCTTTTTAATATCCACACCATAATGTTTCGCAATGCTCTCAAAATACATTTTAGCCATCGTATCTCCACGTTTCATGGTACTCGAACCAAAAGCGCGAACGCCATCATACAATGTTTTATTTTTATCTGGAATGATTAAATCTTCATCCATTCTCATTAAATAACCAATTCCTGTGCATTCTGGGCACGCTCCCATGGGGTTATTGAAAGAAAACATACGTGGCGTCAATTCCTCAAAACTAATGCCACAATCTGGACAGGCATAATTACCACTATATAACTTTTCTCCTTCGCCTACAAAATCCACTTTTACTAAATTATCACTATGGCGCATTGCCGTTTCAATGGATTCCGCCAAACGATTTCGGATATCTTCTTTAACAACCAGTCTATCTACCACAATATCAATGTTATGCTTTTTATTTCGGTCCATTTCAATGTCATCTGTCAGCTCAAACATCTCACCATCAATGCGAACACGCACAAAGCCTTCTTTTTGCATACTTTCTAGGAGTTTCACATATTCTCCTTTTTTAGCTCGAATAATGGGTGACAAAATTTGAATTTTCGTTCCTTCTTCATGTTCTAATACATTATCCACAATTTGGTCAAGAGTTTGTTTTTCAATTTTTTTCCCACAATTAGGGCAATACGGCACTCCAATTCTAGCATATAACAAACGTATATAATCATAGATTTCAGTAACTGTTCCAACTGTCGAACGTGGATTTTTAGAAGTCGTTTTTTGGTCAATCGAAATCGCTGGCGAAAGACCTTCAATTGATTCAACATTTGGCTTTTCCATCATCCCCAAAAACTGCCTTGCATAAGAAGATAAACTTTCTACATATCTTCGCTGTCCTTCTGCATAAATCGTATCAAATGCAAGGGAAGATTTTCCTGAACCAGAAAGTCCTGTAATCACGACCATTTTATCTTTTGGAATTTGAATGCTTATATTTTTCAAATTATGCTCTTTTGCATTTTTTATTATAATTTTGTCGTTCATAATTGCCCCCTTTAATTTCATTGCTTCTATTTTATCAAACATTCGTTCTTTTGTCAATCTCTTTTTGGGATTTTTCTCAACTTTTTAACACAAAAAAAGCTGTAAAAAACTCTATTTTACAGCCTTTTTTCAATTAATCTTCTACTTTTTTCCAAAAATTACTCCAAACAATTCCAACCAGCCCAACTCCAGCAAATATCATTCCGTAATTCCTATATTGGTCAAGCACATCAGAAATAATATATTTTACAAAATCGCTAAAACTCTGATTTAACAACAAAATATTGTTAATATCTACATGTTTATAAATCGTCATTTGAAATAAAAACAAAAGAACTCCTGATGAAATCATAGAAATTCCAACACAATTCACAAATTCATTCCATTCTCTGATATGCAATAACAAATCCATTAGCACCAAAAATATAAGCACCACAATTAATCCAAGTTGTACTGCTTTTAATACCCCATTTATTTGCTCTAAAACATTCGGAATTTGCTGAATATAACTTGCCATAGAAGCAATTTCATTTTCGTAAACCTGAACAATCAAACTTTCAAAATTTTCTATATTTTTTTGTTCCTCTTCCTTCAAAGTCCTATTATTTTCACTCAAATATTGGTTAATATTTTGCTTAATTGTGGTTCGCACCTTATCAGAACTATTTTGGATTTCTCCCCCGTCATATAGATAATTAATAAATGAATGAATATCTGCTTTCAAATCTTCTTCTGCATACAAATTTTCAAAAATATTTTCTGGCAACCCAGATTGATACTGATAATTCTCAAATCCATTTTTCAAATTCGTTCCTACTTTTTGGTAATAGTCAATTTCTTCTAATTTAGAAAAAATATATTCTTTCTGCAAAATCGTGTGAGATAGCATAACAACTGAAAAAGTAGCTATGATTAATAAAGTCACTAAAAAAGCTATTACAATATCAATTCCTTTTTTTAATACTTTCATACATTCTCCTTTTACTTTGCATACACGACATATCGTTCTGTTGCATACCCAATATTATTAATCGGCCAACAAGTGTAAATCATCAATCTCTCTTCCTCTTCCTGAATTGGCACCTTGCCTACATCATTTTCATTCACAACTTGTGCATCATATACTGTGTAATGAAATTCGCCATAGTTCGTTGTGACTTCAATTTGGTCTCCTACTTTCACTTTCGGCAAATTTGCCAAAAAACGACCAAAATTATGTCCCATCAAAATAACGCTTCCACCTTCACCTGGAAAATATGAATCATTATCATGCCCAATTCCTCTCTTTAGCAAATCTAGTGTTTTTCCATAATAAATCGGAAGTTCCACTCCTATACTTTCGATTTTTAAACTAGCATAATTTTCCCCATAACTTGGACAATTCGTTAAAATTGCGCTATTATTTTCTTGCTCTTCTTGTGAAATTTGCTGCAAAACAGGTGCTATTTTTTCCTCATCTTTCACTTCATCAATTGTAATAACATCTATTAAATCGGTTGCCAATAGAAATTTTTCTTTTCCCAATTTAATAGATACTATGCAAATAAAAATAATGATTAAAAAAGCAACTATTAAAGAAAAGATAGTTGCTTTTAGTCCATTTTTTATTCTCTTATTTTGCATATTTTTTTACTACCATACCTATGCTAGCCATGGCAACTATTGCTAGTATTGTTTTGATTACAAATGAAAAATCATTTCCTGTATAAACTAATTTTGTTCCATTGCTGCTATTACTATTACTGTTATTGTTGGTATTATTATTGTTGTTATTGACTATAACTGAAGTTCCTCCATTTGCAGAATTTGAATTTCCTGGTTTTTCAGTATTACCTGTATTATTATTATTATTATTGTTGTTGTTACCTCTTACAAAATATTGCGCATATGATTTTGCACTAACAATTACATTTCCTTTCAAGTCCTTTACTGTAACAATATTGTTAATCGTATCTACTTCAATGCTTAATCCAGCTTCCTTTCCAGCTTCTTTGACTAATCTGATGACTTCTGCTTTAATGGCATTGTCTACACCTTCCAAAGTACCTGAATTAGAAGTACCTAATACTGCTTTTGCCTCTTCTAATTTGGCAATAATAATATCTGCTTTTGCATCTGTTACAGGATTATCCTTCAAAAATTGAGTTAATCTTTGTGCTACTGATTCTGTAATTTGAAGTGTTGTTCCATTTACTGTATGTGCTTTCGTAATATAAGAAATCACATCCTCATTATTATAAGCTTGAACAGAATTTGACATACAAATTACTAGTATCATCATTGCTACTACACTCATTATTTTCATTATTTTATTCATGATAAATCTCTCCTTTTTATTATCTTACATTTATTTTACCACATTTTTACACATTTTGCAATACTTTTTTAGAAAATTTAGTAACTTTTATAACAAATGTTACAATCGACATTACCACTTATCCCTGAAACTTTTCCCGAACTGGTGTATTGCCAAATCGTATATTTCCCATTATACGTACATTTTGAGTTATATTGTGCCACCCAAATATCATAGGGAATTTGATTCGCATATAAATTATCATTCAAAAACGACTTACACGCATATACCATTGGCGTATATCCATAACTAGCAATCGTTTGACAAAACGTGTTCGCAATACTCGTACGCACCGATTTGCTCAAATTCCTGTCTCTTGTATTGACGCCCGAAACTAGCTCCAAATCAATCGCAATTGGCATTGACACTTGATTCTGATAACCATATTTTCGCAAAAGATTGATTACATATTCGGCATCTCTTTTCGCTTCTGTACTATTAATCGCCGCTGAATAAAAATACACGCCAACTTTCAAGCCATTTGCCACAGCCTCTCCAAAATTCTTCTTAAATTTTGTATCTTCTGCCAAGCCGCCATTGCCATAGCCTCGATAACCTGCTCGTATCATGGCATATTTTATTCCACTACCCGCTACACCTTTCCAATTAATCGCCCCTTGAAATTGCGACACATCAATTCCCTTGGTTCCCGAAACATTCGTGTTATTATTGACAACTGGAGCGTTATTGGGCGAGGAATTGTTGTTAGAATTTGTGCTTGGATTGATTGGATTGACTACAACATCTGTATAAACCACAAAAGTTGCTCCTACTCCACCAATAATATCTCCATATCTTGATTTCTCATAAACAGTAACTGTATGTGTCCCAATTGACATTCCTGCTGTGCTGATCAGTTTTCCAAAACCTGCATTGGCCGTTTTTCCATCATATTTATTCATAAAATATACAACATCAGGTCTATGATAACGAGACGCCGTTGCCTTCCAATTTCCATCCACATAAATTTCAACAGTTGCTGCTTCATCTTGCGATACTGCCCAGCCATCCACAATTAAATTGGAACCTATTTTGATCGATGTTCCATTGCGCGGTGTATCTAAGCACATTTCTCCCAGATATTGCCTATTCATCCTCTTAAAATTGACTTCTAAAACTGCAATCAAGTCTCCAAATCTTGAAATTTCTTCAATTCGCAACACATGCATTCCAATCGCTAAATGCGTTATATCAATTTGTGTATAAAAACCCGCATTTGGTGTATTATCCACACCACCATACTGGGGCGAAATAATCCTATCCACATCGTCTCTCTTCACTCTACCGCAATTATTTTCTAAAACCGTTCCATCCAGTAAAATGCGCACTGTCGCTTGTGCATCATTCGATACCGCCCAACCTTGAACCTCCATAGAATGAACGTCTTGCTTGATAAATTCCGCAGACTGCTGAGGCGTTTCCACATACATAGTTCCCTGATATTGTTTATTTTGTATCGTTACATCAATTTCAGAAACACTAATCATCTCACCATATCGGGACATTTGTTGTACTGTAATTCTATGATTTCCTGCCAGTAATTGATTGATATCAAACCAATACTCAAATCCAGCCTTTGGTGTTTTTTCTGTTCCACCATATTCTGGTGCTATCAAAATATCCACATCTTGCCTTAGCGTTCGATTTGCATTTCCCATTTTATTTCCATCGACTGAAATTTCAATCATCGCTTGTTCATCATTTGACACTGCCCAACCAGAAACTTCAATTTTGTCATTATCTGGTTTGACAAAAATATTCTGCGTATTCGGAAAATCAATGTACATTCTTCCCTGATATTTTTGATTTTGTATTTGAATTTGAACTTCTCTTTCTGTAATCAGTTCCCCATATCTCGATAATTCTTGAACTGTTATGATATGGTTTCCAGAGACCACACTATGAGTATCAAGAATATAGCAAAATCCTGCATTTGGCGAAAGAATCGCTCCACCATATTCTGGAGAAATCAACCTATCGATATCATCTCTTTTGCTTCTATTACAATTCCCAAGCACCCTTCTATCTAGCAAAACACGCACCGTTGCTTGTGCATCATTCGATACCGCCCAACCAGAAATTTCAATTTTGTCATCATCTGGTTTGACAAAAATATCCTGCCTATTCGGAAAATCAATGTACATTCTGCCTTGATATTTTTGATTTTCAATCTTCATTTCAATTTCACTTGTACTAATCATTTCTCCATATCTTGATAATTGCTGCACTGTAATTCTATGATTTCCATTGGCTATCCCACTACTATCCAACATATAGCGAAATCCTGCATTGGGTGTCAATTCTACTCCACCATACGCTGGGGAGATAATCACATCTACATCTCCTCTTTTTATTCTACTACAATTGCCTAATACCATTCCATCTAGTAAAATTCGCACTGTTGCTTGTGCATCATTCGACACTGCCCAACCAACAATTTCTATCGTGCTTTGATCTGGTTTCACAAATGTTGCCTGATTGCTTGGACTATCTATAAAACTTTGTCCTATGGTTTCAATAAATCCTTCTACTTCTACCCTCTCTATTTCATTCTTAATCTGATTTCTTCAATTTTTTCTGATGCTTCCTCTGCTTGATTTTCTTCTATTTCCTCGATTTTCTCTTCTACTTCCAAAACCTCATTATTTACGCTCTCCAAGGCAAATACATAGGATTTTGCAACTAGCAAAAAAATAAAAGACATAACAATAATTCCTATTTTATTTTTCATTGTGGACCTCCCTATCCTCCAACAAAAACCTCAATAAAATTATTAAAAATTATATCTTTCTATAAAACCTTATAAAAAACTTCCCATAAAAACTGTGCATTGTTCATTTAAGGGAAGTTTGGCAGGGGTAGAAGGATTCGAACCCTCACAGGCGGTTTTGGAGACCGATGTGCTACCATTAACACTATACCCCTATTTTTTGACTTGCTTTATTATTATACACAAAATATAAAAATAATGCAAGTCATTTTTCATAAAATATAAATTTTTTCTATTTTCTCTTTTTTCTATGTCTCCAAACAAAAATTCCAACTAAAATAATCACAATCGGAATTGTAAAAATAATCGCTAAAACTACCCTATTTTGATTTTCCGTTGCGGTAAATACATAAGAAGTTCCAGACATATCTTTTCGGATTGTTAATGTATTTTCCTTTTCAGATAAGTAAGCAATACTATTGATAGCAAAATCTTTATTGCTTTCTATATAAGATATTGGATAGTTTCTATCTAATTCCTCTACAATATAATCTGCAAAAAATCTACCATTTCCTGCAATGACCATTTTGGATTCAATTTTGTCTACTTTTCCTTCTGGATTGGCTTCTTCTGCCCCTTCTGTTGCCTGTTCCTCAGAACCTTCTGCAATTGTTTTTGTCATCAAAGCTGAAACTGTAAAATGACCTGTTTGTGCAGTTGAAGTTGCGTTTGCCAAATTCGTTGAAAAATCTGTAATAAACATCGCATTATCTGTTGTTCCAAGCAATTCTTCTTTCGTTACTTTCAAATTCTGCAATTCTTCGTCTGACTTAAAATTCAGTTTTTGGCTATACGCAAGCCATATGCGGCTATCTGTCGCAATATCAGCTGTAATCTCGTTTGTGCTTGAAATTTGCGGAATAAAAACATAAGGATAATTGGCTGCCATATAATTACTATTGGTTTCAAAAATATAACCATTTTCAAAACTTACCCCATACACATCCAATATTTTTTGCAAATTAGGAAAAGTCGTACTTTGACTAACTACATCTTGTGTTACAAATAAATTTCCGCCTTTGCCAATATAATCAATCACAGCATTTGCTTCATTTTCTAAAAAATCTGTTGCTGGCGAGATAATCGCTAAAACATTACAGTCATCTGGCACACTTCCTGTTGTAATTAAATTGATATTGGAAATATCAAAAGCTTCATTTTTCAAATATGTCGACAAAACGCCCAATTCAGCTTGCATACTCTCTTCAGTGCTAATGGCAAATTCTTCATGTCCCTGTACAAAATACACTTTAGGCTTATTTTCCGTTCCTAAACTCAAAATTGAATTTGTTAAAGTTTGCTCTGTTGTATCAATTTGGGCATAAGTTGTATAGTCATAACTGGTAAATTCTGACCTTGCATCAATAATTTTTTTGCTGTTACCAGATTCTACTACAACAATGGGATAGCCATCTTCTAATTCAAATTCTTGCACTTTTTCTAAATTGCTTTCACTCGACAACATCTCATAGGAAATCTTATCATTTGCCTCGCAATATTGTTTGACAAGCCCTACAACAGAATTATCCTCTTCAATTCCAAAAAGATACAACTTGATATCTTGGTCGATTGACTCCAATGCCTTTTTAGAAGTTTCTGAAAGTGTATAAATTTTATTAGCCGTTACGTCAATTTCGGGCAACTCCAATGTATTGATCCAAACATTTAAACCAACAAAAGCTCCTATTAGTACAAGCACTAACAATAATGTCAGCCATCTACTCGAAATAAATATTTTTCTCATTTTCAAAGAGAATTTTTCGGAAAATTTAATTTCTGTTTTTTCTTGTTCACTCATTTTCTTCCCTCCTACTTCACACTTTTTCTTCTTTGCAATACAATGATTGTCAACAATATAAATAACACTGAGAATGACACATATGTGATAATTTCAGAAACAGAAATCAACCCTGCTGGAAATTTGTCAAACATAGCAATCAATGAAAACATTTGCAATGAACTTGCCATTTGTGGCAAAAACCACATGAGCAAAAACACACCAGTTGTCACAAAATAGGCTACAATTTGGCTTTCCGTAATCGAAGAAGCAAACATGCCAAAAGAAAGATACGCTATACTTAGCAATAAAAATCCAAATAACGTGCTAATTGCCACTTTTAAAGATGGGTCGCCGAAATATTTTAAAATTGCAAAATAAACAAAAGTCAAAGCCTCTGTTACCACCAAAACAATTCCTGCTGCCAACAATTTGCCAAATACAACCGCTGTCAAACTTCTGGGTGCTGTTAACAATAACTGTTCTGTTCCTGACTTTCTTTCTGCTGAAAACATTCCCATTGTCAAAACTGGAGCCACAAATGTCAAAATAGTTGCCCCATTATAAAATAAATTCTCAAAATTCAAAGACTGGTAACTAAATATTGAAATATAGAAAAACACACTAAATAACAATAAAAATATCCCAATAAATACATAGCCTGTTGGAGATAAAAGATAACTTTTTAATTCTTTTTTCATTACTGCAAACATTACTCATTTCCTCCTTTATTTTTTTCAGCCTTTTTCGCTGCTTTTTCCTCTTTTTTCGCTTGTTTTTGTTCCTTTTTGGCTGATTTGTCTTCCCTCAATTCTTGAATTTCCTTTTCATACTGGATTTTTTTAATCTCTTTTTGACTATATTCTGGTCTATCTTCAATCAACTTCACAAATGCATCCTCTAAGGAAACTTCTTGCTGTTTCATTTCTAAAATAATAATATTGGATTTGGCACAAGTGGTCGAAATTTCTTTTCGAATGTCTTGCCCATTTTCTGCAACAATACTATATTCTTTACTTCCGTCTTCTTTTTCTTCCACAAAAGTGATGTCCTTAATGGCTTGAATTTCTTCATGAATCGAAGGCAACTGTTTTTCCTCAGTTTCTTCCACTACAACCGTAATAACTTGGTCTTTTTCCGATAATTTTTCCAAATTCTCAGGTGTATCCACTGCCACAATTTCGCCCTTATCAATAATAATCACTTTCTCGCAAATCTGGCTAATTTCAGACAAAATATGAGAACTCAAAATAACGGTATGGTCTTTTCCAAAAGACTTGATTAATTCACGTATTTCAATAACTTGTTTTGGATCCAATCCCACAGTTGGCTCATCCAAAATCAAAATTTTTGGATCCCCAACAATCGCTCCTGCCATACTTACTCTTTGCTTATAACCTCTTGAAAGAATTTTCGTCAAGTTATTTTGTACACTCTCTAAACCTGTACTTTTAATCGCTTTTTCAACAGCAGCTTTTTTTTCCTTTCTTGGAATCATTTTCAAATCCGCCATATAATTCACAAACTCTTTGACTGTCAAATCGGAATACAACGGCGTTCCTTCTGGCATATAGCCAATTTGCTTTTTTACCTTTTTGGGCTTTTTGTCAACATCAAACCCGCCGACTAAAATTTGTCCACTTGTTGGCTCAATAAAACCTGTTATCATATTCATCGTGGTCGATTTTCCTGCTCCATTTCTTCCCAAAAAACCTACAATTTCTCCTTCTTTTATCTCGAAATTAATATTTCTTACTGCAAAAAAATCGCCATATCGTTTCGTAACATTTTTTACTTCGATCAAAGCCTTTTCCTCCTTTACTCACATTTCTCATTGATTGTACATTCTAAACCTTAAAATAAGCTTAAAATATCACTTTTACCATTTTGCAATGAATGCCTTTATCGCAATTCCTTCTTCAGAAAACATTTTTTCATGCTCTGTTACAATATTTTCTTCAAAAATTGGAGCATTGTGCAAATCCTTTGTCTGAACGATAATCTGAAATCCGCAGTTTTGCAAATACTCTAAACTTGCTTCAAACAATTCATCATTATCTGTTTTAAAATAAATTTCCCCACCTTTTTGCAAGAAAATTTTATAATTTTCAAGCTGTTTCGTATGCGTCAAACGTCTTTTGTTATGTTTTCCTCGTGGCCATGGATTGCAAAAATTAATATAAATTCTATCCACTGTATCTTTTTCGCCAAAAACTTCTAAAATCCTTTCTACATTTGCACGAATTAAAAATAAATTTTCCGGATTTTGATTTTGATAAGCTTGTTCAACATTTCTCTTTGAAAGCCCCAACATTGCTTCTATCATATCCACCGCAATGTAATTGATATCGGGATGCGTTACTGCCAAATTCGCTATAAAATTTCCTTTGCCACATCCCAATTCCACATGAAGTGGCTGATTTTTAGGAAATTGCTCTCGCCACTTATTTTTGTAAATACTTGGATTATCTATGTAAAATGCTGCCTCTTCTAATTCCTGTTTCGCCCATTTTCTTCTACGAATTCGCATTTTTTATTCCTTTCTCTTTTTCTCTAAATGATATTTATTAATTTTGAAACGACTTGTGGGGACCGTTCAAAAATTATCAAAATCTTTGATTTTGTCATAATTTTTAGAATGGGGAAAATGGAAAAATTAATAAATATCATTTAACAAAATATGAAGCATGGGTAATCCCATGCCCCTAAACTACTTAATTACAATATTATAAATTTTTCCATTTACATAAATTTCTTTCACAATCGTTTTTCCTTCTAGATTTTTACGCACAATTTCATTTTCATGAACAGCCTTCTTGATATCTTCTTCCGCCAAATCCTTTGAAACCATAATCGTTGTTTTCAATTTGCCATTGACTTGAATTGGAATTTGAATTTCATCATCCACCGTCTTTGCCTCGTCATACGTTGGCCAAGGCATTTCAGCAATCGTTTTTGTTTGACCAATTTCTTCAAATAATTCCTCTGTCATATGTGGCGCAAATGGATCTAACAATTGCAAAAAGGTTTTATATTCCCCTTTTGACAGCTTTTTGTCTTTGTAGAATTCATTTACCATTGTCATAAATGTCGCAATCGCTGTGTTAAACTTCATTTCCTCAATATCGCTACTGACTTTTTTAATCGCCTTATGCATCATTTTTTCGTGCTCTGGCAAATAATTTTCATCCTCCACCAACATGTCTTTTAAATTCCAAACTCTGTCCAAAAACTTGCCACAGCCACGAATGCTTTCCATAGACCACGCTGCCACTTGGTCAAAAGGTCCCATAAACATCTCATAAACACGGAATGTATCTGCCCCAAATTCTTCAATAATATCATCTGGATTAATCACGTTTCCCTTTGATTTGGACATTTTTTCGCCATTGGTTCCCAAAATCATGCCATGAGAAGTACGTTTTTGATATGGTTCCTTAGTTGGCACAACACCAATATCATACAAAAATTTATGCCAAAATCTCGAATACAATAAATGCAGTGTCGTATGTTCCATTCCGCCATTATACCAGTCAATCGGAGACCAATATTCCAACGCTTCCTTAGACGCCAATGCATCATTATTATGAGGATCCATATAGCGCAAGAAATACCATGACGAACCAGCCCATTGAGGCATGGTATCTGTTTCACGTTTTGCCGCTTTTCCACAATGTGGGCACTTTGTTTGTATCCAATCTAATTGTTTTGCAAGTGGAGACTCACCATTTTCACTTGGTTCATAATCTTCGATATCTGGCAACTTTAGCGGCAACTCTTCCTCAGGAATTGGCACCCAACCACAATCCTCGCAATACACCATTGGAATTGGCTCTCCCCAATATCTTTGGCGCGAAAATACCCAATCACGCAACTTATAATTCACTTTTTTGGTTCCAATTTTATTTTCCTCAAGATATTGGGTCACTTTCGCAATCGCTTCTTTGACAGGAAGTCCATCAATAAATCCAGAGTTTACTGCAATACCATCCTCAACATCCGTAAAAGGCTCATTTTCTAAGTCAATTTTAATTGTCTCATCCTTTGCTCGAATCACTTGTTTAATCGGCAAATGAAACTTTTTTGCAAATTCAAAATCTCTGTCATCATGCGCAGGAACTGCCATAATCGCACCTGTTCCATAAGTTATTAGCACATAATCCGAAATCCAAATCGGAATTTTTTCGCCTGTTAATGGATTTATTGCTTTCAGCCCTTGAATTTCCACGCCCGTTTTCTCTTTATTCAATTCAGCACGCTCAAAATCTGACTTCAAAACCGCTTTTTGTTGATACGTTTTAATCTCATCTAAATTTGTGATTTTGTCAGCAAATTTTTCAATTAATTTATGCTCTGGTGCCACAACCATGTAAGTTGCCCCAAAAATCGTATCTGGTCTTGTTGTATAAATTAGTAAACTCTCGTCTGTGCCATCGATTTTAAACTGAACTTCTGCCCCTTCGCTTCTGCCAATCCAGTTTTTTTGCTGTGCTTTAATTTTCTCCAAAAAATCAATATCATCTAAATCCTCAATCAATCTTTGCGCATATTCTGTAATTTTCAACATCCATTGACTTTTTTCTTTTTGCACAACTGGACTGCCACATCTTTCACAAACGCCATTTACCACCTCTTCATTAGCAAGTCCAACTTTGCAACCTGTACAAAAATTAATGGGCATCGTTGCTTTATAAGCCAAACCTTTGTTGTACAATTGAATAAAAATCCATTGCGTCCATTTATAATAATCTTCATCCGTTGAACTAACATCTCTTGACCAATCAAAAGAAAATCCTAACGCTTTCAATTGTTCCCTAAAATGATTTATATTATTTTCTGTTGTAATTTTAGGATGAATATGATTTTTAATCGCATAATTTTCAGCAGGCAAGCCAAATGCATCAAATCCAATTGGAAATAAAACATTATAACCTTCCATTCTTCTTTTTCTAGCGATAATATCCATAGCCGTATAACTACGTGGATGTCCCACATGCAAACCCTGCCCAGAAGGATATGGCCATTCAATTAATCCATACCACTTTTTCGGATTTTTAAAATCTTGTTTCGCTTCAAACGTACCTTCTTTGTCCCATTTTTTTTGCCACTTTTTTTCGACTTCTTTAAAATTATATGACATTCTTAAAATCGCCTCCTAAATTTCTCTTTATTCCTAATAATGATTGATTATATCGCATTTCTTTCAAAAAAACAAGATAAAATCAAAAATTTTTAAAATACAAAAAAACGAACCCTATTAGTTCGTCTCTTCTTTATTAATCTTCATTTGCAGCCTTTTTGGCAATAACTTCTTTTCCATCATAGTACCCACAATTAGAACATACAGTATGTGGTAATACTGGCTCATGGCAATGTGGACATGTACCATAATTTTTATCTTTTAATTGCCAAGTTGATCTACGTAAACCTGTTCTTCTTTTTGACCATCTTCTTTTTGGTTGTGCCATTTTCTATCCCTCCTTAACGCTTAAAATATTTATTAATCTTAAAAATTATTATTTTTCAAAATTTACTTAAATAGTATATAACGTTTTTTTCAGTTTGTCAAGCCCCAAAACCAGAAAAACAAAATATTCTAATTTTTATCCAAAAATTCCTCTTTTTTTCACTGGCGGTTGTTCATTCATCGTTTTGGCAAGCTCTGTCATCAATTTTCTTTGCTCTGCTGTTAGCTTTTTCGGAATTTGCACATTCACTGTAAACACAAAATCGCCTCTCCAATTTCCATTCACACTTTTAAACCCTTTATTTTTAATCATAAATCGAGTCCCTGTTTGGGTTCCCTCCGGAATTCTAAATCTTTCTTTACTGCCATCTACCATTGGAATTTCCAACTCTGTCCCCAATGTTGCCCCTGTCACTGTGATTGGAATTTCACAAAAAACATGCTCTCCTTGCCTTGTATAAATGCTATGTTTCTTCAAATGAATGACAATGTACAAATTACCTTTTGAGCCACCATTCACACCCGGCTCGCCTTCTCCTTGCAAAACAACTGACTGCCCTTCATCAATTCCAGCCGGAATTTTCACTTTAATTTTTACCGATTTTTTATTAATTCCTTTTCCATGGCAGGTTGTGCAAGGATTTTTAATGACTTTTCCTGTGCCGCCACAAACACTACATACTTTTTGTGTTGACATTTGCCCAAATGGTGTTGTAACCACTTGCTTGATTTTTCCTTTTCCCCCACAGACACTACACGTTTCAGGTGCGCCACCTTTTTCACTACCAGTACCATTACAAGACCTACAAGTTTCGTTTCGATTTAAAGTAATTTCTTTTTCCACTCCAGAATAAGCCTCTTCAAATGTAATATTCAAATTTACTCGCAAATCAGCTCCTTTTCTTGGACCATTTGTATTTCTAGAACGTGAAGAACTTCCTCCTCCAAAAAAAGACGAAAAAATATCTCCTAAATCGCCGAAGTCCCCAAAATCACTAAATCCTCCAAAGCCATCAAAACCTGAACCATAAGAATAATAGCCACCACCTTGACCCGCTCCATATTGCGGACCATTAAAGCCAAATTGGTCATACATATGACGTTTTTGCTTATCAGACAAAGTTTCATAGGCTTCATTGACTTCTTTAAATTTCTTTTCCGCTTCTTCCTTATTGTTTGGGTTCGCATCTGGATGATATTGTTTTGCCAATTTTCGATAGGCTTTTTTCAATTCATCATCTGTCGCATTTTTACCGACGCCTAATACTTCATAATAATCTCTTTTATTTTCTGCCATTTTAATTGACCTCCAAAAATTAAACTTAATAACATATAATTTCTCGATTTTGTAAAAATTTCTTAAAATCTTGTAAAATTAATCCGTCTTCATTATCTAATTGTTCTGGTAAATTTTCTAAATCAAACCATTGTAAATCAGCTACTTCTCTATTGTCTTTTTGCAAATCTCCCTCATACTCTTCTACTAAAAAAACGCATAAAGAATCATATATTTTATCTCCATTTGGATATTCAAAATAAAATTTTTTTCCTGTATAAATTCCCATTAACTGCGGATTGATTGGTTTCACATTAATTTCTTCTTTCAATTCTCGCTCTAATGCTTGCAAATACGTCTCTCCTAATTCAACAGCTCCACCATGAATTGACCATTTACCATTATCAGCTCGCTTCTGCAATAAAACCTTTTCATTTTGGTAAATAATCGCACCACTCCCGGGACAAAAAATGGGAGCATGCCCTATTTTCTTTCGAATATCTTTTATATAATCTGCCATACATTTTACCTCAATTTATATTTTCTGCCCTTACATATATATACCATTTATGCTACATATATGTAAAAACAGTCTAATCTTTAATCATACTGTTCTTTGTTATTTTGGCATTTTTACAAAATGTACATTGCACATCTGCTCAAATATTATTGTTTTCTTTATTACTAATGTAATCTATCATATGATAAGAATCTGTTTCTTTGCTTATCAAAACTAATGAGTCTTTTAACCCATTTCCATAATTCAAAACAGAATAATGCTTTCCATTATTATTAAAATCATAAGTTGTACCGAATGATGTTTCTGTTATATCAATATCTTTTTGTATTTCAATGATACTTTTCATCGTTGCATCTATTTCTGTATCTAAAAGAAAATCTGTTTGATAACCTTCTGGTTTCTCTCTATCACTCGCATAAGTCCACACTCCAATTTCTTCTTTATCATATCTAGTATTTGGAAAATCAATTTTAAATTCTACAATTTTATCTGGATAATCGCAATCATAAAAAAAGTAAAAATTATCTCCCAGTTCGAAAAAGCCTTTATCATATTTCTTCAAAGGAGTCATTCCATAACTTTTGCCACAATACTCATTGGAATTTTTATCATAAAGATTATAATAACTTAGAATTATTTTTCTACCTTCAAAAAGGTCACTATCATTAACTCCCTTATTTTTTATTTTTATCGTTTCATTCGTTGCTTCAATTTTAATTTTATAAGCAGTTTCCATCCCCATTGTTTTTCTATTTCTTGCACTTCCACCATGTAGTACTTTAGAGTTAACATCCATAATTTCTGCTAGTTCACTTTTGTCGTATTTTGAATAAGTATTGATTCGTTTAAAAGTTATAAATATTTTATAAACAGACATAATTAAATAGATAATTAAAAGAATATTCAAACACCATTTTATGATTTTGAAACTTTTATTTTCTTTCATGTATTTCTCCACTTTTATAAGGTATCATTATCTTTAATATTGAGCGAATGTGAGCATTCGACCCTACCTATTTTTGTATAGGGCACGGTGCCCCGTGCCCCTACAATTTAGAAACAATTGTGCTTTATTCTTTGTTATCATTATCTTCCACTTCATAATCTGCATCTACGACATTGTCGCCTTCGGCAGATGCTGTTTCTTCTGTTGTTGCTCCTTGCGCTCCTGCAGCAGCTCCTGCTTGAGAATACAATTTTTCAGATAATTCATAAAATACTTTAGTTAATTTATCTGTTGCTTCTTTGATGGTTTCAACATTATTCGTTTCCAATGCTTTTTTCGTTGCGTCAATTTCTGTCTCTACTTTTGCTTTTTCTTCACCACTAATTTTATCGCCTAATTCCTCCAATGTTTTTTCACTATTATAAACCAAACTTTCTGCATTATTTTTGACTTCAATTTCTTCTTTTCTCTTCTTGTCCTCTGCTGCATGTGCTTCTGCATCTTTAATCGCATCATTGATATCGTCTTCTGACAAATTCGTACTTGCTGTAATAACAACTTTTTGCTCATTTCCAGTTCCTTGGTCTTTGGCAGAAACGTGAACAATTCCGTTTGCATCAATATCAAATGTTACTTCGATTTGTGGCACACCTCTTGGCGCAGCTGGAATTCCTGTCAATTGAAATCTTCCCAATGTTTTGTTATAAGCTGCCATTTCTCTTTCGCCTTGCAAAACGTGAACTTCAACAGATGTTTGACCATCTCCTGCGGTTGAGAAAATTTGTGATTTCTTAGTTGGAATGGTTGTATTTCTTTCGATTAATTTTGTAAATACCCCACCATACGTCTCAATACCTAATGACAATGGTGTTACATCAAGCAATACTAAATCTTTGACATCGCCTGACAACACGCCACCTTGGATACCAGCACCAATCGCAACACATTCGTCTGGGTTAATGCCTTTGTCAGCTTCTTTTCCTGTAATTCTTTTTACCACTTCTTGCACTGCTGGAACTCTTGTAGAACCACCCACTAATAAAACTTTATGCAATTCAGAGGCACTAATTCCTGCATCTTTTAAAGCTTGATTAACTGGTTCTGCAGTTGCTTCTACTAAATCATGAATTAACTCTTCAAATTTTGCTCTTGTTAGAGTAATATCCAAATGCTTTGGTCCCGCGCTATCTGCTGTAATAAATGGCAAATTAATTTGTGTTTGTTGCATACCAGATAATTCAATTTTAGCTTTTTCAGCAGCTTCTTTTAAACGTTGCATTGCCATTTTATCAGCCTTCAAGTCAATTCCATTTGACTTTTTGAATTCTGCTACTAAATAATCAATAATCGCGTTATCAAAATCGTCTCCTCCTAAGTGTGTGTTACCATTGGTTGACAAAACTTCAAAAACACCGTCTCCAATTTCAAGAATAGAAACATCAAATGTTCCACCACCTAAGTCGTAAATCATAATTTTTTGGTCTTGTGCCTCTTTATCCATTCCATAAGCAAGAGCAGCCGCTGTTGGCTCATTGATAATTCTTAGCACTTCAAGCCCCGCAATTCTACCAGCATCTTTTGTTGCTTGTCTTTGGCTATCACTAAAATAAGCTGGAACAGTAATAACCGCTTGTGTTACTTTTGAACCTAAATAGTTTTCAGCATCTGCTTTCAATTTTTGCAAAACCATAGCAGAAATTTCTTGTGGAGAAAACTCGTCTCCTTCGATTTTTACTTTTTCGCTCGTTCCCATTTTTCTTTTAATCGAAATAACGGTATTTTCTGGATTAGTAACCGCTTGACGTTTCGCAATTTGTCCTACTAATCTTTCTCCATTTTTTGAAAATGCTACAACAGATGGTGTGGTACGATTTCCTTCACTATTTGGGATAACCACTGGGTCCCCACCTTCCATTACAGAAACACATGAATTTGTTGTTCCTAAATCAATTCCTATAATTTTTCCCATGTTAAAAAACCTCCTAAAATTAATTAATCTTCTTTATCTTATTTTATCTTTCGCATAAATATCTATAATAATTTTTTAATTATTAACATAATTCTATTTTGTCATTGTAAATTTTAAAAAGAAACAAGTATTACAAGGCAGACAAACGAGAAAACCGGAAGCGTACAAGTAGTACGTCGAGGATTTTCGATGTGCTGTCTAACGCAGTAAGACGAAGTTTATTTTTAAAATTAGTTTGCAACCACTACAAGCGCATGCCTTACAACTTTATTTCCAATCTGATACCCTTTTCTGTATTCTTCTACAATTTCTTGTTCGCCTTTTGCACTATCGTCAATATGGCTAACCGCTTCATGCAATTCTGGATCAAATCGTTTGCCAACTGTTTCAATTTCTTTTAAGCCAAATTTCTCAAGTTCGCCTGCAAATTGTTTTACTACCATATTGACACCATCTTGATAATCTTTGTCTTCTGTTTTAGCAGTCGCTGCTTTTTCCAAATTATCCATAATGGGAAGCATTTTTAAGATAACCTCTCCTGTAACCATATTAAACAATGTTTCTCTTTCTTTTGAACTTCTTTTTTTGAAATTCTCAAATTCAGCAAGCAATCTTTTATATCTGTCGTCTAATTCTTCCATTTCACTTTTCTGAGTAGCTTCTTCTTCAATTTCTACATTTCCTTCTAAAACTACTTCCTCTTTTTCTTCCTTTCCTTCTTCCATTTCAAAACCTCCTTTTTATCTTATTTTTTATCTAAACCCTCGCCCGTTTTCTTAACATGACATTTTATGTCTACGCAACTAAAGCTTACATCCTTAAATTTTTCCATTTTTAAAATCTTCATTTAGCTTTTTACTAATATATTTCATAACAGAAATTACTTTTGAATAATCCATTCTGGTTGGTCCAATAATGCCAATGGTTCCAATATCTTTATCTTCGAGCAAGTGATTAAATGTCACAATACTAAAATTTTTAAGTTCCTCATGCTCCGTTTCTGAACCAATATAAACATTGATATTATCCGCAATTCCTGTGTTTAAAACATCTGCTACCAAATCTTTTGCATCTAGCACATTCAAAAAATCTTTTGCCACATCTACTTTCTTAAATTCCGGCATATCTGTTACCTTGCCTGCCCCTTCTAGATAAACTTGTTGTTTGGAATTTTCCAGTAATTTATTAATTTCATCAATAATTTTTTGAATGACATTAATCCCAGTTTTCACTTCAGCCATAATAAAATCTTCGATAGGCCCTTCTAACTTTTCTAATGGCTTCCCAACTAATTTATTTTTAAAAATATAGGTTAAATCATCCACTTGTGCTTGCTCTAAATCTTCATCAAATTTAATCACAGATTCTCGGATAATGCCAGAATCTGTCAAAATAACTGCCATTAGAACTCTGCTTCCTAATAAGACAAACTTAATGTCAATAATAGTATGTTTATTCATATCTGGACCGAACGCTAAGCGTTGTGTAATGTGTAATTTCAGATAAAGTCGTTGTCGCAATTTTAGCCAATTCTTCCAACCCATTTACTTTCGTTTCTAGTCTTGTTTTGATAATTTCAATTTCCTGCTTTGTTAAATTATCGTCTCGAATTAATTGGTCAACATAGTAACGATAACCTTTCTGAGAAGGAACTCTACCACTTGAAGTATGTGTTTTTTCCAAAAAACCAATGTGTTCTAGTTCTGCCATATCATTACGAATCGTTGCGCTGCTACAATCTAATACTTTAACGAGATTTCCTGAACTCACTGGTTCTGCTGTTTCAATGTATTCTTCAATAATAGCTTGCAAAATTCTCTTTTTTCGTTTATCTAAATCTTCTGCCATTTTTTACTCCTTTAAATAAATTAGCAGTCATTAACTTAGACTGCTAATATATTATACCCATATTTCAAATTTGTCAATAGTTTTTTATGGAAAAAATAATTTTTTTATTTATCTTAATTAAAAAAGAGAGCATATATATTATTTTCTACCCCAAAATAATATATATGCTCTCTTTTTATCAGAATATAGATTTTGAATTAATCTCAGATGTAAAAATATATGAGAAAAATGTTATCTTACTTTTTGCTGTAACTTAAAAATGTCATTTTGACACTCTAGAATATGAAATTCATTTCTTTCCACTTTTTCTTCTAATTTATGTATTTTGTGGTTAATTTCTGTATTTTGGTCTTCCTCTAGCAAAATTGCATTACTCATCAGCTTAATTCTAGTACCATAATCATATTCAAATAATTCAAGTTTCGCTTCTATACTTTGTACATTTTGCTTTAATTCTGCTATTTCTTGCTTCACTTCTGAGATTTTTTCATTCAATTTTACATCTAACATCTTCTCAAATTTAACTAACAATTCATTCATATCCATAATTTCACCTCCTTAATTTAAATTAGACATATTCTAACATACTCTAATTTACATGTCAAGCTTTTCTAATCTTTTTTGCACAACAATATTCGACATTTTTCAACAAAACAAAAAATCACTAACCTTAAATTAGTGATTTTCTGTTACTATTCTTAGTCTCTATTGTTATCCTGAACAGCATAGTACCAAACCATTGCTACGATGACAATTGCTGCTACTGCTAAAATAATCCAAACCCATGTTGTTGTAGACATATTTGCATTTCCGTTTGCAACATCTTCTACCGATGTTCTAACGGCATTATAACCTGTACCATTTGTCATACTTCTTGCATTATGATTGTTGTTATTTCGATTATCGTTATCATTTTTAGTATTATTTTTTCCACCATTCATCACATCATCTGCTACATTTCTTACACTATTTCCTGTTTTATTTAAAGAATCTGTAATTTCTTCTCCTAAATTAACATTTGAGTTATTTCCACCTTCACTTGCAAAACAAACTGAACAACATATTGAAAGGATTATGACAGCAAAAGCCATAAAAATTTTCTTAGCCATTTGCTAACCTCCCAAGTTCATTTTTTCTATCCTGTGTGAAAAAATCTTCACACAATTCAACAAAGTTTTTAAAACTTTATAACTATAGTATTGATTTTTACAAGTGAAATATGCTAGCAATTTTTTTGCAAGTTTCCTATTTTTGACTAATTGTAATATGACTAGATTCTAAATTTAATTCACGACAAACAATATTTTGAATTTGCGCTACTTGATCTGCATTCAAATTGCTTGCTTTCACAATGACACTTGCATTATCATTGCTAACTAAAATTACCACATCTTCAAAATTTTTGTTTTTTATCAAATTTTCAGCAATCATAATCGCATTTTTGATACTTGTAATTTGATTAATTTCCTGAATGGCAATTGCCTTTTGCTCATTGGAAATTTCTGTAGAATCCACCATTTTTTGATAAGTTTCTAACATTTGAGAATACATCGTATCACGTTCAATTCTTGTGGCAGAAAAATATTCATCACTTTTGCTATTGTTGCTTGTAGCTTCCACATTTTCCGGCTCATTTGGCACAATTCCTTCTTTCACTGAATTAGCATTAACCAGTTGCACATCGCCCAAAGATGCTTCATTGCTTATATTTTCCATAGCTGCCACTTCTATGGTTGGTTCATAATCATAATTCAAATAACCAATCCCTATCAAAGCCACTGCCATAATAATCAAAATAGAATGTTTTAATTTTTCTTTTTTCATGATTACCTCCTTATTGGTTCATTTCAAACACTTGGATTTTATGTGTTGCAAGTCCTGTTACAGCTTCCACAGCAGCTATAATATTCGCTTTTACATTGGCATTATTGGCCCCCTGTGCCGTAATAACCGCCCCTTCAACAGTAGGAGAAACCGTTTTTCCGTGTCACTGGATTTGAGTCAGAACCAGTCACAACACTTTTTTCCGAATCCTCAGACTGAATCGTTCGGACACCTCCAGAAGTATCCGTTTCTTCTGTAACGCTTTTACTCATACTTTCATTATACATCGGAATAACAGTGTTACTTTGCGAATACGTAACCAAAACTGAAACTTCGCCTACCCCATCTATTTTGGATAAAATCGCTTCCAATCTTTTTTCCAAATCTGTTGAAATTTCCTGATTGTGGATACCACTGCTGACCAATTCTGTTCCCGAATGCTCCTTTTCTTTTTTCGTATCATCTTCTTTTATAATACTATTCATAATGATTAAAGTTATGACTAAAATCACTAAAAATACTACTAGATTTTCCGTTTTTTTATTTTTATCTTTGAATATATTTTTTAATTTTTCCATTTTTCATCTATCCCTTCTCCCAAAAATTGTGCGCCCGTTTTCTTAACATGGCTTTTTCGAGTACGCCCGTAAACTTAACATTTCATTTTTGCTTCCGCAACTATAAGTTGCGCTTTATTTTTATTGATTTATCATGATTTTACTTTTATCAATCTTATAATTTTCCGAAATATAGTTTTTGACTTCTGGATAAAGCTCTGAATTCTCTTCTGGCTCTGGTTGCACTTGATTTCCAATCTGCACCTTTTCAATTTGAACCACATTGGAATTCTGAATCCATAAAGCAATTGCTTCTATATTTTCATACTTTTCATCATACATAATTTGCACAGAGTTTACTGTTAAATCAAATTCTTCTTGAATAGCATTTTTCAAAGTTTCTTCAATTCCGCTTCGCATACAAATCTCGAATGTTTTCTGTATTAACATTGCTGGAAACTTGCGCTGTATCTAAATTGAATTCTTTGGCAAAATCAAAATTCATATTTAGTTTTCCCAAAAGTGGATGCAACATAGTAAAAATCACATAAATTCCAATCACAACTTTGACATATTTTTTATGATTTCCCTCTGGCAAAATGGCTTCTATGATAATGGAAAGAATGACTGCAACAATGATTTCTTCGCACCAATTTCTAAAAAACTCAATCATGCTCTATTTCCTCTCTTCACAAAATTATCGGTACATGAGTGCACTATTCGTAATTTTCAGCACCAGCGTAATGCCAATCATAAACATGACAGAAACAGAAAACAAAATCGCCAGCATAACTTTATAACCATCTGAAATTTGCCCAATTAATTTGACAATTTTCTCGTCAGCAACTACTTCACAGACCCCAGAAAGCACATGAAAAGAAATCCACAAAACAGCCAGTTTTAAAATTGGCAAAATGACAATTCCAAGAATAACAATCACACCAATAACACCAACTGCATTTTTCAAAATATTCCCACAACCAATGATGCTGTCAACTGAATCTCCTAAGATTTTCCCCACCACCGGAATAAAATTTGAAACCGCTGCTTTTGCAGTTTTTGCTGTCATTCCGTCAACCGAACTGCTGAGCGTCCCTTCAATGGACACAGAACAAACAAATACCGTCAAAATGATGCCCAAAATCCAAACAATCGAAGAATTTAAAAATTTCGATAATTTGCTAATTTGTATTTTGTCTGAAATATTGGAAACAATGCCTAGTGTAATGGAAATCAGCAACATTGGTATTAAAAAAACTGAAATAAAATTTCCGATAAAACTAATCATAAAAAGCAAAATTGGCTGGATAATTCCTGTTGTCGTAATTGCTCCTGTTGTTAGCATAAGGGTTGATAAAAGCGGAATTAGCAAATTCATAAAATCGGTAATTTCGCTGATGGTATCACGTGTTAAATTCATGACAGAAACAAAGCTGTCTGTAATTAAAGTGACAATGATTAAATATTGGATAAAATAAATGATTTTGGAAGTGGAATCATTTCCTAAATTTTCTACAATAGCTTTGAAAATACTGTGAATAATGATAACCACCAAAACTGTTATCATAAGCTGAATGGCAATTTTCACTTCATTTCCTGCAAAATTTAAAATGGTGTTTGTCCAAAAATTGGTACTAAGATTTCCTGTAATGGCACTCGAAAATAAGTTTTCCATATCTAAATCTGGAAAATTTTCTTTGGTGTAATTCTGAGCATTTTGCAAAAAATTGTTAATTCCCAATGCATTTTTTTGGGTTTGCATAAACTCGTCCATTTTCATATGTCCTTTCTCCTTAACTTTTACGGCAACAATTTTGTCAGCGATTCAAGTGCTGTCGAAATCACAGGAATGGACAAAGAAATCACAATGATTTTTCCGCCGTAAATCAATTTTATTGGCAATGCTACTTTCGCCACTATCTTTGCAAATGCTAACTGCATATTCTGTCAAAATTGAAATTCCAGTGATTTTTAGCAAAACAGAAATAAATGCACTGTTATATTGATTATTTAAACTTTTGATAAAATCAATAATGTTAACTAATGTTTCCATTGACATAAATAGAATTATGGCTCCGCCAATTAAAACTGCCATGAACGCAAACTCGCTTCTGTACTGCTTTAAAATAATTGTGATAATTAAAGTAATCAAACCAATACCTATGATTTTAATAATTTCCATTATAAATTAAACACCGTCCTTACTGTTTCAAATAATTCACTAATTTCTTTAATGACAATCGTAAGCACAATAATCATACCAGCCAATGTTGTCATCATAGCTTGGTCCTCGCGTCCTGCTTTGCTTAAAATTTGATGTAATACAGCCACAATAATTCCAATCCCTGCGATTTTAAATAATAAATTAACGTCCATGTTTTCCCCCCTTATATTAAAATGCGTGGAAATAAATTTTTATATTAAGATAATACAAATTCCAATTCCAACAACACTTCCCAAAGTTTTAAACAATTTATAATTTTTCGTTTTCTCCTGTTCTGCTTTTTCAATTTGCGTATCAATCAATTGACTTGTCACATTGATTTCGTTAATTTGCCCTGCTTTATCTGTTTTTCCTAATAATTTTCCAAACATTTTTAACGTTTCCCTGTCTTCTTTATTTAACTTTATTTCTTTTTCCACTGCCAAATTCCAACTTTGGCTAACTCCCTTTTGGTCCATTAAACTTGCTGTATTTTGAAAAATATTTTCCTCATTTGAATAAACAACTTTTGTAACTTCTGCAAAAATATCTTTAATAGGTGCATACGTAAATTCTATTTTACTTTTCAGCATTTCCAAGGCATTCTTGACTTTTTTTAATTCTTCTACACGGGCATCATAGGATTTTGCTTTCAAAATGCCAAGCATCGTGCAAATCCCAAATACCAAAAACAACATCATCATTTTCAAAATTGTTAGCATTATTTCTCTCCCACTTTTTCATAAGTCGTATTTTTCTTATTGATTTCATAAACTTCACTAATGTTCCCCTTTTGCATCGTGTCTAAAAAAATTACTTTTTCAAAAACATGAAGATTAAGCAAATTTTTCAAAACTGGATTTAGCATAATATCTTCAAAAGTTCCTCCATGTGCTGTAAAAATCCCCTTACAACCTGAACACATCGCATAATTGATGGCTTCAATATCATCTTTATTCCCAATTTCATCAGCCACTACAACTTTTGGCGCCATGGAACGAATTAACATACGAATCCCAACACTTTTGTGTACATTTTCAATCACATCTGTTTTGACACCCATATCATTTTGCGGAACCCCTTTGTAGAGTGCCGCAATTTCGCCTCTTTCGTCTACTACGCCAACATTAATGGCTTTAAATTTCATTTCTTTAACACCACTGGAAACCTGTCGAATTAAGTCTCTCAAAATCGTTGTTTTTCCAGCACCCGGCGGCGCCACAATCAGCGTGTTAAACACATTGTTTTCTTCCAAATTTAAAATATAACGAAGCAATTGATTGCTGCTCCCAACCACTTGTCTTGCAATTCTGAAATTCAAACTGTAAATATAATTGATGTTAATGACTTTTCCTTCTTCTACCACGCAAGAACCCGTCAGTCCAACGCGATGCCCACCTTTTATAGTAATAAATCCACTCGAAATTTGGTTTTGATAGGTGTAAATCGAGTTCTCGCATATCATTTGCAAACATGCCAAAATTTCTTCTGTAGTGACTGTATATTTTATGATTTTTTCTGCCTCATGAAACTTCAAAATAATTGGTCTTTGGCTGCGTAGCCTAATTTCTTCTAAGGAATCCACCTTGTCCAAAATTTCTTCTGCAATTTTTTTCTCAATTTTATCTGGAAAATATTTTAGAATATGGTTCAATTTCTTATCCTCTCTTATTTTTTATTTATTACTATATATTCACACAAAAAAAAATTAGAACCAAAAATAAAAAAATTTTATTTTTGGCTTGACATTTAAGAACAAATGTTTTATAATTGTTTTAATTCAAATTAAGGATGTGATAATTATGGAGAAAGAAAGATTTCCAGAAAATTTTTGTTTTCAATTAAGTGATCTTGAATTCGAAAACTTGAGGTCACAAATTGTGACCTCAAGTCTAAAAAAAGAAAATTATGGTGGAAGAAGATATTTACCATATGCATTTACAGAACAAGGAATTGCTATGCTTTCTGGACTACTCAAAAATAAGATTGCTGTTCAAGTCAGTATTAATATTATGAATGCTTTTGTTGAAATGCGCCAATTTTTATCTTTCAAAGGTCAAATTTATGACGCCTATGACTTAATCATTAAGCTTATCAAATCTGCCCAAAATGACATCTTTATTATTGATAATTACATTGACGACAGTATTTTAAAAATGCTATCTAAAAAATTACGAAACGTCAAAGTTAGCATTTTAACTTCTTTTAATTGCAATATTATAAAACTAGATATTGAAAAATTTAATCAAGAATATCCAACTTTAAAAATTGTAAAAACAAACAAATTTCATGATCGTTTTATGATTATTGACCACACACAATTATATCATATCGGAGCTTCTTTAAAAGATTTAGGCCAAAAATGCTTTGCCATTTCTAAAATAGAAGATTTAAATTTAAGTAAAATAGTTAAATTTAAAATATAAGGAGGTTTTCATGGAAAGATTTAAAGCAGTTATTGCTGTGCATTTGATTTTAATAAGAGACAATAAAATTTTGTTATTAAGAAGATTTAACACTGGTTATGAAGATGGAAATTATAGTGTGGTTGCGGGTCATTTAGATGGCAATGAAAGTGTTCTTAAAGCCATGCAAAGAGAAGCCTTGGAAGAAGCTGGCATACAAATTTCTGAAAAAGATTTGCAAATTGTTCACGTTATGCATCGCAAAACTCCTAATCGAGAAAGTATTGATTATTTTTTAACTTGCCAAAATTATACTGGAAAAATTCAAATTATGGAACCAGACAAATGCGATGAATTGGCCTTTTATGAATTAAATCATTTGCCCAACAATGTCATTCCTTATGTGAAACAAGCCATCGAATACTATCAAAATAATCAAGCATTTTCGGTATATGGTTGGTAAAAACTATTTTTTTCTGCAAAAAACTGAGAGGATTTTCCCCCCTCAGTTTCACAGATTTTTATTTCACTCATACAAATCTTTTTTACTCAAATTAATACGTCCTTGCTCATCAATTTCAGTCACTTTGACAGTCACTTCATCGCCAATTCGCAAAACATCTTCCACTTTATTAATTCTCTCTTTTGCAATTTTAGAAATATGAAGCAACCCTTCTTTTCCGCCGCCTAAATCAATAAACGCACCAAATGTCACAATTCTCACTACTTTTCCTGTATAAATCCCGTCTTTTTCAATTTCTCTCGTAATTTCATCAATCATCACTCTTGCCTCTTCCGCCTTCTCACTTGACTCTGAATAAATGAAAATAGAACCGTCCTCTTCAATATCAATTTTTACACCAGTTTCTTCAATGATTTTATTGATGACTTTTCCACCAGTCCCAATCACATCTCTAATTTTATCTGGATGAATCGACATATTAATAATTTTAGGTGCATATTTTGAAATCTGATCACGTGGTTTCGCAATCTGCTTTAACATAATTTCGTCCAAAATATATGCTCTCGCTTTTTTCGTTCTAGCAAAGGCCTCTTCAATCACTTCATAAGACAAGCCGTCCACCTTGATATCCACTTGGATTGCTGTAATTCCGTCTTTCGTTCCGCCGACTTTAAAATCCATATCTCCGAAAAAATCTTCGATACCTTGAATATCCGTAATCACGACATAATTTTCTGGATTTTCCTCATCTGTAATTAAGCCTGTCGAAATTCCTGCTACTGGCTTTTTAATCGGAACACCTGCATCCATTAAAGCCAACGTGGAACCACAAATACTTCCTTGCGAAGTGGAACCATTAGAACTCAAAATTTCAGATACCACTCGAATAGTATAAGGAAATTCTTCTTTGCTTGGAATAACTGGAAGAAGCGCTCTTTCTGCCAAAGCTCCATGCCCCACTTCACGTCTCCCCGGCGAACGCGCCGCTTTTGCCTCACCCACGCTATAACCTGGAAAATTATAATGATGAATATATCTTTTCGCAAACTCGTTATCTAGTCCATCTAAAACTTGCTCTTCACTTGCTGTTCCTAACGTCACAATCGACATAACTTGTGTTCTTCCACGGCTAAACACCGCACTACCATGCGTTCTAGGCAAAACACCAACTTCACATGAAAGCGGACGAATATCATAAATTCCTCTGCCATCCACTCTTTTTTGCTCTTCTAAAATCAATTTTCGGACAGTCTTTTTCTCCAATTTATAAATGCTATCCGCAATTTGGGCTTTGTCTTCTTCCAACTTCTCCTCGCCAAATTTTTCGGCATACCATTTTTTGACGTCTTCTGTCAGCAAATCAATTTTGGCATCTCTTTCTGGCTTGTCTGGCGTTTGAACATCACTTTTCATGCGAGCTCCAAACTCATCTGAAATGATTTTATAAACTTCCTCATCCACCGCGAAATGCGTGTACTCAAATTTTGGCTTTCCAATTTCTTGTTTCATTTTTGAAATAAATTCGCAAATTTTCTTAATCTCAATATGTGCCTTTTTGATGGCCTCTAACATAATCTCATCTGGAATTTCGTCTGCACCTGCTTCAATCATCGCAATCTTGTCCATCGTTCCTGCGACCGTTAACGTCAAGTGACTATTGCTTCTCTGCTTTTCTGTTGGATTAATGATAATTTCATCGTTTACATAACCAACTGCCACAGAACCTGTTGGTCCTCCCCACGGAATATCAGAAATAGAAAGTGCCGCAGATGAACCAATCATCGCGCATATTTCAGGCGAACAATCTTGGTCAACCGATAACACCAAACAACTCACTACAACATCATTTCTAAAATCTTTTGGAAACAATGGGCGAATTGGCCTGTCAATTACCCTTGAAGTCAAAATCGCTTTTTCCGCTGGTCTTCCCTCTCTTTTCTGAAAACTCCCCGGAATTTTACCAACGGCATACATTCTTTCCTCATAATCCACCGATAATGGGAAAAAGTCAATTCCCTCTTTTGGCTCCTTAGAAGCCGTTACATTAACAAGTACCACCGTATCGCCATATCTAACCGTTACAGTTCCATTTGCCAAGCCACAATACTTCCCAGTTTCTACCGACAATTCTCTACCTGCCAATTCCATACTATACTTTTTTGGTTCCATAAATTTACCTTCTTTCTTTCAATTTCATCATTTACTTGAAAGGTAACCTCTGCAAAATACATAAAAATTCCTTCTAAGCATTTTGCACAAGCTACTATTTCAAATAAATAATTTATATTATTTTACTATATTATTGACAAAAAAGCAAGTAAATTATAGCAAAGTTCAGAAATTTCTTCTCTTTTTTTCAAATCTCATACAACTTCAATTTCTTTATGTAGTTTTCTATCTGCAAATCATTAATCTCTTCTGGCGCCAAACTGCAAAATTTCATAATTTGTCTTTCTATTTCCAACGCACATTCTATCAAAAAATTGGCCTTTTTTTCATCTGACCAAACTGACAATTTTTTCGCTTTATACCTCGCTTTTGCATCTTCCAATCTTTCTTTCAAAGTCACAATTCCGCTTGGCGCAACTCTTTGGTCACAATAAGCACAAATTTTTCTCTCATATGACTCGGAAAGCATCGTCTCCTCATTTTTCCTTGACCTTTTCCCATTTAACAACTCTAATTCTTTCTGTGTTAAGCCCTCTTGTTTTCCAATTTCCAGATTAATCTCATGGTCATTTGTGCCATATTTCTCAAAATAGATTTTTCGTATCTTCAAAAATTCTTCATCTTGCCAAAAATCTTCTGGAATTTTCACCATGTTTCCCATATCATGCAACAAACTAACTCGAATAATTGCCTTTTTATCAAGCTCAGGTCCCTTCCAATAATCGAGAATTAAATTGGCACACGCCGCAACACGAAGCATATGCAGTTGCAAATTCTCTGGTAAATGATATTTCTGATAAATTTTTAAAATATTCATTTTATCTCCTTTATTCTATAAAAAATAGCAAACCTCAAAATGCTTGCTATCTTTGGAGCGATTGTCGTAGTTATCTACAACTTTTTGCCCTTAACGATTGATACAAATATCAATCAATTTATTAAAGTATATCATATTTCTATTAAATTGCAACACTATTTTTTAAATTTTATATTACTCATATTTGCAATTATTCGATTATTTCTTATCTTCTTGATCTTGAATATCAAAATCTTAATGTTTACTATAAAACTTTAAATACACATCAATGATGTAATAATTTTTTTATAAATTTTAATAATTTTTGGAATATATTTTGTTTTTGTATTTCAATTGGTAAATTTTCATTATATTCTTTATTTAATTGTTCTCTAATATCTTAATTTACAGTATCATTGTTTGTATTAGTATTTTTATTTTTAAAAATATTATCTGGATTGTATTTTTCTCCTTTTTGTCTTTCCAATTCTTCTCTATCTTGATTTTCCTTTTCTAATATTCTAGCTCTTTGATAATCTGTAGCCCAATAATCTCTGAAAAGAATTGCTATAATACCTTTTGCTATTTTTGATACGTTTTGTTCATTTAGTGTTTTTTCAGGAATATAAGTAAAATGATAATCATTATTTGCATTTATTTGAAACAATTCAATTTTGTTTTTTGGTATCTTATTATAATCTTCTACTGAAATATATTTTAATATTTCTAATACTTCAGTATATGCATTTGCATATTCAATATCAACCATATTAATCTCCTATCTATTTTGGCTATTTTCTTGTGAATCTCGTTGCTCTATAATATCTCTTTGTTGCCTTGCTTGTACACTTTCTATTTCATCTAATAATACCATGTCCTTTTGTTCTTCCAAAGTTTCTTGACCTAATCTTTGAGTTGATATTTTTTCTTCACTGATTTCTTTCTGTTTTGCATAAGATATAAAATCATCTATATCTTCTTATGACAAAAGTAAGAAAATATTGATATTTAGTACAGTTCAACCTATAATTTTAAATTTATACTTTATAAGTAAAATTACTTATTCATCACAACAAAACACCTTAAAATTGATTGTGGTGGCTAATTGAATAATATTATAACTTGCTACTTGTAGTTGAAATTTACAGGTAGTTTTTTGTTGTAAAAAGAGAAATGCAATAGCCTCTATAAAAGCTATTAGGTGTGATGAGCCGATGCTATAAAGTTTATCCGTATTCGTACTAACGGTCTATTGGTACAAAGTGCGTGAGTGAGATTTTACAACGATAGACTCACAATAATAAAAGAGTTTGGGAGGCAAAACTTGAAAATGAATTTGTAATTGTAAAAAGTTTGGGCAAGTATGAACAAAGATATACAAATATCAGCAATTACAGTAGTAATATCACTACTTACTAGACTACCTATGAAACGAGCGACTTAAGCGACGGTTTCTAAAATATAGGTGTAATAATTCTTTATTCAACATAAGGGATTATTACACCTAATTCTACTTCGCTCTTTCACTCTGTTTTCTACTATGGGTGGCTTTAATTTTAACTAAATTGCAGAATGCAAATTTAGTTAAAACCTAAAAAATGCAAGTGTATTTTTTAGGCAAAGGGGTGTGGGGAAAATTAAATTTTCCCTGCCACACGAAGACTTTTTTGCAGTAGGCTAAAAAAGTCTTGTAGTGTGTTACAACACAATTTGAGATAGAGCAAAATTAAGAAAATTCATTCGTGTATATTAGCACGAGCAAGGAGGAAAAAATGAGTTATGCAATAATAAGAAATACAAAGTACAAAAGAGAAAATCTAAAGGAATCTTTAGACATAATGAGAGAAGAAATCAAAATTATTCTAATAAAAATATTGATAAAGAAAAATCATATTTGAATTATGCCTTAAAATCTCCGAAATATACTTATGAAAAAGAATTTGATAGAATAAGAAAAGAATATGATTTAAAAGGTCAAATTAAAACTGTAAGTAATATTGCTTGTGAATATATAATAACATCTGACAAGCAATTTTTTGAAAAAATAGGTCAAGAAGAAACAAAAGGATATTTTGAAACAGCATATCAATTTGTATCTGAATATAAAGATTTAGGCGAACAATATATTTTATCTGCACAAGTGCATAACGATGAGAAAACTCCACATTTGCACTTGATTTTTTTGCCTGTTGTTCACAAAAAAGATAAAAACGGCAATAATATTGATAAATTAGCTTGTAGTGAGTTTTGGAAAGAAAAAGACAGTTATAGAAGATTACAGAATGCCTTTTATAATTATATGGTATTACATAATTTCAAACTAGAAAGAGGTTTGCCAAAGGAAGAAACTAATAGACAACATTTAGATTTAAAGGAATTTAAGCAAATAACTAATTTTGAAAATACAAAAGAAACACTAAAAAATATTAAGTTAGAATTGCCAGAAGTACCAGATATAAAAGACTTTAAAAGATTATCTTTCAATAGAGATGAAAAGATTTTAGAAGAAATCATAAAGCCAAAAGATGAGTTTATTGAAAAATTATATCAGGCTAATGTTACTTTACAAGAAAAATTATCAAGACAAGCTAATATTATTGATGAAGCTGAAAAGTACCAAAAAGAAAGAACCTCTGTACTTGCTGATAATAGAGACCTTCATAATCAAGTAAACAATATTAAAGCAGAATATAAGGAAAAGGAATTTGATATTGAATGGAAATACAAAAGTAAAATTAAGTCTTTAGAAAAAGAAAATAACCGTTTACACAAAATTATAGATAAATTCTACGAAACAGTTGATAAATTTATAATTTGGATTTGTCATAAATTTAGTATTGGTGAGTCCAAAGAATTAGTTAGAGATTTTGAGAAAGAAACACATATTTTAATTGATCCAGTAAAACAACTTAAACGTGAAAAAAAAGAAAAAATGCATAACTAGATTTATAGAAAACTTAAAACTAGATTTAAGGAGTCATATTCTTAACCTTAAATCTAGTTGTCTTGAACATAATTTCTAAAATGGACATTTAAACAACATCTATATAGACTTTAATAATACTATCTTTTGCTCTTTTTAATACAAGTTGATGTCATTTTTACTAAACCTATAACTACAAATATAGTACATACTATTTGTTCTAGTGTTAAATTAAGCATCATAATATTTCTAGAATATCTAAAAAAATTTTCTATAAATTTAATACTTCCAAACATACTTAAAAATAAAACTATTACTAATTTGTTTTGATGTTTAAATTGCTTTATCAAAATCAAGAATAATCTAAACATTATTATTGAATCTATTAATTGTAATGGAAAAATGTAATTAATATTATTAATACTTACAATCCCATAACAGCAATTATTAAGAAAACACCCTATTTTACTTATAGCATATATTAATGGATATATTACTATAAAATTTGATACTATATTTTTTAAATCTAATTTATATCTTTTACAATACAAAGTTATTGTTAAAAAACTTCCTATAATGCCACCTATAAATGAATAACCACTATTTATAAAATTATATATAGTTATTTCAATATTGTTTGAAAGTAATGAAAGCAGTTTAGCTCCAATAGCGAACCCTAAAATATTAACAAGATATACATATATTATATCTATTTTGTTATAGTATTTTTGAGTGAGCCTATAAAATACCATAAACCCAACTATAAAAGCTATTCCGAATTATTAATATGTATGTTGAAAATGTAAAATAATAGAAATCTAAATTATACATTATTTTCACACTTTTCTAAATATTCTTCTAAAGTATAATGATGCATTTTTTCAAGTTCTTCTGTGCTACTCATCGGATCTAATTTTTCTTTTTCAGTTCTATTATCTTCCACAATTTCTCGAAAAGTACTCGTAAAATAACAATTATCATTATAGTGTATATAAACATCTACATGAATATCTTTGTCCGAATTATTTTTAGAATCAATATATGATTTTATATCTTTAAGTTTCTTCATATAGTTATTGTTATAAATACTCTTTAAATTCTCATTAATTTTAATATTAATATAATCACAGTTTTTATATTCACTATTAACACTTTCTTCAACATTGCCACCAACTGTATCTATAATGTAATTTGCAATATCTTTTAAAATATCATCTGTATTTTTTAGTGAAAAATAAGATGTTTCTTCAGTAATTTTATCTTTTATTTTTTTGTCTAAATATGTTACATTAAAAGTCACTTTATCTGAAACAGATAATACTTCATAAGTATAATAATAAACACCTTTTTCTTTTATTTCAGGACACAATGTTGAACCGTCACAACTTATACCATCAAATAATACATTTTCCCCACTATCAATTAATTGTACAATTTCGAATTTAGAATTATATTTTTTTTCTAAATATGAAATAATTTTCTTTTCCCTACTTTCAGGGGTACTTTTAATAGATATGCCATATACTATAAACAGAATTATTAAAATAGTTATTACAATTATTATATTTCTTTTTTTATTTTTATATATTTTTTTATCTATCATAACAATTTCCTTCAAAATTTATTATTTTTTATAATACCTCTTTGTGTTTCTTCATTCTACGCTACTTTTATTCCAGTATCTACCACTTCTTTTACAAAAGGGTTTGAAACTTTTTCAAAATCTTCTGTTGTTATTGGGTGTGGCTCAATTCTAGCATCTATATCCCAAGTCAT
>CANOWW010000007.1 GCA_947571115.1 uncultured Clostridium sp.
TATAAATAGTTTGAATACAATAATAAAAAAATAATAGGTAACTATAAAATTACAATAAGTAGAGGAGATTCAAAAATGATAAATATTTTAGTTCACGGACTAGGGCAAGATGCAAAAAGTTGGAATGAAATTAAAAATCAATTAAATAATAATGGAATAAATGTAGAAACACCAAATCTATTTTCTATTGTAAAGAATTATCAAGTAAATTATGACAATATGTATAAAACATTTGCTGATTATTGTAACAGTTTTAACGAGAAAATAAACCTAGTAGGGCTTTCTTTAGGTGGAGTATTAGCCATTGATTATATAACAGAATTTCCAGAAAAAATAAATTCAATAATACTTATAGGGACACCATACGAAATACCAAAAACTATATTTACTATACAAAATATTATTTACAAATTCATGCCTAAAAGGATATTTGAAAAGATGGGTTGTTCTAAAAGAGATATGATTAGTTTACTAGATTCAATGAAAAATTTATCTATTCCAGACAAAGCACCAAATATAAAAAGTAATACACTAATTATATGTGGAGAAAAGGAAAAAGATAATATAAATATGAAAAGTGCAAAACAACTGAATAAGGTTATACAAAATAGTAAATTTAAGATTATAGAAAATGCAGGACACGAAGTAAATATTGATAATCCAATAAAACTAGCTAGTATAATTTATGATTTTTGGAAAGACAATGAAAAAGCTATAAAGTAACTGCAAAATTACAATTTTGTAATTTGATAGATTTATAGTAATTTATCGAGGAGATGAATTTATGAAATTTAAGTATCGAATATATGATGAAGTGTATAATGATATACTATCTGGAAAGAAGAAAATTGAATTTAGGTTATTAAATGATAAATCAAATAGTATTCAAATTGGAGATAATATAACATTTATGGTAGTTAATAATGAAGAAAAATATTTAAATGTAGAAGTCATCGATAAAATAATCTACGAAGATTTAGATACTTTGTGGAATAGCAAAGATATTTTAAATAATACTTTAAATTATACAAAAGAAGAGTTTATTAATGCATTTTATAATATATTTGGGAAGGAAAATGTAATAAAGTCTAAAATAGTTGGTTTCAAATTTAAAATATAGATTAAAATGCAAATTACAATATGTTGAGAGGAATAAAGATTATGGATATAAAATTGTTTTTTCAAGCAATTATAAAATTTATTTTAGGTGTACTGGTAATAGGATTATTGTTGTTCACACCTGCAAATACTATTTATTACTGGAATGGTTGGCTATTTATGGGACTTTTATTTGTTCCAATGTTTATCGCAGGAATTATTTTGATGATAAAAAATCCAGAACTATTAAGAAAAAGATTAAATGCAAAGGAAAAAGAAAATGAGCAAAAACAAGTAATTGCCTTTAGTGGTTTAATGTTTTTAATTGGATTTATAATTGCAGGATTAAATTATAAATATAATTGGATAGTAATACCTAATATAGTAGTAATTATTTCTTCAATTTTATTCATACTAGCATATATTTTATATGCAGAAGTATTGAGAGAAAATACCTATTTATCTCGTACCATTGAAGTACAAGAAAATCAAAAAGTAGTTGATACAGGATTATATGGAATTATAAGACACCCAATGTATGCAGTAACTATTTTGCTATTTCTAACAATGCCCTTAATTTTAGGTTCTATTGTATCATTTGTGATTTTTTTAGCATATCCAATTATTATTGCTAAAAGAATTAAAAATGAGGAAAAAGTTTTAGAAAAAGAATTACTAGGATATGAGGAATATAAAAGTAAAGTTAGATATAAAGTAATTCCGTTTATATGGTAAACACAAAATTACAATTTTGAAAGGAGATAAATTTATGGATAGAAAATTAAAAATAATAGTAAAGAATTGCCCTCAAAATCATAAATGCCCAGCCGTAAATGTTTGTCCAGTTGGTGCATTAAGTCAGAAAGATTTTGAAGCACCTGAAATTGATTATGATAAATGTATAAGATGTGGTAAATGTTCAAATTTTTGCCCTAAAAAAGCGTTAGTATTAGACTAGAAAATAGATATTTCATGGAAAGATTAGACTTTAAAAAGTCTAATTTTTTTGTGATAAAATAAATTTTAATTTAATGCAACAAAATAAAACAGTAAAGCAATCTAATGATTATGAAGTATGCATACTAAAATATGGAGGATAAATCACGTGGAAGAACTTGTGAGAAAAGCTAAGAAAGGTGATGAAAATGCTTTTAATGAACTGATAGTATTAACACAAAAAGAAATGTATTTAATCGCGAAAACAAAACTGAAAAATGAAGATGATATGGCAGACGCTATACAAGAAACGATTTTAGCTTGTTATAAAAATTTGCGTAAATTAAGAGATAATAAATTGTTTAAAACTTGGCTTATAAAAATTCTAATAAACGAGTGTAATAAAATTTATAAAAAGAGAAAAAAACAGAATGTATCTTACGAAGAAAAAGAAATTGAGAAGTATTTTATTGTGGAAGAAAATGCTTTTGAAAACGTGAATTTTGACAGTTTAATCAGAAATTTAAACGAAGAAGAAAAATTGATTTTGACGTTATATTATTATTCAGGGTATTCAACAAAAGAAATTAGCCAAATTCTAAAAATCAATGAAAGTACGATTAGAAGCAAGATATCTCGTTCAAAGAACAAACTGAAAAATCAATATGAAGGAGGTTATCATGAATAGTATAGAAGATATGATAAAAGCTGTATGCCAAAATGATATTGAAATTCCAATCAAAATTCAAAATAGAATTCATTATACATTAAAAAATAAAAGAAAAAATAAACCGTATTTCAAGAATTTTATAACAGCAATAATTTCAATATTAGGCACACTGCTAGGAACTTTTTGTGTTTATGCGGCAACAGGAGGAACAATCGAAGGAATTTCTATAATGGATTGGTTTGGAAGTAAATTTTCGAATCAATATATAGAATATAAACAACCAGTGGAAAATCAAATAGTTGCTTTTGGCGATACAAGTATAGAATTGACGTCTAGCTTGTGTAGTGAAGGAATTACGATTCTAGAATTTGATGTAAAATTAAGTGAAGAAGATTATCAAAGTTTACGACTTGGAGAAACAGTTGATACAGAAGAATTTTATCAAAAAATGCAAGAACAAAAAGAATATGAAAAACAGTATATGATAAAAACAATTCAGTCTGCTAAATATGAAGGAACTTTTGCCGACAAAACAGATGAAGAAATCGATAGCATTTTAAGCAAAATCGAAGTAACGGATGAGGAAATCAAAAATTGTGAGTATTATCAAGAATATTTAGATAGGATAAAAAGTTATGATGAGCAAATAGAAGAAAGAAAATCAACAGGATATAGAATTGCTTTGGCATTAAATACAGAGCAAAAAGGCGGAACGTATCATTATGATAAATGGAATCCAGATATGGATTGGTATGCAAGCATCTATATTGATGACGTGCCATATTATGTGAGAAATTGGCAAAAGACTCAAAAAATAAGTGATTATGAATATAAAGTTTATACGATGTATTCTTTGAAAGCTGATGAGTTGCAAGGCAAAGAAGAGTTTAAGATTACACTAAAAAATAATAAATTGATTAATCAGGTCGCTTGGAAAGGTTTAGGAGATAATTGGTTAAATGATTGTCAAAGTTTTGCAAATGATGGAAATATTTTAGACGATAGTTTAGGAGCAAAAAAATGTATCAAAGATGTGCCATTCGATTTTGAAGTAAATGTTTCAAAAGATGCTGTTTTGAAGGATAGTAAAATCATAGAAGATTTAGATGTCAAATCAGAGTTTAGAAATATTACGCAAACAGTGGAAAAAGTGGTTGCATCGCCACTTCAAACGATTGTGAAAATTAATCATTCAGCGACGAATCAATCTTCCAATGCTTTTGCGAATCGCTATCAAGATCCTACAATAGAACATTTGCCAATTACACGAGAATATAAAGTATATGATGCCAATGGAAAAAGTCTAAGTTGCTTTTTTACAAGTAATAAAAATACTTTAATTTATTCAGATGGAACAAGAGAAGATTATGACCATCATGACATACCAAACAAAAAATATAGTAATGCAACTTGGGAGACAATAGAATATCTGTTGATTGAAAATACAGATACAGATTATATCAAAATTGTTCCAGTAGAAACGGTTAGAAATCCTGTAGAAGAGACGGAGGAGGAATATGGAGAGATTTATTATGAAATGGAACCGTTAATTATTTATTTAAAATAAAAAGTTATGAAAGAAAGTAGAGTAAAAAGATGGATCAATTAAAAAAGTTTTTAGGGATTAGTATGATAATAGGAATTGTTGAATTTACAAGTATAGGTATGGCTTTTGCAACAACAGAATCCGAATTAAAAAATCAAAAAAGTAGTATTGATGAAAAGATTACTGAAACAAATTCAGAAATTGCTGGTGTAAAAAGTAAAATGACAGATACTTTAACACAAATCAATGAATTAAATTCGCAAATTAGTCTGTATGAAAATGAAATTGAAACGCTAGAAATACAGTTATCTACTATGAATACACAAATAGAAGAAAAAGAAGCGAGTATACAAGAGCAAGAAGAAAAATATGAGGAACAAAAAGAACTGCTAGAAAAAAGATTAGTTGCATTATATGAATCAGGCTCTATTTCTTACTTGGATATGTTACTTTCTGCTGAAAATTTAAGTGATTTTATTTCAAAATATTATATTGTTGAACAAATAGTTGAATTTGATGAAGAATTATTGCAACAAATAGAAAATACAAAAAATGAAATACAAGCACAAAAAGAAGAATTAGAAACATCACAACAAACGCTTGCTAACGCAAAAACAACAATAGAAATAAAAAGAAATTCATTAGATGTATCGGTAAAAGATAAAAACAATTTGGTAACTACACTAACAGCAGAAGAAAAGGAATTGAATAAACAGCTAGAACAGTTTGAAGCAGATAAAAAAGCAATACAAGATGAACTTGGTAGAATTGCCAAAAAAGAAGCTGAAAAAAGTTCATCAGCAAATACCATTTCTAATTCAGAACCAAGTTCTTATGGATACATATTTCCAATAGCAGGACTTTCCAAAGTAAACATAAATAATAGAACTTATCCATCTTATCCTGGACATAATGGTGTTGATGTCAATATTGGTGTCGTAGGGAGGAATGTTGTTGCAGTAAAGAACGGTACAGTTGAAACATCAACAGCTTTAAAAAATTCAAATGGGTCATATAAAAGTTATGGTGAATATGTAACGATCAACCATCATGATGGAACGCAAACCTTATATGCTCATTTGCTAGCAAATTCTAGAAAAGTTCTACCTGGACAAGAAGTAAAGCAAGGTCAAGTGATAGGAATTGTAGGTAGTACAGGAAATTCAACAGGACCACATTTGCATTTTGGGGTTTATATTAATGCAAGTCGTTCTTTCGTAAATCCACTTCCATATTTGCCATGGGATTAAATAGGCTATTGTAAAAATTTTATTCATTTAAACAGATAGTTTGCTTTGCTAATTATCTGTTTTGTGATATAATCTAAAAAACAAATTACATGAAAGAGTGATAAAATATGAAAAATATTATAATTAGAAATGTTATAGAAAAAGATATTCCGAGTGTTGCAGATATTCAAGTTAATGGATGGAAAACAGCATATAAAGGAATTATAGATGATGCTATTTTAAATGCTATGAACAAAGAAGAAAAGATAGAAAGTTTTAAAATGAATTATCAGAAAAATGGATTTATAGTAGCAGAATTAGAAAACAAAGTAGTAGGATTTTGTAGATATATTGATAGCAATGAATTTACACCAGATATGCAAGATATAGATTGTGAGATAACAGCACTATATGTTAAGCCAAACTTAAAATACAATGGTATAGGAACAAAACTATTTCAATTTGTTACAAATGAGTTTAAAAGCAAAAATAAAACAACAATGATATTATGGTGTTTAAAAGATAATGAGCCATCTAAAAAATTTTATACAAAAATGGGTGGAAAAATTATTAAGGAAAGAGCAATAGAAATAGGAGAAAAAGAATATTTAGAAGTTGGATTTGAATATAATATCTAACTGCAAAATTACAAGTTTTTATTATCGTAGATGGAGGTGGTAAAAATAAATTATTGGTGGTTTTGGTTTATTATAATCTTTTGTTGTATAATAATACCAAGAAGAAATAAATTATATTTAGGAATAATGAAAAGAAAAAAGAAAGGTGGGAAAAGAAAAATGCCACAAGAATTAATGAAAGAATTTATAGGAAAAGTATGCACAATTATATTATTTAATGAATCTTTTGGAGTACAAGGAAAAATTGTTGCAATAGAAGATAATTGGATAAAAGTTGAAGAAAAAAACAGAGTTCGTATAATAAATGGAGATATGATAAGGGATATATCAATAGCACCAGACAAATATCAAAAGTAACTATAAAATTACAATTTGATAGAAGTATAAATTATGAAAGTAATGAGGAGGCTTTGCTTTGAAAAATAATGTAGAAAAAATATTAGATAATAAAATAGCAGAGTATAGATTTAAAAATAATAATATGTCACAACAAGAACTGGCAGATTTGGTTGGGGTATCCAGACAAACAATCATTCAATTAGAAAAAAATCGTTATAATCCATCTTTATTGTTAGCGTATAGTATTGCTAAAGTATTTAAGGCAATTATTGAAGATATATTTATTTTTGAGGAGGAATAGTATGGGAACTTTAATTTATAATTTTTTTAATAACTATAATATGGTAATATTTCATAGAATATTTAATTTTGCTTTATTTATAATATTTTGTATTTACTTTTTCTCGAAAGAAGGACGAGATGAAAGAGGAAGAAAAATAATTGGAACTGCTAGTTTCTATGCTTCGATTAGTTTAATTGTAACTTTGAATATTGTTGGGTTCTTTTCAAACACAGTTAGAAGTAATATTGTGATATTTACAAATTCTATTTGCTTGGTGTTTATAATTTTTGAACTTGTGGAATTAATAGCAATATTGATTTTAAGGAAGAGCAAAAAAATGTAAGAAATACTTGACAATATGTAAGAAATATATTACAATATCATCAGTAGTTATTTAAAAACTTAATTAAAGAGAGGAGTTGAAAAAATGGTTGCTGATAATATTATAACAATAATTATTGAAATTGTCTTAATAATGTCAATGGTTATTTCAAGTACAATGTTAGTAAAAAAGAATAGTAATGAATCAAGAAAAGTATTTGCTATTTCATTTGTTATACTTATTGCTGTTGGAGTTGTTTTTTCATTAGTACAAATATTGACAGTTTTAAAAGTAATTGATATGAATATCGAGTATTCACCTTTGAATATTTTATCCTTAATATCAATTATTTATTGGATTGCTTATACATTAAAAAGGTCAACATTGTTTGATAAAGTTACTGGATAATTTCTATTTTTAGAACAAATCATTTACGATTTGTTCTTTTTTTGATACAATTAAAAAGAAACATAAATTACAATTTAGGAGTGTGATTAAATGGCAAAATATACTTTTGAAGAAATAAAAACATTGTTATTAAAAAGTATAAATGAAGATCATGTTGAGGCAGAATTAAGATTAATATTTAAGGATAAATCAAATGAATATATGATTATTATTTATGATGATCATTGCTCATTTCAAAGATGTGGATTACTTGAAGAACAAAGTGGGGAATATAACTACAAAACATTGGATGAATTGTATAAAGCACAACAAGTTGATAATATCATTTTAGAAAGAGATTGGAATAATATTATTGAATTTGATTGCGTAGATTTTGAAATGTCTGGTTATTGGCAATAAAATACAAATTACAATTTTGAAAGGAGATAAATTTATGGATAGGAAATTAAAAATAATAATAGAGAATTGTCCTAAAAATCATAAATGTCCAGCTATAAGTGTTTGCCCAGTTGGAGCATTAAGTCAGAAAGATTTTGAAGCACCTAAAATAGATTATGATAAATGCATAAAATGTGGCAAATGTTCAAACTTTTGTCCTAAAAGAGCATTAGTATTAGAATAAAAAAATACAAAAATTAGTAATTTATTAATATAGAAAGAGAAAAAATGAAAAATAAAACAAGTAACAAATATGATATATTAATGATTATATGGGGATTATTATTAGGCTTGATTGAGTTTTTATTTATAATTTCTGGATTTTTAGAAAAGATAAATATTTCATTTATAAAAGTACCGTATATCAAAAATTTATTAATGTTAGCAATTATTTCGCTATGCTTTAGAATAATAACTTATATAATTCAATTACCTTATAAACGAAAACTTGAAAGTAAAAATAAAATAATGAGAAATAGACATTTAGCATTGCTTTATAGCATAATAAGTATAACAACAATGTTTTTTATGCTGTGGAGTATAGAAATGAGTGGAGATCCAGAAGGTTCTTTGTTTTCGATAATATTTTTAACAGCAGAATTTGTTTCAGTTCAAATTCCATTTTTATTACCAATTTTTTAATCATGCATATTTACAAATTACAATTTTTAAAACAGATGAAATAAGATGATTCGTTTGAACCATCTTATTTTTGTATATTAATTTCGTTTTGTAATTCATCTAAAAATTTTTGAGTAGCTTTAGAAAAAACTTGATATTTTTTCCATACCATTACTAAATTAGCTTTTAGATTAGGTATAATTGGTTTAAAGCATAAATTGCTATCATCAGTTAAATTAATTAATTTATCAAGAGTTACAGCATATCCAAAGCCTTCTTCTACATATAAAGAAGCATTATAAATTAAATTATATGTTGCTACGACATTTAGCTTTTCAGTATTATCTCCAAACCAAATAGAAAATTCATTATTAGCAAGTGCTTGTCTTGAACAAAGTAATGGAATATTTAAAAGATCGTTAGGTTTTATATAGTCTTTTTTTGCCAAATCACTATCTTTTCTCATTAAAACTCCCCAAGTATCATAAACAGGCAATTTAACATATCCATATTTTTTTATATCAGTTGGCTCGATTAAAACACCAAAATCAATAAGACCTTTGTCTAATTTTTCAATAACATCTTCGCTATTTCCACTAAAAAGATGATAATGAATGTTAGGATATTTCTTTTGTAATTGACTGCCTAGTTTTGCAATAATTCTCATACCTTCCGTTTCTCCAGCACCTATATAAATATCTCCAGAGATAACTTCATTATCCAAGTTTTTTAATTCTGCTTGTGTTTTTTCTAGCAAATCGACAATTTCCCCAGCTCTTTTACGAAGTAATATGCCATCTTCTGTAAGTGTTATTTTCCTTTTTCCTCTAATAAATAATTTTTTACCAAGTTCATCTTCTAATTCCATAAGTTGTTTTGAAAGAGTAGGTTGTGTTATGTGCAAACTTTCAGCAGCAGCAGTTATATTTTCTTCTCTGCTAACAGCCAAAAAATATTTCAATAATCTAATTTCCATATAAGATCCTCCTATTACTTGCATATTATAACATTTTTTATCATTCTTGTAAACTATGATAAACCATTCAAAATAAGTATTGGCTATTTTCTAAAAGTCAGTATATAATAAAATTGAAAAAGATAAAATATGAATCTGAAAGGAGAAAATAAAATATGATAGGAGATCAAGACAGAAAAGAAACACTAATTCAAAATTTGCAAGATGCTGGGTGTAATCAAAAAATAATAGATGAATTTTTGGATTTACTAGATAAAAAGCAAACAGATAAAATCTTCATTTTACTTTCAAAATATAGAAGTTCATTATTAGAATCATTACACAAAAATCAAAAGGAAATAGACATTTTAGATTATTTAATTGTTGACTTAAAAAAGAAGAACTTTTAATTAAACTAATATTTTTTAGGAGGAAGATATGAATAAGAAAATATTAATTTTTACAATAGTTGCTATCATTGTAATATTGATAATTATAGGGATTATATATATAAATTTAAAAACAAAAACGAGAGAGGAGAAAGATTTAGGAATGAACACAAATAGTATTAATCAAGAAAATAGTAATATAGAAAATACAGTAGGAAACTCAATAGAAACAGACAATAATAATACAACAAATGAAATTGCAAACTTCAATTTTGAAACCAAAACAGTAAAATTAAATAGTGGATATGAAATGCCACTAAATGGAATAGGAACATACAGTTTAACAGGAAATACTTGCTATGATGCTATAACGGGTGCCTTAAACTCTGGAGTTAGACTTATAGATACAGCATATATGTATAGTAACGAGGAAGAAATAGGAAAAGCAATTAAAGATTCTAATGTTCCTAGAGAAGAAATCTTTATTATTACTAAATTATATCCAAATCAATTTGACGATCCAGAAAGTGCTATCGAAATGGCTTTTGAGAAATTAAATGTTGATTATATTGATATGATGTTATTACACCATCCTGGAACAAATGATGTAAAAGCCTACAAAGCAATGGAGGAATATGTTAAAAAGGGCAAGATTCGTTCTATTGGGTTATCTAATTGGTATGTAAAAGAATTGGAAGAATTTTTACCACAAATTAATATAATGCCAAGTTTAGTACAAAATGAAATACATCCATATTACCAAGAAAATGATGTAATACCATATATTCAACGTAAAGGAATAGTTGTTCAAGGTTGGTATCCATTTGGTGGTAGAGGACATACAAAGGAACTTTTAAATGATAGTACAATAGTAGAAATAGCAAATAACCATAATGTAACAGCAGCACAAGTTATATTAAGGTGGAATTTACAAAAAGGTGTTGTTGTAATACCTGGTTCTAGTAATCCAGATCATATAAAAGAAAACACAGAAATATATCATTTTGAACTAACTGATGAAGAAATGGAAAAAATGAATAGCTTAAATCGTGATGAAAAACATGACTGGTATTAAAATAAATAGGAAAGGATAATTTAAGATGGATAAAAAATTGATAATTGGAATTATAGTATTAATTTTAATAGTAATAGCAGGAGGCATATTTGTAGTGGCTAATATGAATAACAAAACACCAAAAGATGCAGAGAAATTAGAACAGGACATTTCTAATTCAAATGTTAATGTAAATAATAAACAAGAAAATCAAAACAAAGAAAATACAAATTCACAAACTGAAAAAGAACAAATAACGATTCCTACTACAAATGAACCAAATACTCAAAATACAAACACAAATACTTCTAAAAAAACATTAGTAATATATTATTCAAGAAGTGGTAACACAAAACAAATTGCTGATTATATTGGAGAAAGAACTGGTGGAGATGTAGTAAGATTAGAAACAGTAAGAACATATCCAAGTAATTATGATGAAATGCTAGATACAGCCAAAGAAGAACAAAGAAATGGAGGCAGACCAGAATTAAAGAACAAAAATATTAATATAGAAGATTATGACACAATATTTTTAGGCTATCCAATTTGGTGGGGAGAAATAGCAACTCCAGTTTATACATTTTTAGATGAGTATGATTTATCAGCAAAGAAAATTGCTCCTTTTGTAACATCAGGGAGTTCTGGATTATCAGGAACAACTAGTGATATAAAAAGAGAAGAATCAGGAGCAGAAGTATTAGAAGCAATGTCTATAACATCATCTACTTTAAGTAATTATAAGTCATTAACAGATAATTGGTTATATAAATTAGGATTTTAGGAGGTATAAAAATGAAAGTATTAGCAATAAATGGTAGCAGTAGAAAAAATGGAAATACTGCTATTGCATTAAATACTGTGCTTGAAGAATTAGAAAAACAAGGAATAGAAACAGAAATGATACAATTAGCAGGTATAATGATAAATCCATGTAAGGCTTGTTTTACTTGTGGTGGAAAAAATAATTGTTCATTTAACAATGATATGTTTGCAGAAATATTTGAAAAAATGATTGAAGCAGATGGAATTATTTTAGGAAGTCCAGTATATTCAGCAGATGTATCATCTAATATGAAAGCACTTATTGATAGAGCAGCAGTAGTGGCTGATATGAATCCAGAAATATTGAAACACAAAATAGGTGCATCAGTTGTAGCTTGTAGGAGAGGTGGAGCATTAAATGCGATTGATACATTAAATCATTTCTTCTTAAATCACGAAATATTTGTAGTAGGCTCAACATATTGGAATATGGTATATGGGCAAATGCCTGGAGATGTGAAAAATGATGAAGAAGGAATGGCAAATATGAAAAATTTAGGCGAAAATATGGCTTACTTACTAAAAGAACTGCATAAGGAGGAAAAATAAAATGGTAAAACATATTTTTATAGCACCAATAAAAGATAATGTAACAGAAGAAGATATAAATAAAAGAATAATAGAAATGAAAAAACTAAAAAATCAAGTACCAGAATTAGAAAGTCTTATAGTAGAAAAAGCAACAGGATGGTTTGGAGTTGTCAATTCAGTTGTATTGGTTGCAGAATTAAAGAACCAAAATGACTGGGAAATATTTGTTAATAATAAATATCATAAAGAATTAGGAAAAACAGATGATAAATATTTTAAAGTAGAAGAATTTGTATGCCTTCAAATAGAAGATACAACAAAAATATAAAATTAGGAGGAATTGTTATGAATACAGAAAAAAAATTACCAAAAATAGCACTAGGAGCTTGGGCTTGGGGAACAGGATCAGCAGGAGGAGATCAAGTATTTGGTTTAAATTTAGGAGTTAAAGATTTAAGACCTGTTTTTGAAGAAGCAATGAAAAATAAGTTAAACTTATGGGATACAGCAGCAGTATATGGGATGGGAACATCAGAAACTATATTAGGAGAATTTGTAAAAAGTATAAATAGAGAAGATATTATAATTTCAACTAAATTCACACCTCAAATTGCGAGTGATTCTGAAAATGCAGTAGAAGAAATGTTAGAAGGAAGTTTTAAAAGATTAAATACAGATTATATAGATATTTACTGGATTCATAATCCAGCAGATGTTGAAAAATGGACACCTAAAGTAATTTCACTTGCTAAAAGTGATAAGATAAAAACCATAGGAGTTTCAAATCATAATTTAAAAGAATTGAAGTTAGCAAATAGCATTTTGAATAAAGAAGGCTTAAAAGTGTCTGCTGTTCAAAATCATTATAGCTTATTGAATAGAAGTTCAGAGAAAGCTGGAATATTAGAATATTGTAAGGAAAATGATATTACATTTTATTCATATATGGTATTAGAACAAGGAGCATTATCTGGAAATTACGATAGTAAACACTTATTCCCAGAAGGTAATGATCGTGCAAAATCATATAATCCAATTTTTACTAAATTAGATGAATTAATAAATAAAATGAGAGAAATAGCAAGTAATCATAATGCAACTGTTGCTCAAATCGCAACTGCTTGGGCAATAGGAAAAGATACAGTTCCAATTTTAGGAGTAACAAAAGTGAAATATGTAACAGATGCAGCTGCAGCAATGAATATCAAATTATCTAATGAAGAAATTAAAGTAATGGAAAATCTTGCTGATAAAGCAGAAGTATCAACAATAAGAGAATGGGAAAAAGAAATGTAAATTATAAAAGAGAGGTTAGTAAAATGAGTGAAAATTTAAAATTAGTAGAAGAATGGGATAAAACATTCCCAAAAAGTGAAAAGGTAAATCATAGTAAAGTAACATTTCATAACAGATATGGAATGACATTAGTAGCAGATATGTATGTACCTAAAAATGCAGAAGGAAAACTACCAGCAATAGCAGTATGTGGACCTTTTGGAGCAGTAAAAGAACAAGCAAGTGGATTATATGCTATGAATATGGCTGAAAGAGGCTTTTTAACAATAGCTTTTGATCCATCATTTACAGGAGAAAGTTCAGGAACACCTAGATATATGGCAAGTCCTGACATTAACACAGAAGATTTCCAAGCAGCAGTAGATTTTTTGTCAGTTCAAGAAAATGTTGATAGCGAAAAAATAGGAATTATAGGAATTTGTGGATGGGGTGGAATGGCTCTAAATGTAGCAGCTCTTGATACAAGAATAAAAGCGACAGTTGCTTCTACAATGTATGATATGACTAGAGTAAATGCAAATGGATATTTTGATGAGGGAGATAATGAAGAAACAAGATATAACAATAAAGTAGCTTTAAATGCACAAAGAATTACAGATTATAAAAATGGAAGTTACGAATTAGGAGGAGGTTGTTTAGAACTTCCTGTACCAGAAGGGCTACCTTTCTATGTTAAAGATTATAGCGAATATTATAAAGGAAGAGCATATCATTCAAGAAGTTTAAATTCAAATGGGGGCTGGAACAAAATTGGATGTATGTCATTTATAAATCAACCGATATTAAAATATAGCAATGAAATTCGTTCAGCTGTATTAGTTATACATGGAGAAAAAGCTCATTCTTGCTATTTTAGTAAAGATGCTTATAAAGATATGACTACAAATAGCAAATATACAGATAACAAAGAATTAATGATAATTCCAAATGCTGTTCATACAGATTTATATGATAATATGAATGTGATACCATTTGATAAAATAGAAAAATTCTTTAATGAAAATCTAAAATAGTATAAAAATTAAGGCAGGTGATTCGTTGAAATTACCTGCCATTTATGTTATAATCATCTTGAGAAATTACAATTTATCGTAGAAATGCTTTTTTACAAAGATATAGAGAAAAATGCCAATACATTAACTTGTATCGGCATTTTATTCTAATTCTTTATAAAATTCTTTAAACAATTTATCTGTAGAAATATTAAATATCTTCGCAAATCCACCTAATTCGTAATCTTTAATAATCCTACGGTTATTTTCTATTAAATGAATGGATTGAGCAGGAAGATCAATACCTAAAAGTTGAAACTTATTAGATAATTGTGCCATTGATAAATCATTTTTTAATCGATATTCTTTTAAAACATTTCCGAAAACATTAAGTTTTCCATTATACTTTGATGTTGTTCCCATTACATTATTTCTCCAAAATAAAATTATTTAATATTTTAAATTTTATATCAATTTTTGCTTGATTTTATCAAACCAGTACGATATAATATGGAAATAAAAGATAGTAGATTTTAATTATCTTCTATATTACCAATATCAAATAATTTGTCATTATAAAACTCTGATAATGTAATGCCAAAAGCTACTGAAATAAAAAAGATTGTTTCGGTTGAAGGATTTTTAGTTTCTCCAGAAAGTATTGCGCGAACAACGGATTCGTTTAGACCAGCTCTTGTTGCTAATTGATGATAGTTTTCTATTTGAGTACTTTGATTTATTAAATTTTTGATTCTTTGTACAATGGCTTGAGATAATGTCATTTATTGCTATCCTCCTATTTTTAGTAATTCTATTATTTAAAGGATAGCAAATTTTTATACATAAAAACCGCATTTTAATGCGGTAAAATGAAGATAGTGAAGTTTGAAAAGGAGGTGAAAATGTGTTTAATTGTTGTGATCCATGGGAGCAATTGAGGATTCAAAAATATTATAGTAAAAAGAGAAAATGTAAAAATTGTAGTAAAATTACAATTTTAAATCCAATTTTGGGGTTGTGTCCAGAATGCACGGAATTAGAAATCAGAAGATTAAATGAGAAAATAGATGTAATGTTGAAAGAAAAAGAAGTAGAGAAGATAGATAAAAGAGGTAAATCACTTGATTTCAAGAGATTTTTTTTGAAAACTTTAAAGAAGAAAAAGAAATAGAAGAAGAAAAATTTATGTTTTGAATACAATAATCGTACTAGAATTTTTTAAATATTGTCGAAATATGTCGCTAACTTTATTAAAAAATAAGATATTTTTACTAGACAAACTCTACTAATTATGCTACAATAAATTTGATATTTTTAGAAAGAAAAATTGAAATGAATAAAGATATGAAACTGATAGAAAACTTCTTAAAAACAAGTATGAATCAAGAAATGAGAGAACATTTCATATAGACTGTCATCTCTAAAAAGTGAAGACAAAAAGTTGCAAAAATATCATATAATTAAAAAGAAGGAAGAATTAAAATGAATGAAGATATTAAACAGACAGAAAACTTCTTAAAATCAAGTATAAATCAAGAAATGAGAGAACATCTCATTTAGACTGTCATGTCCAAAAAGTGTTAGCAAAAAGTTAAGAAAAATATTGAGAAATAAAAGACTATATTTTAATTAGAAATAATTAAAGTATGGTTTCTTTTTTTTTGCTTAAAAAAAGTAATGTATATCTAAATTTTAAAATATACATGAAAAGAAAGGGTAAGTGATAAAGTTGGAAATTCAAAAATTTATACATGAAAATGTTGAGTTGTTCCAAGTATATATAACCGAACAAGAGGAAAAAAATAAAGAAATTTTAGAAAAAATAAATCATCTAAAAAGCAAACAATCAAATGTGACAGTATTTGTAAGTGGAGAAAAAAATCCTATTAATACAATACAAGAAATTTTAAATTATGAAAAAACCAAAAATATCATATAAAATTATTGCATTTTGCTGAAAAAGAAGATAATATAAACTTGTCTAAAAACATAAATATATTTATCTTCGGAAAGGATAGATATATTGAAAGTTGTATGTTACTGTAGATTAAGTAAGGATGATAACAAAAGTAGATATAGTAGTATTGAAGCACAACAAGAACTGGCTAAAGAATATGCGGATTCTCAGGGTTTTGAAATATCAGAATATTACATAGATGATAATGTATCACGGGTATATTTCAAATGATGAAAGACCAGCATTTAGTAGAATGTTACAAGACATTAGAGCAGGAAAAGTAGATATTATTTTAGCAAAAGATTTATCAAGAATAGGGCGTAAAGGTAGCAGAACACTTACATTTATAGATGAACTGAAAGAGCGAAATGTGAATTTAATACTGACGAAAGATACTTTTGGAGATTTCAATTTATTAGAAGGAGATGATGATTTATTAGGACTTTCTACCTGGTTTAATGAAAGGTATGTAAAGGAAGTATCGAAAAAAGTAAAAATTGGTATGCACAAACAGTTAGAGAAAGGAATATTACTTCAAGGACCTAAGTTTGGCTATAGGAAAACTGCTAAAAAAGGCGAGTTAATTGTAGATGAAACTGTTCGAGGCACAATAAAAACCATATTTGATTTATATGAACAAGGTTTAGGAATGTTAAAAATTTGTAAAAAATTAAATTCTGAATATAATTTTTTAACTCCATCACAAGTAATTGAAAGAGATTTAAAACAAAAAGGCAAAGCATATAAGAAACCTGTAAAAAAATTATGGGATATGTATATGATAAAAAGGATTTTAAAAGATGAAATTTATATTGGAACATTGATTACTCATAAGACAGAAAGATATGATATTCATAAAGAGGGAAGAAAAGTTAAAAAGGAAAATCAATATAAATTTGAAAATCATCACGAAGCAATTATTTCAAAAGAACAATTTGAGAGAGTACAAGAATTGATGAAAAAAAGAATTGGAAATTCAAGTATGTATACAAAAAAACAAAGGGACTACATATTTGGTGGTTTCTTAAAATGTGCAGAGTGCCGGTGGATCTGTTACAGGAGTTGCAAGAGTTCGAAGTCAAAAAGAAGGGTATGTGCCTAAAAAGTTATATGAATGCCTTAGTTATAGAAAATATGGAAAAGCAAGATGTGTATGCCACAATATAAGAGAAGATGTGCTACTTGCAAGTTTAAAAAATTTTTTAATAGCCTTAAGAGATAATTACAAACAAGAAATAGCGAATTTAAGATTGGAAGAATACAAGTCCAATAAACAAAATGATTTAAATAAATTGAAAGATAATTTAAGAATTTTAGAAACAGAATATAAAGTAATATTATCTGAAAAAATAAAAGAACTAAGCTCTTGTAGTATGGATAGGAGAACTTTTATAGAAAGCACATATAAAAGTATGGAAGAGGAAAAATATAAAGAAATTGAAAATACGAAGAAACAAATTGAAAATTTAGGACAAGAAGATTTGAAAGTTAAAGAGGAGAAATTAAAAAAAAGTATAGACTATTTTAATCAGGTTATAGATAGTAGAGTTCCTGATAAAGCAATATTAAATATGCTAATCGATAAAATTTATATTTATCATGATAAATCAGTTAAATTTGTATTAAAAATAGATATAGAGAAAATGCTCTAAATAGGATTAGAGCAAAAATGTTCAACTGGGCATGCACAGTCACAGCATTATGCAGGCGTTGCGTTTGATGTTGGGCAGAACTTGTCTGCATCAGGAAGATTGGCAATGAGAAATTTGGCTGCAAGCTCAGGGTTTTGGACGTATGTGGAAGAGGTAACACAGGTTTTGAGCAAAAAACGATAATCGAGGAAATGCTTACAGTAAAGTGCGTTCAAGGATTAAAGAAGAAATAAAGGACAAGCTGAAAAGAGTGAATTAATTTTGGATTAATTTGCTCTTTTTTTTATTTTCTAGGAAAAATTGACTGAAAGGAGAATTTTTCTGTAGAAAATAATTATGCGAAACTTAGATTTTCTTAGCGAAGAATGAGCTTAGAAAATTTTAGTTCCGTTTTCTATACTGCATAGAAAGGAGTGAAAGTGGAAGAAAAGCAGAATATAGGGTATTATTCTATTATACCAGCAACAATTTTGTATAATAGGAATTTAAAAGCAAATGAAAAGATTTTATATGCAGTGATAACATCACTTAGCAATAAGGAAGGATATTGTTTTGCATCAAATAAATATTTAGCAGATAAATTGAATGTTGGAGCCAATACAGTTTCTGGTTGGATAACAGATCTGCGAAGAAAGAATTTTGTAGAAGTGGAACTTATCAGAAATGATAAACAAGAGATTATTCAAAGGAGAATTTATATAAAGGATATACCGTATAACTTTTATAAAGAATACCCCTATACGAAAAAAGAAGAAGAGGGTATTCCTCAAAAATGGAAAGAGAATAATATAATAAATAATAATATAAGCACACACACCTTATCGAAAACCCAGTATCAAGATAAGGTGTTTTTGTATGCGTATGAATATGAAGATTTGATTGAGAAATACGGGCAAGTTAAAGCAGAAAAATGTATTGAAGAGTTATCTTTATATAAAAGATCCAAAGGTGTGGAATATGCAAGTGATTACGATACGATTAAAAGGTGGGTAATTGATAGAGTTGAAGGACAAAAGAAGAAGTCAAATAAGTTTAGAAAAACAGATTTTGAACAAAGAGATGAAGAATTTTGGAGTAATTTTTATGATAATTAGAAAGAGGTGGAATGTATGAAGAAAAATGAAAGATTTAATCTTCCTACTGTAGATGATTTTTTTGAAAGAACACATGGAAGTTATGTAGGAAGAATTGAAAAGATTGAGACGAAAAAATTGAATGAATTTAAAGGACATCCATTTAAAGTGAAAGATGATGCGGAAATGGACAAGCTTGTAGAAAGCATAAAAGAAAATGGAGTTTTAAATCCAGTTATAGTAAGAGAGTTGGAAGATGGAAGTTTTGAGATGATATCAGGACACAGAAGAAAGAGAGCAGCAGAAATTGCCAATATGGAAGAAATACCTTGTATTGTAAGAAATTTAACAGATGAAGAGGCGACAATTTTAATGGTCGATAGCAATTTGCAAAGAGAAGAAATCTTGCCGAGTGAAAAGGCTTTTGCTTATAAAATGAAAATGGAAGCAATGAATAAACAGGGACAACGAAATGATTTAACTTCTGTCCCACTGGGACAGAAGTTAGAAAATAAAACTACAAGGGAAAAAATTGCAGAAGAGACAGGCGAAAGTTCTACCAATATTCAAAGATATATAAGACTAACTGAGTTGATACCAGAAATATTAAATATGGTAGATGAAAAGAAAATCGCATTTAGACCGGCGGTTGAAATTTCTTATTTGAAAGAAGATGAACAATATACATTGTTGGACGCAATGCAATTTAATGATTGTACGCCGTCATTGGCACAAGCAATTAGTTTGAAAAAGAGAAGTTTAGAAAATAGTCTAACAGCTGAAAAGATAGATGAAATTATGGAAGAGGAAAAGTCGAATCAGATTCCTAAATTTAAAATGAATATGGAAAAAATAGAAAGTGTACTTCCAAGAAATGTGGTTAGTCAGAAAGACAGAGAAGATTTTATTATTATGTGTGTGAAGGAGCATAACAAAAGGCAAAAACAAAAAGAGTATGACAGGTAATGTATATACAAAATCAAATGTGCAAATTGAAGAAAAATGAGTGATTTTCAGTTTTGAATTGCGAAAAATAAATGAGTAAAATTTAAGTGAATTTATTTGAGAAAGGGGATTTGAAATGGATATCACTTATACAAAAGTTGAGGATTATTTTGTGCCGAATTTGGTTCTTTCGGAGAATGTAAAAGACTTTCGAATAGGAAAATATGGGAGGTTAAGGTTGAAATATTTGAAAGAAAATAAGAAGGCAGAATATATCATTTTAAATATGAATGGGGAACTCAAAAAGCATTTGATGGAGGTTGATAAATTGGCAAAGGAAAGAGTAGAATTTTTAATAAAACAGCAAGCCGAAAGGCAAAATGTAGATGAAAAATTGAAAGAAAAAGACCAGTTAAAATGGGTGGGAATGATGAATAATATAAAAAATTCTGCGGAAGAAATTGTGATAAATGAGTTAATTTTTGATGAAAAAGTAGGTGAAAATTATGGAGAAAAATGATTTGTTTGATATCGATTCTGTGGACTTATATGAGTGCATAAATGGCATGAAATTTGAGTTGCAGAGCAGAAATTTTGAGTATAAAAAGTTGCAAAATCAGGTTGAAAATATGAAGGAAAGATTTCCGAAAATTAGAGATATTTTGGAAGATGAAGAGCCGAGTGAATTGACGATTGAGGAAAGTTCTGTGTTGATAAAAATTGTTAATTTGTATCGTGAAATTTTGAGAATTGAAGAGTATGAAATATTCTTTTTGGGTGGCGGACAAGCCTATAAATATTTTAGAAAAATGAAAATAATTGAATAGAAAATTTGAGAGAAAGTGGTTAGTTTTTGTAAAAAATCTAGCACTTTCTTTTTTGTTTTTGAAATAAATAGAGGATTAGCAAGCAATGAATTTCATCAGTTCGAAATTCAAAATGGGGAAATTCCCCAATCCCCTTTTTAAGAAAAATTGTAAGGAGGTAAAAAATGGCAACGACAAGTTTGTGGAGTGTAAAACAGAGAATCGATCATGTGGTAAAATATGCTACTAATAAATTAAAAACGAAAAATAATAATTTTGGAGATTTAAAAGTGACATTTGATTACGCAACAAATCCAGATAAAACAGAAAAGCAATTTTTTGTTACTGGAATTAATTGTGATGCAAATAGCACTGTAAATGAGATGATAGATGTAAAGAAAAAATATAATAAATTGGGAGGCATACTGGCTTTTCATGGGTATCAATCTTTTTGTGAGGGAGAAGTTACGGCCGAGATGGCACATGAGATTGGTGTCAGGCTGGCGGAAGAAATGTGGGGCGATAGATTTCAAGTGGTGGTTTCTACGCATTTGAATACGAATCATATTCATAATCATTTTGTTTTGAATTCGGTTTCTTTTAAAGATGGAAAAAAGTACTATAGTAATTTAGAAAATACGGCATTGTTTCGAAAAACTTCAGATGATATTTGTGAGGAATTTGGATTGAAAGTTTTGGGAGAAAAAGCGTGCAAGTCTGGAATAAATTTTGAGAATTTTTATAAGAAAAGTTTAGCAAATTCGGATTATTATATTTTTGCAAAAGAAGATTTGGATTATGCGATTAAACATTCATATACAACAAAAGAATTTCACAAGATATTATCTTCTATGGGCTATTACTATTATTACAGAGCGGGAAAATTAACAATAAGAAAAGAGCCACATAAAAGGAATATAAGAGTAGAAAGAGCATTTGGAGAAGAGTATTCAATTGATAGGATAGAAGAGAAAATTTATAACCATCCGATTGGAAAAGAGAAAAATGTTGTATGGGTGAAAAGTTTGGAGGGAAGATATTATTCTCAAAGTGGAAAAGCAAAGAATAAGCCGAAGGCAAAAGGAATTATAGCATTGTATTATCATTATTGTTATTTGTTGAAGGTGTTTCCAAAGAAGAATTTGCAGTATAAATTATCTCCAAAGATGAGAGCAGAAGTTAGGAAGATGAAAATGTATTCGGAGAAAATAAGATTTTTGTGTAAGTATAAGATTAGTAATTTTGCGGATATTGAGAATGTGAGAAAAGTAAAACAGAAAGATTTGAGAAATTGTTTGAATGAAAGGAATAGGTTGTATTATAAAAGAAAGAGTTTGAGTAGTGATGCAGAGAAGGAGAAGATGACTGAGGATATTATTAGAGTTACGGATAAAATTAAAAAGATACGAAAGGAAATTAGGTTTTGTGAGGAGATTGAGAAAAGAGTTCCTGTGATGAGAAGTGATATTAGGAAGTTTGAGGAGAAGAATGGAAAGAAGCAGGAAGATAAGGATATGAAAAAAGAGAGAAGAGGAAAAGAACGTTACTAGGGTTACTGTTATCGATTGTCAAATTTTGTCGATGTTTTTTCGACAAAATTTGATAAATGTCTTCAAATGTATTGTTAAAATGATGTATTTGTGATATAAAATAATATAGAGAAATTATAGAATATAAAAATGAAACAACTAGGGGGTATAATGTTAGAAAATATTTACAAAATTTATGAAATAAATAACAATAAAGATAATAATAATTATCAATTTAAATATATTGATCTTTTTGCTGGTATAGGTGGAATTAGAACTCCATTTCAAAATCTTGGAGGGAAATGTGTATTTTCATCTGAAATAGATAAATATGCTGCTCAAACTTATGCTGCTAATTATGGAGAAGTACCTAGCGGAGATATTACAAAGATTTCAGCTAACTCTATTCCAGACTTTGATATTTTGTTAGCAGGATTTCCTTGCCAAGCTTTTTCAATAGCAGGAAAAAGAGAGGGATTTAATGATACAAGAGGAACAATGTTTTTTGAAGTAGAAAGAATATTAGAAGAAAAAAAACCCAAATGCTTTCTTTTAGAGAATGTAAAAGGATTAACTAACCATGACAAAGGAAAGACTTTTAAAATAATGCTAGATATTCTTGAGAATAAACTTAACTATAAAGTATATTATAAAGTATTAAATGCTAAAAATTTTGGATTACCACAAAATAGAGAAAGAATAATGATTGTTGGATTTAAAAATCATAATGTGGACTTTCATTTCCCTAAGGAAACAAATATTCCTACAAAGTTAGGTAATATTTTAGAAAATAATCCAGATGATAAATATACAATATCTGATAAAATATGGGAAAGCCATCAAAAAAGAAAAGAAAAAAATAAAGCAAAGGGAAATGGATTTGGATATTGTTTGTTTAATGAAGAGTCAGAATATACAAGTACGATTTCTGCAAGATACTATAAAGATGGTTCAGAAATTTTAATTGATCAATCTTCTAAAAGAAAAAATCCTAGAAAACTAACGCCAAGAGAAGCTGCAAGATTACAAGGATATCCAGATAGTTTTAAAATTGTAGTAAGTGATACCCAAGCATATAAACAATTTGGTAATTCAGTACCAGTTAACATGATAAATGCAGTAGCTCAAGAAATGTATAAGACATTAAAAAATGGAGGGGAAATTTAATGGATATAAGTAAAAATGAATATGAGAATAATTTATTATTTTACACCATTTTAAAAAATTTAATTAAATGTCGTCTAAGTGAAAATAAGATGATATTATTAGAACAATTAATTGAAGGAAACAAACAATTAGGATTTTCAAAATTAATTGGATTTCTTGAACAAAATGTAGTAAATGAAAATGTTAAGACTTACGAGGATTATACTACTTTACTAAATTTATGTGATGAAAAAAATTATAATATGTGGATTGATTTAACAACATTATCCATTGAACTTTTGTTATCAAAAAATTTAATTTTAGAAGAAGCAAAATCCTATGCTAAAATCCAATATGATGATGGATTAGCATCTCATAAAGATAAATTAAGTTTTGGATATGATATGGTTAATCTTGAATATCCATATGGTCAAAGAGTAATTAGTGCTTTATTAGTATATACGATTACTAATGTGAATAGAGAAAATGAATTTATTCTTGAAACAAGTGGAAAATCTGTAAAGAAGCTAAATGATAGAATTAAAGAAGTGACAAGTAGGTATAGTATAAATGCTAATAATATATTTATGATTATTATGGATGAATCAATAAATCAAAGTATTATATCAACTGCTGGTTCATCATATGAATCAAGAGTTAATAGTGTTCTATTGAATATTTCAAATAATGTACATAATCGTGCACATGATAAATTTATTAATTCTGTAGAATATGACTATACTTTTGAATTAGATGGAAAAGTATATGGAGTTAGTGCAAAAAGAACATTAAGAGAAAGATATAAACAAAATTTTGAAGATGTAAATCAACTTTCAGTAGATGCAATGTTTTTAGTAACTTTGGGTATTGATTTGAACGAAGAAAAATTAAACAATATTATGCAAAGACATGGTTATTATGTAGTTGTTGCACAAGAAATTTATGACTCAAAGCAATATTTTAAGAAAAATGGTAGAGTAATTTCTTCAAAGAATTTTAATGATGAATCTTTAAGAAAATTATTTAATAAGTTTATTTAGTAACTGCTTATCTTTTTAAGAAAGTTAGTAAAATGTATGGAAGAATATTGGAGAAAAAGATGAAAGAAAGTATGTATGATTTTTCAATTTTGTCAGATGAAGAATTAATACTATTTTATTCAAAATGGATTAGTGAATTAAAAAAGAGAAATTTAATTAGGACTAAAAATATAGTTGGAGAATTAGGTGAATACTTAGCAATAAAATATTATAACAAAACGGCGGGATTACCAAAATTACAAGCTACACCCACTTCAACAAGAAGCGTAGATGCAATAAGCATAAAAGGAGAAAGGTATTCTATAAAAACAGTTACTGGGAAAACTACAGGAGTATTTTATGGAGTAGAGGACAACAGAGAAAAATTATTTGAGTATGTTATTATTGTAGTTATGAATGAAGATTATACAATAAGTAAAATATTAGAAGTGACATGGGATAATTTTATAAAACATAAGCATTGGCATAGTAGAATGGCTGCATGGAATCTTACATTAACAAAAAGATTACTTCAGGATTCAAAAATAATTTATTCTTGTAATTCATAAGTAATGATTATAAATTAGTAAAGTTTATAATAGATTAAAAATATAATTTGTAGAATAGGAGATTAGTAATGAAACAATTTATATATTTAGATAGTGATATAGTAAATTCAATCATTGCTCAGAATGAAAAAGGATTAGTCCAAGGAAAAAAATTTGAAGATGGACAAGAATCAACAGAGAATGCGAAGAATATGATGTCTACCGATATAACTGGTGGTGTAAAAGGCGGATTTTTTAATCTTATAAATGCTGAGGGGAAAGTAAACTTAAATGCAGAAATCGGAAAAGAAAGTGATATATCTAATATTCATCGTGAAATAATAGAGAAATCATTACATGATGCAGCTTTTGATATAGCATATAATTATATAAATGTAAATGACTTAAAAGTAGGGGATGGACAAAATGATGATTATGGTGAATATGTTGAATTAACTAGAGTATTTGATTTTGTGGATTTAGACTATTTGAATGGACTATTTGATAAAGAGGGATTAATAGATTTTATAAAGAAAACATCTGCTCAAGAAATAAAAAATAATGTCGCAATGGCAACTAATAATTTAAATAGGCAACAAATAAGAATAGCTGCTAATAAAATCAATAATGAAATTAAAAAAACAATAAATGAAAATAATCAAGAATATGATAATGTAAGAGATATTATTAAAGCATTTAAAAAAATGATACCATATAGTAAAATGTTAATTTCAGGTGATGGATATTTAATTCCGTTAGATGAAAAATATTTTAGAGTAAATCCTTCTAGTATTGGATTTATGTATGGTGGAAACATAACATGTGTTGGGATGATTACAAATATAATAGGAAAAGATACTAATCCCGAAGATAATAAAAATATATTTGCAACATTGCAATTTTCTGTGAATGAAGCTTTAAGAGGATTACTTCCTACGAAAGAAGATAACATTTGCATAATACATCCAATAGCTATATTTTATAATAAATAACAATCAATAATTGAAGTTTTGAATTGAATATTATTGTTAATATAGAAAATTAAAAAAATTATATATAGTAGTATTATAAATTATATTAAGAGTTTTATAGAGGAGGAATAATGTTAAAAAATATAGGAAGTATTGAGAACGAAGAAAAAGAAAAAATTATTGAAGAGATAATAAAAAATCTTAATGAAAAATATCCTAATATAGAGGGAGAAGCTTATATAGGGTATCCAATATATATAGATGAATATACAGATAATAAAGTAAGTGTTGATTTAGCAATAATTTCTAAAATAGGTGTTTTCATATTTAATGTGCTTACTGAACCTGTAACTGATTATGCTAAAATTCAAGATGATATTTATGTAAAAGTAGAGAATAGATTTAGAAAACAACCATTTTTAATAAAAAAAAGAAAATTAATATTTGATATAACAATTGTTACATATTCTAAAGAAAAATTAGAGAAACAAGAGGAAAATTTAATAGCTTTTTCGAGTGATGAAGTATTAGATATAATTGATCAAAATAAAGTAGAGGATGAATATTCAGATAAGATATATAATAATATTTTATCAGGATTACAAGAAGCATATGGAATAAATCAAAGAAATGATAGAGAAGGTGTAACAGAAGGGTCAAAAGCATATTTAATAAGTGAAATGAATAATTTAATAGAAAAATATGATACCAGACAAATGGAAGCTATTTTGTCTGATACAAAAGGAATTCAAAGAATTAGAGGTATGGCAGGAAGTGGAAAGACAATAGTTTTAGCACGAAAAGCAGTAGAGTTACATATGGCTCATAGAGATTGGATAATAGTAGTTACATATTCAACACGAGCTTTAAAAAAACAATTAGAAAATTTAATTGCTAGGTTTTATGCAGCCAAAAACGATGGAGCCAAATATGATAAAACAAAAATAAAAATTATGCAAGCGTGGGGATCAGCTACTTCTGCAGGAGTTTATTATGAAATATGTTTAAGACATGGTGTGTCGCCGTTTAACTTTGGACAAGCAAAAGCTAGATTTACCCAAAAATTTGCTTTTTCTGGAGCTTGTATGGAAGCAATAAGAGAAATAAAGAATTTTCAAAAAATGTATGATTGTATTCTAATAGATGAAGCTCAAGATTTTGATAAAAATTTTATGAATTTGTGTTTAAATGTTTTAGGTGAAGAAAAAAGATTAGTATATGCATATGATGAATTACAAAAATTAAATGAAGAAACTATGCCAATGCCAAGAGAAATATTTGGGCAAGAAATAAGTAATGATACACCACTTACTGTATGTTATAGAAATCAAGCTAATACAATAGTTACTGCACATGCAATAGGAATGGGATTATATAGAAAAAATAATGGATTAATTCAAATTCCTGGATCAATAGATGTATGGGAAACAATTGGATATACTTCGGATAATAAAATATTGGAAGGTGAATGCGTAGAATTGTATCGAACAAAAGAAACAAGTCCAGAGTTATTAAATTGTAACTCCAATGAAATTATTGATTTTTATAAATATAGTGATTTTTATGAGCAAAGGGAAGCACTACTAAATATGATTAAAGAAAATTTGGATAAAGATGAATTATTACCAAGTGATATAATGATAATAGATATGGATACTATTGGAATAAGCGATAATAGAAATAAACTTAATGTTGTAATGAAAGATGAAAAATATAATAATGTATCTATTCATTTGGCAGGGACAGTAAGTCCAGAGGATTTTTTTAGAAAATATTCAATTGTTTATTCTACAATATATAGAGCTAAAGGCAATGAGGCATATATGGTATATATAGTAAATGCACAAAGGTGTATAAATTCATTAGCTCCTAGAAGTGATAGAAATGCGTTATTTACAGCAATTACAAGAAGTAAAGGCTGGGTAAGAGTATTAGGATATGGAGAAGAGATGCAAACTTTATGCGATGAATTTGAAGAAATAAAAAAACATGATTTTAAATTATATTTTGAACATTACCCAACAGAGGAAGAACAAAAACAATTAATTTTAAATAATAAGGACTTAGATAAGGGGGCAATGAGCTCATTAAATAATACAAGAAATTTAATAAATAAATTAAAAGCAGATGGAAAAGCTACAGATATACAAATAATAAAAGAACTTTTTGGAATATCTTCTAAAGAAGAAATTATTAAAATGCTTGAAAATGGAGAAGAAAAAAATGAGTAAAAAAAATATATTAAAAGTAGTAAAGGAAGATATAGAAAGTGCTAAAAAGTTGTTATACAATTATGAATTAGTTTTAGAAATGAAAGGAGAGTCTATAAAAGAATTTTCTAACAACAGTTATAGTATAACTTGGGCAGGAAAAGATCATAGTAGTAATATCATATATGACAAAGATATTGAACTTGACTTCATAATAAAAGAATTATTGAAGGAACATCAATACTCAGTTTTGCTTTATGATAGAAGTTTAATACAAATGGAATTTATTATAGAAAATAATGAAATTGTCAAACAAAGATTGTTATTTATAAAAAAGCATAATAAAATATGGACTAAAGAAGAAATTGTATCAATATCATCACTACCAGATATAGATTTTTTTGATTATTTTTTTGAAAATAAAGGTATTCCTACAATGATAAGAATTGATTATGATGTAAAAAAATCTAAAGATTGTAGTCATCCAATATCACATATGACAATATCAAATCATGAAACATGTAGAATACCAATAAAAAGTCTAATATCATGTACTAAATTTGTATCAATGATTTTATACCATTTCTATGATATAAAACAAGATATTAAAACTATGGAATATGTAGGAGATACAATAACAGAAAATGAAAAGAAAATGTTTCATATCGATTGGAATTGATATTATAAAAGTGTGATTTTAGAATAATTAGTTCTAAATCACACTTTTACTTGTTTTATTAAATTGCACATCTACTAATCAATTCAATACCATTCCTATAAAACTTTTCATTCCAATAGCAAAGATAATCTAAAAGGTTTTCCTCCAAATTTATATCTTAAAGTGTAATTTATATCATGTTAAAGTGCAAAAATTGCACTTTAACTATTGATATTACATCCTATAAATGATATAATATATATAGGAGGTATTTCTAATGGATAAGAAAAAAGATTGGAATTTAGAATTATCAGAATATATTAAACAAGGCGAACCAAATCAAGTTGAGAAAACTAAAACATGGGAAACAGCGATTGGTTTGCAAGATGTTGATGGATTAAAACCTTCAAAATACTTAATTAAAACCGCTAAAGAACATATTGAAGGAACAATAGATATTGAAGAAGCCAAAGCAAGAATAGATGAATATTATGAAGTTCAAGGCAGTAGAAAAAACTTTGAAAAGGAAAATGAAGAAGCAGATAAAGTTGCAGTAAGAATAACAGAAATATTAAGCGAAAAAGCATTTAACTTTGCACCAACAGAGCTATTGAATATTCATAAAAGATTATTTAAAGATATATTTGATGGAGCAGGAGTATATAGAGATTATAACTTTACTAAAAAAGAATGGGTATTAAATGGAGATACAGTAATATATGCACCATTTGATACTATAAAAGAAACATTAGAATATGACTTTGAGCAAGAAAAAAACTTTTCATATAAAGGGTTAAGCTTAGATGAATCTATAAAACATCTATGCAAATTTACATCAAATATTTGGCAAGTACATCCATTTTGTGAAGGCAACACAAGAACAACAGCAGTTTTTATGATAAAATATCTAAGAACTTTTGGATTTAATATTAACGATGAAGTATTTGCTGAAAATTCATGGTATTTTAGAAATTCATTAGTAAGAGCTAATTATAAAAACTTTGAAAAAAATATATTTGAGGATACATCATTTTTAGAAAAATTCTTTTATAACTTACTAACGAATGCTAAGAATGAATTAAAAAATAGATATACACATATCGATAATATTCAAAGTGCAGATAATAGTAATTTAAAGTGCAATAATTACACTTTAGAAGAACAGGCGATTATAAACATATTAAAAACTAATCCAACAACAACACAAGAAGAGATAGCAAAGCAAATTAACAAATCATTAAGAACTGTAAAAACATATATGGCAGAAATGCAAGAAAAAGGGTTGATAAAAAGAATAAATGGTAAGAAGAATGGCGAATGGGTTGTAAATGAGTAATTTTATAGTATAAAGCAAAAGTGTGAAAACGACTTTTAATCTAAGAGTCAAATTTCACACTTTTTACAATTATAATTGTTAACGATATGCAAGAGATAACAAAAAGAAACTTTTAAAGTTTATGTCTAATAAAAATATCAAAAACTAGTACCTACAAGAAAAAACTAGACTTTATATGAAAAATATGATACAATTTAATAGAATAAAGTACTAATGAAAAGAATAGGAGGATATTGATAAGGAGAGAGAACATATATTGAAAATATTAGATAGAATAAAAGAAATCATAAATAAAAATAATATTAAAGAAAGTACTGAAAGACATCATTATGAAACATTAGCTCCAACTAGTAATTCTGATTCAGAAGAAACAATAAATATGTTATCAGACTTTTTAGAAAGTAAAGAAAATATTAATATTGCTTTGTCAGGAAAATATGGAGCTGGAAAAACAAGTATAATTAATACCTTATTAAAACAAGATGAGAAAAAAATATATAAACCATTATATATTTCTTTAGGAATGTTTGGAATTAATAAGGAAGAGAAAATAAAAGAAGAAAATCAAAATTTATTTTGTCAAGAAATAGAGAAAAGTATAATACAGCAAATTATTTATAAAGAGAAGTCACAAGATCTACCAGATTCTAATATTAAAAGAATAAAAAAACTACCAAAAAGAAATATTGCTTTGATGGGAGTTATAATACTAATAGCTTTAATAATTTATTTAATATCAATATATAATGTTAATATAAATGAACAGGTTAAAAATTTAATAACAAATATAATTGAAATGCATAACCTTAATATAGAATTATCAAAAATCATATTGTTATATGTTTTAATTGCTATTGAGGTTATAGGAATTTTCATATTACTTACTATATCTTTATCGCTATTATGGAGAAAATTAATAATAAAGAGTTATAAAATAAAGCTACCAAATACTGAAATAGAAATTAATGAAAATTCAGATGAATCACTTATAAACAAATATATGGATGAACTTATATACTTTTTCAGTATAACAGATTATAATGTTTTAATTATTGAAGACTTAGATAGGTTTTTAGAAAATGAAAGTATTAAATATAAGATATTAATAATATTTCAAAAATTAAAGGAACTAAGTAAAATATTGAATGATTCTAAACAAATTAATAGACAAATAAAATTTATATATGCAGTAAAAGATAATTTATTTAGCAATTCCACAGAAAGGACAAAATTCTTTGATGCAATTGTTCCAGTTATTCCTGTAATTTCTAATTTTAATTCTTATGCTGAATTAAAAGAAAGATTTAAAGGAGAACAAATTTCGGACAAAGCAATGCAAGATATATCAGCACATATAAATGATTTTAGATTGATAAAAAATATTAGTAATGAATATTATTTATATAAAAGAGAACTTAGAAAAAATAAAGAGAGAAGTGGAATTTTAGATGAAAAAATTTTTTCAATAGTAGCTTTGAAAAATATAAAACCTAATTCATATGAAGAACTTCAAGAAGATGAAGGAGTAATACATAAGTTAATAAAAAATAAGGATGCTCTATATGATGAGTTAAAGAAAAATAGTGAAAATGAAATAGTAAATAACAAATCAAAAATAAAAGAATTACAGAAAGAAAAAGTTGGAAGTATCCAAGAATTAAAAAGAATAGCAATTGGAGGATTATATGGTAAAATTGGTCATACATCAGGAGGAAATACTATTACTATGGACCAATTTATGCAAGATAGTACTAATTTAGAATATATTAAACAGAATACACTTTATGTTCAAAGTAGCAATGGATACGCTTTTTCTGAACGAGAAATATTTGAGTTTTTTGATGGAAAAGAAAATTTCATAAGTAGAGCTGCTAAAATACAAGCTATAAATGACAAAGAAATCGACAAATTTAAAAATATAAATGCGCAATTAGAAAAAGAAATGAAATGTCTTTAAAAGATATTTTAGAGCAGCTGAATGAAGAAAGAATAAAAGAAATTTTAGAAGAAAATGATAATAATATGATTGAAATAGACAATTTTATATCAATGCTTGTTTCAAATGGGTATATAGATGAAAATTATAAAAATTATATGTACTATTTTAAATCAACAAAAGAGTTAAATGAACATGATTATACGTATATAATTAAAGTTAGACAATCAACAAAAACAGAATTTGATTATAAAATTGATAATCCTAAAGAAGTGATAAAACAATTAGATATTGGATATTTTGGTAAAAAAGAAATTTTAAACTATTATATTTTAGATGAGTTACTAAAAAGCAGTTCATCGCAAGAAAACAAAGAAAAATTGAATAGATTAGCTGAAATATTACTAGAAATAAACAACGATAATCAAAAATTTATATTTGAATTTCTTCTTAAATATACAAAAAATCAATTAGCGTTTTTACAGAAATTATATGATTTAGATTGTGAGTACATAAAAGAAGTAATAATATATAATATGGGAGATGAATCTAAAAGTGAAAGAATAGACGATTTAACGAAAGTATTATTAAATTATCCTCAAATATTAAAAGATAATGATGCAAATATTTATATAAGAGAACATATAGAGGGAAAACAAAATATTGAGAACTGGATAAAATTGGATGAAAATATAAGAGAATCATTAATAATATTAGATGTTAAATTTAGATATTTGAATGATATAGAAAATACTGATCTTATTACATTTATATATGATAACAAACTATATAGATTGAATGTTTCTATGATTAAGTTGTTGTTTAAACATAAAGGATTTTCAGAACAGGATTTTGAACAAAAAAATTTAAGCATTATTATGCATGATGAAAAATTGAAAAAATTAAAAGAATATGTAGAAGAAGAAAAAGAAGAATATATAAATGATTGCTATTTAAAAACATTAGGAAAACAGAATAATATAGAAGACATTATAGAATGTTTAAACGAATGGGATATAAATAATGAGATTAAGAAAGAAATTATAAAAAATATTATTGGTAAAGTAAAAGATATAAGAGATGTAAAGACAGAGTATTATGAAGAATTTATAAAAAATGATAAAATAGAACCAACATGGAAAAATTATTATTATTTTTATAATGAGCGAGATAATCAAATAACAGATGAATTATTACATAATATGGAGTTAAATATTGAACAAATAATAAAATCTAAAGATGATTCTATAACAGTGACAGAAGAAGAAAAAAAGAATATTATGTATTTTAGAGTGAAATTAGCTAAAAATAATAAAATTGACATTGATGTATATGAAAAAATCATGACTATATGTTGGCTATTTATAGAATCAATAGAAGAAAATGAAATAGAGGATGAAAGATTAAAGATTCTTGTAAAAAATAGAAAAATAGTATTTAATAATAATAATTTACAAGTTTTATATAATCAAGTTCCTGAAATTATAGATATATATATAAGTAATAATATAGAATCTTTTATTAATGGAATTGAAAATTATACTATAAATGAAGATATGATATGTGATATTGTGAAATCACCAATTATTAGATATAGAGAAAAAAATAGAATAATAAATTCTATCGATATATCTTATATTAACGAAGAATCTATGGAATATATAGTTAATAATTATAGTTTAAATAAGATAAGTAAAATAAAAGAAGAATTAAAAGAAAAGATGTTTGAATCAACATTGAATGTAAGTTATAAATTAACTCTTTTAGAGAAAGAATTAGACAGAAATAATCCAGTAGATATAATTGATGACTATTTAAAACTATTACCCCAGCCATATAAATATATATCAGATTATGAAAATCATCCTAAAGCATTTTCTATACCTAAAACGAAGAACAATGAAAATATAGTAGAGAAACTACAAAGTAGAGGATTTAAGTTCACAAAAAGAATAGAAAAAAATAGAATCAATATATACAATAAAAAATAGCACTTGTGTGCTATTTTTATTTATCTTGTTCATCCACCCATTTTGCAAATTCTTCATTAGAAATTTTTCCATTACAAACATCCTTATACATTTGTTTTCCAATTTTTCTGAATTGCTCTAAATCTTTTTGATATATATCGATTTCAGGATTTCGAGATGCACGAGTTTTCTTTCTAGTTCCAATTGTTCTATATTTGCGATATGCATCATCATTTTCTTGTTTTCTTTTTTGATATTCTTTGTTTCCAATATCTTTACAGGTTTGATTATTTGTAATAATTCTATCACAATATGCGACATTATCTTTTAAAGTTAAAAAATATCTTTTGCAATTATTACATAACTTTATATGAGATTTATTAATGGCTAAAATATTAAATAAAGTAATATAAAAGCTAGTAAACAGATTATTAGTAACAAATTGATGTAAGTTAGTTAAATGTTTTCCAGTTGGATCAATATTTTTAATAGCGTTAATTACAGTATATACATCTTCTAATTGAATTTGTTCTTTTTTTAAAGGAAAATTGTTGTATTGGTATTCTAGCAAGTCTGTTGTATGGAAATCGTGAGAAAATTCTTTAAATGTATCTTGATATAATTGATTATACAAGAAAAACCTTTGCCTAAGAGTTAAGTCACTTAAGTCAAATGGATTATCAATACAGTAAACAAAATGAATACATTTCTTAAAAATACTTTGATAATAAATTAAAGTATTTTTTTCTTTTTTATAATATTTTTTAGCAATTTCAATTATTTCTTGTACAGGATATAAAGTATCTATTTCAATATGTTTTATATCTTTATTATCTAATCTATCTATAAAATAATCAAAAAAGTTTATAAAAAATAATAAATAATCATTAAAGACATCAAAATCGTAACTTATAAAGTCTAGAAGAGAAAGATCATAATTTTCTATGGCTGATGTTGGTTCAAAAACAATATATCCTTTTAATTTTTCAATATCATCATTAAATGTTAAAGAAGTAGCATTTATAGTTTGATCTATTTCGAATATTGATTTTAAATAATCTATTAATTTTTGTTTTTTTGATTTAGAAGAAGTATTATTAATTTCTTCTATTAGCATTTCAAATTCTTCCTCAGTAGGCACATTTCTATAATTAGCCAAGTACTTATTGTTATTTTGACTTATAGGTCTACTTAAATAGGCTCCTGAAGTATGAATAAATATTTGTGAAAAGTTGGTTGCATCAAATGAAATTCTAATATCTGTTTTTCTCTCCATATAAAAATCCTTCCTGTTAACAAATTACTAAATTTACGAAAGTTGCTGATTGATAACTAAGTTTCACTAATTTTGCAGGTTTATTCAAAAAAGTATTGTAATATACAATTAGTTAACTAATATAATTTTATTATACTTGTTAACAAAAGTCAATAGCTAATATGATCATAATTGGTGATTTGGTATAGAAAATTTTTAATTTTTTCTAGTACATTGAAAAGTAAATATAAAAATCATTAAACACACTTAAAGAAACTCTTATTCAGTCATAGCACGAGCGCGATAGAACCGTCCCACGCAATGAGAATAAGTCTGATATCAGATAGGTTAAGAATCCTGAGGGCTTGCCCAAGCCGTTTAATGATTACAGTAATTATTACTTTTATTTTAAATATATTTGAAATAGAGGTGTTTCATTTGAAGGAAGGAAAAGAGATTACACAAGATGAATATAAATTAGAAACAAATGAAAATGGGCAAAAAGTCATAAAAAAGTTTAGTCAAGAAAATACAGAAGAAATCAATATTATTTTTGAAGAAAATGAAACAGATGTAATGATAGAAGTATTAAAACAATTATCGAAATATTATATCGAAGAAATTTTGAAAAAGGAAATGTGAAAATAACAATAAATTAGAAAATTTGCACATTTCCAAAAGCGAAAAATAAATGTTATTTTAAAAGAAAAGGAGAGAAAATAATGAAAAAAGTGAGATGTTTATATAGAGTATCAACCGTGAAACAGTTGGACAAAAACGATATTCCAATGCAGAGAATTGAATGTATGAAATATATAGAGCAAATGCCAGATTGGAAATTTGACAAAGAATACATTGAAAAAGGCGTATCAGGCTACAACAAAAAATTAGAAGACAGAGACGTTCTACAGGAAATAAGAACTGATGCGATTAATAAAGAATTCGATGTCTTATTGGTATTTATGTTTGACAGGCTCGGAAGAAGAGACGACGAAACTCCTTTCATTGTGGAATGGTTTGATGAACACGGTATCGAAGTATGGTCGACGCAGGAAGGTCAGCAAAAGTTTGAATCCAGAGCTGATAAATTAATCAACTATATAAGATATTGGCAATCTGGTGGCGAAAGCGAAAAAACCTCGATAAGGGTTCGAACAAAGCAAAGGCAAATGATTGAGCAAGGCATTAATATCAGTTCTGTTCCTCCTTATGGTTATAGAATGGTCAAAACAGGAATCTTTACGAAGCGAGGTGTAGAAAGAAAAACGTATGAAATCGTACCGACTGAAGCAGAAGTTGTGAGAAAGATATTTGATTTATTTACCGAAGAGGGCTATGGCGGAATGCGAATTGCCAAATATCTCAATGAGAAAGGCTACAAAACGCACAAAGGTTGCGAATGGAGTTACAGCACGATTAATAATATGCTTCGAAATCCAACTTACACTGGCTATCTATGCTTTCATAAAACGAGTGTGCCAATTGGTGGCGGAAAGCGAAAAAGAGTGTCAAATACGGAAGATTGGATTTATTCAAAGGATAAAATTCCAGAAATTCAAATTATCCCAGAAGAACAATTTGAAAAAGTGCAAAAAATCAAAAAGGCAAGATGTGATAAGAATAAACAATGTGAAGAAGAAAATAAGGAATATTTCAGCTATCAAACCAAAGGAAATATGCTTTTTAGTGGGTTTATTGTGTGTGGTGGCTGTGGCTCAAAACTAACGACTAGAACCTCGAAAAGAACAATAAAAATGGAAGATGGAAGCAAAGGATATACAAAATATAAATATTATATGTGCAGTAATAAGGCTTGTGGCAGAGAGTGCAGTTGCCAGAAGAAAAGCCATAAAAATAATTGTGTAGAAGAGCCTGTTTTGAATGAAATTTACAAGTATTTTGATTTACTAGAAAAAAGAGATTTGTCTGAATATGTGAGAAAAATTCATAAAAATACAAATGATAACGAAGGAAAGCAAATTAGAGAATTGGAAAGAAATATCAAAGAATGTTCGAATAAAAATGATTTGCTAAAAGAGGAAATTATAAAAGTGATAGAAGGAAAAAGTACGTTTTCGCGAGAATTAATTTCTGAATTAATGGAAGAAAATAAACAGAAGATAGAAGATTTTCAAAAACAAAAAATAAGATTAGAAAGCCTAAAAAAGCAAAAAGAAGTAGATTTTGAGCAAATGCTAAAAATGAAAAGTATGATTCCAGATTGGAAAGAAGTTTTAAAAAATTGTAGTATAGAAAGAAAAAAAATGATATTATCAGCGATGATAAAAGAGATTGCTGTCTATGACAATAAAATCGATATTCATTTAAGAATTAGTTTTGACGAATTCTTGCGAACAGCACAAAAACTGGGTTCTGAGAAGAATATAAAATTTGCTAAAAACCTGTGTAACACGAGAACCAATCAACTTAACTCCTCGCTGGGTTCACTTTGATGATAGAACAACAGCTGCTGGATTTCCAACAATTCGCTATGGAAGCAAAGGAAATTACGTATGTGTGGCACAAGATGCGCTAAATGCGTTAGGTTTATCAACAGGAGGCTTAGATGGCATATTTGGAACCAATACAAGAAATGCAGTTCTGACATTCCAGAGTAGAAACGGCTTATCGGTAGATGGGATCTTGGGTCCAATGACATGGGGCAGGTTGATGCCACAAGTCAATGGAATTGGCAGAACGCCGACTGTGATAGATTAGAAAAAAGTGGGAGATTTCCCACTTTATATATATATTATTAAAAAATGCTTGAACTTTACGTAAAGATGTGATATAATTATAATAGAGTTATTTTGAAATCAATACACTAACCAAGGAGGTAAAGCTTATGATAACAGTAAAAGGTGTAGAAGTTCGGTCACAAGAAGTAGATCTGAAAGTAGATTTTCAGGATCTGACAGCAGAAGGGCAGAAAAGAGTGTTTTTAGAAAACAAAGAAAACTTTGTTCAAGATGCTTTAAATTCAGAGTATCCTGCTGTTCAAGAAGTGATTTGGGAAGTAAGGAATCAATGCTCAGCAAAAGTATTGAATGCAGCTGTTGTAGGGTATAACGAAAAACGAAAGTCTGAGAATTATATTTTAGATTTATTGAATGTTCCAGACTTTCAACCAGATGAAGAAACTAGAGAGTTATTGGGGACTAGAGGAGCATTTCACTCAGTTAAAGTATGGGTGGCAAGAGATGAAAAAACGTCATTAAATGTTCTTGAAAAAATGTTTCGCGGAGCAGCAAATAGATATTTTAGATATAATGAAGCTGAATTATTGGATGCCATTCTTACAAATCCTAATTTTGGGGTATGCGAGATTCAGCAGTGGAATTTTTCATATGGACAGCAAAATCGAATAAAGGCAAGGATTAAGGAACTGAAACTGAGGAAGTAACGGATAAGCCGAAAACAAGGGTAAAGAACTGCTTGAATAAGCAGTTCTTTACCCTTTGTTTTTGTTATATCAATTTTTCAGCTGTTTGCCTTGCTTTGCCGTCTAATGCTAAAACTTCATCAATTGTTGCAATTTCCAGTGTTTCATACGAATTTAGTGTTCTTTCTAAGATTTCTGGAATGGCTGTAAATTTTATTTTTTTCTCTAAAAAGCTAGCAACTGCGATTTCGTTTGCGGCATTCAAAATAATTTGTTGACTTAGATTTCCAGCACAATCATAAGCTAATTTCAAGCATTGAAACTTCTCAAAATTAGGCTTTTTGAAAGTAAAAGTTGGCAAATTGAAAATGTCTAATTTTTCCACAGTGTTTGCCATTCTGTTGGGATAATCGAGTGCATAAGCAATCGGGATTTCCATGGATTTTGGACCAATATTTGCCATAATGGTTCCGTCCTCAAATTGAACCATGGAATGAATTAAACTTTGCGCATGCACAACAACTTGAATTTTTTCTTTCGGAACACCAAACAAATACATTGCTTCAATTACCTCAAAGCCTTTGTTCATCATAGTTGCGGAGTCAATTGTGATTTTGGCTCCCATGCTCCAAGTGGGGTGATTAAGTGCCTGCTCGGGTGTGATATCTTCTGTCATTTCTTTTTCAAAAAACGGTCCGCCAGAAGCAGTTAAAAGGATTTTATCGATTGGATTATTGGTTTCGCCATTGAGACATTGCATAATAGCGCTGTGCTCGCTATCAACTGTCAAAAGCGTGGCATGGTACTTTTTAGCTGCTTCCATGATAAGATGGCCACCTGTAATTAAGACTTCTTTATTAGCTAGAGCAACGGTTTTGCCTGCTTTTATCATATAATAAGTTGGTTTCAATCCAGCAATTCCCACCAAAGCAGAAACGCCAATATCATAATCAGTAAGACAAGATATTTGTTCCATGCCAGTTTCGCCAGAATAAATGTCTAAGTCAGCAAAAGTGCTTTTTAAAATTTGAGCATTTTCTTCTGACGAAATGTAAACGTGTTTTGGTTTAAATTCCTTAATTTGTTCGATTAATTTTGTGATATTTTTGCCAGCTACTAAAATGGAAACTTCAAATTTGTCTTTGTGTGTACGGACAACGTTTAAGGTACTTGTTCCAATCGAACCGAGTAGAGCCGAAAATAGAAATTCTTTTTAACATAGAAATTCCTCCTTTAAATTTATAGATAAGTAAGGCTTTGAGCCCCAGCATTAGAAAGTTGATATGAACTTAATAGATTGTTAATATCGGTTTTCCATTTAGATGGAATTCTTAAAGATTTTACATTTAGAAATGTAGCAGTGTTAGTAGTTATCACAGTACAGCCAAAATCAATAGTTGTAACAGTTGTTGGAATGGTTAAATTTAAACTTGAACATCCAGTAAAGGCAGCAAGACTAATTGATGTTACTTTGTTTGGAATGTTTAAAGTAGCTAAACTACTACAATCTCTAAAAGCATGTGGACCAATAGAGGTTACAGTATCTGGGATAATTACGGTGGTTAAATTAGTATCTTGGTAGAATAATGCTTTGCTAATAGAAGTTAATTGGCTAGGTAAAACAACAGTTTTTAAATTTGTAGCTGCTTGTAGGCAACTTTCGCTAAATGTACAAGTAGTTCCTTCAAAAGTAATATTTTCAACAGCACTTGCAGCAAATACAAACATATTCATACTTTCAAGACTAGCAGGCAAGGTTATACTTTTAATTCCAGTTTGAAAAAAAGCTTGCATTTCAATGCTTCTTAAATTAGTTGATAAGGTAATTTCTGTTAATGAACTGCATCCAAAGAATGCTCTTGCTTCAATAGAAGTAACCGTGTCTGGCATGGTAATTGTTTTTACTGTTGTGTTGCTTTGAAAAGCATTGGCACCAATCGCAATAACGGGTTTTCCTTCTAATTGATCTGGAATGGTAATGTCTGTTAAAGAAAGAGCAGCTTCTGCTAGTCCAGTTACAGTTGCGCCATTGTCAGCAATTGTATATTGGAATAATGAGCCAGGTTGTTCTTCGCCTGAGTTGTCTCCACCACCAGTTTCTCCGCCGGTCTCTCCACCAGTTTCATTTCCTGAGTTATCGCCATCGCCAGTTTCTCCACCAGTTCCTTCGTTACCTCCAGGATTTTCAGTATTTCCTTGACCTCCGCCAATCAATAGCACCATTTTCGAGTAATGATCCAATGACGATTTCTTGTGCGTCGTCTTTGTTTTTAAATACTTTGATACGGTTTGTAGTTTTATCTACTTTAACCCAGTAATTGGCAGCTGGCTCTCCTAGTTCTGGAGAGTTTGCAGTAATGTATTCTCGAGCAGTTGGTTGCATAACCCTTTCTTCAACATATTTCTCGTTAAGAAAATCAGTCACATAGGCTGCTGCTAAAAGTTCAGCATTTTCCTTAGCACTTGCAATTTCTGTAATGTTTACAGCATTAGAGGCTTTTTGAAGAATTCCATTGCTTCCTGCAATTAAATTAATAGAAATTCCAGCCAAAATCAACAACACAATAATTGTAATAACAAGCGCGACTAAGGTAATTGCATTGGATTTGTGAAAATATTTTGTAGACATTAAGTGTGAATTTTGTTTTTGACTTAAATGTTTCATTAAAATTTCCCCCTTTGTATTTTGATAGATGAATTATATAATATAGTCTGCCTAATTGCAATGCTTTACGTTAAAATAGTCTAGAATTTTATTTCATGCATAAATTTAGTGTGTGGAGGGATTTTATGCAAAATAATATTTTGAAATTAAAAAGGCGAATGTTAGTTGTATTAATTGGCGTTGTGGTGGCAAGTATTGTTTTGATTGGGCAAACTGCGAATTTGCAATTTGTAAGAGGCGAGGAATTGAAGGCAAAGGCATATGGGCAACAGAGTTCAGACCGAACCATTACTGCCAATCGTGGCACGATTTATGATAGAAGTGGCGAAAATATTTTGGCCAAGAGTAGTACTGTTCAAACAGTGACGGTCAATCCTGTGAATATTGCACTAGAAAATAAAGAAAAAGTGGCGCGTATTTTGGCAGATATTTTTGAACTAGATTATGAGAAAATTTTGAAAAGAGTGAGCAAAAATAGTTCGATTGAAACGATTGTTAAAAGGGTGGAAAAGGAAAAAACGGATGAACTACGCAAATGGATGCAGGAAAACAATATTTATCAAGGAATTAATATAGACGAAGATACGAAACGTTTTTATCCAGAGGCGAGTTTGGCGTCTCACGTGATTGGTTTTTGTGGGAGTGACAATCAAGGTTTGGACGGAATTGAAGCGAGATATAACGATGTTTTAACTGGGCAAAATGGTTCGATTTCTAAAATGATTGATGCGAAAGGAAATCAATTCGGGGAGGAGGGCGAAAATTATGAAGAGCCGACAGTTGGCAGTGATTTGGTGTTGACAATTGATAAAAATATTCAGGCGATTGCGGAGAAATATTTGGAAGATGTTTGCATTGACAATGTGTGCACAGATGGTGGAAATGTGGTCATTATGGACCCGCGAAATGGAGATATTTTAGCAATGGCAACTTATCCATTTTATGATTTAAATCAGCCATACGAGATTAGTAATCCAGAATTAAAGCAGGTTTGGGAGCTGATGGACCAAACGCAAAAGTCGGAGAGTTTGCAAGGAATGTGGAGAAATAAGGCGATTGCGGATACCTATGAGCCGGGTTCGACGTTTAAGTTAGTGACGGCATCTAGTGCAATAGAGGAGGGAATTGCAGAGCCAGACAGGGCAGGCGCGTTTTGTTGCACAGGTGGAATTGAAATTGCGGGTGTTCGTATCAAATGTTGGCGTTATTATAGACCGCATGGCTCGCAAAGTCTGCGAGAAGGTTTGATGAATTCATGTAACCCAGTGTTTATCGGATTGGGACAGAAGATTGGTGTGGAAAAATATTATCATTATTTGGAAAGATTTGGCTTTTTGAAAAAAACGGGAATTGATTTGTATGGAGAAGCGAAAAGTATCTTTTTGGCAAAGGAAAAGGTAGGTCCGGTAGAACTTGCGACGATTAGTTTTGGGCAACGTTTTGAGGTAACGCCAATTCAAATGATTACGATGGTTTCGACGATTGCGAATAAGGGCGTGTATGTGCAACCGCGTTTGGTAAGGCAAATCAAAAATTCGGAGACGGGAGAAGTGCAGGAGTTAGAGCCGATTTTCGGAGAACGTGCTATCTCAGAGCAAACAGCGGAGAATGTTTTGAGCATGATGACGTCAGTTGTGTCAGAAGGAACTGGAAAAAATGCAAAAGTGTTAGGCTATAAAGTTGGAGGGAAAACAGGTACTTCAGAAGATGGCGTAAACACTGGAAAATATGTAACGTCATTTATTGGAGTGGCACCAACGAATGAACCACAAGTCACAATTTTGGTCACTTTGTATAACCCAACAGGAGAAGGGGGACATCAACGGACGGGCGGAGTTGCAGCACCAGTAGCAGGAAAAATATTAAATGAGGTAATTGGGTATTTAGGAATTGAGCCAACAGAAGAGGTAGAAGAAAAAGAAAGCAATTAGGGCTTTCTTTTTTAGTTAATTGTTGCAGATTTTATTAATTTATAAAGTAAAGATGTAAAATTTAAAAAATAATTTAATTTTTCAAAAATGCTTGACAATAAGGATAGAATAAGATAAAATAAGGAAAAATACAAAAAAACACAATTTTTACATTAATTACTAAAATAAATATAAAGCGAGAAAGATAGAAAGATAGAAAGATAGAAAGATAGAAAAGTTTCTAGAATATTGGCATGTGGAAGATAATGTAAAATAAAAGATGTAGGAGGAAGAAGATGGGTGAATTTGAAGAAAGTATAAAAAGAAAAGCTTTGCCTTGTTTTACTACAAAAGTCAATATTATGAAATTTATACAAGCTATTAAATTGAATGAAGGTGACGAGATAGCAATTAAAGATTTTTTCGGAAGAGGCAAATATTCTGAAACCAAGAAAGCGTTACAGATTTTTAATATTATAACAGATGATATGATGTTAACAGAAGTAGGAAAAACAATTGCATATTCTTCTGAAGAACAAGCAGAAAAAGAATGGTTTAAACTTATTATGAATTATCCGCCATATGGAGAGTTTATTAAAACAGTAGAACAAAATTTTAAGACTAAAAACAAAATTATAGAATTTGAAATGATAAAAAAATTTTGGAATTCTAAAAGTTATGGTGTGTCAGATGGAAATAGAAATGATGCTATTACTACTTTTGCTCATCTGATTGTTTTAGCAGGGATAGGGGAATTTAAAGTTGGAAGACAAAAAAATCCATCACGTATTATTATTGCGAAGGATAATTTGGAAGAAAAAATGAAATTAATTGCTCATGAGGATAAAATTTTAAGTGCTGAACAGGCGAAAGAGGAAGCAAGTGATGAAAGAATAATACAGGAATCCAAAAACACTGAGAAAGAAAAAGTGGAAATGAATGAGAATTATATCTTTAATATTCCAATGAGGTCTGGTTTTATGGCAAAAATATGTATACCAATAGATATAGAGAAAGAAGATATAGATTTTATAAAAAAATTGATAGATATTATTCCTATAAGGAAAGTCTAGATAAAAAAATGGCCACTAGCAGCCTTTATAAAGGTCTAGTAACCATTGCATAGCTAAAGTGATGATTTAGCTAAAAAGTAAGACTTATATGAGGTTTCATATAGTCTATGTGTTCAGTAGAACATGTACATTATATCATATGGTTTTTCTTTATGCAATAGTTATCTGAAAAAAAAGGAGGAAATTTTTTAAAATAATACATAAATATTGAAAAATAGGGAAAATTTCAGAAACCAATTTTCCTAGAAAGGAGCAAACTATTGTATAAAAGAATAAAAAAAACAAATGAAAAATTTCAAGAAAATTTTGAGGGGAGAAAAATATCAAAAACCCAGTTTGTTAAAGAGGTCGAAATAGTAGAAGATACAAAATTTTTAATTTCAGATTTTAATAAGAATAGGTATGAAAATCTAGTATAAATAGCATAAAAATGAAAAATCCTTTTATCAAAGTTTTATCATAAAGGGATTTTTTCATTTTAATTTAAGAAGCCAGTTATACTGGGGATAATTATTTTAACTGTTATTATTTTACAATTTTACCACAAGCAATTTTGGTTCCAGAAATTCCACTTGGTTGAGTAGTAAAATCATCAGGAGAGTCATGAATAATAACAACTCTTCCCAGAATATCTTTTATTTTAAATTTATTAACTAAAACATTCATATAAGCATAGCCATCATTTTCAAGTAATGGAGGTAAATCTCCCATGTGAAAAGGATGCGGACAATGAGGAGAATTTAAGTGTGATTTTGCATTTGCAAATTCATCACTTAAATTACCAGTGCAGGATGTTCCTTCATGTATATGAAACCCAAAAAATCGACCAGTACACTTGTCTTTAGATTGTGGTAATCCATTTATTTTAGCAGTAACTAAAACGCCGTCTTTCGTTTCTTTAAAAGTAACAATACCATCGATTTGGGGATATTTTTTTCCACCTTTTATATGAGCTTTAGCATCATAAAATAGATTTGATAGCATAATAAACACCTCTTATACTATTGTATTCAAAATAAGATGAAAGTGTTATTTCACATATACTGATATTTTTTTCGATTGCTCATCAAAAATGCGATGCTAACGAATAATGCTAAGATTTCCGCAAAAACAACGGCTAGCCAAATTCCGTTTAAGCCCCACAAGATTGGCAATACAAAAATCATCACAACTTGGAACAACAAGGTTCTTAAAAACGAAATGATTGCTGAAACAGCTCCATTGTTTAGTGCTGTGAAAAAGGATGAGCTGAAAATGTTAAATCCGCTGATAAAGTAAGAAAGTGCAAATAGTCGAATAGCGGATGTTGTCATAGCGAGCAAGTTAGCGTCATAACTAACAAATACGCCAGCTAGTAATTTTGACAATAATTCTGCTAAAATAGTCATCACAAAAGAAGTAATGGCAATTAGTTTTAGGCTTTTATGTAGCAAATTTTTTAATTCTTCCGAGTTTTCTGCCCCATAATGGTAGCCAATAATTGGCGCGGTTCCAATGGAATATCCCAAATAGGTTCCTGAGAAGATAAACCCAACATACATAATAATTCCATAAGCTACGACGCCGTCTGAGCCTACATATTTCATCAATTGCATGTTGTACAACATATTAACCAAAGACATTGACAAATTGGTCAACATTTCGGATGAGCCATTGATGCAGGATTGCAAAATAACTTTTCCATTCAATTTAGTTTTGACTAAGCGTAGTGAACTGTCATTGGAACGCCAAAAGTAAAGCAAAGGAAAAATACCGCCAATGAGTTGGCTAATGCCGGTTGCAAGCGCTGCTCCAAAAACGCCAATTTTCAAAATATACATCAATAAGAAATCCAGCAGCATGTTTAGTACTCCAGTAATGATTGAAATGATTAACCCAAGCTTTGGTCTTTCGGCTACAATTAAAAAGCTTTGAAAAGCGTTTTGTAACATAAAAGGAACCAAAAACAGAAGTAAGGTTCTTCCATAAGTGATGCAATCTCCAAGCATTGCTTCATCTGCGCCCAGCAATTTAGCAAGCGGTTTTACTAAAAAGACACCAATGATAGTTAACATTAACCCTAAGAAAATCAATATATAAATCAATAATGAAAAAGCTTCGTTTGCCTGTTTTTGTTTGCCTTCGCCAATTGTTTTAGAGACAAACGCGCTTCCACCAGTTCCAATCATAAAGCCAAAACTTCCTAAAATCATAAGAGCTGGCATGATTAAATTAACAGCAGCAAAAGCACTGCTTCCTACAAAATTCGACACAAAAATTCCATCTACGACACCATAAATCGACGTAAAAATCATCATAATAATGGTAGGAATCGTAAAGCGAATCAGTTTTTGATAGGTAAAATGTTCCGATAATTCAATTTTCATTTTCTTTTCCTCCGATTATTTGTAAAGAAATTTCATTATAGTATGAAAAAAATCCATTGTCAAGGGATTTTTTGAAAAAATTGCTTGCTAATTGGTTTACAATTGACAAATTTGGGAATTATCGATATAATAATGAAAACGAGAGAAAGGAAGAGGAAATGGTAGATTTGCATTGTCATATTTTGCCGAACGTAGATGATGGCTCTTTCAGCATGGAGGAGACGATAGAAATTTTGAAACAGGCTTCCAGTGCTGGATTTGACACGATTTGCTTTACGCCGCATTATGCCGAGCCACAGTATATACGAAACAAAAAGGAAAATCTGGAAGTTTTAGAGCGAGTAAAAGAAGAATTGGCGAAAGAAAAAATAGAGATGAATTTGTTTTTGGGAAACGAAGTTTTTTTGCAGGATAAAATGCCGGAATTACTAGAAAATAAAGTGATTTCGAGTTTGGCGGATACGCAGTATTTTTTGATGGAATTGCCAATGTATCAGGAATTGCCGGAAGAAATTGTGCAAAAAATGATTGCTTCTTTGCAAGAAAAAGGCTTGAAGGTAGTTGTTGCGCACCCAGAAAGGTATTTGTATATTCAAAAAAATCCGAATAAATTGCCTGAATATTTTGGAGAGAACGTGATTTTTCAGGGAAATTATGCAAGTATCATTGGTGGTTATGGAAGAGAGGCGCAAAAAACGATTAAAAAATTGCTGAAAGAGAAAAAAATTCATTATTTTGCGACAGATACACATCATGCAAATAACGGAATTTACGAAAATATGCAGGGAATTTTGAAAAAAATGTCGAAAATTGTAGATGAAAAATATTTGGAAATTTTGACACAAACCAATCCTAGTGCGGTTATTGAAAATAAAGAAATAGAGGAAAATTTATGAAAATTTTGATGGGGACGAAAAATCCGGGAAAAATAAAAGGGGCAAAAATCGCTTTTGAAAAATATTTTGAAAACGTTGAAATTCAAGGAATTTCGGTGGATTCTGAAGTAGGGGACGAGCCGCTAAATGAAGAAATTATGCAGGGGTGCAAAAATCGCGTGAAAAATGTGAGAAAATATGCAGAGGAAAATCACTTGAAGGCTGATTTTTTTGTGGCGAGTGAAGCGGGGCTAATCAAGCATTCGGATACATGGATGGATTTTAATTTTGCGGTTGTGGAAAATAGCGTCGGCGAGCAAAGTATTGGCTCCAGTGCGGGTTTTGCGATACCAGAAAAATATGTGGATGAAGTGATTGAAAAAGAGCTGAGAGTGATTATGGATCGAATTTTTTGTGGGAAAAATCTGAACAAAGAGGATGGTGGAATTGGCAAATTGACGCATGGCGAAATAACGCGAATTGATTTGACATATCAGGCGTTTACCATGGCTTTGATAAAATTTATTAATGGCGAAATTTGGAAATGAAATTGTGTATAAAAACATAAATTCTGTCCATAATAATTTTTAAAGAATTTTAGAAAGGATGGAGGAAAATGGGAACTTTAAATCAAGCGGAATTGCAGAATTTGAGACATTTAATTGGGGCGCAAGAAACCAATTATGAAAAATTGACGAATTATGCGGACAACGCGGTTGACCCACAAATTAAACAGGTCTTGAATAAGGCGGCTCAGGATACTTTGAACACAAAACAGAAATTATTATCTTTTTTTAATTAGGAGGAATTTATGGAAGAAAAGTACATGGTAAACGACGTTTTGGAATGCACAAAATCTGGTTTGAAAGATTACCAAAATGCGATTATTGAAACAGCCAATATGGAGTTGAGGCAGACATTTCAAAATTTGCGTAACTCTGGCGAAAGTTTTCAATATGAATTATTTAAATTGGCGGAGTCAAAAGGGTATTACGTTCCAGCCGAAAATGCAAAGCCAGAAGAAATTCAAAAAGTCAAAACAGAATTATCAAATTAAAAATATTTTGATTTAAAAGGGATTGTAAAAAATGAGAATTTAGAGTTTTTTTACAACCCCTTTTTTATAAATTACTAGATTTTTTTGTAAAAAAATGTTATACTAATAAAAAATAATTTTGAGGCGGAAAAAATGGAATTAATGGATGTAATAAAAAATAGAAGAAGTATTCGAGCATTTGAGAAACAAGAAATTGCAAAAGAAATAATTGAGGATTTGCTTAATTGTGCGAGACTTGCGCCATCAGCGAAAAATAGACAACCATGGAAATTTGTTATTGTAAAAGATAAAGTGAAAAATAAAATTGCAAATATTATGCTTGAAGTAGAAGAAAAAATAATTTTGAATGCTAATGAAAAGCAATGGCATTCAAGTGTAAAAGAAACAGCAAAAATTATAAAAGAAGCGCCAATTTTAATTTTAGTGTTAAAAAATTACGACGATGATTGGAAGACAGGAGATACGCTTTCAATTGGCGCAGCTATAGAACATATCTGTTTACGTGCCACGGATTTGGGATTGGGTTCACTTTGGATAAGAGATACTGTTTTTGCGCAAAAAGAGATTGCAAAAGAAATCGGGCATGAAAACATGGAAATGATTTGTGCAATTGCGATTGGATATCCGGCTGAAAATCCAGAGCAAAGAATGAGAAAAAAATTAAGAGAAATATTGGAATGGTATGAATAAAAGGAGCCTTAAATGAATTTTTATAAATTGCTTAATCAAATGATTAATTACATAGAAAAAAATTTGGAAAATGAAATTAATTATGCGAAATTAGCTCAAATTTTGGGTGTTAATGAATATACCATGAAAAGTATATTTGGACTGATTTGTGATGTTTCAATTGCTGAATATATTCGCAAAAGAAGGCTTTCTAATGCAGGTTTTGATTTGTGTCAAACAGATGAAAAAATTATGGATATTGCTATAAAATATCAGTATGAGAATGCGACTTCATTTTCAAGAGCTTTTGAAAAATTTCATGGAATAAAACCAAGTCAAGTTAAGAAAAATTCACAAAATTTGAAAATTTTTGCGAAAATAATTTTTGATGAAAATATCGAAAAAAACAGTGATATTGAGTACAGTATTATAGAAAAAAATGAGATGATTCTTTATGGAAAAGGCAAAATAACAAATCAAGAAAATATTTTCAAAGATGCTCCAGAATTTTGGGAAAAAATGAACAAAACTTATAAAAATAATTCCGTTAAATTTGGAATGGTAGTTTATGAGAATCGTTATGAAAGTGAACAATATGAATATTGGGTTTTGTATGATGAACCTATGCAGGGACTTGAAGAATATAAAATTCCGAAAAGTAAATGGATAAAATTTATCATTTATTCTCAGGAAGCAAAGGAAATTCAAGAAATGTCACATCAATTTTATGGCAAAATTTTACCAAGTTTAAAATATAATTTAAGAGAACTTCCAGAACTTGAATATTATCATGATGATATCACAGAACTTTGGATTCCAATTGAAGATTAACAACTGATTTTTTTTGCAGTAAAAAAGTCAGTTGTTTTTTATTTGTTTTTGATAAAATAAATAAAAAATAAATAAGGAAAATAAAAATGAAAAATAAATTTATATCTGAAATTTTTTTAACAGAAAAATTTGTATCAGAGGAAGCATGGCTTAATTTTATTTTTGAAATTTCTAGATTAAATGGCAGATTTAGAAAATGGGATATTTTTGTGTTGATTGAGCTTAATACGGTCCGATATTTTGTTCGAACTTCGAGAAAAATCCCACCAGTTATTAGCAATTTAAATGAATTTTTATTAAAAACAATTGAACCAAAAGAAAAACTAAATAAAATATTAAAATCATTTTATTTAGTAAAAAATGATGAAAAAAATGTACTTGATATTTATGATAAAAATGAAACAAGAAAATCGAGAAAATTAAGAATATCAAAAATTACAATTTTCCCGTATTGTAAAAATAATTTTTTATCAAAAACAAATTTATTTTTTGAAAATAAAAATGAAAAAATTGTAAAAAAACAAGCATTATTTAATATTCCACAACAATTTTTGAGTATAGATTTTTCAATTTATAGTCGATTTTTTTATAAAAAAGATGCCATTAAATTTTTGGATATTCAGAAATCTTTGCATTTATTAAAAAGTGACGAAAAAAATAGTATTTTAAAAGTAAATGGTTTTCCTTATTTAAATGACGAATATTATTTGCATTTAAACAATTATGATTTTGCAAAACATTCCCTAATTGTAGGAGCAAGCGGCTGTGGAAAATCCAAATTTATGAGTTCACTCATCAGCAATTTGAAAAATAATTCAGATGCAAATTTGAAATATAAAGTGGTGGTCATTGACCCACATGCAGCTATGGAAGCCGACATCGGTGGGCTGGAAGACACCACGGTTATTGATTTCAAAAAACCTCAAAATAGCGTCAATTTATTTATGAATTCTGGGAAAGATGTTGTAACTTCCACAGAATTGTTGCTGACTTTATTCCAATCTTTGATTGGCGATTTGTACAATTCAAAGCTGGAGCGAGTTTTAAGGCACAGTGTGCATGCATTGTTAGTCAAAAAAGAATTATCGTTTGCCAATTTAAGGCTCTTGATTTTGGAACCAGAATATCGAAATAATTTGATTAAGAAACTTGAAAATGAGCTTCCAGAAAGCACAGTTGACTTCTTTTTTAGCGATTTTAATGAGCTCAAAAATCAATCTTATCAAGAAGCGATTGCGCCGATCATTTCATTTATTGACGAAATGCAAATTTTGCCAGTGTTTAATCAGAATTCTACCAATTTAAAAAGTATTAAAGAAGTTATTTCAAATCATTTTTTGACGATTTTTTCGCTTGACCAAGTGGCTTTGGGCGAAACGGTAACCAAAACGATTGCTGGTTTTATTATGCAACAAATGTTGCAATTGGTTCAGGCATCGGCGTTTGACGAACACATTATTTTTCTCATTGATGAAGTTGCCGTTGTGGAAAATCCGATTTTGCGCCGATTTTTATCAGAAGCCAGAAAATACAATCTTTCCTTGATTTTAGCGGGACAATATTTTAATCAAGTGAGCGAGGAACTGCAAAAAGCGATTTTTGCCAATGTCATCAATTATTACATATTTCGTGTTTCTCGAAGTGACGCGCAACTGCTAGAATCCAATATTCAAATGGAAGTCGCGGTGCGAAATTCTTATAAATTGCGTATGGAAATTTTGACAGAACTGGCGAATCGAGAATGCATTTTGCGCCTTTGCCGAGAAGGAAAAGTATTGTCTGCGTTTAAAGGGAGAACGGTAGATTTTACGTCACTTCCCAAAAGCAATAAAAATCAAATTTTGGGTACGGATTTCATTAAAAATGTTCAAAATTTGAACAAAAAAATAAAAAAAGTTCAAGATTTCAACATAAACAGCAAAATTAGCTTAAAAACATTGATGAAATCGCAATCCACAGGAAGAAAGAAGGTGAATTCAAGTGAAGGATAAAGAAGCGCTAGAAACAGTAAATAAAGTATTTATGAGTATTTTTGGGGAGAAAAGTCCTTATGATTTAGAAGGAATTTTGACAGAATTTGCATTTGATATAAAATTGCCGCAAAAAGTAATAGACAGCACAACAAGGGAGGAAACTTGGAGTTCTTCCATTAATCAGACGAGATTTATTACTCAAGATAATATGGAGAAATTCAATAATGGAAATGGCTGGATGCTGAAAAAAAGGGAGATTAGCAGTTTAGAGGAGGTTTTGAAAATTTGGAAAAAAATAAATTATACGACCACAGAAAGGGTTTATGACTCGACCAATGTTTCCCAAAGTGACACGATTTACAATTGCGAAAATGTGTATCGTTGCAATGATTGCAGAAAATGCAAAAACGCGATTTACTTGGATGGTTGCGGGGATTGCGAATTTATAATAGCATCCCAGCGAAGCGGCAATTCGTCATTTTGCCTGCGCGTGGACGATTCCGCCAATTGCACGAGCAGCTACAACGTGATTTGCAGTGCGAAAATTAGCCATTCATTTTTTATCCAAGATTGCGACAATTTGCATGAATGCATGTTTTGCTCGCATATTTCAAACCGAAAATATTGCATTGCCAATATGCCATTTGAAAAAGAGGAATATTTTAGCATAAAAGCAGAAATTGTAAAATGGATTTTAGGAAAATGAGTTTTTCAATCTCATCTACAGGCACAAAAGCCGTGTTGTCGGCAAAACGATCGCCCAAATTATCCAGTCTATTCAAATAATCGAAATCGTCGTCTCCGATGCCGATACACTGGAAGAACCCCTTGTACTTTGCTGATTCACGAAAAGCCATGTCAGATTGTCTTTTATCGTGACAATCGCCGTCTGTGATAACAATGTTGAAGAGCGGATAGGGACTGTCTTCCTTTGCACGCTCAATTGCCTGTCGTACAAATGGGGCATAATTGGTTCCTTCGGTAATGCTGTACTTGCTTAAAATCTCTCTTTTGACATAAGTTGCATAATTCTGCAACGTCATGTCGGCAAGAGGGTAAACACCGTTGCCGAAGGCAGAAACCGGCATAACGTGGTCATCATCGAACAGCACAGCAACTGGGAAAATCCTGGTCACTGCATCTTGTACTTTGCCATACTCGAAGCGGCCAGACATGCTGCCAGAAATATCAATATATAACTCAACCCGGCAGATGTGGTGCGTTAAATCGATATTCTTTTCTTTTTTCAGACTGATGATTTTTTTGTCCAGACATATTTTTGCCTGTTCAAATTTTTCCACGATGATTTCCGGCTTTTCTTCGCTGAAATTCCGGCTGTTGTTACTGAATTGTTTTCTCTTTAAAAAATCGAATATAATGTCCTCCTTCTGCGCCACATGGCGCCCATAAAAGTGTTGTTAGTTGCAAAATAGGAATATACCTATTTTTAATGACAAAGATATTATACTATACTTTACATAATTTGTAAATGTTTTTTTCTGAATTTCAAAATGATAGGGGCACGAGGCATCGTGTCTTTTAAAAATATAAAATGTATTTTACAAAAGTGTTAAAAATGATAAAAGTATAAAATAAATTTTACAAAAGTAGTAAAAATACAGAAATATAAAATAAACTTTATAAAAATAATTAAAAAGATATTTTTGTAAAGTTTATTTTACAAAATTGCAAAACTATTACTTAGCATATTTTTAAGCGATTGCTAGAAATTTCCTTTACTTTTGCATTTTCGTGTGATATAATGCAAATAAAAAATCGAGGAAAAAAATGAAATACGACTATTTGATTGTTGGGAGTGGATTGTTTGGGGCAGTTTTTGCGCATGAGGCGCATAAAAAAGGAAAAAAATGCCTTGTGATTGACAAACGTTCCCATATAGCAGGAAATATTTTTACAGAAAAAATCGAAGAAATTGATGTACATCAATACGGAGCTCATATTTTTCATACAAGTGACCGTAAAGTGTGGGACTATGTCAACCAATTTGCAGAATTCAATCGTTACACCAATTCGCCCATTGCGAGGTACCAAAATGAAGTTTACAATCTGCCATTTAATATGAACACTTTTAGCAAACTCTGGGGCGTTTTTACGCCAGAAGAAGCAAAACAAAAAATTACGGAAGAACTGCAAGAAGTAAACATAGATGAGCCGCGAAATCTGGAAGAACAAGCGATTAAATTGGTCGGAGAAACGATTTATGAAAAATTGGTAAAAGGTTATACGGAAAAGCAATGGGGCAAGCGTGCGACGGAACTACCGGCGTTTATTATTAAAAGGTTGCCAGTACGTTTTACTTATGATAATAATTATTTTAATGATTTGTATCAGGGAATTCCGGTGGAAGGCTACACGAAAATGGTTGAAAAAATGCTTTCTGGGATAGAAATTCGCTTGAATTGCGATTATTTTGCGCATCAAAAAGAGCTCGAAAATAGTGCGGATAAAATCATTTTTACGGGACCTATTGACCAATTTTACAATTATCAGTTTGGGGAATTGGAATATCGTAGTTTGAGATTTGAGCATGAAATATTAGATGTTCAGAATTATCAAGGCAATAGCGTGGTCAATTTTACAGAATACGAAATTCCTTACACGAGAATTATTGAACATAAACATTTTACGTTTGGAACACAGCCTAAAACGGTCATAACCAAGGAATACCCAGATTCTTGGACACGTGAAAAAGAGCCGTATTATCCGGTAAACGATGCGAAAAATAATGCGTTATATAAGCAATATCAAAAATTGGCTGATGTGGATACAAAGGTGATTTTCGGGGGCAGATTGGGGCAATATCAATATTATGATATGGACAAAGTTATTCAGCAAGCATTAGATGTTTGCCACAGGATGTTGAAATAAGGAAGGAACAATAAATGGAGAAATTATTCATAGTTATACCTGTTTACAATGAAGAGGCAAATATCAAAGCAGTGATTGAAGATTGGTATCCCATTGTGGAAAAGCATAATGGAAATGGGAAATCTCGCTTAGTTGTGATTGACGATGGAAGCAAAGACAATACGTATTCCATTATCGAAGAATGTGCGAAAAAATATCCTTTGATAAAAGCCATTACTAAGCCAAATGAAGGACATGGAGCCACGATTTGGTATGGATATCATGATGCCATTCAAAATGGAGCAGATTATATTTTTCAAACCGATTCTGACGGACAAACGTTGCCAAGCGAATTTGAGCAATTTTGGGATTGCAAAGAAGATTACGAAATGGTCATTGGCAACCGCAGCAAAAGAGAAGACGGTTTTTCACGATATCTTGTGACAAAAGTGTTAAAAATTGTTTTGAAATTATGTTTTGGGGTTACGGTAACAGATGCGAATACGCCATTTCGTTTAATGAAGGCAGATGTGCTAAAAGAAAACTTAAAATGGATGCCGCCGAAATTTAATTTATGTAATGTGATTATTTCTGTTATTTATGCGAAGAAAAATTATCGTGTAAAATATATGCCAATCACGTTCAGACCAAGGCAGGGCGGCGTTAATTCCATCAATTTAAAGAAAATTTTTAAAATTGGTTGGCAGGCGGTCAAAGATTTTTGTAAAATCAATCAAACATTAAAGGAAATAGAATAAAATGAAGAAAAAACAGAAAATTGGGCTTTGTTTGGGATTTGTAGCAATTTTACTGATATGTATTTTTATGCTATATCGAGCCACAAAAAAGCTAACTTATATAGAATACGAAAAATTGGGCACAAATTGTGAAAGCGTTTTGGAGATGAATAACAATGATTTCACAATTGAGCAAGAATTCAAAATTCCTTATGCAATGTTTCAAGGCATTAGCTTGTCGATTGGGACATATGGCAGAGAAAATAATTCCAGATATGAAACTATTATTATGGATAAAACCACCAGTCAGCAAGTGGCGTCATTCGAATTTAATACCAGTCAGGTAAAAGATGATGAGCCATACAGGTTGCTGCTGGATTTTCCAAAAGAAGTGGACAACACGCATCTGTTTTCAGTTGTGATAAAAGCCAAAACGGGAGTCAATGGCGAAAATGGTGTGGCGTTTTATGCCGATAAAAATGCAGAAAATAGCGAAAATTTGTTTTATAATGGCAAAACTTATGACGCTGATTTATGTATGGAAATTTTTGGTGGCAATCCAGACATTTTTTGGTTTTTGGTGACACTTGGTTTAGTGCTTTTTGTGCTAGTTTGGCTGGGTTATATCATTCATTTGGCAATGCATCAAAAATCTATTAGGCAAAGTGCATTTGTACAAGCTGGATTATTAGGAATGATTATTTTTGCAGGATTAGCCGTATTTTCCGGCATGGAAACCTTTGGCGACGAAGTAGATAACATGATTGGTGGAATGTTAATAGCTAAAGGCCGTGTTTTATATGTTGATTATTACACGCAACATACGCCTCTGATGTACTTTTTGTGTGCTGTGTTTTCGTTTTTGCAGGCAGGTTCTGTCGAACAATTTCGCTTACTTTATGATGACGTAATCGCAATTGCCTATATGGTGTTATACTTGCGCCATAAAGACAACTTTGGCAAAATGAAAATGGCACTTTTGCCAATGCTACAAATCACATTTGGGCTAATACTTGGCAAAGAAACGCTTATGGTGCTAAGCGATAATATACAAGCAATTTGCATGATAGCTCTGCTATTGGAATTTTTGCAATATCTAAAAGACGAAAAACTAGACTGGAAACGTTCTATCATTGTTGCCATCAGCATTTTTGGTAGCTTTACAGCAGCGTTTGTAAGTATTTATGCGATTTTTGCGATTTGTGTAGGTGTTTTTAGCAAAGAAATTTTATATTGGAAGCAGCAAAAAGCCATTTCTCTTAAAAAACTTTTGGCAAGATATTGGAAACTTGTAATAGCTTGTACGGCTCCATTTATGATTTGGTTTGTTTATTTGATAGTCACTCATTCGATAGGAGGCTTTTACGAGCAGGCTTTTCAATTCAATACAGAAGTGTATTCGTATTATTTAGTAGGTGGCTTTGGAAGCAACATTTTTCAACCATTTTTTATCGGTATGACTAATTTTGTGCAAATCCTTCCTAATGCAATCGGTAACCTCATAGAAAATCAAGCAGTTGTGTTTTCTTTAATAAAAGGCATTTTGGGTGTGTATATGCTGATTTTGCTGGGCACTACTTGGCGAAAAAAAGAATATTTAAAAACGGTTATTCTGTTTTTGTTTATTAGTTTTGGTTTTACAAGAACCAGTGAAAGTTTTCATGAAATTGCAACATGGAGCATAATCGTAACAATTCTCTTGTTACAAATAGATTTTGGCGAAATGACAAAAACGTCCCAAGTGATTTTGGCATTTGTTATTATTTGCCTGTTGGGCAACTATATGAGCCATTTGACAACATATTTGTTTCAAGAAAAACAGCCGATTTCGGCACTTGACCAAATGGTTATTTCCCAAACAAACGAGGGAGAAGAGATATTTTACGACATTTATTCTAATTCTTCTGTGTATTTGATTTATAAAAATAGACTGCCAATCAATCGTTTGGGCTTTATTTTGCCGTGGTATATGGATTGGTATGAGCTGGATACGATTGACGATTTAACAAGAAAAAAGCCAAAACTTGTGGTGTATGACGAAGATTTAAAAGCGTGGGAAATTTCGGGTTATGACGATTATTTGCGAAAATTCTTGCATGAAAATTACGAACAAATCAAAGAAAATCGCAAAATTTGGGTTTTAAAGTAAAAAATTGACATAACACTTGCAAAATATGGTAAACTATGGTATAATGATATTAAGTACCATAGTTTTTTTGCTGCGCGCAAAAAAACTTTTATCAAAAAACTTTAGAAAAATTCCTCCGCACTTGCGGGGGTAGGAGGAGAGAAAATGTCATCAAAGATGAAAGATTTGTATTATTTCTTTGGAGGTGAGGTAGATAGTCAAGATATTCTGGCACGGAAGCGCCGAGAAAGAGCAGTAAAAAACACTACGAAAGTTTCATTTACAAGCGTAATGTCAATGGCTCTTGTTGCTGGTTTAGTAACTACTCCAGTGGTTTGTTCAGCCGCTCAGCGGCAACCACAGGAAAAGGCAGAACAAACAGCATTGGAAGAATTGCTGAATTTTGAACCCAAAACAGAGGAGATTTCTCTGCAAGAACAGATTGATTCTTTTGTTTTTTGGGGAAGAATGCAGCAAGTTGAGCGTAATATGGAAGCGCAAAAACTGATGGAAGAGGCTGTAAAGGCAGAAGAGAAAGCGAGAATTCAGGCAGAAAACTTTGTTTCGACAATGCAGGAGATGACGGTAGAGGGAAAATTGTCAGTAAAGCTGGCAAAAATCTCGGATAATTTGAATTCTCTATCTGCTTTAACAGAACATCCAGAACAGGCAGAAAAATTAGAAGCTAAAATTGCTTCTCAGATGAAGCGCTTAAAAGAGTGCTTCTCGGAATACCCGAGACAGTTTGAGAGCTTGAAGCTTTCTTTGAAATCTGAGCGAAAGCGTTTGAAAATTTACCAGCAGCTCAGAAAAGAATACGAAGAGGCTTTAGAGAAGCGCCGTCAAGAGATTGAGAGTGTGAGAAGTTTTTATCATTCTTTTTCTCGATATGCGGATGTGTCTGGACGTATGGGTATCTCGAAAGAGCACTTTCGGCAAATCATGTACTCTATACCGTATGGAAATGCCTCAGTTTTTCGGAACAATGCGGACTTTTTATGGGAACTTTCTGAAAAATATGGGCTTAATGAATTTTTGCTGCCAGGGATTTGTGCTTGGGAGTCAGGCTGGGCAGCGGATCCGATAGAGGCGAATAATTTTTCGTCTCAGAGAAAGAATGACGGTTCCTACTTCTCTTATGAGAGTGAGTATGCAGGAATTGAGGCAGTAGCGAGTAATCTTGCTGGAAATTATTTGCCAGTGAATGGGAAGTATTATAATGGCAAGAGTTTAATGGGGATTAATATTTTGTACTGCCAGCCAGATCCAAATCGGGAATGGGCTGGAGGAGTATCGGACTGTATGAGAATGATTGCAAGGGAATATCTTGCAACACTCGAATAGTTTCTCTGAAATGAAAATCGTCAAATGCTAGAAATTTTAGGCATTTGACGGTTTTATTTTTTTATGTTATAATCCAATAAAAGATAAAGTGAAAGGGAATTGCAGTGATTAAAAAGTTTGGAATGATTGTAATCGGAATAGTGATAGGATTAGTAACAGGATACACAAGAAGTTTCAATCCAATAAGTTTTTGGGCATTTTCGGATTTAGCGGCAAGATATGGTTTCTGGATTTTGACAGTGACCTTGATTGCTATCACGGCCGAAAACCAAAAAGATGCTTGGCTAAGCAGTTTTTTGTACATGGCATTTATGTGTGTTTCGTATTATCTATTTTTGTACGCCAAAAACGGTATTTTTTATGGCAAGCAATTTATTCTGTGGCTAGCTTTTTCAGTAGTCGCGGCGTTTTATAGTGGTTTGCTGAACAAAAGACGAAATGCTTTTTTGTGCTCTGTTCCGCTGATATTGTTAGGAATTGAGGGACTAGATTTGCTAGATGTTTTTGTCAAATGGCGCTCGAATTTTATGCAATTAATGATTGATTTAGTTGGCTTTGTTTTGCTATTTGTGCTTTTTGCGAAAAATCAAGATAAAAAATATGTCAAAACAATGGCACTTTTTACGTTTGCTGTTGTGGCGATAGTTTGTGCGATATTTTTGGTTTTATGGTCAATTGGATAGGGGGGGAAAGCGATGTTGCAAGATAAATTAATTTCTTATAGCAAAATATTTTTAGTAGGAGTAGTTGTTGGAATTCTCACAAGGCTTACGGATTTGTTGCCAGCAGGCGGTTTATGGGCATTTGAGTCCATAGCGACATTATTTGGATTTTGGATTGTGAGCGTGACAGTGCTTGTCAGGTACAGTTCTTCTCATAAAAACGCTGGATTGAATGTGCTTTTGTATATGGTTGGAATGACAATCAGCTTTTATGTGTCACAATATGTTTTAGGACAGTTTTGGAGCAAGTTTGATAATGGCGGTTTTAAAACCAGTTTATGCATTACCTATTTGGTTTTATCAGGGATTTGTGGTATTGGTGGATATGTATTGTATTTTTGGAACCAAGAAAATAAATTGCGTTCTGTTTTGTTGGCATTGCCAGTGAGCGCCCTATTGGCAGAAGGAACCGCAACGCTAATCTACTTTCTAGAGCATAAAACGTACTTGTTTCAAGTGCTGTTTGACTGGATAAGTGCTCTAATATTGGGGATTCTATTTTATAAAAAATCGAGTAACAAAGCGATATATTTTTTGGTCATGCTAGTTGTTGCTGTGATTATATATGCGGTAATTTATGGGCCTTTTTTGAATATTTAGCACAACCCCAGCAAAGAACCGAGTGGCTCTGTGCTGGGGTTGTTTTTGTTACATTTCTTCGTAAATCACTGTCAAATCAAATTGAGCAGAAGATTTCAGGAAGAAATGAAAATGTTCTGTTTCATGATGGTAGCCTGAATAAAATTGCTTTTTGTTTTTTTTCAGACCAGTTACATGAAGCAGAGTGAACTTGTATGTTGCATCTGTGTGCAAGTTTAAAAATGTACTGCCGAAAGCATTTTGCTTCAGGATCGATTGATAGTCGACCAGCATCTGAGAAAGCAAATCAGAGACATCAAAGCTACCGAAAAGGCAAGTTACAATAGGTGTAACAACAGGGAGGCAAAATGCCTCGCCGACGTGCATTTTGGTGTAAATCTGCATGAATTCGGCAATTCCGATGTCAGAAAATTTTTCTTTCAGAAAATCGTCTAGTGTTTCTGCTGGTGCTAGGAAGATTTGAGCAGGGCTAGCGGCGACTTTTGTTGCTAACTCTGAAGTAGAGTTGAGTTTTGGAAATTGTTGAAGCAGTTTTTCAAATTCCCCAGTATTATTGTCGAAAATCCGAAGTGGGGAAAGCTCTTGTAATAAATTCATTTCATTCATATTGTTAATACCTCCTGTTTTTATTGGAATGAAAATTTTTGTATTGAATATACAATACATATTATATATAGTAACATAAAATTATGGATTTGTCAAATTTGAATTAATAACAAGTTATCCTTTAATATTTGACAAATGTAAAAACGCATATTATAATAATTTTAATAACTAGAAATTTAGTTATTAAATTATGGGGGAAACTTTTATGGAATTAGTAGAATATAAAAAATCTATAAACAAGAGTAAATTTAATGATGAACAGATTAAAGTAATATGGGAATTTTATGTTACAAAAGCGCTAACAGACTCAGCTAGTCAAAGAAGAAAAATACAAGAGGATTATGGATATAAAAATATACCATTAAAAGAAATGAAATTATTAGCAAGTTTTAGTGATGAGAATTATAAAATGTTACTAGCAGATAAAATTGAAGGAACATTAAAAAGATTTAATTTATTTTTTGATGATGGTTTAAAAGATATAGATACTCCTAAAGCTGTATTTATATCTCCATACTATATAGAAGATGAAAATAAACCCAAAGCCAAAAAAGGAGAAGGAGAAATTTTATTAGAACATATAAGAAATAGTTTTGCTCATGGAAATACATATTTTTTTGAAAATGGTATGATGATGTTAGAGGATAAAAACGGAAATAAAATTACTGCTAGAATATTACTTAGACAAAAGGTTTTGCTAGATTGGATAAATTTAATTGATAAAGACCAACGATATTATATAATTAGACAAGTATAGAAATAACATTGTTTACAAACGTGGATTTGATAAAATTAAAAAATATTATTTGGATACTTCTTAAATTAATATACTAAAACTTTTATTGAATTTTTATAATTGCTTTTTGTAGTTAAAATATTTTTTAATGCAATTTGATAAAAAATAATAATAAAACAATGAAACTTAATAACTTTCATTGTTTTTTCTAGTTTTTGGAGGCGCCACCCGGATTTGAACCGGGGATCAGAGTTTTGCAGACTCGTGCCTTACCACTTGGCTATAGCGCCGAATATATCATTTTGTCACACGCTAAATTATTATAACGTATATTTCATTATATGTCAAGAGAATCAAAAAAATTCCTAATATTTTTATAATTTATTATATTTTTTACTACTACCTTTTGATTTCTCGACAGGATATTTCTTCTTTGTTTTTTCTAATTTATCTAAAATAATTTGTTTTGGGTTAGCCTCTAATTTCATTGCCATTTGGAAACAGTAAGTAAATACATCCGCTAATTCCTCGACGGCTTCTTGACGATTATAATTTTCACTATCCCACTGGAAACACTCTAGCAATTCGCCAGCCTCAATGCAAATTGATTTAGCTAAATTTTCTGGAGAATGAAATTGGTCCCAGTCTCTTTCCTTATTAAAATTTTCTAATTTATCTATAATTTCTTTCATATGTTACCTCACTTATTCTATTTTATATCACAAAAAACTTGATTTTTCAAATAAATTTTTCTCATTTGACAACACTTTTTTTTCATGATATAATCATCTCGTATCACAAAAAGGAGAAAAAAATGGAAAACAAGAGAAGTATTAAAAACATAAGAATATTGATAATACTAACTTTTTTGATATTTGTAATCGGAATTGCGGTGGGGATATTTCAGAAAGAAACGGTTACTGAAAAAATGGCAGCAATGACGAAGGTAGAAGAACCGCTTGAAATAGCCAATACGATTGATACCGAAACTCTTATTGCAGCTTATACACCAAGACGTGAAGTTGCAAGCGAAGAAGTAGTTTCCAGATATGCCAAAGCGCGTGAGCGTGCAATGTACAATTCTGTTGACGAAATCAAGATTTCAAAAGACATGGACTTGACTGTAAGGTGTAATGTTTCAAGAGATGACTTTATTGCTTTGATAGCAGGTGTACGAGCAGATACGTCGGGTTTTTTTGAGCAAAATGCAGGCACTATTTATGATTTATGTGAAAAATATCAAATTAACGAAATCTTTTTCTGTGGGTTGATTTCAGCAGAATCAGGTTGGACAATTGCGGACAACCATAGAAGAACTCACAATTACATCAGTTTAATGGGAAAAGGTGGTTCACTTTTGCAATTTGCCTCTGTGGAAATTGGCTTGGAAAAAGCAGCCAATACTTTGCACACTAACTATTTGTCTGAGCGAGGAAGATTTTATTATGGTAAGACCTTAGAAGCTGTGCGTACAAGATTTTGCCCAGTTAATCCAGGTTGGACTAATCTAGTTTATGGAAGAATGCAGCAAATTATATAAAAACAAAATGCAGGCAAAAGTCTGCGTTTTTTTTGTAAATTGACAAATAATAAAAGATATATTATAATAATAGAAAAATAGTTGTATGTCAACAATAACTTGTTATAGCAAGTTAAGTAAACGCAGGAAGGAGAGTTTTATGCTTATACTTGAAAGAAAAGATGGAGGAAAAGAAATAGTAAATTTGCCGAGTGAGCAGAATTACATCAGGAAACAAGCTTTTGTTTATCGGGAAGACATAACAAAAGTTTTAATTCCTGAAGGGATTCAGACCATTCAAAAGGAAGCATTTTGGTGCTGTAATGCGCTAGAAACTGTGGAATTTCCACAGAGCTTGTTCCTAATCGAGGAAGAAGCTTTTGCTGGATGTAAATGTTTGAAAAGGATAGAAATGCCAGATAATCTTGAGGAAATAAAGGAATTGGCATTTTTTGCAGCAGGATTGGAAGAAGTATATTTGTCCGAAGCAGTAAAGAAAGTTGGAAGTAAAGCATTTTCCACATGTAAAAAATTGAGAAAGGTAAAACTTTCCAGAAACACGGCAGTGGCAAAAGATGCTTTTGAAGACTGCTACAATCTGGAAATCGAGTATTTCTAAGTGAGTATTAAAACTGCATAAGGAATAAAACCGAAAAGTTCAGGGGAGAATATTTCTTCTCTGGGCTTTTCGGTTTTTTTGCAAAAAATTTACAAGTTGGATACGTTTATTATGGAAGAATGCAGCAAATTATATAAAAAACAAGAATGCAGAATGAAAAACTGCATTTATTTTTTATCTTTGTCGGACTTTATTTTGAAATTACCCTGAAATTCAGCATGCCAAACTTGACAAATTATGTAAATTATGCTATAATATAAATATAGAAACATTTGAACAAAACATTTTTCCTGATAAGGAAGAAAGGAGAAAAAATGGCAGAACGGAAGATTTTAGCAACAGAATTGAGGGCAGAGGACCTTGAAGGTAAGAAACTCAAAGTGAGCTACGAGGCAGGAGGCGTGGAGAAATGGAAGCTGTTTTTTGATGGAGAAAAGTCCAATTTAATTGCGGCGGACTATGTTCCAACGAACCTTCTGGACATGACAGGATATTCTGTAAAAAAAGTAGGAGAGTATACGGTCTATAGTAGCTCGGAAGTGGAAGGTTTGGTTGCTTGGATGAAAGATCCACTCAAGTGGGAAATGTTTGCCGCTGGTATTCCAGGAGCAAAAGCAGCAGGGGGACCTACATTGAAACAGTTTTGCGGCTGTTGGAACGTAATGAATCCACAGCAAAAAGTATCTCCAAATGATGGATGGATTAACTTGGAGAGACCCAAAAAGTTATTTGTTCCACATAAAGATATATGGAATGACTGTCGGGGATACTGGCTGGCTTCGACTTGCGGCTCCTACGCGTGGTTTGTGGACCACAGCGGTAACGCCACCCACTACTACGTCTACGACGACCTCTACGGAATTCGTCCGTTAGTCACTCTGACATCTGAAGTCGGGGTGCAGTATGACGAAGAGCTCGGAATGTGGCTGCTGGTGTAGAATGGGTAAGATAACCGAAAAGTTCAGGGGAGAATATTTCTTCTCTGGGCTTTTCGGTTTTTTTGCAAAAAATTTACAAGTTGGATACATTTTTCTGTTATAATAAAATCGGGAGGATAGAAATGAACCGAATTTTAATTGTGGAGGATGAAATCGCGATTTGTGATTTGCTTAAAATTAGCCTAAGCGCGCAAGGATACCAATGCGAGTGCGCAAGTGATGGGGAAATGGCAGCAGATTTGCTCGAGCAAAAAAACTATGATTTGGTTTTGTTGGATATTATGCTTCCGAAAATCGATGGCTATGAATTGTTGGAGTATATCAAGCAGACGACACAAACTCCTGTAATTTTTATAACAGCCAAAAGTCAAACAAAAGATAAAATCAAGGGGCTGATGCAGGGTGCAGATGATTATATTACCAAGCCGTTTGAAATGGGAGAGTTAATAGCGCGTGTGGAAGCGGTTTTGCGCAGATTTCACAAAACGAGTGATTGTATTGAAATAGAAAATGTTGTGATTAATGTGATGGCGAGGAGTGTGAAAAAAGAAAATGAGAAAATTGAACTAACGCCAAAGGAATTTGACTTGTTGTTGTTGCTTGTCCAAAATAAAAATATGGCGCTTTATCGAGACGTGATTTTTGAAAAAGTGTGGGGCGAAGAACTTGAATTTGAGACACGAACGCTGGATTTGCATATTCAAAGATTGAGGAAAAAGTTGGGCTGGAAAGACAAGATTAAAACAGTGTATCGCATTGGGTATAGGTTAGAGGTGTAAAATGAAGTTTTGGGTAAAATTGGATTTGAGCATTATTTTGATGATTGCTGTGATTTTGTCATGCAGTCGCTTTATGGTAGTCAGGCAAAATTTTAAATATTCCATTGAAAGCAGTGTGGAGCAGAACACAAACCAGCATCGTCTGGAGCGCTATTCGCTGGAAAGTAATATGATTAATAATATTCAGTTAGGGGAAGAGGTAACCAATGAAAAAATTGTGCAATCTATTCAATCTTTGTATTCGTATATGGAAAATGATGCTGGAAAAGTGGCGGTTTTTACGGATAACCAAGAAATGATTTTTGGGAATTTTGACGAAATAGAAAAGGTGGCGATTGACGAATTTTTTTATCAAGAAATTGATAATTACGGTATTCGAAAAATAGGAGACAAGCATTATATGCTATTTTTTTCACGTTGGTCGATTAATAATAAGGAAATTTATATGATCCATTTTTATGATGTGGAGGTCATTTATCAAATCAGAGAAAGGCAACTGATGGAAATGTTGTACATGGATGTTGTCATTTTGGTTGTTGCTTCGATTTTTATTTTGCTTTTTGCAAGATTTTTGACCAGACCAATTGAAGTTTTGAATGAAACAAGCAAAAAAATTTCTTCTGGGGAATTTAACGAAAGAGCTCTTGTAAAAACAAATGACGAAATTGGGGAATTAGCGAAAAGTTTCAATAAAATGGCAGATGAAATCGAACATAAGATGCATTCTCTCGAACAGTCCATTCAAGCCAAAGACGATTTTATCACAGGTTTTTCGCATGAAATCAAAACACCTATGACGGCTATTATCGGGTATTCGGATTTATTAAGGCTTAAAAAGTGTGAGGAAAAAGTGACGTCAACAGCTTTGAATTATATTTATTCAGAGGCGAAAAGGCTAGAGGAACTTTCGCATAAATTGTTGGCATTGATGGAATTGACGGAGGATAGAATAGAGTTTAAATCTGTCAACATAAAAGTATTTTTGGAAAAAATGATAAAAAAAATAGAATGGGGGGACGTAATATTAGGACTCAATTTGCAAGAAGCAGAAGTAGAAATTGACCAAAGTTTGCTTGAAGTGGTCATACGAAATTTAGTGCAAAATGCGAAAAAAGCAGAACCCAAAGATAAAAAAATTGCGATTTTTGGGGAACGTTTAGAAAATGGCAAATACAGAATTTCTGTGCTCGACAACGGAAGAGGAATTCCAAAGGAGCATTTGGCGCGAGTGACAGAGGATTTTTATATGGTAGATAAATCGCGCAGCAGGCAAAATGGTGGGACTGGAATTGGGCTTTCTTTGTGCAAAAAAATTTTGGCATTCCATCATGCGCAAATCCAAATTGAAAGTGAAGAAAATGTGGGGACAAAAGTATTTTTTGAATTGGAGGTAACTAAGTGAAAAATAGAGGAATTATTTTGGTTGTTTTTGTGATGATTTTGTGTTCTTTTTTGGTGCCGAATCTGTTGTTTGGGGTGGAGGATTTTAGAATTGAAAGGCAAATCTGTGCTATCGCAAAACCGAAAAGTAAAATTGATGTACAGGCTGAAAAGATTTATTTAGTGAGAGCTATTCACGATATGGAAGGATATTATCGAAATTTGGCAATACAGAAAAAAGAAAAAGTGGTTTATTATGCAAATGGAAATAATATAGATGTTGCTCCTAGTGAGATTATTTCCACTACAAAAATAGAAGATGAGGCTACTTTTGCAGAATTGAAAAATGAAATGGCCAAATTAGAAAAAGGGAATGTATTGAAAAATCTGACACTTGGCGAAGAGGAACAGAATTCAGCTTATGTTTTGGAAAAGATTTATGCAAATGAGGAAGAGGATTATAAAACCAAACATTACTATTTTAAGAATAGTGAAATAGAAGTTGAGAGGGAAAATAAAACTGGAAAAATTTTGACTATCATTTTTCCAAAAGATAGTCTGCTGGAGGATATGCAGGAAATCAAGAAAAATTTTGTCAAGTATCTGGATTTGTATATTATTGATGATTGGAAATTAGAAAATAATAGTCTAAAATCAGAAAAGGCTCAGCTAGAAGTTGTGCTAGTTGAAACAGAAGAGCAGTGTAGGTTAACAATTTGCCCTGTGAGAAGTAATTCTTATTATGAAATGGTAGAAAAGGCAGAATAGATACAAGTTGGATACAAACTGAAAACAAGTTTGATACAATGGTATGCTACTATTTAGAAAAATAGTAGGAGGTTTGTATGAAATTTGTGGCGAATGAAGGAAAAAAAGTAGAAATTGAAATGGGAGGAGAAATTTATTTAAGACATGCGATAAAAACAGAGTTTGTCAAACAAGGCGAAAATTATTTAGAACTTTTTCAAAAATATGTATATCCAATTTATGAAAAAGATGATATAATAGCAAGTAGTGAAAAAATAATTGCTTTGTGTCAAAATCGTGTGGTGCGAAGAGAAGATATTAAAATTGGTTTTTGGGCGAATTTTTTGTCCAAGTTTGCTTGCCAGAAAAATCGTGGTGGTTACGGAGTTGGCATGGCAATTAATATGCAATATGCGATAAATAAAGTAGGCTTGTGCAGAGTGTTGATAGCAAGTGTTTTCAGTGGAGTTACAAAATTATTTGGCATCAAAGGTATATTTTACAAAATAGTTGGACAGGAAGTAGCTGGCTTGGATGGATTTTATGATGGCGCTTGGGACGAATATCGCGATATTGGGATTGAAATTCCAGAAAATCCAGAAGCGGTTTGTAATGAAATCAAAGAAAAATTAGGAATCAGTTGCATGATTGTTGACTCCAATGATTTTGGACAAGAAATTTTAGGAAAATCGAAAGATATTCAGTTATCAGAAAAGGCATTAAAAGCACTGATAAGAGACAATCCAGCAGGGCAAGGCAAGCAACAAACGCCGTTTGTGTTAATTAGAAAAAAAAGATACAAAAATAATTAGGAAGTAAAATATGAAAAGTAAAAAACGTAGGAAAATAAGAATTAAAAAACTGAGATTGTTAAGTTTGGTCATTTTAATAGTGGCTTTGGTGTTTGTGATTGGAAAAATCAAGGCAAAAAAACAGGAATATTTTGTGCCTGAAAAGGAAGAACCAACAGGAAACCATGAAAATGAGATTTCTGTAGAAAATGTAGTTATGCCAGAAAAAAAAGAGCCAAAGACGATTGATGATTGGCGCCTAATTTTAGTAAATCATGAGCATACTTTACCAGAGGATTTTAATCCGGAATTAACGAGTATTGATAAAATTAGGAAGTTTGATAGCAGAGCGATTGACGAGTTAAAACAAATGATGAACCAGATGAAAAAGGATGGAATTACCAATGTTTGGGTGCAATCAGCCTATCGAAGTGTAGACAAGCAGGAAGACGTATTTGAGCGCAGAGTTAAGGAATATATGGGAAAAGGAAAAACGCGCGAAGAGGCAGAAGAGTTGGTGCTTCAAACAATTAATAAACCGGGGACCAGTGAGCATAATTTGGGACTAGCCGTTGATTTTAACTATGTGGATTATGATTTTGATAAGACAGCAGGTTTTCAATGGCTACAGGAAAATGCAGAAAATTATGGATTTGTGCTACGTTATGCAAAAGAAAAGGAAGCAATTACAAAAGTAGATTATGAGCCGTGGCATTGGCGTTATGTGGGTAAAGAACATGCTAGCAAAATGAACGAATTGGGTATGTGTTTAGAAGAATATGTGCAATATTTGCAAAAATAGACACATAATTATGTTTTCTTGATGACCGAATTGTGAAAATTGTGTGAATTTTATTTTAATCCAAATTTGACAAATTTGGCAAGATGTGGTATAATTAATTAGTTATTTTATTTTAAAAGGAGATTTTATGCCCAAAAAAAGTCAAGAAATTTTGGATAAAATGAATTTAAAGTTTAATGTTTATTTACTTGTGATTATATTGCTTTGCATTTTAATTTGTATGTATGATAAAAGGTTTATTGTGCCTTCAATTATTTTATGTGCTCTTTTGTTGGGGTATGCAATATGGTCAAATGACAAAAGAAAACTGGAGATTGTCAATCACATTCAAGAGGTCACAACCGATATGAATGTTGCCAATCGCAACAATTTAATTAATTCTCCAATTCCGTTATTGTTGATTGAGACAGACGGAAATATTATTTGGAAGAGCAAAAGCTTTATTCATATTTTTAAAGATGTGGATGTTGCGACTTCTCTTAATCCCATTTTGAAGGAAATCAAGTTAAATATTGAAAAAGAATATGAACAATCAGGCCAAGAATTTGACAAAAATAATTATTTGACCAAACAGTTTAACATCGAGGACAAATTCTACAAAATTTATTGCGGTGTTTCCAAAAGCAAGAAAAAAGATAAAAGAAAACAGCGCGAATATCAACTGACCATGTATTTTATTGATGATACGAAATACAATGATTTGTTCGACCTATATAATAGCTCGAAATTGTGCATTGGGATTGCCATGATTGACAATTACGAAGAAGTTATGCAACGTGCCATGCCAGAAGAAAGAGCGGAATTAGTCACGAGTGTGGAGCGAATGATTATGGATTGGGCCAGAGAAACTGGGGGACTGATTGTCAAAACAGAAAGGGACCGATTTTTGTATATTTTTGAACAGCAGTATTTGGCTGGCATTGAAAAAGAAAAAGTCAGCGTACTAGATAAAGTCAAAAGTATGAATGAAAATTCGGACATCAAAGTGACTTTGAGTATTGCGATTTCAAATGAAGGAAATAGTAATTTTGAAAAATACAAATCAGCGCTAGCAGCGATGGATATTGTGCTAGGGCGTGGTGGCGACCAAGCCGTTATTCGTAAAGATGGAAAATATAAATTCTATGGCGGAAATACCATAGAAGTGGAAAAAAGAACAAAGGTCAAAGCAAGAACAGTAGCGGGTTCTATTGCTAATTTGATAAAAGAGTCAGACAATGTGCTGATTATGGGACACAATCATATTGACATTGATGCCATTGGCTCTGGGCTTGGTATGTATCGTTTGGTAAAAACGTTGGAAAAAGAAGCCTATATTGTATCAGAACCAAAAGGAAAATCGTTAGGCAAATTTTTGAACAGTTTTAGTGAAAACCCAGATTACGAAGGGGTCATTATTTCTGAGGAAGAAGCAGAGGAAATGATACAGCCGAACACATTGTTGATTATTGTAGATACACATAAAGAAAATTATGTGGAATTTCCAGAGTTGTTGCAAAAAATCGAAAGACGAATTGTGATTGATCATCATAGGAAAGCGCCAGAAGCAATTACAGATGCGCTTGTTTCATTCCACGAAGTGTATGCATCTTCAGCAGCGGAGCTTGTGACAGAAATCATCCAATATGCGGCAGATGACGTAAAATTGACATTGCTGGAAGCGGAAAGTTTGTATGGCGGAATTATGGTAGACACCAAAGATTTTACGTTTAAAACTGGTGTGAGAACTTTTGAAGCAGCGGCGTATCTTAGAAAATTTGGGGTCGATATCATTCGTGTCAAAAAATGGTTCCAAGCAGATTTGGAAAGTTATAATGTAATCGCAGAAATTGTAAAAAGTGTGGAAATCATAAATGATACCATTGCGATTGCAGTTTACGATAATGTAGAGGATGAAAACGCCAATTTGATTTGTGCCAAAGCAGCGGACGAATTGCTGACAATTAGTGATATTACAGCGTCTTTTGTGCTAGGCAAAATTGGCGAAAAAGTGTTCATTAGCGGACGTTCGATTGGTGATATTAATGTGCAAATCATTTTGGAAAAATTAGGCGGTGGCGGGCACATCACACTTGCTGGCGCCCAGCTAGAAGGCTTTTCTTTGGAAGATGCCAAAGCAGAACTGATGATTCGCATTCATGAATACTTTTCAGAAATAGAATAAAAACGAAAGCGTGAGAAATTTTTGCTTTGTCAAAAATTTCACTCGCTTTTATAATATAATTATTTTAGAAAATATGAGTTATTTTATCAAATATAGGCGAGTGAAATTTTGCAAAGCAAAATTTCTCACGCTTTTTTTAACTATTTTCTTTTTTCCATTTTCCAATCACTAAAGCAAAGGCGACAGGAAATAAGCCAATCATAAGTCCTGTTCGATAAATAATAATACTTGCTCGATAAAGATTAATCGATATGTAATAAGTGTTGTAAAAAGAAAGCAGCAACACGCCAATTAAGCAAGTAATGATAGAGACGATAAAACATTGCTGAATTAAGTGGATGGATTTGGGTTCAAAATAAGGTTTATATTTATCAATAAAATGCAGCATAGAAAACCTCCTAAAAGTAAAAATTTTAAATTTTTTAATATTTAATCATGTTAAATTAATCGTAACATTTTAGAAGGCAAATTGCAAATGAAATAATTGGAAAAAAATAATCGTCTTGAACAGGCGATTATTTTACAGTATTTAATTTTTTTGCCAAAGCAGATTTTTTTCTAGAAGCTGTATTTTTTTTGATAACACCTTTTGAACAAGCTTGGTCAATTTTTTTGACAGCTAATTTGAAAGTTTCTTCTGCTTTTGATTTATCGCCAGCTTCAACAACTTCTGAAAAGTTTCTAACAGCTGTTTTAGTAGCTGATTTTATCATTTTATTTCTACGTGTTTTTGTCTCGATAACTCTAGTTCTTTTAATAGCAGATTTAATATTTGGCATTTTTGCACCTCCCATAATTTGACATTATAAATTTACTTTACTAATTTTAACACAAATATTTTAAAAATGCAAGTATTTTTTCAAAAAACTTTAAAAATAAATTGACACAGCCGAGAATTTATGATAATATAATAAAAATGATAAAAACAAAGAAAAGGACACGATGCATAACCGTAAAACTTTTAGAGAGCCAAATGGTTGCTGAAATTTTGGTAAGAGAATAAATTATGCATTATCACCTTAGAGTTGATTTTCTGAAAATCTGAAGAAGTAGGGATGTGGTCTTGATCCACCTATTTTGAGTAAGAAAATCCGTAAATCTTGCGTTAAAAGAAAATGAAGAGAGGAATTTTCTGATGGAAAATTTCTAATTTAGGTGGTACCGCGGAAATAAAAGCATTTCGTCCTATTTTTTAGGGGAAATGCTTTTTTGATATAAGAAATTCAAAAGGAGGAATAAAAATGATTGAAGATAAAGTAGATTATGGGAAAACGCTAAATTTGCCAAAAACAGATTTTCCGATGAGAGGAAATTTGCCAGAAAATGAGCCCAAAATCGCTCAAAAAGTATTTGAAAACGATTTGTATGAAAAAATGTTAGAAAAAAATAAGGGAAAAACGCCATTTATATTGCACGATGGACCTCCTTATGCCAATGGCGAAATTCATCTTGGTCATGCTTTAAATAAAATTTTGAAAGACACGATTGTTCGTTATAAAAATTTGCAAGGATTTGATACGCCATATATTCCCGGTTTTGATACACATGGTATGCCAACGGAAAAAAAGGCAATTGAGAAATTAGGTCTAAATCGAGACGAAATTCCAGTTTCTGAGTTCCGAGATACTTGCAAGCAATTTACGCAAGAATACAAAGATAAGCAAATCGAAGGTTTCAAGAGACTTGGTGTTTTGGGAGACTGGAAAAATCCATACATCACGTATCAGCCACAAATGGAAGCCAAACAAATTGGTGTTTTTGGCGATATGTTTAAAAAAGGCTACATTTATAAAGGGCTAAAACCAGTGTATTGGTGCACCGATTGCGAGACAGCTTTAGCTGAAGCAGAAATTGAATATAAAGATGTTGATTCCATGACTGCTTATGTGAAATTTCCAGTTAAAGATGCGAAAGGAAAATTTGCCGAAAAAGATACCTGTATTGTCATTTGGACAACAACGCCTTGGACACTTCCGGGAAATATGGGAATTACAGTAGGTGCAGATTTTAAATACAGCATTGTGGACATTGGCAAAGAAAAAGTAATTGTGGCAACTGAATTAGTTGAAAAAGTTATGACAATTGCTGGCATAAAAGAGTATAAAACGGTGCAAGAATTGGAAGGAAAAGAGCTAGAAGGCGTAATTTGTAAACATCCATTTTTTGACAGAGATTCCAGAGTTGTGTTAGGTTCAGATGACACGATTTTGGTCGAGCTGGAAACTGGTACAGGTGCGGTTCACACGGCTCCGGGCTATGGTAAAGAGGATTATTTGTGCGGTTTGAAAAACGGATTAGAAATTGTGGTTTGTGTAGATGGAAAAGGGCATCAAACCAAGGAAGCAGGACCATTTGCAGGGCAATTTTATGCCAAATCAGATAAAACAATTATCAATTGGCTAGAAGAAAATGGCTTATTGCTTGCTAGCCAGAAAGTAAATCACTCTTATCCACATTGTTGGAGATGCAAAAAGCCAGTAATTTTTAGAGCGACCAAGCAATGGTTTGCTTCCGTGGACGGTTTTCGCAAAGAGACATTAGAAGCAATCAAAAATGTGAAATGGTATCCTGCTTGGGGCGAAGAAAGAATTACGAAAATGGTGGAAGAAAGAAACGATTGGTGCATTTCGCGCCAGCGTACATGGGGTGTTCCAATTCCAGTATTTTATTGCAAGGATTGCGAAAAAGAGTACGTAACGCCTGAGTCTTTGGAAAAAGTGCAAAAAATCTTTGCGGAAAAAGGTTCTAACGCATGGTTTGATATGGATGTCAAAGAATTGATGCCAGAAAATGCCAAATGTGAATGTGGCTGCACAGAATTTGTCAAAGAAACGGATATTATGGATGTGTGGTTTGATTCTGGTTCAACGCACGAATCTGTTTTAGCGGAGCGCGGACTTCCAGAAGCGAATTTATATTTGGAAGGAAGTGACCAATACCGTGGTTGGTTCCAATCTTCGCTTTTGACTTCGATTGCCACAAAAGGAAAAGCGCCATACAAAGAAGTTTTGACACATGGTTATACGGTTGACGAAAAAGGTAGAAAAATGTCGAAGTCTTTGGGAAATGGAATTGAGCCCAAAGATGTAATTAGTCAGTCAGGCGCTGATGTTTTGAGACTTTGGGTGTTGGCATCTGATTATAAATCGGATATCAGTGTGTCAAAAGATATTATTAAGCAAGTGACAGAAGTGTATCGTAAAATTAGAAATACAGCTAGATATATGTTAGGAAATATTTCTGATTTTGATGTGAATAACCCCGTTCCATATGAAGATTTGTTAGAGATTGACAAATGGGCTTTGACAAAATTAAATCGCTTGATTAAAGATTGTACAAAGGCCTATGATTCGTATGATTTTCACATTGCGTATCGTGCGTTAAACCAATTTTGCGTAGTCGATATGAGTTCGTTCTATTTGGATATTATCAAAAATAGGTTATACACATATCGTGCAGATTGTGTGGAAAGAAGAGCAGCGCAAACAGCGATGTATGAAATTCTGTCTGGTTTGGTTCGTATTTTGGCACCAATGATCTGTTTTACGGCAGAAGAGATTTGGCAGCATATGCCACATAAAAATGGTGAAAATCGTGAGAGCGTAATGCTTGACTTTTATCCAAAAGTAAATGCAAAATTTGAAAATCAAACATTGGAATTAAAATGGGAAAGATTAATCAAAGTAAAAGAGGCAGTTGCCAAGAAATTAGAAGTTGCAAGAGCTGAAAAGAAGATTGGGCTATCTTTAGAAGCAAAAGTGATTTTGTATGCAGAAGCGGAAGAACATGATTTTATCAAAAATAATTTGGCAATATTGAAAGAAATTTGTATGGTTTCCGAATTAGAGATTAGCGAAAATAGAAGAAATCAGGACGAGGAAGTTGGCATTGGTGTGGAAGTCAAAAAAGCAGATGGCGAAAAATGTGAGCGTTGTTGGCAATATTCAACAACTGTGGGAGAAGATAGCGATTATCCAACCTTGTGCCACGACTGTGCAGAAGTAATGAAGTCATAAGGAGATTGAAATATGGAGAAAAAACGCCATATATTGCATAAAATCATATTTTATAGTATTTTTGCGTTTTATGCAATCATGTCGCTTGCGATATTATTTCGAGCCACCCATCCGACGAGAACCATAAATCTTATTCCGTTTCATACAATTAGTAGTTTCTTGTCAAGAAATATTTTTCATATTTTTGTTTTTAGCAATTTGTTTGGAAATATTCTTTTGTTTGTGCCGTTGGGGATTTATGGTATGATTTTTATGCATGAGAAAAGCCAGAAAAAAGCCACTTTTTGGGCCTTTCTAACAAGTTTAGTGGTGGAAATCGTACAATATACGTTTAAAAAAGGTGTTGGAGATATAGACGATATTATCCTAAATGTTTTAGGGGGCTATATTGGAGTTGTCTTATATCAAAAATGGTTGATAAAGTTTGAAAATGAAAAAAAAATCAATCTTTTTATTGGAGCAATTGCACTTATGGTCGCGATTATCAGTTTATTAGCTATGATTTTTTACTATCATTAATGACTGAAAATTGTGTGAATTTGAATATCGCAGGAAGGGAGAATGAAAAATTCTCCTTTTTTGTGTTTATCTTAAATTTTTTATTGTAATTTTTTGAAATTCGTTATATAATGCAAGAATAAGAGAAAATTTAAGGAGGGAAAAAAAATGGCAGATATTTCTAAAGAAGAGATTATTCATATAGCAAAATTGGCAATGCTTCATTTAACAGATGCCGAAATTGACAGATATACGCAAGATATGCAGGAAATTTTGAGCTATGCAGAAATGATTAATCAATTAGATACATCGAATATAGATGAAACCATTGGTGCAGCAGAGCAAAAAAATGTATTTAGAAAAGACGAAGTGGTGGCATTTGAAAATCGAGATATTTTGTTGCAAAATGCACCAACGCAAGAGGAAGGAATGTTTCAAATTCCAAAAGTGATTAATTAAAGGAGGAATGCTTAAAAATGGAACTTTATGAATTAACTGTTCATGAATTAGTGGACAAATTAGAAAAAAATGAAATAACATCTGAGGAAATTGTAAAAAGTTATTTTGAGCGCATTAGGGAAAAAGATGGCGCTGTCAAAGCCTACATTACGACATTGGAAGAGCAAGCGATGCAACAAGCCAAAGAAGTGGATGCCAAAAGAAAAGCAGGAGAAAAACTGGGAAAATTTGCAGGAATTCCAATTGCTATAAAAGATAATATGTGTATTACTGGCACAAAGACGACTTGTGGTTCAAAAATGTTGGAGAATTTTGTGGCACCGTATGATGCGACTGTTATCGAAAAATTGAATCAAGAAAATATGATTTACTTAGGAAAATTGAATATGGACGAGTTTGCGATGGGAAGTTCAACAGAGACGTCAAGTTTTTTTGAAACCCATAATCCTTGGGATTTATCAAGAGTGCCGGGAGGTTCGTCAGGTGGAAGTGCAGCAGCTGTAAGTGCCAATATGGCGCCTTGGACTTTAGGAAGCGATACAGGTGGTTCTATTCGTCAGCCAGCAGGTTTATGTGGCGTAGTTGGCTTAAAACCAACCTATGGATTGGTTTCGAGATTTGGTTTGATTGCTTATGCATCATCACTTGACCAAATTGGTCCAATTACAAAAGATGTGACAGATAGTGCTCACTTATTGAATTTAATTGCTGGGCATGACGAAAAGGATACAACCTCAAGTAATATGCCGAAAAAGGATTATACAACGAGCCTTGTGAATGATGTAAAAGGCATGAAAATAGGAGTTCCAAGAGAATATTTGGGAGAAGGAACCAGCGCAGAAGTCAAAGAAGAAATGTTTGAGGTGATAAAGAAGTATCAAGAGCTTGGCGCGACGGTGGAAGAATGTTCATTAGATGTTGGAAAATATGCGTCTGCTGCTTATTATATGATAGCGTGTGCGGAGGCCAGTTCTAATTTGGGAAGATTTGACGGGATTCGCTATGGATATAGAAGTGGGAAATTCAGCAATTTGAAGGATATTTATAAAAATTCGAGAAGTGAAGGTTTTGGTGCGGAAGTCAAAAGAAGAATTATTTTGGGAACCTATGTGCTAAGTTCTGGTTATTATGATGCCTATTACAAAAAGGCGCAAAAGGTGCGAACTTTAATCAAAAATGCGTATGGCGAGTTATTTGAGCAATATGATTTGTTGCTAACACCGGTTTCTCCAACAACAGTGTTTAAATTAGGAGAAAAAATGGCAAGTCCGTTAGAAATGTATATGGCGGATATTTGTACGGTTCCAGTTAATATTGGCGGTTTGCCGGGCATGAGTGTGCCATGTGGGGTGGATTCAAAAGGATTGCCAATTGGCTTCCAGTTAATTGCAAAGCCATTTGCAGAAGAAACCATTTTCCGTGCAGCCTACACATATGAGCAAAACACAAATTTTAGAGAGAAAAATCAACCAACATTTAAAGGGTAAGAGCGATGTTCATATCCCCCCATAATAGAGAAGAACGAGGGACTATGTCCAGAGAAAATGATATAAAAACAAGGAGGTTAATATGTCAAAAGAAGATTATGAAATGGTAATTGGTTTGGAAGTGCATTGTGAGCTTTCGACTAAAACAAAAATATTTTGTAGTTGCCAAAATGAATTTGGTGGCGAGCCTAATATGCATTGCTGCCCAATTTGTATGGCAATGCCGGGAACATTACCTGTTTTGAACGAAAAAGTTGTAGAATATGCAGTCAAAGCGGGGCTTGCTACGAATTGTACAATTTCGCAAAATAGCAAAAATGACCGAAAAAATTATTTTTACCCAGATTTGCCAAAAGCCTACCAAATTTCGCAATATGACATGCCATTGTGTCAAAATGGGTATGTCACGATTGAAACAGAAGAAGGCGAAAAAAAGATACGTTTATTGCGTATTCACATCGAGGAAGATGCTGGAAAATTGAACCATGACGATTATGGAAGAGGCACTTTTGTGGATTTAAACAGAGCTGGCGTTCCGCTGATTGAGTGCGTTTCAGAGCCAGATTTGCGTAGTCCAGAGGAGGCGGAAGCGTATCTTAGAAAATTGAAATCGATCTTTGAATATATTGGAATTTCGGATTGCAAAATGCAAGAAGGTTCTCTTCGCGCGGACGTGAACGTTTCTGTTCGCAAAAAGGGAGCAAAGGAATTTGGAACAAGAACAGAATGTAAAAATATGAATTCTTTCCGCAGCATTGTTCGCGAGATTGAGTATGAAGCAAATCGTCAAATTGAAGCGCTTGAAAATGGCGAAGTTGTGGAGCAGGAGACGCTTCGTTGGGACGATATTTCTGGCAGAACGTTCTCCATGAGAGACAAAGAAGATGCAGAAGATTATCGCTATTTCCCAGACCCAGATTTGGTGGCAATTAAATTGTCTGACGAATATATTGAAAATATTAAAAATGCTTTGCCAGAGTTGCCAGAGTCGCGCAAAAAGCGATATTTGGAAGAATATCAGCTAATTCCGAAGGCGGCGAATTTTGTGACAAGTTCAAAATATTATTCCGATATGTTTGAAGAGGCAATTCAGGTTTGCAAAAATCCAAAAACGGCAAGCAATTTGATGATGTCCGAAATTGCGAGAATTTTGAATGAGCGAGAAGAGGAGCCGGAAAATATTCCATTTACAGGAAAAGAATTGGGCGAGTTGGTGGAGCTAATTGACAAAGGCACGATTAGTTCAAGCATCGCGAAAAGGGTTTTGGAGGAATTGTTTGTTCATCCAAATGCTGCGCCAAGCCAGATTATTGAGCAAAAAGGCTGGGTTCAAATTTCAGATGAAGGAGCTATGAAGGAAGTTGTTGGCAAAATTTTGGCGGCTAATCCTCAGTCAATTGCAGACTACAAAGCTGGAAAAGATAGGGCTTTGGGATTTTTGGTAGGACAAGCTATGAAGGAAACAAAAGGAAAAGCTAATCCACAATTGCTGAACAAATTATTTTTAGAGGAATTGAAGAAGTAGGAAATTATGAAAAATTTAGTTATTTTAGGTGCATCTAGGGCAGGAAAGTCTACGCTGGCATATACCATCAATAAAATTTATCCGAATTATCAAATTTTAACAGGTGACGCGGTTAGAAGAGCATTCCAAGATATATTTCCACGAATGGGAATTAATAATTATAATGGGAAAGGGATGAAGGAGGATTTTGCAAAGTTTTCGGCGTGTTTATTTAAAACTCATATAAAAGATAATCAAGGTGTTTATCAATACATTTTTGATAGTTGTGATATATCAGCAGAAAATGCAGTAAGATTTTTTCAAGATAATTCTACCATAATAGTATTTTTAGGATATACACAATTGGTGGCAGAGCAAGCATTTCAGAATTATAGAAAATATGAAAAAGAAACTGATTGGACAGTCAGAAAAACAGATGAAGAATTATTAGATTTTGCTGAAAAATGGGTTGAAAAAAGTAAAATTTTTAAGCAAGATTGTGAAAAATTTAAGATAAGGTATGTTGATACATCGTATAATCGAGAAAAGGTGTTAGATAATTTGATTAAAGAATTAACAGAAGAATTGAAGAAGTAAAATCCACTAACCCTTTATTATATCATATTTTTGAGATTTTGTCAACTTGACATTTACATAAAAGTGTGATATAATAAAAGGTGGAGCCATTGTTTAGAAATGGCTCTATTTTTTACAAAATAGTTTGACATACGTAGTTTAATATGGTAAAATGTCTATGATTTAGTCAAAAATTCTGGTAGTTTCTACTAAAATATCAAAAAAAATAAAATAATATATTGATTTTTGATAACAAATATGTTATCATATAAATACGATATGGAAAGGACATCATATGTATGAAATAATTTTTTATAAAAATGCAAAAGGAGAAAGCGAAATACAGGAATATTTAGAAAAATTGAGGAACAAAACAGATAAAAATAGTAAAGTGAATTTTGCTAAAATAAATGCTTGTATAGAATTATTAAAAAAGTATGGTACTGTTGTGTTACAATACGTGTGAAACAAAAATAAGTTATAAAAAACTTATTAAGTTTCACACTATTTTTTTGTCTCTAATGTTTCCCCGTTAGAGACAATTAAGGGGAAAATAATTG
>CANOWW010000008.1 GCA_947571115.1 uncultured Clostridium sp.
GAAGAAAGAAATAGAACAGATACAAAGTTTTTAGATGAAAGATAAATTACAATTTTGTAAGGAGGTATCTATGAAAAAGAAAGCTATAATTACAATTTCGGTTATGATTGCAATATTAGTTTTATGTGGAATATATTTACATTATGAAAACACCAAATTACAAGTAAGTAATTATAATATAATCAATCATAATATACCTGTTGATTTTAATAACTATAAAATAGTGCAAATATCAGACTTTCACAATAATAAATCTAATGCTTTAACTAATGATTTAATAAAAGAAATAGAAAAACAAAAACCGAACATTATTGTTTTGACAGGAGATTTAATTGATTCAAATAAAATAGATATAGAAGTTGCTACAGATTTTATTAAAAATATAAACAATATTGCACCTATTTACTTTATTTCTGGCAATCATGAATCCAATATTAGTAGTTATCCAGAACTTAAAGAACAACTAGAAAAAAATAGGGTTATTGTTTTAGATAATAAAACTGAAGTGTTAAAAATAAATGAATCAGAGATAAACTTAATAGGTATAGATGATCCACGAATGGCTCACGAAAATTTTGTATCAGATTCTGAAATAATAAAAGTTGAGTTAGATAATGCAAAATACAATGAAAATAAATATAGTATATTGCTATCTCACAGACCAGAATTGTTTGATACTTATGCAGAAAAGGAATTAGACTTAATTTTAGTAGGACATGCACATGGAGGGCAAATAAGAATACCATTTATAGGTGGAATTGTTGCTCCAAACCAAGGATTTTTTCCTAAATATACAAGTGGAATATTTGAAGAAAATAAAACAACAATGGTAGTAAGTAGGGGGATTGGGAATAGTATTTTGCCTTTTAGAATAAATAATAGACCAGAATTAGTAATTGTAACATTAAATAATAAGTAACACAAAATTACAATCTATTGATAGATTTCCAAAAATGTTAGGTTTAAGTGTCAATATTCCAGTATGAAATGGTAGAAATAAGTGCGATAAAATTCTACAATAATAATAGATATTGGTTAATATCAAATTATGTAGAAAGGAAGATGTAACAATGAAATTTAACGAAAAACTAATTAAGTTAAGGAAGGCATCAGGGTTATCTCAAGAAGAACTAGGAAACAGACTAGATGTAGCAAGGCAAACTGTTTCAAAGTGGGAACTCGGAGAAACAACACCAGAAATGGATAAATTAGTAGAATTATCTAATTTATTCAATGTTAGTATGGATGAAATGGCAAAGGAAACAGAAATACCAGAAGTAATTGCAAGAGAATTAGACCATAAAAAAATTGATTCAGTTTATAATGATGTTGGAACAGCAAAAAAAATCATAAAACATTATATAATAATTTTCGGAACAATAGCAATTATAATAGCAATAATACTGATAAATTACTTTGTTAGAACAGCCTTTCATTTATGGTAATTCAATAATTTAAGTAAAATTGTAAGGGAGTAAATTTACTCCCTTTTCAATTACCATAAATGCAGGTAAGAAGTTGAAAATTATTATCATTTTGTGTTATAATCATCTCGAGAAATTACAAGTTGTAGAGCAGATAGTTAGTTGCTAATTATCTGCTTTTATGATAATATAAGTAAAAATCAATAAGTTGTAGAGATGTAAAAAAATTGCAACAGAGAGGAATATATAAAATATGGTAAAAATCATAGTAATAATGATATTTGTTATTATTATGCAGTTTGCAATAAAAAAAGATTATATGGAACTATTAATTTTCCTAATTAAATTTTTGATATTGGATTGGATTTTTGTAAAAATATTTTCCACCATACCTTTCATAAGAACAATCGTATTTCTATTTGGAGAACCAATGCTTTCAGTACTAATTTATGCTGTTATAGAGTTAATTTGTATGGGGATATTTTATGATGCAATACGAAAATACAATTCTATCATTTCACTAATCGTTTATTTAGTTATCAATTTAATCATTGGTAAATTTTATACGACAATATCAGGAAGTATCCTATTAGATTTATTGTTTAACTTTATCATAGGAATTGTCATCATAATAATCGACCGAAAAAGTCTTAAAATGGAAGATATAAATTATTTTGCCATAGTCGGAATGATAATAAATGCTATTTTAGCACAAGTATGGAAGATAGTGGGAGGAATGGTTGTTCTTTATATTTGGATATATGGAACATTATTCAGTCCATATATCATAGGGGGAATATTATCTGCTATAATAATATGGCTAATTAGAAAAAAAGTAACAGAAAATAAAGATTTAATCTATACAATTATTATAATATTTTGTATGTTAGTAGGACATTCAACTATACAATATCTAAGTGCAAAACCTGATAAAGTATATACAGAAATGAAAAAAATAAATGATAGTGAAAGACTCATCGGTTTATCAAAAGATGAAGTTGTTACATTATTAGGTGAGCCATTATATAAAGGTGATCATCTATATATATATGATGCAGGAGAAATAACGTGTTATTTACTTTTTGGTGGAAGAGATTTTTATGAGTTTTTCATAAGGTTTGATGAAAATGGTAGAGTAAAATCTACTGAAATAGACTTCCAACGAGGAGGATAAGCGAAAAATTACATGTATAGGGCAGACAATTAGTTGAAAATGCTCTGCCCTTTGGAATCGGTGGGATGATATTTTTATATGTATTTCAACCACTTTTTGAAAGATTTACGAACCAAATATCGAGCAAAATGCTCACAATCATTAGTAATTTAATAATCGTTGTGCTTTTTGTAGATTGTATCTATACATTTTTGTATAAGTGATAAAGAGGAGGAAGAATATGGAGAGAATAAAATTGACAGAAACAAAAATCAGTAATTTAAATGACTTTAATTGGATCGAATATTTTGAATACAATAACAACCATCTACTGAAATTAGATTTTGCGAATAATGCAGAGTTAACCAATGAAGAAATTAATTTGATAGCCCCATCTATAAAAGCATTTCAAATAGGAGAGGGTTCAGAAGGAAAGCATTTAAGCAAAGTTGTTAAGAAGTTTGCTGATAAAAATAATTATCCAGAATATGAAGAAATAATGAAATGGTTTATTTTGGAAGAAAATAGGCATTCGCAAACGTTAAAGAAGTATATGGATATATACAAGATGAAAGCAGTAAATAACATGGCACTTGATACTATATTTAGAATCTTAAGAAAATTGATGGGATTAGAATGCGAAGTTATCGTATTAGTAACAGCCGAAATGATAGCCTTATCTTATTATACTGCTTTAGCAAATGCTACTAATTCAAGACTGCTAAATATAATTTGTCAGCAGATGCTAAATGATGAATTAAGACATGTTGTGTTACAGTCAGATACTTTGCATAGGATTTCTAAGAATAGAAATCAAGTTTTTAATGGTCTTGTGAGAAATATGAGAAAATTACTTATGAGAGGAACTTGCTTTATTGTTTGGAATAAGTATAGAGATTTGTTTATAAAAGGAGATTATTCTTATAAAAAATTTAAAAATGATTGTATGGAATATTTGAACGAATCAGTTTATATAGAGAAAAATGGAAAAATTATAGTAGAATAGAAAAAGGAGTGTAGTATGAATAAATTAAGCAAAATATTTTTAGGAATCATTATTATATTATTAGTTATTTTAGGAATAATGACAGTTTCATATTTTAACATGAAAAAGGTAGCCATAGAAAACTTTAATCAGGTTTTAGAGTCTGCTCAAGAAAAGATGAATTTGTATAAAAAAATTAGCGAATTGGAAGAAAAAAATAATACAACCAATATGACGATGCCAAATAGCAATGTTACTGTTGTTAATAATACAGTTTCGCAAAATGAAATACCAGAACAAAGAGATGATTCTATTGATATAGATAAAGTTACTATTGAGGTTGATAAAAATTCAATCACGCCAACTAGTGTTTCAATTATAATTACAAACAACAATGAAAATGAACTAACTTATGGTGAAGAATTTAAAATTCAAAAGAAGATAGATGGAGAATGGAGAGATTTGAATTATCTGCCAAATACGATATGGAATGCTATGGCTTATATAACAAAAGGAAATAGTCAAACCAATAAGAAATTAAACATAGAAAATTATTATGGAGAGTTAGAGAATGGCATTTATCGAGTAGTAAAACCAGTATTTGATGGAAATATTTATTCAGATGAATTTGAAATTGAATAAAATCGTATTTTTTATAAAGATAAGGAGGAAAAATGAAGAAAAAAATGATTTTAAGCATCTATTTGTCCAAATTATCATTCGAAAGAGTGCGGATTATAGTATCAAGTCGAAAAAGAAAATGGATTGATGATGCAACTAAAATTTTATATTAATAGAAAACAAGGATTACTAAATTTGATTTTAGTAATCTTTTTTAAAAAAAGATAAAATCTTGTAACAAAATTGCAAAAATTGACTCTAAATAGATAGAAGGAGGAAAAACTTATGCAGAATATGGAAAAAATCTATCAAGAATATTCTGAAACAGTTTATAAATACTTATTTTGCTTAACAAGTGATGCGGATTTAGCAGAGGATTTAACACAAGAAACATTTGCAATTGCAGTTAAAAATATTCCCAAGTTTAGAGGCGATTGTAAAGTGTCCAGCTGGCTTTGTCAAATTGCGAAACATTTATGGTATAAAGAATTAAAAAGAAATAAGAAAGATAACAATGTTTCTTTAGAAAATATAAGTGACGAGCTGATAGATACACAAACAATAGAAAAAACTGTCCATCAAAAAGAAGAAAAATTACAACTTTTTAAAAATATGCAAAAATTAGATGAGCTAGCAAGACAAGTTATTTATTTAAGAATCATGGGAAATTTAAGTTTTGCAGAAATTGGAGAAGTTTTGGGAAAGACATCTAATTGGGCGAGAGTTACGTTTTTTCGTGCAAAACAAAAAATGAAGGAGGTTTGAAGAAAATGGAAAAGAAAACAGAATGTGAGATTGTACAGGATTTGTTAATAAGTTATTCAGATGAGGTATTGAATAAAGAATCAAAAAAATTGGTGGAAAGACATTTGTTGGAGTGTGAAAAATGTCAGGAGAGGTTGAAAGAAATAAAGTCAGAAACAGAAAAAGAAAAGAATCAGCAGAAAAAGGAAATTGATTATTTGAAAAAAATTCGTTTAAAAAATAGAGTTAAATCAATTTTTGGGTCTATGTTGATTTTGGTTGTCATTTTTGTGGGATGGTATTTGTATAAATTTAGCATTTTGACAGGGCTTGCAAAAAAGGCAGAAAAGCAATTAGAGAGTGAAAATTTTTATATTGAGTCAATTGGAACGCTTGGAACGGATGGAGAAGTTGGATATAGTAAAACATGGTACAAAGACGGAAAGTATAAGATGTTTTCTTATATTGAAAAAGATGAGAAAATGACACAGACTTTTGAGACACGTTACGGCAATTTACGAGAAAATACAAAAGAAGAATATTTTGTAAATGAACAAGAAAAGAAAGTACGAAAAGAAAAATTGACATATGAAATCGATAAATATCAGTTTAGTGGAGTGGGGAATCCAATTTGGTTATCCAACAATCCTTATTACATTCGATTTCGACTTGGAGCTCCATTTTATACTAAAATTTCAAAGGATCATAAGGAAATTGGGCGTTTGTATTATGTGTTAGATTTAGGAGATGGCAAACAATGGGTGGACATGGATACTGGCTTGCCAATTATGATTTTTGGGTATCGTTCAGATACAGAATATTATAAAAATACAAAAATTCCGCTTAAAAAATCAGAAGGCATTTCAGAATATCATTATGAATTTGGAAATGTAACAGAAGAAGATGTACAAATGCCTGATTTTGAAGGATATGAAATAGAAGAATATGATTGGCAAGAAGAAATAGAGAAGCTAGTGAAAGAACATGAAAAAAACTCCTAAAAAACGTGACTTTTTTCAAAATGATGGTAATCTATCAATAGAAAGCTTTCAAAGGAGATTTTTATTAAAATTGAAAAATAAGGAAAAGATTTGTGAGTACATGGAAAATGGAGAATTGAATATTGATTTTGTGATGAAAGAATATACCAATTATGTGTATGTCATTATCAAAAACAAGGCGATTTCTTTTAAGTCAGAAGATGTGGAGGAAATTATATCAGATGTATTTTTGACGTTGTGGCATAATCAGGAAAAGTTAGATGAAAAAAAGGATTTGGCTCCCTATATTGCGGGAATTACGAAAAATTTGATCAAAAAGAAATATCGTGGTCAAAGAAATTGTGAGAATTTGGAAGATTATGAAGAAAAACTATTAGCGGCAGAAAATATTGATGTATATTCCGAATGCGATGAACAGAATGAAATTTTGCTACAAGAGTTGGATAAAATGAAACAAGAAGAACAAACCATATTTTTGCTATTTTATTATCAAGGCAAAAAAATAAGAGAAATTAGCCAAATGTTAAAGATTTCTGAATCCAAAGTCAAAATGAAATTAAGTAGAACACGAAAAAAGTTAATAAAAATCTTGAAAGAAAGGGGGATGTAGTGAAAATGGACGAAGAAGAAATGAAAAAAATCTTTCAAAAAACACAGAAAAAAATTGCTATATCTCGCTTGAAAAAGGAGGAAACAATGAAACCAAGAAAAAGTTTTCTGAAAATGGTTGCTAGTTTTATATTATGTTTTGGAATTACTATGGGAGTTGTTTATGCCAGCGTTCATTGGGAAAGTTTGTTTCACATCAATGGTATGAATGATAATGGAATTCAAACTGCTTTGGAAAATGAATATGTGCAAAATATTGATATGGAGTATATTGAAAAAGAAAAAGTAAAATTTAAAGTCGATTATTTAATGATGGATGACCTTAATTTTGACTTAGTATTTAATTTTATCACAAAAGATGAAGTGGAAAATTATGAAGGAATTGCGTTAGTTAACTTGAAGATTACAGATGAAGAAAATCGACAAATTCATTTTCCAGGAGAAAATCAAGAAATTTGGGCAAATAATATTTCTTTGATGTCAGAATGGTGGACTTTAGTAGAAAAACATGACCATCTTTTAAGACAAGTTGTTCATTTACCATCCGATAATTTTCCGAAAAGCCAGAAAATTTATGTAAGTTTTGACAAAGTGGTTTTATATAATGTAAACAAAGGAAATCCAATTACGATTGAATATGAGGATGAATATAACTTAGAATTTGATGTTTCAAAACAATTAAGTGAAAGAAAAACGATTCAATATCAAGCTGTTGATGGAAATGATAAAATAATAGAGGCAAAATTAACCAATAGCGGATTAGGTATTTCACTCAAAACAGATCACTATGTACTAAGAGGCGAGGATTATCAAATCATTGATGAAGCAGGAAATGTTTATCAATTAGCCAATACCTATCCTTTACTAGACAGAGAAAAATTAGACACAAAAAAAGATGAGTTTTTATTAGTTTTTGATATGACAATTTATAATGAATGTGATAAATTGTTTTTAAAAATGCCAGATGGGAAGAAAATTGAGTTAATGAAAAAATAAATATTTGTGAAAAGATTAGATAAATAAAAGTCTAATCTTTTAAATTTTTTCAAAAAATATGCAACCAAATGAAAAAATATGCTAATATACTTATGAAAGACGTCTTAAATAAAGGAGTTTAGAGGAAAAGTGGAACTGAAAAATAAGAAAATCTCCACTTATTTTTGGAAAGACAAATTATTGGTTGAAGAAATAATGGAAGATTATACAAATTATATTTATACAATTATTCGAAATTTTTCCCTTAATTTATCAAAAGAAGATAAAGAGGAAATTGTGTTAGATGTATTTTTGACGCTTTGGAAAAATCAAGGTAAATTAGATAGAGAAAAAAGCATGTCAGCTTATATTGGTGGAATTACGAAAAATTTGATGAAATATAAATATAGGCAAAATAAGCAACTGGGAAATATTGAAGATTTTGAAGAACAACTTATTGATTTTGCAAATCTGGAATTTATTTTAATGCAAAATGAAAAGGAAAAAATCATTTCGAATGAATTGGAAAAACTGAAAAAAGAAGATAGAGAGATATTTATCGAGTATTATTATGGGGAAAAAAGTATAAGGGAAATTACGGAGATGTTTCATATGTCAGAATCGAAGGTAAAATCGAAGTTATTTCGAGCCAGAAAAAAGTTAAATAAAGAATTCAATAAAAGGGGGTATGGTTCTAATGAAGAAGGATAAATTATTCAATGATTTTAAAAAGCGAGTTGCTATATCCAATTTTAAAGAAGAATATGAAAGGGAAGGAAAACAAGAAATGAAGAAATTAAAATTAGCAAATATAGCAGCAGTTTTAGCGGTTGTAGTTGTAATAGGATGTGTGACGCCAACAATTTATGCAAAAATAAAGTGGAATATTGAATTTTACCAATATGAAGAAAGAGTTGAAACGCCAAGAGAAACGATTGATTATGCTAAAGAATCAGGATTTGCAGATAAAATAGAGGATGATTATGTTGTAAAAGATGGGGTTGGGATAAAATTAGAGTCATTTTTGGTGACGGATGATACATTAGATATGAGAGTTAAATTTAAATTTGCAGAAGAAACGGAAGTCAATTCGGGGACATTTGGGTTTGGGTATGTGATTTATGATGAAAATAAAAATATTTATGATTTGCAAACAAGAGAGGATTTAACTCAAAATCGAGATTCCATGATTTTTATTTTAAAAAGATTGGGCGCAAAATATGATCCCAATGCACTTTATGATACACTTTTAAACGATAGTAGCAGTATTCTAGCAGTAGAATCCATGGAACATAGAACAATTCGAAAAGATATTACGGTAAGAGCAAAAGACGTTTTTCCAAAGAGTCAGAAAATCTACATTGAATTTTTTGATTTAGGTTATTTCATGTTGAATTTGGATGAAACACATGAGGATTTTCCAATTACGGACAAAGAATGGATTTTTGAAAAAGATATGTCCGAAAAATTCACTGAAAGGCAAACACTTAATCTTGTATTAAAAGATGAAATTCCAGATTTTCAAATTGAAAAATGTACGCTAACCGAATCCGGAATGGTGCTGGACTTTAAATCAGAAGAATATAGCAGATTAGTTGGTACAGTTAAAGAGGTAGATGGAGTGCGTATGGATCCTACCTGGAAAATGGTAACCATAACAGATACATCAGGAAAAGAATATGAAAATTTAGAAAGTGGAGGCACAGAAAAACGGCACTTATAAAATGAACATTGATGCTGGTAAAAAAGATTTCGAAAAAAAATTGTTTGTGAATTTTGTCAGCAATGGTGAAAAATATACGAGTGAATTAATTGAAAAATAAGGGGAAAAAGATTAGATTTTTTTTAAAAGTCTAATCTTTTTTATGATAAAATTAATTTTGTGAAACTTTTTGGCTAAAATAAAGGATTATATAGTAAGGAGGGAAAATGTGAGTATACAAGTGAAAGAAAAAGATTTTGAAGAAATTTATCAACGAACTTACTTAAATACGTTTAAATTTATTACGATACATTGCTATGATGTCGCTGATATCAATGATATTTTGCAAGATACGTATGTAGAATTTTATAAAATTTTGTGCAAAAAACGAACTTTGGAAATGGAAAAAATTCAAAATTATATTTATGGGATTGCAAAGAATGTGATCAAAAGATATGGCACAAAAAAGAAAAATTTGGTTTGTTTGGTCAATGAAGAAAAGGAAGATATTGATGTGGCAGACACATTTGATTTAGAGCAAAATTTTATGGACAATCAAGATGTTAAAAAAGTCTGGAATTATATCCAAAACAAGGATTTGATGACTTCTAAAATATTTTATTTATATTTTGTTTTAGGCTTGAAAATTGTAGAAATTGCACAAGAATTAAAAGTGACGGAATCGAATGTGAAAAATAGGATTTATCGCACACAAAAAGAAATCCAAAAACATTTAGGAAAGGATGTGATAGAAAATGACCAATAAAATTTGGAAAAAATATGTTGACGAAATACACAATCAAGATGCAAATTTTGAGAAAATTCGTTTGAGAACGAAAGGAGTGATGAATATGAAAAAGAAACTATTAAATATGGCAGCGGTTTTTGTTGCAATTGTGGTAATTGGGGCGACTTCTAGTCAAATTTATGCACAAATTAAATGGAATGTTGAATTTAAGAATTATCAAAATGGACCAGTTGGAGAGGCAAAAGGCAATTTGGAGATCGTAAGAGATTCGGATTATGCGGAAGTTTTGAATATGGATTATGTAACGCAAGATGGGGTTAGCGTCAAAGTGGATTCTATTTTGTTAACAGACGATTGTTTGGATGCTAATCTGACATTTCAATTTGCCGAAGATAAACAAGTTAATGCACAGACATTTCGTTATGGTTTTGCGGTTTATGATGAAAACAAGAATATATATGGTGTTTTCTCTGGTATTACTTCTAAATTGCGTGTTGGAGATAAAGATAATACGGTTCCATTTTTGTATAAAGATTTGGGCATCAAATATAATAAAAATGACCTTTATTCGATGGAACTTAGCGATGGAGCAAGCACTGGACCGATTGAAGTAAAGGAACAAGAACGAACGATACAGACCAATATTAATTTACGTGCCAAAGATGCTTTCCCACAAAGCAAAAAATTGTATATCCGAATTTTTGATTTAGGTTACGATATGTATGATTTGGATTCTGTTAATCCAGAAAAACATACAATTAATACGATAGAATATTTTGAAATTACAGATGCAAAATGGATTTTTGAAATTGATGTTCCAGAGAAATTTTATGAAAGAAATACCTTGGAATTAAAATTAGCGCAAGAAATTCCAGATTTTGAAATCGAGAAGGCAACTTTGACAGAAACAAGTTTAGTGCTACGTTTTAAATCAAAAGCATATAATGATTTTGTAACTGCTGGTAAAGATTTTGAAGGAAATTTGGGAGAGTCTATGACAGCAATGTTAAATATTACAGATGCCGAAGGAAACGTTTATCAAGATATTGGCGGTGGAAGCAATGGCGAAAATGGCTATAAAATCACTTGGGATGCTGGAAAAAAAGATTTGGAGAAAAAATTATTCGTTAATTTTACAGTGGATGGACAAAAATATACGAGTGAATTGGTTGAAAAATAAAGGATGATGAAAAGATTAGATTTTGATAAAAGTCTAATCTTTTTTATGATAAAAAATTGAAAATTCATGCAACAAAACAAAAACATAAACCATCTAATAGTTATAAAGTATGCATACCAAAAATGGAGGATGAAGGAGTGGAAGAACTTGTAAAAAAAGCCAAGAAGAATGATGAAGATGCTTTTAATAAACTGATATTGCTGACCCAAAAAGAAATGTATTTAATTGCAAAAACGAAGCTCAAAAATGAAGACGACATAGCAGATGCGATTCAAGAAACAATTCTTTCTTGTTATAAAAATTTACGAAAATTGCGAAAGAATCAATTTTTTAAAACTTGGCTGATAAAAATTTTAATGAATGAATGTAATAAAATTTATAAAAAGAGGAGAAAACAAAATATTTCCTATGAAGAAAAAGAGATAGAAAATTATTTGATAACAGAAGATCTTTCTTTTGAACATATCAGCTTTGATCTGTTAATCCGAAATTTAAACGATGAAGAAAAATTAATTTTGACCTTATATTATTATGTCGGCTATTCGACAAAAGAAATTAGCAAACTATTGAAATTAAAGGAAAGTACGTGCCGAAGTAAAATTGCTCGTGCGAAGCTAAAACTAAGAAATGAGTATGAAGGAGGTAATTATGGAACCGATTGAAGAAATCATAAAATTGGTCTGTGAAAATGAGATTAAAATTCCAAGCAAAATTCAAAATAGAATCCAATATACTTTACAAAATAAAAGAAAATCGAAACATTATCTGCGAAATTTTATCACAACAATTTTGTCTGTCCTTGGCACATTAGTAGGAACGTTTTGTGTCTATGCAGCAACTGGTGGAACCATTGAAGGAATTCCTGCGACGGATTGGTTTGGACTGAAATTTTCCAGTCAATATGTGGAATATAAGCAACCAGTTGAAAATCAAGTGGCAGCTTTTGGTGACACGAGTGTGGAGCTAACCTCAACGCTTTGTAGTGAAGGAATTACGATTTTGGAATTCGATGTGAAACTAAGTCAGGAGGATTATAACAATTTTCAATTAGGAAAAACGGCAGATACCGAAGAATTTTATCAAAAAATTCAAGAACTAAAAGAACATGAAAAACAACATTTAATGAAACGAATTCAAGGAGATAAATATGGGAGCTCTTTTTCAAACGAAACAGACGAAGAAATTGATGCCATTTTAGGCAGCTTTGAAGTAACCGAAGAGGAAATGAAAAATTCAGAGTATTATCAAGAATATTTAGAGAGAATAAAACAATATGATAAGCAAATCGAAGAAAGAAAAACAACAGGTTATCGTCTAGCTTTAGCACTGAATACAGAGCAAAAAGGCGGAACGTACACGTACGACAAATTTAACCCTAATATGGATTGGTATGCCAGTATTTACATTGATGATACGCCATATTATGTGAGAAATTGGCAAAAAGTACAAAAAATAAGTGATTACGAGTATAAAATTTATACGATGTATTCCTTAACAGATGATGAATTACAAGGCAAAGAAAATTTCAAGATTACGTTGAAAAATAATAAATTAGTTAATCAAGTGGCTTGGAAAAGTTTAGGAGATAATTGGCTGAATGATTGTCAAGGTTTTGCGAACGAAGGAAATCTTTTGGATTACGGTTCGGAATTGAAAAAGTACACAAAAGATTTGCTATTAGATTTTGAAGTAAATGTTTCGAAAGATGCAATTTTAGAAGAGAGCAAAGTTATTGAAAATCCAGGCATAAAATCAGAGTTTCGAAACATTACGCAAACCATCGAAAAAGTGGTTGATTCACCAATCCAAACCATTGTGAAAATCAACCATTCAGCCAGCAAACAAGCTTCTAATGCTTTTGCCAATAAATATCCAGGAAAGCCAGATATTGAACATCTGCCAATGACAAGAGAATATAAAGTATACGATGCCAATGGAAAAGAGCTAACTTGTTTTGCGACAGCCAACAAAAATACTTTAATTTATGCCAATGGAAAGAGAGAAGATTATGATTCACATGATATACCAAACAAGAAATATAGTGATGCAACTTGGGAAACAATAGAATATTTGCTCATTGAGAAAACAGATACCGATTTTATTAAAATTGTGCCAGTAGAAATTGTTCGAAATCCTGTGAACGGAGAGGAAGAAACAGGGGAAATTCTTTATGAAATGGAACCATTAATTATTCATTTAAAATAGAGATTTACAAAAGAAAATGGAGGAAAATATGAATGATTTGAAAAGATTTTTTAGGGTTGCTATGCTAATCGGAATAATAGCATTTTCAAGTATTAGCATCGTATTTGCGACAACCGAATCTGAATTAAAAAGTAAAAAAAATAGTATTGATGAACAAATTGCTGAAACCAACTCAGAAATTGCTGGCGTAAAAAGTAAAATGACAGATGCTTTAACACAAATCAATCAATTAAATTCACAAATTAGTTCTTATGAAAATGAAATTGAAAGCCTAGAGATTCAATTATCTACGCTTAATACACAAATAGAAGAAAAAGAAGCTAACATACAAGCACAAGAGGAAAAATATCAGGAACAAAAAGAATTATTAGAAAAAAGACTGGTTGCTTTATATGAATCAGGTAGTGTTTCTTACTTGGATATGTTACTTTCTGCTGAGAATTTGAGTGACTTTATTTCAAAGTATTATGTGCTTGAACAAATAGCAGAATTTGACCAAGAATTATTGCAGGGAATTGAAAATACGAAAAATGAAATATCAACGCAAAAAGAAGAATTGGAGAATTCCCAAAAAATAGTTGCTAGTTCGAAAGAAACGATTGAAGTAAAGAAAAATTCATTAGATGTATCAATAAAAGACAAAAATAATTTGGTAGGTACGTTAACAGCAGAAGAAAAGGCGTTAAATAAACAATTAGAGCAATTTGAAGCAGACAAAAAAGAGATACAAGATGAACTTGGAAAAATTGCTAAAAGGGAGGCTTCAAAAAAATCGCCAAGTAAGGATACATCTTACGTAGAACCGAGTTCTTGTGGATACATATTTCCTGTGTCTGGACTTTCGAAAGCCAATATAAACAACAAAAATTATCCATCTTATGATGGTCATAATGGGGTGGATGTCAATATTGGCGTTGTAGGAAAAAATGTGGTTGCTGTGAAAAGTGGGACAGTTGAAACATCTAAAGCTTTAAAAAATCCAGATGGATCGTATCGAAGTTATGGCGAATATGTAACGATAAATCATCATGATGGAACGCAAACTTTGTATGCTCATTTGTTGGCAGGTTCTAGGAAAGTATCGCCTGGGCAAGAAGTAACGCAGGGGCAAATAATAGGAATTGTAGGTAGCACGGGAAATTCGACAGGACCGCATTTGCATTTTGGAGTTTATATTAATGCAAAGCGCTCGTTTGTAAATCCTCTTCGTTATTTGCCTTGAAATTCGTTATAAATTTAGATAGTTAGTTGGTATTGCTAATTATCTATTTTTATGTTAATATTATAGTATAGTAATACATTTTCTAACAAAAAATAAAAGTGAAAGGGAGTAAAAAGATGAAGAATTATGATGTAACAGTGATTATACCAGCTAGAAATGAAGAAAAAACAATTGTTGAAGTAATAGAAAATGTAAAGCAATCTAAAATTGTTAAACAAATTATCGTTGTTAATAATGCTTCAGTTGATTATACTGCGAAGTATGCAAAAGAAGCTGGTGCTGAAGTTGTTGATTGTAATCAACAAGGAAAAGGAAATGCAATGAAATGTGGAATGCGATATGCCAAAAACAATATAATTGTATTTATTGATGCAGATATTAAAGGGTATTCTGAAAACTTGATTGATGTATTGACAAGACCTTTAGTTCAAAATGAGTCTGATTTTGTCAAATCAACATTTGAACGTACGCAAGGTGGTACAGTAACAGAAATTGTAGTAAAACCTTTATTAAATTTATTATTTCCAGATATGTATTCGTTTTCTGAGCCAATTAGTGGGATGATTGCAACAAGAAAAAGTATTTTGGATGAGTTAGAATTTGAAGATGATTATGGTGTTGATATTGGAATATTGATTGATGTAATAAAAAAAGGATATCGAGTTAAAGAAATGAATATTGGAAAAATAGAAAATATGTCCCATGTTTCTAAAAATAATGAAAGAATGAGGAAAATGTCTACTGAAATTATAAAAGCTATTTTGAAAAGAGTTCATATAGATTAAGGAGATAAGTGGAAAATGGAGATATTTGTAGTAAGGCATGGACAAACAGATTATAATGTAAAACATTTATTTCAGGGATATAGTGACATTCCCTTAAATGATATTGGAATGGAACAAGCAAAAGAAACAGCACGTAAATTTGAAAATATAAGGATTGATTTAATTTTGGTTTCTCCATTAAAAAGAGCATTGCAAACAGCTGAATATATAAAAAATGTAACAAAGTCTCAAATGATTATAGAAGATAGGCTAATTGAAAGATGTTTTGGTAATATGGAAGGACATGAAAATAGGAAAGATTGGAATATTCAAATGATGTTAGATTATGATAAAAATTATAAAAAAGAAAATATTGAACCAATTCAAGAATTTTTTAAGCGAATTTATGATTTTTTAGAAGATATAACAGAAAAATATGCAGATAAAACAATTGTATTAGTAACACATGGAGCTGTTTCACAACCAATTGAATGTTATTTTAAGGGGATGCCAGATAATAGAGATTTTGAGAATTTTGAAAATTTGACTTTAAAAAATTGCGAGATTAGACGATATATTGTATAGGAAGGCAGGAACATTAAAATGAAAAATAAATCATACATAACTGTTTTAAGCACCGAAAATTATTTAAAGGGAGTGTTGTGTTTAATAGAATCATTAAAAAGAACAAACACGAAATATCCAATTAGTGTATTAGTAACAGACAACATTTCTTCAACGATAGAAGGAGTATTGAAACAAAATAAGGTCAATGTTATAAGAAAAAATAAAGTGTGTGTTCCAAAATCAATTAAAATGAAAAATCAAATGGGAAACTTTGAGCATTGGACAAATACATTTGATAAATTGCAAATTTTTGAATTAACGGAATTTCAGAAATTAGTCTATTTAGATAGTGATATGTATGTAAGGAAAAATATTGATGAATTATTTGAAAAAGAAAGCATGTCTGCAACAATAGACAGACCAACAGGGCCAATATTTTTGGATGATTATGAAATAAAATTAACCTCAGGTATAATGGTAATTGAACCCGAAGAAGGAATACTTCAAACTTTTATGAACATTCTTTCTACGATAGAGAATAAGAGAGAAAACGTTGGAGATCAAGATATTTTACAAGAATATGATAAGGATTGGGGAAGAAAAAAAGAGCTACATTTAGATGTTAAGTATAATATGTTTTTTCCACATATGGATTATTATACTCATTATAAGAATTATACAATAAATGATTTATTTGTAGTTCATTTTATTTTAAATATAAAACCGTTTCAACTTTCAAAAGAACAGTTTTCACAATATATGAAATGGATTGAAAATGGAAAACAAAAAATTTATGAGAGGTTTAAGATGAATTTTCCATATCATTATATGAAGTGTGGAAATAATGATGAAAAGAAAATTTTGCAGGAGTATTTTCAAATATTAGAAAAGATAGAAAGTACATTCTAGAGAAGAAAGAGGTGTGAAACAGATAAATACAGTTCGATGGAGGAGTATTAGATGAAGCAATGTAAATTCAAATTTTATTACATAAGCCAAGAATATATAAATCACATAAGAAAAATTGATGATAAAGTATCTACGAAAAATCGACCATATTTAGGAATTGTATTCAAGAATCAAAATTATATTTATTTAGCACCCCTTTATTCAGCGAGAGAAAAGCACAAAAGATACAATATGAATAATATCTTTTTCAGAATATATGATTATTACGATAAGTATATTGGTTTAATTAGATTTTCAAATATGATTCCAGTTCCTCCAATTTATCTCGAAGAAATCAGTTATGATTTTTCAAATAAGTTATATCAAGAGTATTTTTATATTTCTAAACATGAAATCCAAATAAAGAAAAAGGCAAAGTATGTGTATGAAAATTATAAAGATTATAAAGATTTATGTGTAGATTTTAAGAAGATTGAAAAAAGAATGAAAAGAGTTAGTAAGGGTATTGGCATTCCATAACTGAAATTGCAAAATAATTCAATATTATAAAAATTATTAGAGAAAAAGATTCTAGGCTGTTATTTAGAATCTTTTTCTATCACGATATTTTCAATTTCAAATAAAGAATCATTAAAAAAATCACATAAAGTTATATTCATTCCTTCACAAATAAGGAAAAGTGTATCTATTTTTGGATATTTTGTTCTATCGTTAAAAAAATCAGTTATAAGAGAAGGATTAAGTCCTGCTTCACAAGCTAATTCATATTTTGATTTAATGTTTTTATCATACATTAAATTTTCAAGTCTTTGTTTAATCGCATCTTTTAGTAAAAGCATATTAAACCTCCAATTTTAAATAATTTTTTAAATTATAACAAATAAAAAATTTCTTCGATATGTGAATTCACACAATAAAATGAGATAATGTCGCTAATCGTCGAAAATAAAATCTCATTTTATATTGCAAAAGAAAAGTAAAAGTGGTAAAATAATATGCGTGAATTCACACATATTTAGAAACAAAAAAATATAGTAGTTTCCATAAAAATAATGTATGGATGTTATACGTGTTTAATATTAAAAAGGTTTTATAATATTATTACCTAGAAAGAGGTTTGTATGAGTTTAGATTTAGTAATGTTAGGAGAATTAAAGAGAAAGCCACAACATATTGGAGAAATGAAAAGAAATTTAAAAAATAAAAATATCCACAAGGTAATTCGTTTTACTTTAGGAAGTATGTATATGAAAGTTAAAGAATTTGAGAAAAAAGAATATGTTGTTGGTGAAAAGAGAGAAGAGAAAGGAAAAGAAATTATTGTATATAGTATTACACCAAAAGGGATAAATTTTTTTGAAAAAGTACTTCATGGTAGATTTTTTCATTATGAAACTAATATTTATGTTGATGCAAATGAATTAATTGTAAATTTTGAATATATAAATAAAAAAGATCAGCTAAATTATTTAGATGAGATAAAAAATGAACTTGGAAAGAAGAAGGAAAAATTATATCAAAATAAAAATTTTGTATCTTGTACAGATAAAATGATTTTTAGGCAACAAATAAAAGTAATAAGTGCTTTGGAAGAATGGATTGAAGATGAGAAAAATGAGATTTTAGCAGATAAAACTAACGGATAAAAAATCCTTTTTTATTTACCTTAAAAACAACCAGAAAGAATTATATAAATAATTGGTAGTTGATAATAAATGTCCTTCTAAAATGAGATAATACTAACAAACATAAATATAAAAAATGTTAGTTTATTTTTGTTAGGAGGAATCTGTTGTGAGTAGGGTAAATAGGTATGAATATACAGATTGGAAAGATTTTGGAGCAAGAATTAAAAATTATAGAGAAAAAGTGGGAATGACCAAAGAGAAATTTGCAGAAAACATAAATAGAACAGAAAACTTTGTATCGGAGCTTGAAAAAGGAAGGAAAAGTTGTAGTGTGCATACTTTACACCAAATTTCTAAGGTTTTAAAGATTTCAACAGATGACTTACTATATGGAGATATGTCAGAAATGAAGGAAGAATATAATAATAAAGAAGTTCTACTCGAAATAATAGATAGATGCAGTGATGAAGAACTTGCAGTAATAAGAGATTTAATAACAGCTGTTTATCCAAATTTAGAATATATTGTGAAACATAATGAGAAGTAGAAATACTAGAATTTAGAAACGGATATAAAATAGTAGGTTTAGATTTATTAAATCCAAAGAAATAAAAATTTATGATGTGTATATTTTATTTTGATAAAATTTCGTGTAAAATACAAATGTATTCAAAATCTGTCGCTTTATATAGAAAATAACTATATGAGTGATACCTGCATGAGCAGGGTAAAGCTGATTTATTTCAGCTATTGACTTTGCAATTTTGCAAAGGTAAAGTAAGTAGCACGTTATTTTTGTGACTTATCATAAAGTGCAATTATGAAAAAATGTGCTTAAAATTAAAAAACGAAGAAAACAAGTAAAATTTTAAAAGATTCTTACTTGTTATTTTTTGTGCCAAAATTAAGAAAGGAGGGAAGATTAACTGTTTTTGAATACAAATAAAAATTAAATTTATAAAAAAGGAGTGAAGTATTTTGAAAACATTTTGTTACGAATCAAACGGTGAATGGTATAGAGAATGTTATTTTGATATTGGTGAATATGAAAATGGAGAACGATATCTAGCCCTTAATGGCTATGCTAAGAATGAAAATCAAGTATCGCATATATCAGATGTAACAATTGAGGTATCAGAGAAATTAAAAAAAAATCAGGTAGCAATAGACAATGCAACAAATACGAATCTAATCAGTTTTTTATTAGATTTGGGCATTGTTAAAGGAATATCAAAAAGAGTTATAAGTAATTCAAAGAGTTTTCCAATAGTAGAGCTTGATTTGGAAAAATTGTATGAATATTCATGCAGATTGGAGGAATTAAGAGATGCCAGTTAGTAAATTTTTAGAGGCAACAGCAGAGGATATAATCTATGAATTTGAAAGTCTATTATGCAATAATGATGTAAAACTCAATAATTTAGATCCAGAGCAGAATGAGTTTGAAACAGAACAATCTTATATCAACCAGAAAGATTATGAAGAATTAAAACAAAAAATAATAGAGCAGTTGAAAGACGTAGAAGATTATTGTCACAATGAAGCTGCGTAAATTGAAAGGAGAAATGTATGGAAATACGAGATTTAGTGAGAGAAAGAATAGTTGGAAATATTAAAATTGGAACAAAAAGTGAAAAGGGGTTACCTAAAAAATTGTCATGTTTTCATGTTGAAGAGGACAAAGCAACATCAAGGGATATGGTGGATATTTTTAAAAAATTATATCCTGAAAAAACAAGAAAATTGAAAATAAGATTTACATCTGAAAATCCATTTAATTTTAAATATAAAAGATATGTTAATAATAAAGCTATATGTATTGGAAATGGAACAAAAGCAATAACAATTGGAAAGGATAATAACAATAAAAATACACAAATAGAAGTAGAATGTAGCAAGGAATGTGAACATATTCAAAGTGGAAAATGTAAATTAAGGGGAAGTTTAAAATTTGTGTTAGAAGGTATAGAAGCAGGAGGTGTATGGAATTTAACTACATCTGGAGGAATCTCATTATCCAATATTGCATCAGAAATTGTTAAATACAAAAAGGCAGGAATGAGTATTATAGGTGTTCCGTTCGAACTTACACTTACAGAACAAGAAAGTCTTGCTTATGGCACGTATTATAGTATTGATTTACATGGACTTGACCAAAAACCACAATTGGTAGATAGCACAACTGCAAAACTGAATAAAGCAAATGTAGTTGAAACAAAAAAATTGCCAGAAGAAACACAGAAAGGTAATACTATCGCTCAAAAAACAATTAAAGAAAAGGATGTAAAGGAAAATGAACCCAAAGAAGAAAAATTGAGCAAAACCAATAAAGAGCAAAAGGAAAATATGAATAACAAACCAGAAACAAATACAAAGGAAGATTTTTCTAATTATTATGTCTTAAAATCTTATATGGAAACTATTATAAAGGGTAAAAAATTTGACCAATTTATATTTGAAAAAATGGATGGTCAAGAAGTGGAATATATTTTACATCCTAAAGCCAACAAAGAAATTAACAATTGTGATGTAGGCACATTAATTGAAGTGATAGAGGAAAAAATGGAAATGGAAAAAAATGTGCTTTGTTTGTATAATATAAAACAAAAGATTGAAAAAGCTGAAAATAATGAAGATAATAGTGAAGAATTGAAGGAAGCAGTTTAGTTGAAAAGTGAACTACTTCTTTTTTATGTTAGGAGAAAGGAAAAATAGAAGATGATAAAATTGATAAAAAAATTCCTAATAATATTGCTACTTATAATAACACATTTCATGGTTTATATTGCTAAAATTATAAATAATTTTATAAAAGAAAATAAAGACAATATAAAAAAATATTATAGAAGTTTTAGATGCGTTTTAAAAGAAGAACTTGAAAAGTAAAGGAAAAAATATGAGAAATAAGTATAATTATGGAGAATTAGTTAAAGTAAGTGGTATAGGAAAGGAATACGGAAGAGTTGATAATCGATTAGGCTTTATTATTAGAAAAGATGACTTTTTTGAAGATTATTATGTGGAGTTATTATTTGGAGGAAAAGATTGGTTTAATGAGGAAGCAATTGAAAGAATATTCCGAGAAAAAAGAAATAAAATCCATAAATATCGTGTAAGATTTTGTACGACCAAAGAAGGATATGAATTGATAAAGGCAAGATTGAAAGAAAAAGAGCCAATTAGCAATAATAAATTCAAGAAAATAGATTATCAAAGGAAGTTTGAAAAAGATGGTAAAAGCTATATTATTATTGGTTGGAATTCAGTTTATTGGCCTGTAAGCAATGTTAGTATTAGAATATTTGAAAATACAATCCAACAATTTAAAAATTTAGATTTACCATTTCAGTATGTTTTATTAAACGAAGATGAATTAGCAGACATAAAAATAATGCAAAATAAGGAAATTGACAATAATGTTGATGTTTTATTAATAGAACGAAAAATTAGAATAAAAATATAAGATAAAGAAGGGAGAATACTATGATAGCGAAAAAGATACTAAATGTAATGGCGAAAATTGGTCCAATCATAAAAGACAAAAGTAACGATGAAAAAGGTTTTGATTATGCTTCTATATCCAGTATTATCATTAAAGCAAGAGAAGCTATGATTGATGAGAAAATTATTATTATACCAGTAGAGGCAAAAGAAATTTTGTCAAAAGGAAATGAAGTTATTATTAATATGGTTTATAGACTTTATGATACAGAACCAAATGAAGATGGTAAATGTGATTTTATAGATATTAATGTTCCAGGGCAAGGAAAAGATAGTGAAGGATGGGCAGTGTATAAAGCCTTATCAGGAGCATATAAGTACACAATGACGCAATCATTTGCTATTCCTACGATAGATGATGCAGAAAAGGATAAATATACTTCTAATAATGAAGAACTAAATGAGAATGAAGATAATTGCAATGAAAACATAATAACGAATGGAGCGTTAAATGAAAGCAATGTTGAAACATTACTAGGAGAACCAGATGTGAATGATTTTGACAATATATTCTCATTAGGAGATAAAGCTATATAGAAAGGAATGATAATATGGTTATAAAAAGCATAAATAATGTAGTGGGATATAAAGGATTACCAGATGGTTTTAGCAGTGAATTTGACGAAAATAAAACTTACATAATAGGGGCAAATTTTCAAGGTAAAACAACAATTGGCAGTCTTTTTAATTGGTGTTTAACTGGTACAAGTTTGCTTGGAAAAGAAAAAGAACAAGTGGCTAATGATATAAAAAAAACTACTAATGTTATAGTTGATATTACATTTGTTGACAACTTTGGAATAGAACATAGACTCGTCAGAGAAAAAGGAAGAGAAATGCACTTAACATTAGATGGAAAAGAAATTGAACAAGGAAATTTAGCACAGTTTTATAAGAATAAAGATATGTTTTTAATCGTACATAATCCATATTATTTTTGGACTTTAGAGCCAAAACAGCAGAAAGATTTGATTAGAAATATGTTGCCAACTATTGATTCTAAAGAGGCTTTTAATCTTTTGGATGGGTGTGATCAAGAAATTATTAAGAATCCAATTGAAAATTTGAGTGCATATACTGACAAAATCAATAAAAACATTACTGAATTGGAAAGAGAGTATAATAAAAATTTAGGAATAATAGAAACTTTAAAAACAATAGCATTGGGACAAGAAGGTAGTATTCTTGAATTTGATAAAGAACAAGAACTGATAGAGTTACAGAAGAAGTATAGTGATACGTCACAGGGATTTGATAATTTTAATTTGGAAATGTTGAAAAACAGTATTGCATCTATCAATAAAAGGTTACAAGAGATTTTAAAAGATGATTTGTTTAGAATCAATGAAGAGTACAAGAGAGAAAACAATAAATTGCAAGATATTGATAAAGATGAAGCACTTTGTCCCTATTGTAGACAAAGTATGAAAGATAGTGAAGCAAAAGAAAATTTAAAAAAATTTTATCGTAAAGAGTTGAACAATTTGCAAGGAAAGGCAGATGGATTAAGGCAAAGGGCAGAAGAACTTGTAAAAAAGAAAAAAGAAAAGCAAGTCATGTATGATAAATTAAATACTTCAGATATGCAACAGCTGCAAAGTGAAAGAGAAGAAATCAAAGAAAGAATCGACATTTTGCAAAAGAGAAAAAATGAAGTTACCTATCATAATCAAGAAGTGGAAATTAGAAGAAAGAATATAAAAGATGCTAAAGAAAAATTGGATATTTATGAGAAGAATCAAATAGAAATTGAACAGGAATTAAAATTAATAAAAGCTCAAAAGAAAGTTGCAAATAAACTAAAAATATTGGTAATAGAAGCACAAAAAGAAAAAATTAGAAAATACTTAAATAAGGTAGATATTGAATTTAGTAAGGTTTCAAAAACGACTGGAGAAATTACGGAATGTTGTAATATACAATATGAAGGAAGAGATTATAAGAAATTATCTAAATCCCAGCAAGCTAGGGCTTGTTTGGAAATATCAAATGTATTTAATAATATAACAGGAATTAACGCACCAATATTTTTTGATGATGGAGAAACAACAACAGATATACAAGATATACCAAATACGCAACTTATTATTTCTTTAGTCATTAAGTATAACAAATTAGAAGTTTTATATGATTATGAAGAAGTTTTGGAAAGAAAAGAAAAATCGATACGAAAAGAAATTGAAGAAAAAAGCAGTTATGAAGTGCCATTAGCTGCCTAAATTTAAGCTATCTAATTATGAGATAGCTTTATTTTTATAATAGGAGGAATGAATTATGAGAGAATATGAGAGTGTAATAATATTGAAACCAGATTTATCTGAACAAGAAGTTTCAAGTGTTATTTCAAAAATTGAAAATACAATTAAAAATTTTGGTAAAGTTACCGTAAAAAATGATTTAGCAATAAAAAAGTTAGTTTGTGAAGTAAAAAACTACAAAGAAGGTCGTTATATTGTATTTGAATTTAAAATAAAGGAGAAATATAGCACAGAAGCAATTTGTGAATTGGAAAGAGTGTATAGGATTGTTGATGAAATAATTAAATTCATTGTGGTAAAAAAGTAATGGAAAATAAAGGAAGGTTTAATATGGAAAATGTAATTGAAATAAATATTGAGATAGATGTAAAAGATAAAATCATTTATATGGGAGAAGAATGTTCTTCAGGAGTGAAGGAGAAATACGAAAGAACAGAAGACATAGGAAAATTTATACAAAATTACATAGAAATATATCATACAGAAATTAAAGACTAATATTATGACTGTTAAAATGGAGCAATAAGTCTGATGACTTAATAATAAAGAAAGGAATAGGTAAATGAGAAAAAGAAGAAAATTTTTAGGATATTGTGAAAAATGCAAAAAAAGTCTATGAGAGGAACATGCACATTTTTATACAGATGGCAATAATGAAGCTATTACTAATAATTCACCATATCTTTGCAAATCTTGTTACGAAAATAAGTATCACGTAAAATTGAAAAATGATGTGCAAAGATTCAGAGAAAATTTAATAGATAAATTATACAATTTAAAAAAATATCATCATATAGAATCGGTTGATATTAACAAGGTGATAGAGTATATAAAAAATTTTTAAGGAGGAATAAAAAATGAATAAAGTATGTTTAATAGGAAGATTAACAGCAGATCCAGAAGTAAGATATACACAAACGAATAACACATTAGTAGCGTCTTTTAATTTAGCAGTTAATAGAAGATTTGCAAAGGAAAATGAAGAGAGACAAGCAGATTTTATAAAGATAGTTGCTTGGTCTAAAACAGGAGAATTTTGTAGCAAATATTTTAAAAAAGGGCAACAAGTAGGAATTACTGGAAGAATTCAAACAAGGAACTATGAAGATGAAAATACTCAAAAACATTACATAACAGAGATAATTGCTGAAGAGGTTTATTTTGCGGACAGCAAAAAAGAAGGAGAAAATGCTTTTAGTCAATATGGAAGTGCATTTGCGGATAATAACGGAACAGAATTTGCAGTAACACAAGAGGATGACGACTTGCCATTTTGAAAGAAATTAGGTGATTATATTGAAAAGGGTAACGAAAAACAATTTATTGAAATTAGTAAATATGAAAAAACAGTATATGGAGAACCAAGAAACAAATTTACGAAGGGAAATTGATGATTTTACAGATAATGTTATAAACAAAGATAAACGTTATTTTTCAAAATTGCAAAGTTATGATTTTGATGAAGAAATAATTAAATATTTAATAGTATAAAGGGTGGAAAATTTCCACTCTTTATATTGTTGATAAAACAGATAAGAGAGGCAAAATTACAGAATATTGAAATAGAAAAAAGAGGTGAATAGTTATAAAAAAAGGGAAATTAAATGTGGAATTAAGAAAAATAATAGATACAGGAAAGTCAAGCATCATAAAAAAGTATAATTTATCATTACATAATATAAAAACAATAATAGATATTTTAAATAAAAAATATGATACATTTCTATCAAAGGAAGTTGCTGATTGTTTAAAGGCTTATGAGTATGAAATTGTAAGTTGGGGGATTGGTTATAAATTAGTAGAGAAAGGAAAGAACTGATATGCAAATATTTAAAGGTAATGACAAAATAAGTATATATGGAAATCTGAATATCAATAATCATAAGAATAAAATAAAAGAAAAAGTATATATTTCTGTTGAAAATCAAAAACTAGAAAGAATTGCTAAAGTAATATATGATTTCCTAGATAAGCAATATCAGAGGTTTAATTATAATTGGGATAGTATGAGTAAAACAACAAAAACAGATAAAGTTGTTATAAATAATGATATCAATATAACAAAAGGCAATTTTAAGTTATATGGCTATATTGAAGATTGGAACAGTATTTTTACTGACAATGGCAAAAAATATAATTTTCATACAGAAGAAATTGCTATTGAAGAATTGATACAGACAATAGAAAGTATATATGATGACTATATTTGTGATTTTGATACAATTAAAGATGAACTTAAAATAATTGTAACAAAAATTGAAATATATTAGGAGGAAAAGTGAATGGATAATAAATACAATGTTTTTAAAAAATTATTGAATTTTAATACCAATAAATATTCGCCAGAAAAGGTATTTAAAGATTTTATATCTTTATTTGCAATTGGACTAAGCAATAAAGTATATTTTAATGAGGAAAATAGTGAGCGATATAATAAAATATATGATAGTTATGATAAAAAGGATCAATATATTTTTTATGCACTATCTACAGAACTAACCAGATTATTTACGAATGAATCGAATCCTTATGATATACTTGGAGAGATATACCAAGAAATCACTAAAACGAGTTATTTGAAATTAGTTAAAAATACGTCATTACAAGAAGTTGGAAAAAAATTGCAGGGAGTGATGAACTTAAACAACAAAGCCAATAATGGCAAAATGGTAGAAGTAAATTGTGGAAGTGGAGCGATGATACTTGCGTATGCAAGTACATTAAGATTATTTAAAATGGATTACAAAATCGATTTAGAGGTAACCGCAATTGATACAGAGCTTATAAATGTTTTTATGACGTATATTCAGTTATACTTTTTTCAAATATCGGCAGTTGTAATATTGGTTGATGAAAGCACAAACAAGGAAGTTATGCGATTATATACACCAGAATATGAAAATATTGATGAGAAAGTGATAGCTGCATAATATCAAAAAATATAACAAAAAATTCTAAGGGGATTATTTAATCTCCTTAATTTTTATTGGAAAGGTGAATTTTATGGAAGAAAAGAAAAAAGTTAATGCTTATGAAAAATTGATAGAAGGTATTGAAAATATAATTGATTCTGGAAAATATAAAGAATTTTTAAAATCAATGAAATATTTTCATTCATATAGCTTTAGAAATAGGTTATTGATATATAACCAAAATCCAGATGCAACGAGAGTTGCTGGATATAGTACTTGGAAAAAATTAGGAAGAGGTGTAAAGTCGAATCCTAAAAAGATATTTATTGTAAGACCAATTATTGGTAAGAATAAGAAAGAACACGAAAAAGATAAAAATACAGTAAATCAAGAAGATAATCAAGATGTTAAAGATATGGAAGAAGAGAAGTCTATTTCTGCATTTGGGTGGACACTTGTATATGATATATCAGATACATATTTATTAGATGAATCAAAGATAGTTCCACTTTTTGATGATATTACACTTAATAATAGTAGTAGTGAAGAATTATATCATATTTTAGAGCGAGTAAGTCCAGTCAAAATCGATATTGAAAGTACATATAATGGTTCGGATGGTTATTATTCAGAAAAGGAGAAAAGAATTGTTATATCTTCAAGAGTATCGCAGGATGATGCTACAACTATATTATTACATGAAATAAGTCATAGTTTATATGATGATTTTGATTATGCAAAAGAAAGAGATATGAGTGAAATGTTAGTAGAATCAATTGCTTTTATTGTTGCCGATTATTATGGGCTTGATACGAGTAAATCTAGTTTTTCTTATATAACGAAGTGGTCAAAAGGCGATTCTAAGAAGTTATTAAAACTTGGAACAAAAATCCAAGAAGCATCTGATGATTTAATAAGCAAAATAGAAAAAGAATTAAATAAAGGAAATGAATCTAAAGAAACGAAAATTGCATAGAAAATAAAAAATTAAAAATCATTAAAGAAAGGAAGAAACAAAAAGGGCAAATGATGAAATTAGTAGAAAGAATTCAGAAATCAGAAGTTTTCATTAATGAAAAAATGAAGAATAATAATGTTGTTGTAAGAATATTGGAAGATAAAGATGAAGATAAGGGGGAAATTTTAATTTTTAAGGACAAAAAAATAGAACGTATTTTTCAAATTGAGAGAATAGCTTATCGACAAATAGAAATTAAAGAAGACAATAAGGTGTTAGAGTACTCACTACATATAGAAAATTTAGGAAAATGGTTATACAATTTATACAATCCAATAGAAGTTTTATATGTATTTTATGGTGGTGAACAAAGAGGTAGAACGTTGACAAAAAATCAAGTTGAAAAAATAGCTATTGGTAGAACAGATAGTATGGTAATATCAAGAAAGAATAATATGGACTTAGAAAAGAAAGTAACTGATAAACAACCAATAGTAAAAGGATATCTAGGGCCAATGTTTGAAAGAATTGATTATGGAAAAATTTATTTAAGATATGAAACTCAAGAGATACATGACATGCTATCAGCATAAATAAAGGAAGGAGAGAAAAATGCGAAATAATAATGTATATAATTATATCAATATAACTAATGTCATTAATCAACTGCATTTGAAAAAAACGTATCAGAAAGGCAACTATATTTATACTATTTGTCCATTTTGCCAGAAAAATAGCGAAAGAGAAGGTTATTTGAAAATTAATACGATAAACAATGTTTATTTATGTAAAAAATGTGAACAAAGTGGAAGCTCTGTTGAGTTGTATGCAACTTTACATTATATAACTACTAAGGAAGCATTTAAAAGGTTGTTAAAAGAAATGCCTGTCTTGGATAACATGCCATATGTATATAATAATCCTGTAAAGGATGATGTTTATAGAGATATGGTTTATAGAAATTTTCTAAAATTACAATCTTTAAATAGCAGACATTTTGAAAAATTAAGACAAATGGATTTTTCAGATAAATATATTAATCAAAATTTATTTAAAAGCATTGAAAATAATACATCTAAAAAGAAAAAGATTTGTAAACAATTACAAGAACAGGGATTAAAACTTGATGGGATTCCGGGTTTTTTTCAGGATATAGATTTCAAATGGAATTATAAATCTCACAATGGAATATATATTCCTGTTATGTTAGATAATAGAATTCAAGGGTTAAGAATCCTATTAGATACAAAATATAATTTAGATACAGAAAATATATGGTTTTCAAGTAATAATGAATACAATGGCACAAAGGCAAGTAATTGGCCAATGATATTAAAAAATGAAGCAACCAGTTGGGCTAGTTTATATAATTCCAATGAACAAACGGATATTATTATTGCTACTGAAATGATATTAGCACACAAATTATTCAATAATACGAATAAAACAGTTATTGGTGTTCCAAATAATATTGATAAAGAGCTGATATTAAGTTTGGCTAAAAGAATGAATATATCTAAAGTATTTTTATTTGTAGACAAATATACAGTTTTACATACCAGCGTTTCAGTGTGTAAAAATATAATACAAACGTTAGAACAACATAATATAGAAGTTGATTTTCGATTAGCATTAAATGATAGTAGAATAGGTAGTGATTTAATCGACATATGTAAAAAGAATGAAGAAAGAAATAAAAAAATAGCATAAAGGAGGAATGTTTATTAATAAAAAAAGAGAAATACAAGTATCTAATGAAATTATAAGAAAATTGAAACAAAAAGGCTATTTGATTCATAAATATTATTCAAAAACAACAAAAAGCATATATCTTAAGATTGATTATGGAGTATGTTACGGAATAAGAATAAGCGATCATAATGGAAAGAAAAAATATTGTTATAGATTTAATCTTATTAAACAATATGCTGGACCAAAAAAGGTGATGGATAGAGGATATGTACGATATTTTTATGATTATAAAAATATCGATGAATTAGTAGCTGATATTGATAAAGAAAAACAAAGTAAAATTAAAAGTTATGGTTTATATAATTATAAGGCATATATGAAGCAAAATGCTAAAAAGAATATTTATAAATCATTTACAAGAGTTTTATAGAGGTGAAATAGTTCACCTCTATAAAATTTTGAGGAAAGGAAAATAAAAATGGAAGAAAAAAAGATAGAATGTGAAGTATATGAAAATATTATAAATATAGAGTTATTTAATAAAATTATAGCATTTATTATGGAAACCACACAAAATAAAGATAAATATTTGATTTTATCCCAAATAGAAAAAAATTGTATTTGGTTACAGAGGCTAAAAAATGTAAATTTTCAAGAAGAATATCAATTTGAGTACTTAGGTGAATTGTTGGAGAGATACGAAGAAAGATTAGGAAATAATATAGAGGATATAAGAGCTATATCATTAGTATTAGGATATGCAAGAGATTTAATAGAAAATACCATGTTTGTAGGTACACAGTTAGTTGATTTTTTAAGAAAAGTTAAAAATCTAGCCCAGAATGATATTTATATAAAAGGGGCCTTATATTTATATGATAAAGAGAAATATAGTTATTATGGAACAGATATTACAAACGAAGTATATGATAAAACAGAAGACCTATTATTTGTTTTATCAGTTAGAAGTGATAATATAGAATACATCTTTAATAAAAAGAAAGAAATGGTTATTTCGTTATTGGGAAACAAGAGGACTTTATCTGTTTTTGGCAACATAAAAGTGTATGCTTGGCTAATGAGAATTTTATATCCGTTGGTAAAAAAGATTAGAAATAAAAATCTATCTGGAATACGAGCTTTAGTAAAGATTCCAACAGGTTTTCAGAAGGAAGACACTAATATTTATAAGGAATTAATAAAAAATGGTTATAATAAAATAGAAATTAGTTATTTGAATTATATGGTGTTATCTTATTGTTTGGATATGGATTCTATTATCAATAAAGGCTCAATTGTTGAAGAGAAAATAGCAATAAATTTGTGTAAGATACTTATCAATAGTGAAAATACGTGGTCCGATAATATATATAATTTAATTAATAACTTATTAAGTAAATATTATAAATTTAATATAAAATGTTATGGTAAAAAAGGCATAAAAGAAGCATTGATTGATGAAATTAATATAGTAAATCCTATAACATTTATAAAATTTTATGAAACCTTTGAAAAGAGACTATATTCGTTTGACATATTAGACAATAAATGGGATATAGTAGCAACAGAATTAAATAAAGAAGCATACGAAAGTTTATTTGATGATTTTATAATAAAAGTAGTTGGAAAAGAAAAAATCATTCAATGTATAGAAAAGTACAATAAATTAACAGAAGCAAATTTCATTGAATCTTTTTTTACCAATGATTGTAGAAGTTGCTTATTTAGTTTTTTAGTGGATAATGATGTAATTATTTTAAAAGATTTTTTTAATGAGATAATAGAAAGAAATGAGAATAAATATGCAGAGAATTATAATTTAGAAAAATATATTAAAGGTATAAAAAATAGGAAAAGTTATGACTTTTTAAAATACTTATTAAGTCTAGGAACATATGGTATAGAGGAAATAAATTTTTTTGGATTTAAACTAGAAAGTTTATATGAAGGAGGATGGTGTAAGAAACTTTATATACAAAAGGATTTTCTAAGTATTGAAGAACAAAAATTTTTATTTGACAGTTTGGAAACTTTTATTTTTTATTATCTTCCAGACCAATATATTGATTTTTTAGACACTATTATAGAGACAGATTTATCAGAAGGAATCATAGCTAAAGATGTTTTAAGAAAGATGTATTTAATTCTTGTAGATTTTAGTCCTAAAAAGTACGATACTAATTTTTTAAGGGAAAAGTATTTAACAGAGAGTGAATTAAATGAAATACATGAAAAGGAGAAATTACAAAAAGAACATGAAGAAGCAATGAAATTAGTTGAAATGCGAAACCAAATAAAATGTAACTTTAATGAGATTGTGGTAAAAAACTTTAAGGAATTATATCGTTTTTGTCATCACTATGAGTTTTATGATGAAGAATTAAAATATTGTAAGGATATAGTTTATAGCTATATTTTAAATGATATAAAGAATTTTGAAAGGAGCAGGGAAGATATTATAGATTTGAACAAAATATTAAATTTATTTTTACAAGAAAATCTTATTACAATTGATGAATACATAAACATAAATTGTGAATATTGGAAAGAGGAGGTTATAAAATATGGAAACAATTTTAGAACATACCAAGCTAGCAACAAAATTGCATAAAACTCAAATAAACTTAGATTTTGTAAAGGAATTTTCATTGCAAAAGCTAGATGATTGTTGTGATAGAATTCAATCTAATGAAATGATAAGAGAAAGCGGAAGGCAAGATATTTTCATACAAAGAGAATTGATAAAAAATGAGAAATTCATACATTATCTTGTAGAAATTTATAATAGTAAAACAATAACAAATGGCTTAAAAACTTTACTGGCTGATATTGAAGCACATAATGAAAAGATAACAGATTATGATATAAATGATATTATTAATGTATTGAGAAATGAAAAATTATGTTATGAAGCTTATTATGATTACCTAAAGTATTTTTCCAATAGAAATCCTTTGTTTGTTGGTAAAATTACCAAAAGTTTAAATAATTTTTTTGAACAAGATACAGTAAAAATTGAGGAATTAAGTTCAGAGATGTTGAAACTATTCGAATATGATTACTTAGCCAATAATTGTTTATTGCCTTTGAGTGATATAAAAGAGGTGTATCAATTATTGCTAGAGAATGAAAAATTAAGATATTTAATTTGGTTTTTAGATTATAAAAAGTATAAAATATCTTTAGATTTTAATGGATTTTTAAAAATAAGTAATGATGCCTCTGATATATATGAGATGGTACAGCGTTTATCAAGTGAAATAGTAGATACTGAAATTATGGGAAATCTATTATATTACTGGATAAATAATGGTTGTAGGGTATATGACTTGAAGATAATAATAGAAAAGATAAAAGAGGTTGACAATCAAAACTTAGAATCGATTTTTAAAACTAGAAGTGGCTATATTAATTTTATATATGGTAGTAAACTAAAAAAGTTCAAATTTGATAATGTGAATGAAAGTAGAGAAAAACTTATTACTTATGCAATCATAAATAATAAAAAAAGTTTTTTGAAATTAATAGATGAGCATATGCAGGAATTTTTGGAAATACCAACCTATAAATCTATTTTATTTGAGGAAAAATTTTATACTAAGTATTTTAACATAAATGAATTAACACTCAAAAAAATGATTAAAATAGAATATTTGAATAACTTTTCTAATATTAGAAAATTAAAAGAGCAGTTTTATACCTTTGAAGAAATTGAAGTATTAAGTAAAGTGGCACCAGCATATAGTGAGCTCTATAATCAATTATTAGATTTACCTATTGATGACAGATTATTGAGGATAAAACAGTGTATAAAGAAAAAATTACTAGACAATGTAGAATCAAAAGACTTAGAAAAAATTGCAGAAAGAATAAAAGAAAAATCTATTTATGATTGGTTAGAAGATTTTAAATTTATACAAGATATACAAGTAGCTGATATAATTCAAATTTTTATTAATTATGAAATTATTGCTAAATTCATTCCTCAATTGAAATATAGAAGCGAACTAGGATACGTAATAAGAAATGTTGATCAGATTCAAGATTATAATAATTTACAAAATATAAGTGAAAATATTATAGAAATAGACAAGCAATGGAAATATTTGGAGGAACAATTAAAATTTGATGAAGAATTTATACAAAAGTATCAGAAAAATATAAGAGAATTTATTTTGAATGGTAATGCTGAAATTGCTTATTCCTATTATGTGAATTCTGATCTCAAAACGCAAGAATCCTACAAACTCATTATAAAAGCTGAAATAATGGGAGAATTTAAACAATTAAAGTATCATACAGATGACTTAAAAGAAGAGATAGATTTTAAATTAAACCAGAATCAAATAGATGAGTGGACCAATAATAATTCTAAGATTTCTGATGAAATATATGAAATTGGTGAATATGATGATTTCTATCATACTATGATTTTAGGTGCAAAACCACAAAAAACTTGTTTAAATTATGAGAAGGGCTCCTATAGTTCATGTTTACTTTCTTGTTTTGACAGTAATAAGAAAATTTTATATGCAAAAATGAATGGAAAAATTGTTGGCAGAGCAATGGTAAGACTTACTAAAGGAACATATAAAAGAATGGATGATAATAAAACTCTGTCTTTTTTTGATGTAGAAAAGAAAAATTCATCGAATTTTGATAAGCAGCAAGAAAAATTAACGATATTTTTGGAAAGGGCATATTTTGCTGGAATATCTATAGAAAATGAGGAAAAGGTGGAAGATTTATTCATAAAATTACTTGAAGAAAAAGCAAAAAAAATGAATGCTGAATTAGTATTAAGTTATTGTTATTGTAAGGGAATTGATGAGAATTATGCACAAACTAATTATTATGTGTATATCTCAAAATCAAAAGCAAGTTCACAGTATTTAGATAGTTTATCAGGAAGTGCTTCGATATCTGATGAAGGACAGTATAGATGTAATACATTTTTTATATGGAAGCCGAGAGATAAATGGAATTCTATATTTGATGAAAGTATATTGATCGAGTAGTTTTGAAAAGAAAATAAAATTAAAAGAACAAGGAGAAACAGTATGAATAAAAATATTAATGTTGATTTAAAAAAGAAATCTAGAAAAATAAAGGTAAATAAAGAATATATTGTAAAAAATGGAAGTAATTCTATAGTAACGGTTTTAGAGTACAAGAAAGATTGTGCATTATTAAAAAATATAAGAACTCAGGAATATATCTTTACGAAAGGTATCAAATTAAATAGCAATAATAAGTTAGAATGGCTTTTTGGAATATATTATACTGAATTAAGTATTGCAGCAAGAGGATTTGAAATGCACACATCAGAATTTATAGAAGACTTAAATAGGCTAAAGGATTTACTTCAAGAAGAATCTCACAGAAAGTATGTTGAAGCTATAATTTCAGCTGAACTGATGGATAGGTTAAGAATAGAAAAAGAGAAAAGTGAAAGTTTGGACGAAATTTATGATGATTATATTGATAATAGTACAATTCAGCTTATTTCTGAGGAACTTTATGATTTATATGAAAAAAAAATAAGAAAGGTATGTTAAAGGAGAAATAATATATGGAGGGTATAAAAAGAATCCGTGAAATGGCTAAAGGTCAAAAAGATTTTGTGTTATTAGAAACTGTTAAATATTTAATAAGTAGAACTGATATGAATGAAAAATACTTGAATAAAGAAAAAACATTGAAAGAAATGGCAAAGTATATTCAATCAGAGATAATGAATGATTTTTGTAAGAAGATGGGAACCAAAAACCCATCTTCTTTTGCTCAAAGTATAAAGTACGATGGTGGTAATACGAGGTGTTTAGCTGTAGGGATATCAGAAGAGAAAGTTTATGAACTTGCAATTAATTATTTTGATAAAACAAATGAAGAATTGGGAATAAAACCAGAAGAATCAGAAAACAAGAAAAGTAATATAAATTCTGAAAAGAAAGAAAGTGAATTTGGATCAATTTTTGATTCTGACGATAATAAAACGATAAAAGATAAAAAAGAAGAAATTGAGCAAATTTCATTATTTAATAGTGTTGCATAGGAGGAGAAAAATGTATGTCAGAAAAGAAATAAGAGATTTTATGAAAAAGATGCCCAAAAATATGAAAATGCCTAAACATTGGAGAAAGTTTGTGAATGAACATAGTAAAGATTATAACTTATTAATACAACACGGAAAGGCTTATGAATGCACTAATTGTGGTAAATATTCTTATGAAAATATGATGAGAAATAAGGCCAATATTCGTAAAGGAATATGTCCTTTTTGCGGAAAGGAGTTTTATATTGCAAGGAGTAACTTGAGAAGTTGCTCCTTTGTTTATGATTTAGCATCGATTGATAATGTGGATAATAAATTAATAATTAGATATTTTGAAATTCGTAGGTCGTACGATTATCGAAAAAGAAGATTTAATGATAATATAGCAGAATATGCAAGAATTGTTCCTGAATATGATATAGAGTTGGTAAATGATAGATTTTATAGATTTTTAACATGGGAAAGAGTATATCATACTAATAACATAAAAAAATGGAGAGTTTTTACTGGCAGATATCGATTGCGTCAGCGTTACGAAGCTATATATTTGGAAGATATGAAAGAAAAATTGAAAGGAACAATTTATGAATATGCTCCATTAACAGAGGCCGTATTGTATTTAGGAAATCGTAGAACAGATTTTATGAATGTATTGAAAAAAGCAAAATATTCTAGTTTTGAATTATTGATGAAAGCTGGATTATATAATTTAGCATTAAGTAGACCAAAAGAATTTGATAAAAAAGGAAGTTTTGAAAAAAGATTTGGAGTAAATAAGAAATTTTATAGTTTTATGAAAAAACATGATATTTCCTATAATGAATTACAAGTGTTACAGATAATTCAAAGACCCAATATTGCAAAAATAAGAAGATTATTGAGGATATCAAATTCAAATATAATGGATTTACAAGAAGCAAATTCATATACCATTTTAATAAAACTGGAAGAATATTCAAAAAAACAAAAATATTTTTCAATACAAAATTATTTGGATTATATTAGAAATATGGAAAAACTTGAAGTACCTTTAACAAAAAAAGTACTTTTTCCAGAGAAATTTGATAAGGCACATGAGTTGAGCGTTAAGAAGGTAAAAATAGTAAACAATAAAATATTACAAGATAAGATTAAAGAAAGGTGTCATCAACTAGAGAAAAATCAGTATAAAGATAATATTTTCTTTATACGACCTGCTCAGAGTTTAGATGATATGAAGGAGGAAGCTAAGCAACAGAATAATTGCGTTTATAAAAATTATAGTGAAAGATATGCTAATGGAGGTACAGATATATATTTTTTAAGAAAGTTAGATGCTCCTAATAAATCATTAGTGACAGTTGAGGTTTATAAAGGAAGAATAAGACAAAAGTATCAAAAAAAGAATAGACTAGTTACTAAAAGCCAAAATGAATTTTTAAAATTATGGGAGAAAAAAGTTTTAAACGCAGCTTAATTACATAATTTAGGAGATTATCTTTACAGAAAAAGATAATCTCTTTTCATAAAAAAATGAATTTTCTATTAGAATCCCTATTTTTTAGGAAAAATTAAATTTGAAAAAGTAGCTCTATCCACCTATTTTTCTATATTCATTAACAATTTGAAAAATATTTTTTTTGAAATTGAATGATGAACTTAAAAGTATTATAATCTTTGTAAATAAAAAAAGGAGGGATATGTCTATGGAAAGATTAATGTATATTGATATGGCAAAAGAATTATTAGGGGATGAGTTATATTTACAATTATTAACTGCAATTTCAAAGGAAAACGAATCAGGGGATTTAGAAAGTTATGGAAGAGAGGTGATTGATAAATGTTGTTTGATAATTATTATGTTTGGTATGTCGAATGAAATAAAAATGGATAATATAAAATTATGTTTGGGTGAAAAAGTTATACCAATATCTTGCAAGGAGTTTTCTGATAAATATTTAAGATATGTGAGAGAGATTCAAGAACATATTTCAAAATAAAAAATAAGCATAATTCAAATTACACTTATTATTTATTTTATTTAAAGTTTATAGTCATCAAGGAATTCTTTAATGCAACCATTGATTAACCTGCTAAACGATATACCTGTTTGTTCTTTTTGTTTTATCAAAGCATCATAAAATGTTTTCCTAAGAATAATGGAACGATAGATTGAATCAGTATTGTTAGGCTTTTTATAAAATCGTATTGGTTTATTCTTTAATAATGTGTTTTCAATACATACATTAATAATTTTGCTAACTGTAGCATCGAAGACATTTTGTGATAAATCTTGCAATTTAGAATACAAGTCTTGATCGATATGAACACTTCTTTGTATTGTTTCGTCTTTTGTATATAACCTATCGATAGCTTTCATTTTAACACCTCTTATTATACATATTTGTATGATATATTATACAAAATTAGTATTTGAAATGATACTGCATTTAATCATACAAAAATGTATGGTTGGTAGTTTGCTTTTTGAGAATAGTATAGTATAATATAAAAGGTATGAAATGAGATATAGGCTAGACTTAAAATAAAAAACTAACAATTTTTGCATTGCTAGTTTAATTTACAATTATTTATTTAATAGATAGGAAATTAATTTTTCAATAACATCTTTATCTCTGGCATCAAGTAGTTCAAATTTGTCATGAATATTAGAAAATTGTACGAGCCCTTTGAAAAGAGAGATAGGAGAGCAATTAGTGATTTTACAAATATTTATTATAGTATCAACAGTTACTCCAACATTTCCATTTTCGATTTTTGAAAGATGATTTGGTGTAATATCAAGTTTTTCTGAAAATTCATCTTGAGTTAAGTTAAGGTTTGTTCTAATTTCTCTAATATTTTGACCTAGTATTATCATTTTTGCATTATCTTTCATTACAACCTCCCATTATTAGTATAAACGAAAAAATGCAAAAAATGAAATGCTTATTTTGACAAATTTTAAGCAAAAAGTAATCAACATATAATTACTTTGGAGTAAATCATAAAGAAATGGAGGGAAGAAATATGAGATTCTCAAGTAAAAAACTATTAAAGAAATTACGAAAGAAATCAGAGAAACGACAAAAATTTAAAGAAATAAAAAAACAAGTTTTGGACAATTATAGAAAAGAAAATAAATATAAATTTGTTTCTATGAACATATATGTTTTATTATTATTTATTTTACTTATAACTCAAAAAAGTAGAGATTTATTTTTAATTGGATATTGTTTTTTGAATATAATTTTTTTTCTATTGATGAAAAAAGAAAATAAAAAAGATGACACTATCGAACTATATTTTTTAAGAATAGAAAATCTTTATAGAGTCTGTAAAAAGAAGAAGATTCGTTGTACAAATAAAAAAAGGGTTATTAAGTAATTATAACGAGAAAATGAAGTTTTAAAGCATTGTAGGAGGGGTAGTATGAAAAAATATAATGGGCAAACTAATATTTCAGGAGAAATTATAAGAAAGATGCGTGAAGAGAAGAAAATGTCAGTAGAAGAAATTTGTCAAAAATTAGAAAGTATGAATGTTTCAATGAATAAATCGCAGTTATATCGAGTTGAAAAAGGAAAAGCAATATTAAAAGATTTTGAAATGACTGCATTGTTTATAATATTTGATATTGATTTTTCAGAAGTAAAGAATATTTTGAGAAATGGAAAGATGTGTCGAAAAACAATAAGTTGTGATACAATAAAAAGAAGATATAGAGAAATTTCATGAAAATACGATAAAATTTGGTTAAAAATGAAGAAAATACTAGATTTTTCTTGCATATATTAACATAATATGATATAATGAGAAAAAACTTTTTTAATGTTTTGTTGTAAATGTAAGGGAGAAGATAGATGTTCAATAGTTTTAACATATTAGATACGGATATAAACTTGAACTTATATAAAACGTTTTATATAGTTGCTACATCAAAAAGTTATTCGGATGCTAGTTTAAAATTACATAAATCAGTACCTGCAATAAGTACTAACATTAAAGATTTAGAAGGTATGCTGAATGTAATATTGTTTGAGCGAAAAAGTAATGGAGTTACTCTAACTGCATCAGGAGAAGAATTATATAAATATCTTGATAGAGCTTTTTCAGAAATTAGCAAGGGACAAAAAATTGTGATGAAAAAAAATGATTTGGCTACTGGAGAATTAATTATAGGCTGTCCATCTCATATAGCGACAAATTACTTAATGAATTATATTGAACAAGCGCAAATAGATTATCCAGAATTAAAAGTCCAATTATTGAGTGGACTAAATGCTAGAGAGTTATTGTTAGAACTCAAAGAACATAGGATTGATTTTGTGATAGACAGTACTCAAATAGAAACTCTTGATGATGATATAATCAAAGATGAAATAAAAATGATACCTAATATATTTGTATCAAACTATCCTTTGAAGATAGAGGATATAAAAGAATTAGAAAAGCAAAAATGTATTTTGCCATTTGAGAATACATCAACAACTAAAAATTTGATCAAGACTTTGAAAGAATATGACGTATCAATTGATGTAAATATGCAGATTGATATTACAGAAGTTAGAATTGACGCAGTAAAAAGAGGTTTTGGAATAGGTTATGTTATGAAAGATATTGTAGAAAGGCAGTTACAAAGTGAAGAACTATTTGAAGTTGAAATGCCAATTGAGTTGCCTTCTTCAAGATTAAATTTAATCTATTTAAAGGAATATTTAACAAGAGCTGATAAAAAATTTATAAAACAATATTTAGATATGAAAATAAAAACATCATAAAAGTGTTTTTTGATGAAAATTGAATAATTATTTTAAAGTGTTTTAAGTAAATCTTAAAGCACTTTAATTTTTTGCTAATAGACACGTAAATAGAAACGTAGTATAATTTCTTAGGAAAAATCTGGAAGGGAGATTATAAAATTGCAAGAGAAAGAAATCTGTTGGAATATTACGACGAAATGCAATCAAAATTGCAGATATTGTCATAGATTTTTAAATATTGCTGATTTAGACATTGAAGAAAATAAAAAAATATTGATGAAACTAATAAGGGATAATATTACGGATATCACATGGACTGGAGGAGAAGCCTTGTTGTATCCTGGTTTGTCGGAACTTTTGAAAATAGCTCATGAAAATGGAATACGAAACAAATTGATAACAAATGGAATCGTACTTGCTGGAAATGAAAAAATGAAAAGTATATATCAATATCTAGATAGTTTAACTTTATCGATTGATTCTGTTAGTGATAAAATAAATAAGGAAATAGGTCGAGGGGAAGAACATTATAAAAATATAAAACAGATTTTAGAATATTTAAAAGGAAGAAATCTTAATACTACGATTAATACAGTATTAAGCCAGAAAAATATACAAAATATTCAGGAATTAGGAGAATTTTTAAGCCAATACGATATAACAGCTTGGCGAGTGTTTAAATTCATGCCATTGAGAGAAACTGCCCAAATAAATAAAGAAGAATTTGAAATAACCGATGATCAGTTCGAAAGAAGTAAACAGATTTTTAGAAGATTTACTAAGATTTCTAAAATAGAATTTAGAACTGAACAAGATATGGAAGATAAATATGTTTTAATTGTAGCTAATGGAGATATCATTCAAACACAAGACGGAAAAGATGTAAAAAAAGGCAATGCAAGATATAAAAATTTGACGGAATTTATAGAAAGTAAGATGATAAAGATGAAACTGCTAGAATTAAAAGATAATGCTTCCAATTTAGTGATTGTTGGAAATATAGCTTATGATATATTAGATTTTAGTCATTTAAAAACGAAACGAGAAAGTATAGTAGATATAGGAGGGGCATGTGTATTTACTTCAATACCGGCAAGCCAATTCTCAAGAGTGGGAATTGTAGGTAAGATAGGAAAAGACTTTGACATTTCAAAATTTTATGGTTATAATATTGATTTATCAGCAATTCAAAGTATAGATAGTCCAACAACAAGATTTTATACAATATGGAATAGTGAAGATGGGCAGGAAAGAACTGTTATTGGTGAGGTTGCAAAAGAAATGGAAGTTGGAGCCAATGATATTCCGAAAAAGTTTTTAGGAGCAAAGCATTTTCATTTAACAACAGCAACTCCAGAAAAGCAATTAGAGTTGATACATTTTTTGAGAACGAACACAAATGCAACGATAAGTGTAGATACAATAGATGAATTTGCAAGGCAACCAAAATGTAGAGAAGTATTTGATAATGTAGATATAGCTTTTGTTGATAAGGAATATACTAACTTATTAAATTGTAAAGCACCAATAAAAATAATAAAGTGTGGAAAGAAAGGATGTATCTATTATTCGAAAGAAAAAAAATTCCCAGTATATTCTAAGATAGTTGCTGATGAAAATGTAGTTGATAAAACAGGAGCTGGAGATTGCTTAAACGGAGTATTTTTGAATTTAATAAACAATGGAGTAAAAGAAGAACAGGCATTAAAAATTGCAGTAGATACAGCCACAGAATCAATAAAACAAAAAGGAATTATGAATTTTCGATTACCAAGATTAAATAATAAAGAAGAAAGAGAGGTTTAATAGATGACTAAAATTAGAATTCTAATAGCTCATAATGACGAAAATGTGAGAAAAACAATTGTTGATTCGGTAAATACTTTAGATTATGTGGAAGTTGTTGGAACTGCAAAAGATGGTGTTGAAACTTATAATAAAATTATAGATTTAAAGCCAGAAGTAGTTTTTACGAAATATAATTATAGTAATATGCCAGGATTAGAATTAATGAGAAAAACAAAAGAGAAATTGAAGGAGCATTTTCCAAGTTTTAATACGATAGGGCAAATACCAGAAAATGAATTAAAAGAAGCTATTAGTATTACGGGTGAAAAGTTAAATGCTTTTGTAAGGCAACCGTATGATGGAGAGGCAGTAGAGATTATGAAAGCATATAAAGAATATAATGGATGAAATAAAAAGAAATAACTAAAAAAACTTGTAATTTTAAGGTTTTTGTGATATTATTAGTAAGTCTTAATAGTATATTTGAAATATATAAAATAATTTTTAACGAAAGGAGGTATTGTTTTTCTTTTTTGTTACTGAAAATTTGTGTTATTATTAAAGGAGAGATAACAATGAATGTTTTTGATTCACCAAAACGGTACAAAGATTCTATTTTAGAATCAGTTATGGTGTCTGAATCTAAAACGAAAAAATTTAATGGGAAGTCATTTACTTGTGTATTTTTTACAAAATTTTGTAATGCTGGTTGTCCATTTTGTTTTTTTAGATCAGATACTCGAAAGTATGCAATTCCACAGGAAAAATTTGAGTTTTCAGATTATGGCTTTGAAAGATTTATTAAATTTATGAATGCTTCTAACAATGGATATTTGTTGATTTCTGGTGGTGGAGAACCTTTTGAAAAAGAAAACTATGTAATGGAATCAGTAAAACGTGTCAAGACTGACAGAATTGTCATTGTTACAAGTGGAATTTGGGCTCAAAATTATGATAATGCAGAAAGAATTATTTTTAAACTGCATGAATGTATCCGAAACAGAAATGATAATTTAAAAGTTGTTTTAAGGTTAAGTTTAGACAAATCTCACTATCAGCAGTTAGGTTATGATTTAGTAAATAACATTGTTAGTATATTTAGAAAAAATTTTAGTATGAATAGCAATTTTGAATTACAGATTCATACTATGATTGATGATGTAACGATTGATAATGTTATTAAAAAATTGGGAGACTGTAAAAAAATTGATGGTGGTGAGGTGCGAATATCCGATAATGAGAAGTTAATTAAAATTGTGCCTAAAAGGTGCAGGATTCTATTTGATGATGGATACGAAATTTTGGTTGGAATGGCAAAAACATTTTATCCTAACCTGAAAGTTAATTTACTGAATCCTTCAACATTAAAAAAAGCTTTAAGTGTATTTGATGAGGATATGGATTATAGTGAGTATGAGAATCCATCAGTAGTAACTAACTTGAATACTCAATTGGGATTTGACTTTTGGATCAACTACAATGGAAATATTACTACTTGGGGAAATCAACAATTGGATAATTTAAACAATCTATATGTTGATGACTACAATAAAATTGTGGCAAAATTATACTCTAATATCATTAGTTATTCTTTTATTGATAAAGGTTATTATTATCGTGAAAAAATAATTAATGAAGTTAATCCGAAAGCAGTTTTGCGTTCTAAGGCAATCAATATTAGAGATTATGCAGGAGCGCTCATATTGGAGGAACGGAAAACAGCATTGTATTATGCTATTCGAGTTATACAAGATTATTTAAATACTGGTATTCTAAATGTTTCTGATTTAACTAGGCTTCCTACTGAATTGTATGAAACCATAAAATTGAGTCAAGAAGAAATTGCTAAATTATATAATAGTTCCGAATATAATATTCTGACTCAGTATGCTGAAAATGAACAATATGATGTTGAACAATGGATTGATATTTTCACACTGATTCGGCTAGGACATTATGATGTAACACCTAATCAAATTTCTAATGCTTTAGCGATATTCAATCATCGATTTAATGAAACTGTAACAGACATTAATAGTTTAGTTTCTACGAATAGTAGTGAACAGTATGCAAGACTCATTGAAAGAATAACTTTTATGAAAAAAGAGGCTATTGAATTTTGTATGTAAACGAAAGGAGTGAATGTGTATGGAAATTGATCCAACCAAAAGAATTAACCCAATTGCACGAATAGTAATCATAAAAGATGGATATATTTTATTAAGTTCTGCAACGAACTCCAATAAAAGGTTTTCGTCTGAATTACATTTTTTGCCAGGAGGTCATGTTGAACATACAGAATCTGCAAGAGATACAATTATTAGAGAAATGCAGGAAGAATTTGAGGAGGCAGAGAAGGTAGCAGTAACAGATTTTTTGGGAATTTTAGAGTGTGTATGGGATAATAAAGGTGAACCATATCATGAAATTAACATTGTATTTAAGGGGGAAATTGATGATTTTGATTTAAATGCTCCTCCTAAGGCAAAAGAAACTCATATCGTATTTAATTGGTATAAGTTAGAGGAATTAGAAAAATTAAACCTTTTGCCAAACACATTTTGTAAAGTAATACCTGTTTGGATAAAAAAAGAAAACAATACTATGGATATGTTTCAGACAGAAATTTAGTAATAATTTATTAAAAGGAGAAAACTTCACTAGGTTGATTAAATCTAGTGAAGTTTTTGACTTATTTCTTTTTTGATTTCATCAAATAATAATCCGTTATAATTCTTATAAAATTTTTAGGAGTAACATAATCTTCATTCTCAAAAAGTTTAAAAATTCCCTTATTTCCAATATCATCTCTATATCTATTAACAGAATTTAGAGCATTTCTCATTGCAGGTCTAACAGATTCCGTTGAAACATTAAATTCTTCTGAAATTAAATTAAAAAGATTCCTTAAAGAAATTTTTAATTCTGGTTTTTCATAACATTTTTGAATGGCATATTTAAAATACTTTGCTCCCATAAGTTCATTATATAAATTTAATTTATAGAATAGTGCTGTTAAATTATCATCAGTTGGTTCAGAGTAGACATCATTATCTATTTTATAATACTCTATACCTTTTTTGATTTCTTTATAATTCAAAGGAAGATATAGTAATTTATATAGTTTGGACACAAAATCAAATGCTAATTTCTCATTATCATTTTCTAAAGTAATGATAATATTACAATTTTTCCTTTCATGTGATGTAGAAGAAAGTTCATTTACTATTTCAGTATAATCTATATCTTCAAAATTTGAATTTATGATTAAAATATCTGGCTGCATTTCATAGTATTTATTTAGTGTAGTAATTCCAGTGTTAGCACTGATTATATCAAGACTTTTATCATTTGCAAGATACTCACAGCAGTTTTGACTTGCTTGAGGATTTTTGTCCGCTACCAAAACTTTAAACAATGTCAGAACCTCCACAAATATTATATATCAAAAAAATCTACATAAAGCAGTATATCATAACTGCTTATGTAAAGTCAATATCTACAAATGAAATTTTATAAAAAATTAAAACAATTCATATATATATTCATATGGAAAAACATTGGAAATAATTGAAATTACTTGATTTATAAAATAATGTTAACATGGATAATTTAAAAAATATTTATAAATCAATCATTACTACAAACATAAAGTAAAATAGCCTTTTTTAACCTTTTATAGCCCTTTTTGGCTTTTTAAACAATGAATCTTTTAAAGAATTTATAATGTGTACTGCTTAGTTAAATTCTAAAAGAGCTTAAAAAGGAATTAACACAAATGAAAAAATAGCTTTTAAAATAGTTTTTTAGAATCTAATTAAAGTACGAACTCCTATTTTTAAACTCCTTTTAGAATTGAGAGCCAATTTCTTTAAGGAGTTTTTTATATTGTGAAGCATATAGGAATTCATAATAAGATTCTGCTACATTGTCGTAGTCCTACCAATATTCATTTCAAAAATTTGAAATGAATAGGAGGAAAGGTTGGGTGCAATACGAAGTAGATAGTTATATTTTAGAGTATGTAGAAAAGGATGATAAATATTACATATCTTTTTTAGATAGTGCCAAAAAAAATTGTAGAATGGAAATAACAAAGGATATATTTAATGCTTATATTAATTCGAAAAAAGCATACACAAAAATCAATAATGAAGTCAGTAGGCATATAGAACATTTATATTTAAGCGATACAGAAATTTATAATAGATCTTTTCATAAGGAAAAAAATGTTGAAGATATGGTTTTAGAGAATATAGACAAAGAAATACTAATGAAGGCTTTAGGAAATCTAACAGAAACGCAAGTCAGAAGAATAGAACTACATATTATCAATGAAATTACGATAAGAGATGTTGCCAAACTTGAAAAAGTTCAAAAAAGACAGATTGAAAAAAGTTTATCATTAGGATTCAAAAAATTAAAAAAATTTTTTGAAAAATAGGGGAGGACAAAATCAAGTTTTGTGAGGAAGTAAGTGAAGGAGTAAAAACTCTTTCGCTTATTCCTATAAAAAGATAAAAGTACATTGAAAATTGAATAACATTCATCAAATAAACACTTTATTAAGAGCTAGTTAATTACAAAAGCAAGATTGTAAACTTAAATATTGGTTAGCAACCAATAAGGCGATGATTAATAAAGAAGAATAATAAAACTTTTGTTTAGTCATAGAACGAGCGAGATAAAACCGTCCCAAGCAATGAAAACAAGTCTGAATTCAGATAGGTATAATTCCTAAGGAGTAATGTAGCTGATTACTATTTGATGAATTAAAACATTGATTTAATAAGAAATTTGAAGCAATATTTTATAAGATAATATAAATGACGTTGAAAATATGAAATATATCGTATATGGAGGTTTATAGGAAACCTACTAAAAACCTAAATATTTTCATAAAGGAGAGAAAATTTGAAAAAATTAAGTAAAAAAATTTTATTAGGAGCAACAGTGGCAATAATTGGAATTAGTTCAATTATTATAGGTACTCGTTCAAAATATTTTAATCAAATTACAGGAGATGGTTCGATAGAAGTTGCCAAATGGTATTTTGATATAAATGGGGCTACTGAAACAATTGCTACGATAGATTTATCCGAAACTTATAATAAAGATACATTGGTAAATGGGAAAATTGCACCTGGAACAAAAGGGAAATTTGATTTAGTTGTTAATGCAGGAGACAGTGATGTAGCAGTAAAATATGATGTTGTTTTTTCTAATGAACAGAATCGACCAGAAAATTTAAAGTTTACTTGTAACGGTGTAGAATTACCAGAATCAAAGGAAGGAATTACAGGATATAATTCTATTTTTACAGGAATTATTAAACCCGAAGATGATAGAACAGTAACATTACCAATAGAATGGGAATGGAAATACGAAACTGGAACAGAATCTGAAATAGAATCAAATGATAAAAAAGACACAGAAAACGGAGTAAATGCAAATAATTATACTTTCGATATTGTTGTAAGCGGTACACAAGTTATTCCTACAAGGTAAAAATGAGAACAATTGCAAAAATTATATTGACACTAATTTTCTCTTTGTTATTAAGTTTGGTTGCATTTTATCATACGGATTATGATGGCTTAATAGCAAAAATTTTTGGAATTGGTATATTAAAAGTCGAATCTGGTAGTATGGAACCAGAAATTTCGATTGGAGATATTATTATCATTAAAGAATGTGAGCAATACAAGATAAATGATATTATTACTTATAAGGTCGATAATCAGTATCTTGTAACACATAGAATTGTGGAAGGAAACGGAAATAGCTTTGTAACAAAAGGCGACAATAATAATGCGATTGATAATAAGAAAATCGCAAAAGAAAGTATTGAAGGTAAAGTAATCTATAAATCAAATTTCTTAAAATTACTTTATAATCATTGGATTATAGTAGTTTTATTAATTTTTTGTATTTTAATAATATGTTAAGGAGAAAGCAAAATGGAGATTAAAAAAAAGAAAGTCATAAGACTGGTTTTGATAGTTATCTTAATTATCATTATGTTGTTACTTTGGTTGGGGCTTATGAATAGTAAAGGTTCTTTGAGATATAAAAAAAGAATCAATTCAAGTGAAATGGCAGAAGCATCAAAACCAGTTTTTGTTGTAGATGGTAATAGTAATATAAAAATTGATGGAATTGAAGATACAGTTTATAAATTTAGTGTAAAAAACTATGATAAAACAGGAAAAAGTAATATTGATTTGAGATATTCTATCCAAATTGTGAATAATTCACAAGTGGATCTGGATTTTATACTGACTAATGAGGAAGGGCTAGTTAATTTAAACAATAATAAAACAGGCTTAATCTTATTATCAAGTTCAAAAAAGCAAAGTGATGAATATCAGCTAAAAATTAAGTACAAAAACAATCCTGCAATAACGTCTGACATTGATGGCAATATACAAATAAAGGTTGAGACCACAGAAGAAAGATGAAGGAGGGTTGAAATATGAAAAATGATAAAGAAAAAGAGTATTATGGGATTTATTTTAATGATGATATTCCCAAACTTGATAAAGTTAATAAATATAGAAAAGAAGTTCAAATTAAATTTGAAGGACGAGTTTTTTTAATTGAAAGAGATGAAAATGATAAAGTTGTTGAACGAACAGAGCTAGAAAATAATTACAAATTTAAAAAAGAAAGAGAGTATGAAATTGAATTTATCAATTATATAGATAAAACATATCATTTAGAATTAAAAATACAATTATCTTATTGGTTTATTTTTCTACTATTATTTTTTGTAGGCTTTATCATTGGTATGGTATTGTGTAAACCAAAGGCAATGAATAATTTATCTCTGGATAATTTTTATAGTTTTATTGATTTAGCAGTGCTTCAATTGGACATGGATAAGAATGAATTAAATGTTAAACCAATTGGAAAAGAAGATACGAAAGAGGAACAAAAAAAGTACAATTTTGATGTGGAATTCAATCACATTGCATCTAATGATATAAATTTGACAGATACAATATCAGCAGAAAGTGTTGTAAAGAATAAAATTGCTCCAGGTATTGGTGGTAGTTTTTCTATTATAATGAACGCTAAAAAAAGTTCGGTAGATATGAGTTATTATGTGAAATTTGAAGATATAGTCAAAGAAAAACCAACTAATTTGAATTTCCAAGTTCGAGGTTCAGAAAAATCTTATTCTATGCTACAAGAACTTGAAAAAGAGCTAAAAGGTAAATTAAACAAAAATTCAAAGGAAGAAATAATCATTGATTGGCAGTGGAAATATGAAACAGGCGAGGACAAAAATTCTATCAATGAAAATGATTTATTAGATACAAGTGAAGGAAAATATTTAGAGAGTTATAAATTTAAAATTATAGTTGAAGGTGAGGAATCAGAATAGTTTTCCACTTTTTTATTTTATGGAAGGGAGAAGGTCATGAAAGAAAATGTAAAGAAATTTTTATTGATTTTTATAATAGGGTTATTGATATTATGTGGTGTTATATATATTAGTTATGCTGCCTATAAAACAAATGTGAGTGGAAATTCTATAACAGAAATAGCAACACCCAAGATAAGAATTATATCCGAAAATAACTATAATGAAAATGATGATGAATATGCAAATACTGCAACAACTCATATAAAAGAATTAGATAATACAAGTGTATATTCAAATCAATTTAAAGTAGTTAATTATGATGAACAAAATTATGTAACAGAAGTAGGAATGAATTACAAATTAAAATTAAGCTATACAGATAAGTTAGCTCCAATAGATGTAAAATTATACAAAATTGAAAATGATGGCACAGAAAAAGAAGTTGTTTTAAATGAGAAACTTGAAACGACTGATTTTTTTGAATTTATTGCAAATAAAAAAGAGGAGCAAAATTATAGGGTAGAATTAAATTTCAATTTATCTTCTGGAAAAATGGAAAAAAATGTTGATGTTAAGGTTGATGTCATTGCTACACAGGTATCACCGACATGACAGGAAAGGAGAAAAATTATAATATGAAAAAACTAAAAAAGAGATATCTAATTGTAATAATAATGTGTATGATTTTACTGTTAATTGGAATTACATATAAGATATATGCAAAATACGTTTTATCAGAAAATATAATTGCATTTCATATTGATAAATTAATGGAAGATAAAGTAAAACCAACAATTGATGCAATTGATCCAGACAATAACGATACGTCTTTAACTGATGAAGAACATTATACCAATAAAAATACTACGATAGATTATGAGGATAATATTAAAGTTGAAACAGCAAAATACTGGTATAATAAAGATGAAAAAGAATTTTATGGTGAAGGAAACAACTTTGAATCAGGAACAACTTTTGTAGATGAAGGATGGTATAAAATTGAAGTGGTTGATATTTTTGAAAACAGAAATACAGTTATCCTACTAATTGATAAAACTGCTCCTACAATAAATGCAGATGCAATTAATATTTCAGATGAAACAAAAAATAGAAGCACGTCAAGCTCAATTGATAGTAGCGAGTTTAAAATGTGGTTTAACAGTGATGTTAATTTATCAGAATATGACAAATATGGAATTCAATACACTTGCTATAAAGTAAATGAAAACGAGCCAATGTTCAATTCTGTTTTTGCAGAAAAAAGAGATATTGGCAAAGGAGCAATTGATGTCTGGAATTTGACAACAAAAAATTATTATTTTATTACAGCAACAGACCTTTGTAGCAATAAGTCTGCATTAGTAATTGCGATAGATAAAATTAAACCTAATATTTTGACACTATCAACAAATTACGCAGAATCTAATGAGGACATTACAATTAAATATAATGATGATTTTTCAGGAATAAAATCTGCTAAGTATTCTTTTGATGTAAATGCAGATAGTTTTACTACATATGCAGATATAACGAATGATACCATTTTATCAGATAATGGTTATTATCGCTTTATATTAGAAGATATTGCCGGAAACGTTAATGAATATACAGTGGCAATAGATAAGTTATCGCCAGTAATAAGTTTAAAACCAGACGAAAAAGAAGTAGAAATTTATGCTAATACTACGAATGATACAATTAAGGAAACAACAGACATAACTTTAACAACAAGTGATAATTTTGCAATAGATTATAACGAATATTGGTATAATCCAAATTCAGATTCATTTGATGGTAATGGAACAAAATTTGACAATGGAAAGAAATTGACTGATGAGGGGTACTATAAAATTACAAGCCATGATACCTTTGGAAATACTACAACAATTATTGTCTTGTTAGATAAAACGCCACCAGAAGTAACAGTAACTTATCATAAAAAAAGAGATATAAGTTTAACTAATACAAGAGATATTTTAAGAAACGGAGGTGTATATAATGGCTAAATATAGAATAATTACAATATTCATCTTATTGCTGATTTTATTGCAAACAATTATGCCTTTATGTTATGCAATATCAGAATGCGAAAATATAACAAATGAAGATATTGAGATTTTAACAGAAGAAAATAATAATACTAAGAATGAAATAACAGTTAAAGATACAAAGAATAAAACAACCAAAGATGAAACAAAGAAAGCTCTTAAAACAAAAGATAAAGAAGAAATGAATTCGAGTGAAGACAATAGTGAAACAGTTTTTGAGAATGAAATAGAAAATATAACTGAAGAAAATGCAAATGCAGGAATTTCGGTTATGTCAGCATCTGGTTTTGGAGTAGGTGCTGGAAATGAAAATGAATTTAGAAATGCGTTTTATAATACAGGTGTTTCAGAATTAACGACAAGCCAAGTTATTCGATTAACCTCTTCTTATACAGTCAATCACAATATAAGAATTAATTCATCGTCTACCAGTGGTGAAAATTCAATTCATTTATCTTCTGGTTGCAATATTGTTGTCCCAAATGGTTGTGTATTGACACTTGATCGGTATAGTAATTGATGGTAGAACTTGGGGAAATGATGATGGAAAAAGTTGTATTACAGTTCAAAATGGAGGAGTTCTGATGTTAATTGACCACTCTATTATAGATGGAGGAACAAGAAATTGGGGTATCAATGTAGAACCAGGTGGGCAATTATTGATTGTATCAGCCCAAATAAGTTATTGTGATCGTGGTATTGTCTTGCAAGGAAATTCGTATTGTGATTTAGCCTCTGGAACAGCAGTGCAATGGTGGGGAAACGATGGAAAAGCTGTTGATATTACTCATAATTCAGTAGGAATTTATTGTGGTGGAAATTATAGAGGAACACTTGTGGTAAATCACACAACGCAAAATACTGAAAAAATAAACTTTGAAGAAAATAGTTGGGGAATTTTTGCAGAGGCTCATTCAGGTTCAATCAATGTAATTCGTGCTAGAATGGTAAGGAATCGGATGGGCAATTTATACGCATGGAAATATGGTAATTAACAATGTGAATGGTGCATTGAATACAAGAGGAATTGTAAACGACCGGTGGAACTGTTAATTTTGATAGTGGCAGTTTTTACTCTAGTGCATCAGAATTAAAAGAATACGGAATATACAATAATTCTGGAACAGTTAATGTACGAGGTGGAAATGTTTATAATGACAATGTAGGAATTTTTAACGCAGGAACAATAAATATGTCAGCTGGAACAGTAGGCAGTTGTACTACAGGAATTGAAAATTATGGAACAGTGAATTTTACAGGTGGAACATTATCTGGAGGAACTTATGGTGTGCAAAATAGTGGCAATTATAATATGAATGGAGGACAAATTACCAGCTATCTTACTGGTGTTAGAAATCTTGCTAATTTTAATATAAGTGGAGGTTCTATCAGCAATAATTCGGTGTATGGAATTGTGAATGAAGCATCAAACACTATTACAGGACAAGTTTATATGACAGGTGGAAATATAACATCAAATTCAAAGTATGATATTTATCATGGAAAATCAGATACAGATGGAGCAGGTGCAGTTTATGGTGGACTTAGAATCGAAAGAAATGATACAGTCAATAGTTCAATACTTTTGGCTGGGTATAACAATTATATATATACTGGTAATAATACGCCACAAATCAACTCCATAACATTAGCAGATGCACACTTGGAAAGGTCAATAATAAGATCAGCTGATACAAATAATGCTGAAACAATGCAAAATAGAATTAACGTAAGAAATAAAGGAAGTTTTTATTGTAAAGCAAATGCCACAAATCATTCAAATCATGTAGTTTTATGGACTAATTATACAGTTACAACCCAATACCAAACAAAAGATGGAAAAACATTAGATGTAACTACGAAAACTTATGAATATAAACAGGATTATACAACAGAAGCTAAGACAATAGAAGGATATATTTTGTCAGAAACACCATCAAATGCAAATGGCACGACCAATGGAGATATTACCGTAATATATTATTATGAGGATGATTCAAATGTAGCTGTTGTCAATTACAAAGACCTTTTATCAGGTATTATTTCTGCAAAATATTGGTACAATGAAAATGGTGAAAATTTTAGTGGAAATGGAATGAATTTTGAAGATGGTAAAATCTTTGAAGAATATGGTTTTTATAAGATAGTTGTGACAAATTCAGTAGGGCTAACCAAAACTGTTACATTTTCTTTAAATAAAGAGAGTATTTAAGAAAAATTTTATTAAAAAATTTTAGAAACAGGGGAGGACAAAATCCTGTTTTCTGATTAAGTAAGTGAAGGGGAAAAACTCTTTCACTTATTTTGTTTTATAAAAGCACATTGAAAATTGAATAAAATTCATTAGATACATAGATAACGGAGCTAGTTAATATATGGTTTTAAACTATATAACTTAAATATAAGGTAGCGACTTATAAGGCGAAGATGTTAATAAGATACTTTTGCATAGTCATAGCACGAGCGAGATAAAACCGTCGTACGCAATGAGTGTAAGTCATTAGTAATGGCTAGGGAAACATAACCCTAATGGTGCAATTCGCAAATTGCAGTTTAATGAATAAAATTGCAGTTATTTTAAAGGTAACTATAAAATAGAAGGAGAAAAGTTTATGGATATTGAAATGATTAGATTTACAGGTTTATTATCAATTATGTTGTTAATCGGCTGGATATTCATTACCATATTTTTTATTATAATTGATAAAAATATGAATAAAAAAGACGAGGAACAAAAATAGAAAACAAATGAAATATAAGAGTAAAGAAAATATAAACAGAAATATGCTAAGGAACAAGGCTTAGTATAATTTTTATTAGAAGGAGTGAATGAAAATGAATAATGATAATAATAACAACAATAAATATTCAACAAAGGAAAATTTAGCATTTATTATTTTTACATATAAAACTATGAATTTTGAAACACGTGATAGTTTTATGGAAATATTGAATGAACTCATGGAAAAGCAGCAAAAGAAAGGTGAAATATTGGATAAAGTTGAAAAAGATAAGTTATCTATTTTGACAGATCATTGGGAATTGAATGAAATGCAAGTATTGGCATATAGTTTTTTGGTATTTAATCATTTCAAGATTTCTAAAGAGGATGTAACAGTTGAAAAAATAATTGATAATTACAAATATCAGTTAAACTTCTATTCTCCAGATAATGCGGTAGAATTTGTTGACAGAAAACTTTTATTAGATTGGAGGTAAAAATTATGAGTGAAAGAATAATCTATACAGTTCAAGAAGTAGCAAAAATGTTACATTCAAGTCCAAATTATATATACTTATTAATAGAAAAAGGGTATTTACCTGCAATGAAGTTAGGTAGTATTAAAATATTAAAATCTACTTTAGAAAAATTCTTACTAGAGAACGAAGGAAACGACCTTTCTGATATAAATAATATAAAAAAATTAAATAATATTAATACAGTAGGAGAGTTTAATAATGGCAAATGTTAATATAAGAAGAAGAGGAAAGGTATATCAATATCAGTTTGAAGTTGCACCAATTAATGGAAAAAGAAAACAAGTAACTAAATCTGGATATAAAACTAAATTAGAAGCACAAGAAGCTGGAATAAAAGCCTATAATGAATATTTAAGTACTGGATTAGTTTTTAAGGAAAATCAAATTTCTTATTCAGATTATTTAGATTATTGGTTAGAAAATTATTGCTGTTTAAATTTAAAATATAATACAATCCAAACATATACAACTATAGTAAATAAATATTTAAAACCCAATTTAGGTATGTATAGATTATCATCATTAACAAGTGTAAAGTTAAATTCTTTTATATCGGAAATATGCATGAAATATAGTTTTTCAAGAGCTTACTTTAGTAATATATTAAAAGTATTAAAAGGTTCATTTAGAGAAGCATGTGACGTGTATGGATTTATTAAGTATAATCCAACAATTACTTTAAGGTTACCTAAGATAGATGAATTTAAGGAAGATATAAAGCATATATACACTCAAGATGAAATTGATAAGATTTTACAAAGATTTAATAATGATGATACATTCACTTGTGCTTTTCTCACATCTTGTTATACAGGAATGAGAACAGGGGAAGTGTGTGCTTTAACTTGGAATGATATAGATCTAGTGAATCGAGTCATACACATCAGTCATAATGTTTATGATAAAAAGAAGGATGAAAAGGGAAGGTGGTTTTTAGGAACAACAAAAACAGTTACAGGAACAAGAAAAGTACATATAAGTAATACTTTATTTAATGCACTAAGAAATTATCAAAAAAAACAATTTTATCTAAAAAATCTTTATGGTAAAGATTATCATTATTATCATCTTGAAGATGTAAAAAATAAATTTGGAAAAGTAGTTGAGCATAGAATTGTAGAAAATGAAAATAATCTGCTCACAGTAGATACAATAAATTTTGTATTTACAAGGGAAAATGGTATTTATTCAGGAACTGATATTACAAAATATCCATATAGTATAGTTCATAATGAATTGGGAATTAAAAAATGCCGTTTTTATGATTTAAGAGGTAGTTATGCTACAAAGAGTTTAAAGAATGGAGTTGAAATAAGAGATATAGCTGATATTTTAGGACATAAAAATATTGAAACTACAGAGAATTATTATATCTCTAGTTCTAAAGAATCGAGAAAAGATGCAAATGACATATTTGAAAAGACAACACATTCTGAAATAATAGAAAAAATTTCTAATTATAGATACTAATTATATCTCACTTAAATAAAAAAATATAGAGTAACATTAAATTTTTTTCCAGTGATATGGTAAGAATTAAAAGATATTGATATTTTTTATGCCAGATACTCTACATTTTATTGACATATTTATCTACTTATTATATAATTAAAAAAATCATATAATAAGTAGATATAAATGTTGACTCTGTCAACACTTTGTCAACGGTCATAAAATTACAATAATAAAATTGATACAATAAATATTTATAATATTATTTTGGAATTGTATAGTATAAAAGAAAAAATAAATAATATTATAAATATGATAAATGTTCATAATATTGCAACAGTTTGTCCATGTGGAAGTGGGAAGAAATATAAAAATTGTTGTGGGAAAAATCAATAAAAATTTAAAGTGTAAGTAAATTTTTACTTGCACTTTTCATACTCAAAAGAAGAAATAGAATATTGTACCGAACCAAGAACAAATTTTTAATAGGAGATTTAAGATGCTTGATTTAGAAGAAAATAAAAAATTTCTTTTGGAGTTACAACATCGTTTGCAGGAATTGTCAGAGGCTTTGCAAATCGTGAAACTACAAGCTGAGTTGTCAGAACTTGAAAAACAAACGTTAGCAGAAGATTTCTGGGAAGACAGCCAGAAGTCTTCTATTGTATATGGAAAAATGAATGTGCTTCAAAAGAAAATTAATTTGTATCAAAGTTTGAAAAGTGAATTCGATAATTTGTTGGAGCTGAATGAACTTTTGCTACTGGAGCAGGAGGAAGATTTAGCTAAGGATTTAGTAACTAATACAAAAAAGTTAGAAAAAGCTATTGAAAAATTACAAACACAAACTTTGTTATCTGGTAAATACGATAGCAACAACGCAATGGTTACGATTCATCCCGGCGCAGGTGGCACCGAATCGCAAGATTGGGCGGAAATGTTGTACCGCATGTATCAACGTTGGGCAAATGATAACGGTTATACGATGCAAGAATTGGACTATTTGGACGGGGAAGAAGCAGGCTTGAAAAGTGTTACCTTTCTTGTTTCAGGCGAAAATGCTTATGGCTATTTGAAAAGCGAACACGGCGTGCATCGATTAGTGCGTATTTCGCCATTTGACAGCGGTGGAAGGCGTCATACCTCTTTTGCCTCAGTGGAAGTTTTGCCAGAAATCGAGGATGATGTCGAGCTTGAAATTAATCCCGACGACCTGCGTATTGATGTTTATCGTTCTTCTGGTGCAGGCGGTCAGCACATTAATAAAACAAGTTCAGCAATCCGCATTGTTCATATTCCGACCAATATTGTCGTAACTTGTCAGTCTGAACGTTCGCAATTTCAAAATCGTGATACCGCTATGCGAATGCTTCGTTCCAAATTAATGGCGCTCAAAGAGCAAGAGGAAAAATCGAAAATGGCTGATATTAAGGGGGCGCAAATGGATAATGGCTGGCGGAAGCCAAATTCGTTCCTATGTTTTTTGCCCTTACACCATGGTCAAGGACCACAGAACCAATTACGAAGTAGGGAATGTGCAGTCTGTTATGGACGGAAATTTGAATGATTTTATGCAAGAATATTTAAAATGGATTTCTTAAAAAGTTGTTTTAGGAGGTAGGACTTCTTGTAAAAGTTTATCATATACTATATTAAAATCGTTTTTAAATTTAGAAATGATTTTTACCAAATAAAAAGAGGTTACAAAGTATGGGATTAGTTGTACAAAAATTTGGCGGAAGCTCTGTTGCAAATGTCGAAAAATTGGAAATGGTTGCAGACCATATCATACAAGCAAAAGAGGCTGGAGATAAGGTGGTTGTAGTCGTATCTGCACAAGGAAAAACAACAGATCGATTAATTTCTGAAGAAGCAGAAATCATTAAAAATCCTATCAAAAATCGAGAAAGTTTCTTAAGAGAACATGATGTATTAGTGTCTACAGGAGAACAAATCACGATTTCAAAATTGGCGATGTTACTGAAGAAAAAGGGCTATCAAGCCGTATCTTTAACTGGTTGGCAGGTTCCGATTGTGACAAATAGCGAGCATGCCAATGGTCGCATTCGTTATATTGAAAACAGCAAGATAGAGGAATATTTGGCTGCTGGAAATGTCGTGATTGTGGCTGGTTTTCAGGGAATTGACGAAAATGGCGATATCATGACTTTAGGCAGAGGTGGTTCTGACACAACAGCTGTTGCTCTTGCCGCTAGCTTAAACGCAGACAGATGCGATATTTTCACAGACGTAGATGGCGTGTATACTTCAGACCCTAGAATTGTCGAAAATGTCATGAAATTAAAGGCTGTTTCTTATGACGAAATGCTAGAGCTGTCTAGCATGGGAGCAAAAGTATTGCATAACAGATGTATTGAAATAGGGAAGAAGTATCAAGTTCCTATTTATGTGAAATCTACCTTTGAAAAAGAGAGTATTGGAACACTTGTTTCTGGCAAAGCGCCTTTTGAAGACTTAGTCATCAGTGGTGTTACCAAAGATGATTATGTTTCAAGAATTACAGTGATTGGCTTAGAAAATAAAATTGGTAGAACGTATCAATTATTCAAGTTACTGTCTGAGAATTTAATCAATGTTGACATCATTGTTCAATCTTTTGGGGAACATATTACAAAAGATATTGCGTTTACAGTCAAAATGAATGACTTAAATAAAACATTAGAAATTTTGGAAGATTGCAAAGAGGAGCTAAAAATTGAACAGGTTTTGCATTGTGAAAATCTTTCCAAAGTTTCTGTCATCGGGGTAGGGATAGCCAACAAACCGGGGGTTGCAAGTAGTATGTTTGAAGCATTGTATGAAAATAACATTAATATGCATATGGTCACTACTTCTGAAATAAAAATCTCTGTTTTGGTCAGCAGCAACGAAGCTGATATGGCAGTACGAGCTATTCATAATAAATTTTTTGAGAAGTAAAAGTTTAAGGGCTAGTTGAAAAAACTAGCTCTTAAATCATACAAAACAGTTCTAAAACTTAGTTTTCCTGCATATATATACTTTAAGAAAACCAAAGTAGGAGGTTGGCATGATGTTAGAAGAACCAAAAAAAACGTCAAACGTAATCCAAAATATCATTTTAGAAAACAGAGAAAAATTAAACGTTTCTGGTGTTTTAGATGTCCTTAGTTTTGATGACCAAATCGTAATTGTAGAAACTGAACTTGGACTCCTTACCATAAAAGGTGAAAACTTAAAAATTAACAAATTAAACATTGATACTTCGGAAGTTACGTTAGATGGTTATGTTTCAAGTCTTGCTTATTCAGAGGTGGAGTCTTTCAAGAAAAATGCTTCAGGATTGATTGGAAAAATTTTTAAATAGGTGATTTGGAATGTATGTTTTTTCGCAGGGACAAATTTTTATCGTATTTTTCATTTTGGGACTATGTATTGGAATGATTTTCGACATTTTTAGAGCATTCCGAAAAACTTTTAAAACCCCTGATTTTATAACCAGTATTCATGATATGATATTTGTTGCAATCGTTGGTATTCTTGTTGTAAATACCCTTATTTTGACCAATCATGGGCAAATACGTTTTTTTATTATTCTCGCAATTTTGTTTGGGATTTTCTTTTATTTCTTGACAATTAGCAAAATTTGTATCATAATATTACAAGAATGTATGAAATTTTTCAAAAAATTATTCTTTTTTCTCATTTTTTTGAAAAATTTATGTCTAAAAAAGAAGGATTCTAAATAAATTTGTTGTATAATATTATTATATAGTTTTGTTAATTTTGGAGTTTACAAATGTCAAATTTATTTAATTCACGAAATTTATATAAGTTAATAGTCTGTATATTTCTTCTTGTTATTATCTTTAAAATGAAGGAACAATTGGTTACTTTAAAAAATTATAATGCAGAAATAGCAACTTTAGAAGAAAAAATAGCAACATTAAAAGAACAAGAAAACATGGAGAAATCTGTAAATTCTACAAATTTGAAAGAGGAAAATGAACATATTGCAAGAAAAGACCTAAAAATGTACTATCCAAATGAAACACCATTTAAAGGATATTAAAATTTGTATCATTTTTTTCTAGTTGTTTTTTTCGAAATACAATTCCAGTTTTAAATAAAAAAATAATAAAATAGAAAAGTGAAGGGGGAAATTTTCTATGGAGCTAGATTCTTTATCATTAGCAGATTTAAGAGAACTTGCTAAAATGAAAGGTTTATCTAATATTTCTAAACTAAAGAAAAAGGAGTTAATTGAGGTTATTTTAGAAGCAACAAAAAAATCATCTAATTCTAATGAAGAATCCGAAGAAACAAACAGTGAAAAACAGCCTACAGAAAATACAACAAAAATGAAATCAGAAACCAATACAGAAGATGGAAATTATTCAGTATCTACAGAAGGTGATGAAATTGTTGAAGGAATTTTAGAAGTCTTACCAGATGGATATGGTTTTTTACGTGGGAAGAATTATTTGCCAAGTCAAAAAGATGTTTATGTTTCTCCAATACAAATAAAAAGGTTTCGATTGGAAACTGGAGATAAGGTAAAAGGGATTAAAAGAGCAACCGTAGATGGAGAAAAAGAAAAATTTCCGTCTTTAATTTTTGTTGGTGAAGTCAATGATGAGTCACCTGAGAAAGCTTACAGAAGAGTGAAATTTGATGATTTAATTCCGATTTATCCAAATAAAAAATTAAAATTAGAAGCCAATCCAAAAGAATATACCATGCGTTTAATGGATTTATTTTCACCCATAGGAAAAGGTCAAAGGGGTATGATTGTTGCGCCTCCAAAAGCTGGAAAAACAACAATTTTAAAGAAAATAGCCAATAGCATTACCATGAATAATCCTGAAGTTGAATTAATTGTATTATTAATTGATGAAAGACCAGAAGAAGTGACTGATATGAAACGTTCTATTCATGGCGATGTGATTTATTCAACTTTTGACGAACAACCAGAACATCATGTAAAAGTAGCTGAAATGGTAATTGAGCGTGCTAAAAGATTAACAGAACAACATAAAGATGTTGTTGTGTTATTAGATAGTATTACAAGGCTTGCACGTGCCTATAACTTAGTTATTCCTTCCTCAGGGAAAACTTTGTCTGGTGGTTTTGATCCAAGTGCTTTACATAAACCAAAGCGTTTTTTTGGTGCAGCAAGAAATACAGAAGATGCTGGAAGTTTGACTGTTTTGGCAACAGCTTTAGTAGATACGGGAAGCAGAATGGACGAGGTTATTTTTGAGGAATTCAAAGGAACTGGTAATATGGAAGTTGTTTTAGATAGAAGCTTATCTGAAAAACGTATTTTCCCAGCGATTGATGTAAACAAATCTGGAACAAGACGTGAAGATTTGTTGCTTACAGAAGAAGAGCTTTCTGCAATGTTTGCTATACGTAAATCTATGAGTAATTTATCAACTGCAGATATGACTGAACGTTTATTAGATGAAATGATGAAAACGGAAAATAATCAAGAATTTTTAAAAGTAATGAATGAAAATATAGAATGTAAAGAATAAAATCTAAAAGCAAAATAAATCCTATTCCTATTTGCACAAAACTTTGATTTTGTGCAATGTTGCAAATATAAAAAATATAGAATACAAACCTATCTCCTATTTTAAAATTAATAAAATCAAAGGAGCCATTATGATTGCGAAAGAAAATAATCCGAAATTTTTAAACGATTTTTTAGATTATTCTACTACTATTTTAAATAAATCAGTCAATACCATTAAAGAATATAATTACGATATTGCTCACTTTCTAAAATTTATTGCGTATCATTATAAAATGGTTGAAATTGACTCCGTAGAATTCATTAAAGAAATTCAAATCCACACCATGACCTTAGAAACTGTGAAAAAAATCACACTTCAAGATATTCACGCTTTTTTAGGTTATTTAAAAAATGATTACCATAGCAAGCCAGCCACTTTGGCACGAAAAACAGCCAGCATTCGTGTATTTTTCAAGTATTTGTGCAATAAAATGAAACTTATTGAAAACAATCCTGCACAAGACTTAGAAACGCCAAAACTAAGCAAAAGATTGCCCAAATATTTAAGCCTAGACGAAAGTCGAAAATTGCTGGAAACCGTCAAAAATCCTCTCCCTACCTCGCATGGAAATCACGACAACTCGGTCAGGGATGCTGCTATTATTACTCTATTTTTAAATTGTGGCATGCGTTTGTCAGAACTGACAGGAATTAACATGTCTGACATTGACTTTGAAAACAACAAATTAACTGTTATCGGGAAAGGCGACAAAGAACGCACAATTTATTTAAACAAGGCTTGTATAACCGCCATTAATCGTTATTTGGAAGTTCGCCCCAAAAAAGCTATTCAAGCCAATTCTCGAAATGCTTTGTTTTTGAGCGAGCAGCGAAAACGAATTAGCAATCGCACTGTTCAATATATTGTAAAAGAAGAACTAAGGGCAGCTGGCATTGACTCTAACAAATATTCGGTCCATAAATTACGCCATACAGCAGCGACTTTGATGTACAAATATGGCGAAGTCGACATTCGTGCTTTGCAAGAATTATTAGGTCATGAGAGTATTTCAACTACGCAAATTTACACCCATGTTGACGATGAACAAGTCCGCAGCGCAGTAGAAAGAAATCCTCTCGCTAATGAAATATAAAAATAAGCCTTTTGTGGCTTATTTTAATTTTATAATCGCATGTACCATTTTTTCATCCTCACTTTTGATGATAACAACAAATTCTTCGCCCAATTTCTCATAAAAAACCTGAACTGTCTCGCCTAGCTTAATTTCCTTCTTGCACATCATTTTAATCTGATTAAATTCAGCATTCAGAAAAATATCTGTTGGCAAAACCTCATTGGCAATATCCATATAATAAATATTATGTAAATGATTATTAATATCTAGCAAACTACGATTTACGTGAAACGTTGTCCTTCCTGAATACGTTGATGGCTCTGTCATTTTATTCAAATCTGGATACTCAAAAACGCTTTTATTCTCAACTGTATAACAATCCATAATCTCTTTTCCAAGTTTTGTAATTTTCAAATTCTCAATATCCAGCAAAACCCACTTAGAAGTCGCAATTCCAATAACTTCTCGCGCCTCATTCAAAATCTCAAAATCACGGTAAGCATATAATTTATCAATTCCTCTTGACCAAGTTTTAACAATAATTTTTTCGCCATAAGTTGGTCTTTCAAAAATTTCGATTTGCCAATTTAGCAAAACCCAACTCTTCTTGACTTTGGGAATATCCTTCAAACCAAACCCAGCCAAATTAGAATGAACGCCACCTGCATCCTCCAAATACGCCAAAAGCGCCGTATTCGTCACTTTATTATTCAGTGCCACATCTCTTAGCCCAATAAAAACTTCATGCTCAACAAACATTTTTAGTCTTCCTTTCTAACAATTCCTAACTTCTGATAAATTTCTTGCATTTTCGTCACTTCTTCCGAATTGGTTCCTTTAATCAACTTTATTGTTTCAAATCGCTCATTCATAGAAGTTGCTTTAGAAAAAACATCTTTGAAAATTCTAGCTCCCCAAGTAAATGGCAACAAAATCGGCATTTTTTCCAAAATCGGATATTTTCCCCTCATCACTTTAAACTCTGGAAAAAACAAACGCAGCAAATACTGATTTTTTCCGCCTTTTTCCCCCACCTCAAAATTAACTTGATTTTTCAGGCTCACACCTTGCAAAATAAATCTCTCAACCTCATCAAAATCGTAATTCGGGCTTTCGCCAAACCATTGATACGCAATTTTTCTGATATTTTCCTCAAACTTCTGACATTCAAATTCCTGCAATTTTTCATTTAATTTTTCTTGGTCCAAAACATTTTTGTACTTCTCATAATACAAATAAACATCCAAAACATCCCTTATCTTAATCCCCGTAAACCTAAAATGGATCAGCAAATGCAGCATGCAAAAAACATACGCATCCTCTTTTGACATTTTAAAAATCATTTTATAATTTTGATATGGCTCACAAAATTCCCAAACTTTCTGGTTAAAATATTCATGCCCAACGCCTTCCCCGGGAATTAATTTTCTGTGCAATTCCACAGTCATAAATGGCTCTTTCGTAAAAATCAAATGCTTTTCATGATCATAATATTCGCTATATCCCAAATTTTCCATAATCTGGGACGCTTTTTTAAAATCCTCTGCATATGCCATCATGTCAATATCAAGCATTTGTCTCATATAATTTTGAGGATATATCTCTTTCATCAAAAAGCCCTTCACAACCAGTGTTTTGATTTGGGCTTTCTCAAACTCATCTAAAATCCTGTAAAATTCAATGTTTTCATTGGTATCTTTGATAATTTGCTGATTAAAATCTGCTTGAATTCTAGCTTTAATTGTTTCATTTTGGCAATTCTCCTTTGCCCAATTTAGCAAAAAATTGCTCAGCATATGTCTTCTTGCTAACTTGTACAACGCTTCTTCATTTACATTTTTATCAAAAACAGGTTTTTTTTCTTCCCTTATAAAACTTCTTACGATTTCCAACAAAACTCTATTCTCGTTCATTTTTTTTGACCTTTTCCCTAACTTTCCAATTTTCCACCACAAATTCCCTGTCACAAATACTCGAAATACTGTCCCTATGTGTTACAATAATACAAGTTCGATTTTGCAAATTTTTAATATTTTTCAAAACCTCTGCCTCAGTTGCACTATCCAAACTCGAAGTAAGCTCATCCAAAATCAGAATTGGCGCTCCGCTAATCAAAGCCCTCGCCAAACTCAAACGTTGCAGTTGTCCTTCAGACAAACCGCTGCCCCTCTCGCCTATCTTCGTCTCCAAACCGTCTGGCAACTTTTCAATAAAACTCGTACAATTGCTCACTTCCAAAGCCTGTGCGATTTCTTCTTCTGTCGCACTTTCATTCACAAAATCAAGATTTTCACGAATCGTTCCGCTCAAAATAAACTTGCCCTGTGGTACATAAGTAAACATACCTCTTGTGTGATTTCCAACTTCGACATTTTCCCCATTTTTGCACGCAAAATAAACTTGTCCTGCATCTTTTTTCAAAATGCCTAAAATCAATTTTAGCAGTGTACTTTTTCCGCACGCCAGACTCGCCATAAATCGCCACAATCTCGCCTTTCTTCACAGTCAAACAAGCATCTTCAAACACTTTTTTATTCTTATACGTAAACCCAAGATGGTCCACAACCACACTTTCCAAATTCTCATACAAATCAGTGCAATCTATCTTTTTATCAACCTTATCCTCCTCGATTTCCTCCAATTCCATAATTCTCTCCGCAGAACCAATCATCCCAAACATACTCTGAAACGACCTCGAAAGCCCAATAATTGGAGCTTGTACTTGGTTAACAAGTTGCAAAATCGAGGTCAAGCCACCAACCGTAATACTTCCTGTCAACAAATTATTCGCACTCCAAATCAAAGCATATAAATATACTACCTGAAAAATCGTATTAAACCCCGTTCCAGAAGCAATTGACAAACTTCTACGCTTCATTTGAATCGCATACCTCGTATTTTGCAATTGCTCAGATTTATTCCCAATCACATTTTCAGTCTCAAAAATCTTAATCACAATCAAATTTTCAAACACTTCTTTAAAAAACAAACGCACATTGGCTCCAGCCTCTTGCACTTTTTTGTGAATTTCCTTCAAATATGGCTTAAACAAATTTACCATCACAAACAAAAGCACTCCGCCAATTAACAAAATGATTACAAATTCTCTGCTAATTTGGAACAGCAAAATCACTGCGCAAACCAATTTGGTCAGCATAGAAAGCACACTCGGCACCAAAGAAAGCAAAGTTTCAATAATAATATTCACATCTGAAACAACGCGTGTCATCAATTCGCCACTGTGAAATTTGGAAATTTTTTCATAATTTCTCGTCAAAATGGTATTTAGCACATTTTGTTTAAAATTCATTTCCAACTTTGCCCTGGTCACTGCATCAATAGACGCCAAAATCGCCTTTAAGGCAATTTCCGTCAAAGAAATCAAAATCAGACGAATCATATATTTTTGAAGGGTTGCCGTCGCCCCAGAAGTTGCTGCATCAATCACATTTTTAGACACCAAAATAAGGTATATACTCAAAACAGAATATACCACATTCAAAATATTAACCAATATAAAATTAAATGTTTGTGACTTTGTTTTCTGAAAAATCCATTTAAGTGTCTTAATATCTTTCAATTTTTCTTATGTTCCTTTCTTAATTAATTTTCCAAAAGAATTTTTTTTGCTCTTAACGTGTTCAAAAATGCTTCTGTATTACCTGTTGCTTTTTCCTTGTCAATCTGGTATTTCTCGGCTAATTTCACAGAAATTTCTTCTAACGTCCTTTCTTGCTCCAGCAATTCCCAAATAAACTTTCCTGCCTCATTCAAAGTCAGCATTCCTCGATATTCTTTCAACAAATCTCCGGTTGGTACAACCACAATACTCCTCGCAATTTCTCTTATCACAAACCCTTCTTTAATTCTCATTGGCATCTTCTCCCTTCATCGTATGGTACGACAACTCCACAGCTTCTTTGCTCATGTCACAATACAACTTATAAATTGGTATTTTTTCAATCACAACTTCTAGTACATCTAGCAATTTTTCCATATTTTCCTTTTTCAAATAATATGTCGTTTGTTCCAAAAATAATTTTATCGCCTCACTGGGCTCCAATTTTCGGATAAAATTAATTTTCGATTGCTCCAAAAAACAAATTCCCTGCACCTTCACTTTTTTATTTTCGCTCATATCGTGCTTACCCGAAAAAGGCGTTCCATAAGCATAAACTCCATCGTCAAAAACACGAATAGCAGGTTTATCATCATTTAATATGTATGGATTTTTATCCGCTAAATAGGTTAGCCACAAGCCCGTATGTGTGGACTTTCCCGTCCCAGAATTAGCCGAAAAAAGATAGGCTTTGTCGTCTACCACAACACTTGATGCATGCAACAAACAGCCTTGAAAGTCCAGTAATTTTTGGTAAAACAAACGTCCCGTTATCACGTCTTCAGCTGCTTGACGTGTAGCGTCTGCAAACTTTTCCAAATCATGCAAAACATATTCTTCTTTTACTATTACTTGAATATCACTCGGCTTGTCTGTTTCAATTTTATATTTTTCAGATCTTTTCTTCAATTGCTCATATTTTGTTTCATATTCTACAATTAAATCTGCAATTTTGTACTTCATAAACACCTCATTTGTTATTTTTTGTTTTAAAAAACGAGGAAGAACTCGAACATTCTGCCTCGCTTTTTATTTAATATTATTCCATTATTAGCCAATAACTTCGCCACCAGTACCGCTATCATAATGTCCAGTTGGCTCTCCTTCGCCTACCGTAGGTGCTCCTAAATCATCTGATAAAACCATTGGGATCGCAGCATCATTTACCACATCCACTGGTTCAACTGGTGCTACTGTTGGTATGATATCTTCTTCGCCTGTTAAAGCACTCATTTTCTATTACCTCCTATAAAAATTACTCTTCTTATTTTAATTATACACGATTTTCCTGAATTTGTCAATAACTTTATGTAAATTTTCTTAAAAAATTTAAAAATTTTAAATCCTTTAAGAAAATTTATATAAAAATAGGCAAAAGCGACACAAAAGTGTCGCTCGCCCATATTATGAAAACTTAGCCTTCAACTGGAAAGGTAACTACTGAAGTGTATTTTACCTGTTCATTTCCTTCAGGATCAATATACTTCAGATATGCAACAGCATATAATGTCGGACCTAAATCCTCAACATACACTGAGTTTGCAAATGTGATGTCTGACGCATTACCTGTGGTACGCTTCTCTACGCCATTAACACCTACATTCTCCAGTGTCAGAACTGCATTCGAATCACAAGATCTTAAAATACCAAGTTCCTGCTTTTCGCCATGCAATCCTGTCTCAAAGCCAAGTGTCGCGAATAGCCGCACTGCAGGCTTGCCATTAACTGTAACACGGCTCGGTGTCAACAACAACGAAATTGGTTTCACAACTTCTACATCTGCATCAACATAAACCGCTTCCACAGATATATCGTTGTTAAGAACACGGCGATATGTTGCTTCACCGTATTCCGTTGTTGAACCAAGCGATGTGATTAACAGGTGCGAGAATTTCTTTCCTTCTGGAGCATTATCCGCTTTGAAAACCAATTCTGTAGCAGCAAGATATTTGCCTTCTTCGTTCGGCTTATTTGAAGCGTTTATAATACTTACATTTTTCAGCGTTGCTGAGTAGTAAGTATTCTGTACTTCATCTTCATACACAGCGGTAACTGTTACATCACCATTCTGCGTCAAAGCCGAAATTGCAGCTACTAAACCAGAAAGGTCGTTAACAGAAAACTGTTTTCCATCAGCTTCCCAAGCAACTAACTTTTTGCCAAAAACATAGCAATCATCAGGGTTCGGTATTTCTGAAGAAGATCCTTTGTTAACAGTAGCTTCCTTCACAATTTTTCCATTTGCCACAAAAGTGACTGTTACAGGATCCTCTACTGGAGGCTGTTCCTCTTTTACAAAGGTCGCCTCAAAAGACATGTTTTCTGTTGCAGTAATAGTTCTTGATGTTTCCGTGGAACCATCATTCCAAAGAACGTAATAACCGTCGTTTGGAATAGCACCAAACGAAACAGAAGTACCTTTTTCTACCGTAGTGCTTCCGTAAACAGAACCACCTTCGTTAGCAGCTGAAACAGAAATTGTTACCATTTCCGGAGTTGGCGGTATAACCTGATCTGCCTCAAATGAGCAGGAAAGCCCAACACTTGTGCCAAACACTACTGGCACAGTTTTCGTCGAACTGGTGTCGCCATCGCTCCATTTTCCAAAGTGATAACCTGGGTTTGGATGCGCTTCTGTAGTTACTACCTCAAGCGATGACGGAGATGTCACAGAAAATGAATTCTGCTGCACTCCTTCAATTGTGATATATCCTCCTTCTCCACAAGCTATTTCTAACTTAAAGGTGTTTTCTTCCTCCGACGGAGTCGGCGGGTTCGGCTGTTCCTGATCTATTGTACGGAAATTTGCTATCAAAACAAGCCCTTCTTTTGCTGTAAAATAATACGGATTGTCTGTGCTACCGTTATTCCAGTTTACAAATTCGTAACCTGGATCGGCTTCCGCATAAGCAGGATGCTCGCTTCCTTCTTCATATGTGCCAGTTCCTGTGGCTGTGCCACCTTCGCCAGCTTCTATTGTAACACTAACTTGCTTAGGTTCATCTGGTTTGTCATTACCAGGGTTATCGTTCCCGTTTCCGCCCTGGCTCCCAGAGCTATCGTTTCCATTTCCGCTCTGATTACCAGAATTGTTGTTATTTGGGTTGTTTGGTTTACCATTATTTGATGAACTATCGGTACTGTCTCCGCCCTGGCTTCCAGAGCTATCGTTTCCATTTCCGTTCACCGTTGGATACCAAACAGAGCTTCCGCCCCAAGATGTGTTACCAAAATTTGAAGAAATTGACATATCTTTACTGCCAAGACCTATTGTCAAAACGCCAGAAGGTGTCTTAACTGTAAGCGGCATGCCAGACATATTGGTTACTTTTGAGTTCTCCGCTCCTTTTTCAAAGATTAGAGAAGCAAAAGCTTCCAATGTCATATCTACAGGCACAGATGCCTGCAGAGCCGTATTTGTTGCACCTGCGCCGATTACAACCGGCACAAGATTTTTTGTGGAACCTGTAAGGTTCAAATTAGCCTTGCGGCTAACCTGAATCTTAGTAACACTGCCGTGAACTTCCAGCTCAACAGAACCTTCAGTTTCACAGGAAATGCTTTTTACTTCTGCCATTGAGCCCACAATCATGTGGCAACGCAGAGCAGAAATAATAAAAGAATTCCCTTTGGCATGTTCTGTCCAAGTGTCACCTTTAATAGCGTTAATGGTAACACTTTTGAACAGCGCGCTGTTACTAATCTCTGCCTGCGGAGCATTAACAACAAGCTCCACTTGAGACAAGTCACGGTTGTCGAAATTGGCAATCGTGAACTGCTCAGCTGCTGTTGTTGCAATCGTGATTTTCTTAATATCAGAATTCATGATTGCTGCTACCAGCTCCTTCTGAGTAGCCACAGTTGCTTCCGTTATAACAACTGGTTCTTCTGGCTGCTGTACTGGCTGCGGATCAACAACTGTAACCTGACATTTTAATATCTTGGTGTTGTTCTTCTTCCGCTTGTCGGTTTTCAGCTGCCACGTAATGGTAGCTGTGCCAACCTTTTTAGCTACAACATCAATCATGCATCCCTGCCGATCTTTGTTGCATAAGCCGGCTACTGACTTATTCGATGTGCTAACTTTCACAGCCTGCCAGCCAACTTTCTTAATTATCTCATCTGTGATAACTGAAAGCTGCTTTTTTTCGCCTACTTCTAAAGTAAGCTCCTTTTCACTCAATTGAGCGAATTTGGAAGGCTTTACTACTGATATAGCTTGTGCTGCTGCCTGCTGTGTCTGAGTCGCTTTTGCTTCCTGTGTTTCTGCTGTTGCCTGTGCTTCAGCCACAGTTGGCTGATCTGCTGGCATAGCCGATGCAGAAACAGGTGTTGTGCTGGTAAACGCAACTGCAACTACTAAAGTCGCTGCTAACCTCCGTAATTTCTTTTTTAATTCTTTCATAATATTTCTCCTTTCATTTTCTAATTATAAAAATTATTTTTTTAATTACTAAAGGAATTTTTTTCAATGTACGGCGCCTTGTACAAAGATGTCATTCCCACATACCAGAGTATACTGGCTATTACTATAATTGTACCATATTTTGCAAATCTTGTCAATAACTTTATGTGAACATTATGATGAATTTTAAAAATTTTTATAAAAAATTCCATTTTTTTTGATTTTTCTCTTGTATTTTTTTTAAATTTATGTTAGACTGTTAAGCAGTAAGTTTAAAAAAGTAATGGAGGTGCTAAAAAATGGCAAAATGTATTATTTGTGGAAAAGAAACATCTTGGGGAAATGACCTTAGTATTACACGTTCTCATATTAGTAAAAGAAATAGTAGGCTTGTGAAACCTAACTTAAGAAGTGTAAAAGCTGTTATAAATGGTCAAACAATGCGAGTAAAAGTTTGTGCAAAATGTTTGCGTGCTGGAAAAGTTCAAAGAGCTAACTAGATTCAAAAACATATCATAAACCCACAAGGTATTATACTTTGTGGGTTTTGTTTTTCTTATGTATTTTTGATGCCAAAAAGAAATTTGACAATTCCTCTTAAGTGTTTGGGAACTTTTTTTACTACAATGGTCATCACTTGCCTCCTCCTTATCTTTCTAATATTTTTTTGATTCCTGTTATGATTAATGCAATTGAAATGATACATAACCACGCGATCGGAGGTAATATTAAAATGAGTAACATGCCAAGTCCTATTCCAAGAAATAAACCTGCTAATATTCTTTTCCATTTGCACGATTTTTTAAAAAACATTTTTTTGCCTCCTTACTTATAATTTATGAAACTTATCAGGATTATGTGAACAAAAAATTGATTTGTTTTTTGATTTGTGATATGATATAATAAAGAAAAGAGGTGAATGAGAATGGAAAGATTAATTGCAAAAAATCCTACGGCTAGGCATAATTACACTATTATGAGTACTTTTGAAGCTGGCATTGTGCTGAGTGGAACAGAAATCAAGTCAATCCGAAATGGCAGAGTTAACTTGAAAGACACTTATGTCAATATTAAAAATGGCGAGGCTTTTATTTATGGTATGCATATTTCACCTTATGAATTTGGGAATATTTTTAATAAGGATCCTTTGCGAAATCGTAAATTATTGCTTCACAGAAAAGAAATTAACAAACTTTCTGGGCAAATGAAAGAAAAAAGCATTTCTCTTGTGCCAATTTGTTTATATTTTCAAGGCGGCAAAGTCAAATTGGAAATTGGTATTGGTAAAGGAAAGAAATTGTATGATAAGCGTGAAGACATGGCAAAAAAAGATGCTCAAAGAAAAATGGAACGTGCTTTAAAGGGAAATTTTTAAGGCTGGAAAAAATCAGTAATTCGAATTCTGCTTTTTTCCACTCTTCCCCTTATCGCAATGTGGTCTCCTTGTTCACATTTTTCGTATAATTTGTCAGCTAGACAATCATACGCATATACTTTGTTGTGAGCCAATGCGTATGATTTTGAGCTATTTTCACTTGTGGTTTCTATGATAAAATCAACAATGGCTGTATGCCTTTTACTGTTATAAACAAAATCAAAATTGACTTCTGATATAATTTTTCCTTCTAAAAAACATATATTCATATTTTCAACGAATTTTTCATCCATAATTTTTTCCCATTCTATAAAATTGATTACTATATTTTCAAAAACATTTACTCATACCTCATCTTAAAATTTCTGTTTACCTATTTCAGGAAGGATCAAGCTCCTTTAACATCTAATATCACGGTACAAATTTCTTTGAAATTTGTAATCTGGAAATATATTAGAGCACGAGACGGAAACCGATATCCCAATTCGCGTTCAACGTAGCGGAATTGTTGCCGTTACGATACGCAGCCACGTTGACAGAACCGTCGTCATAAGCACAACCACCGCGGCGAACTCCATCACAAGCTTGCTCCTATTTATTTCAAAAAATTGGCTACTATATTTTCAGAAATTTTACTCATACCTTGCCTTTTTAAAATTTTTATTTACCTATTTCAGGAAGGATTAAGCTCCTTTAACATCTAATATCACGGTGCAAATTTCTTTCAAATTTGCAATCTGGAAATATATTAGAGCACGAGACGGAAACCGATGTTCCATTCGCTCCACGTCGTAGCGGAACGTTTGCCGTTACGACACGCAGCCACATAGCTAGAACCGTCGTTGTTAGCACTCCCACCGCGGATAACCGCACATAAGCTTACTCCTATTTATTTTTACTCTATCAAATATGGCTACTATGTTTTTAGAAATTCTCTTACTCACACCTTGCCTTTTTTATCTTTTATTTACCTTTTCAGGAAGGATCAAGTTCCTTTAACATCTAATATCACGGTGCAAATTCTTTTTCAAATTTGCAATCTGGAAATATATTAGAGCACGAGACGGAAACCGATGTTCCAATTCGCATGCGCCGTAGCGGAACAGTCGCCGTTACGACGGGCAGCCACGTTGTCAGAACTGTTGTTAGCACTCCCACCGCGGATAACCGCGTCACAACTTGCTCCTAATTTAATTTTTCAAAAAATAAGCTACTGTATTTTCGGAAATTTTCTTACTGATACCTCACTTAAAAGTTTTTATTTACCAATTCAGGAAGGAGCAAACTCCTTTAACATCTAATATCACGGTGCAAATTTCTTTCAAATTTGCAATCTGGAAATATATTAGAGCACGAGACGGAAACCGATGTTCCAATTCGCATGCAACGTAGCGGACTCATTGCCGTTACGATACGCAGCCACGTTGACAGAACTGTCGTTGTTAGCACTCCCACCGCGGAGAACCGCAGCATAAGTTTGCTCCTAGTATTTATTTTTACTTTATCAAATAGGCTACTATATTTTCAGAAACTCTACTCACACCTCGCCTTTTCATTTTTTATTTACCATTTTAGGAAGGAACAAGCTCCTTTAACATCTAATATCACGGTACAAATTTCTTTCAAATTTGCAATCTGGAAATATATTAGAGCACGAGACGGAAACCGACGCTCCAATTCGCGTTCAACGTAGCGGAATTACTGCCGTTACGATACGCAGCCACGTTGTCAGAACTGTTGTTAGCACAACCACCGCGGAAAACTTCTCATAAGCTTGTTCCTGTTTTTTACGCAAAATATTTTTTTCTTAAATGATAGCAACTGGCATATTTTAAATAACCATAATGCCCACACAAAAATTGTTTTGCTTCTTTGGAGGAAAGTTCTCCTTTTTTAACTTTTAATTTCAGCTTTTTAATTTTTCTTTTTAATCTGACTTTCCCTTTGTGTCTTAATTTTAAACGATATTCATTAATATGGTAGCCACAAAAATTGACACCTTGTTTGGCTTTGAAAATATTGGTTTTGCTGTTTAATTTCAGGTGTAATTTTTCACTTAAAAATTTTTCTATTTTTTGTAATATTTGTCTTAATTCTTTTTTGTCTTTGAGCAAAATCACACTGTCATCCATATAGCGAAAATAATAGCGAATTTTCAATTCATGCTTGATGTATTGGTCAATTTCATTCAAATAAATATTGGCATAAATTTGGCTACTGTAATTTCCGATTGCTATTCCTGTTTCTGTTTTTTTTGAATAAATAATTTCTTTTGTAAGCCAAATAATTTTAGGATCTTTTATTTTCTTTTGAATAATTTCTAACAAAATTTCTTTGTTAATGCTTTGAAAATATTTTGCAATATCCATTTTTAGAATGTAATATTCTCCCCATTGTTTTTTGGCTTTTCGCATAGACTTTTGTACATCGAGCGCAGATTGATGCATTCCTCTGCCTTGAATGCACGCATAACTATTGGGAATAAATTGCGGTAAAAAAGCAGGCAACAGAAAATTATCCACATACCAGCGATGCACTATACGGTCAATATATTTTGAGGATTCTATCATGCGAAGTTTCGGTTCTTTGACATAAAACAATTTGTAGGTTCCATGCTTATAGGTTTGTGTTTTCAATTTCTCATACAACCACAAAAGATATTCTTCTCTTCGCATTTCAAAACAGATGATATTACTTCTACCACTTTTATTTTTTTTACTTTCTTTATGAGCTTTTGCAAGTTTTTCATAAGACAAAGCTTGGTCAAATTTATTTCTTACTGTTTTGGGCATGATATTTTATCAATCCTCCTGTTATTCTTCCTATTTCCGCAATTTTTTCTAACATGACTGTATTAAATTTTTCAATACTAATCCATTTATTTTTGACCATCAATCTTAGAAAAACTCTCTGAATATTAATCCCACTATCAATTTTGTTTAAATAATACATCTTGCTTTTATTTTCGATTTTATCTAAAAACATAATATTTTCAAAAGTTTGATACATCATAGTTTTATACTCATTGCCCAAATTAAATTTTTCAATTCTTGGTAGCAAACGCAAAAGTTCCAACATATATTCCATATAATCCGTATATTTAGGAATGAGTTTTAGCATTTCGTTGTTTTCCTTATAAATCAGACTTTGCACATGGGAAGTTTTTTTCAAAAATTCTTCCTCTGTTTGCCCAATTTTAAAATCAACATTTTCTGCCACCATTAATTCCCATGGCTTTTTTGCTACTTTTGTTACTTCATTTTCTAGTTCATTAATTTCTATATTTTCCATTTTTAGCACCTATTTCTATATTTTAATATATGAACAAATTGTATTACTTTCGCTTTCTTTTTTTATAATTTGTTCGATTTTAAACAAGATATCATTAATGGCATCCGTTTCTATTTCAGCCATCAAAATATCATAAATATTTTGAATTCTCATACTTCTTGTCATTATTTTTTCGGCATCTTTGTAAATTTGAATATAAGTATCCTCCGAATTTTCTAATTGTTTTTCAATTTCCTCAAAATCGTTTGCCTTGTTTAACACGACATAATTTAACTTGGTTTTTTTCAAAATACTGGTTATTTTGTCAAAAGAAGTAAGCGGAAAAGCACAACTTGGATAGCCTTCCGAATCCTTAATTTTGTAGTCAAACAAGTAAGAAAAAATAAAACTATCTTTGTCATACACATAATAAAAATTCCCAATTTTTACCATAACAATGGAATTAGGATACACTTTTTTGATTGTTTTTACCATATTAATTGTTGCCATTTTTCCTCCTTTTTATTGTACATTTTTAGCTACATTTGTAGTTTTTAAGTAAAAAAATTCCTCTTAGTTTTTTATATTATATCCATTTTATATTTTTTTGTCAATACTTTTTATTTATTTTTGTAGTTTATATAGTCCATACAATTCTACCTTCTTATTGTTTTGAAAAAGACAAAAAAAGTTGGGGGGAATATCCCCCAACCTTCTTTTTTGGTATTCTACATCGTTCACGTTTCACGTGCCAGGCTTCAGGGCTACTGAACGTAAAGCACGAGACGGAAACCGATGTTCCAATTCGCATGCGCCGTAGCGGAACAGCCGCCGTGACGACGGGCAGCCACGTTGTCAGAACCGTTGTCAGCACTCCCACCGCGGATAACCGCGTTCGCTCCGTCAGCGTATTGTGGAATCTCTGTTGTCCACTCCCATACG
>CANOWW010000009.1 GCA_947571115.1 uncultured Clostridium sp.
ACAAAATGAAGAAAACTGTTGATATATAAAGGAGAACTTTTGTCATCTCCACCAACGACGTATCTGTTCAAACTAAATTGAGCAAAACCGTTGACAAATTATGTAAATTATGGTATAATAAAGACAAGTAGCAAGTTGTTTTATTTTTTCTTTCAAAATTAAGAAGGAGGAATACTATGAGTAAAGCTCAAGAAATGCGACAGAAATATTTGCCGTTGACACCAGAAGAAAAGGCAAAGAGGTATTACGACTTAGCCCTAGATTTATTAGAAGAACGGGCAGAATGCCGCTCTTTAGCCACTAAAGACAAACAGAAAATTTCAGTAGAATTCGGTAGTTTTAACTGCGGCCGCCAACTGGCTTACAAGTTAAAACCCGAAGTCGATCCTACCAATGAATATCTCAGTAATATCGGTGTTCTTAATACGGAATATTGCAGAGAAGCCTTGGTATTGATGGCGAAAAAATTCAATGCAGAAAAAGGCTTTATCGCAAACACTGACGGACATGTTTCCGTCACAATGGTGTTGCAATAGTCAAACAAACCGAACCCAAAAAGCCACTTTTGGATTCGGTTTATGTTTTAGAAACATTAATTTTTTACTTATTTTCTACCATTTTCAAAATCGCTTTTTTTAATTCTTCAACCATGTCTTTTTCTGGAATTTTGCGGATAATTTCTCCTTTTTTAAAAAGCAACCCCTCTCCATTTCCGCCTGCAATTCCAATGTCTGCCTCTCTTGCTTCTCCTGGACCATTGACTGCACATCCCATAATCGCCACTGTCATGTCTGCTTCAATATTTCGCAAAAAACTTTCCATTTCTTTCGCAATTGGAATTAAGTCATACTGCGTTCTTCCACAAGTCGGGCAAGAAACCAATTTCGGACTTTTTGAAAATAAATTGCAATTTTTCAAAATCTCTTTACACACATAAATTTCCTCCACTGGCTCATCTGACAAAGAAACCCTTATTGTATCTCCAATTCCTTCTCTTAATAAAATTCCTAAGCCAAGACTAGATTTAATCGTTCCACTAAATGCAGTTCCTGCTTCTGTTATCCCTAAATGAAGTGGATATTCAAACGCTTCTGCTGCTTTTTCATATGCCTCAACACACATATCCAAATTAGACGCCTTTAGAGAAACCGCAATATCCTGAAAATCCAATTTTTCCAATATTTCAATATGTTTTCTAGCACTTTCTACCATAGCTGCCGCACAAGGTTTACCATATTTTTCCAGCAAATCTTTTTCTAGAGACCCCGCATTTACTCCAATTCGAATCGGAATCTGCTTTTTTTGGCAGGCTTTCACAACTGCCTTCGTTTTTTCCTCGTCCCCAATATTTCCCGGATTAATCCTAATTTTATCAACTCCGCTTTCAATTGCCTCCAAAGCAATTCGATAGTCAAAATGAATATCAGCCACAATCGGAATATGGATTTGGGGCTTGATTTCGCGAATTGCCTTAGCATCTTCTAGGTCCAAACAAGCTACTCTGACAATTTCACAACCAACTTTCTCTAAGTCTAATATTTGTTTGATGGTTGCAGCTACATCTTTTGTTTTCGTATTGCACATTGACTGAATGACAACTTTATTTTGCCCTCCAATTTGAACATTTCCTACCTGAATTGGTCTTGTTTGCGCTCTCTTATACATCGTAACCTCCTATTTTTTCAATATTTTACGAATTGGAATTTCCAATAACAATTCTATATTTCGGAAAAAATGCAAAATTTTAAAAATCAATATTTGTACTCTGCTTATGTGATGATACGTTTTATGATAATACATCTTGCTTTTATATAATTGCTGGATTTTGCTATAATAACTAAGTGTTTTTCCAATAATTTGGCTTTCATAATGCCTAAAATTCACTTCATTACAACTGACTGTTTTTTTCCCTATTTCTCGCATTTTTTTTGCCAAAATATCTTCTTCGTAAAACAAAAAAACGTTTTCATCAAATCCGCCAATTTGCTGCCAAACATCAAATTTTATGATAAAAAATGCTCCCGAAATCGCTTCTACTGGCAAATATCTTTGGCGATATTCTGTTTCCAAATATTCGCCACTTCTTAGTTTTGGGTAAAACAGCAATTCTAAAAATCTAGTGGCATGAATAACGTCTAACCCAAATGTTCTCGTTTTCCAACTGCTTCTACGAATTGGCTTTCCGCTAGCATTTAACATCCTTGGCGCTGTAATCCCAATCGTTTCGTCTTTTTCCAAAAGCGCCAAGCATTCTTGAATTGCCGTTTCCTGGACCTCAACATCAGGATTAGAAATGATAAAATAATCGTATTTTTCACCATTTTTTTCCAAATAGCGAATTCCAAAATTGTTGCCATAATTATAACCACCATTTTTATCTGCCTGCAAAATAAGCACTTTTTCGCTTTGGACTTCCTTAAGGAGGCTAACCGCATTTAAATTCGTAGAATGATTGTCTACCACCACAATTCGCTGTATATTTTGATAAGTCTCTATTTTTTTCACATATTTTATGGTCTCTTCTGCATCATTAAATTCCACAATAATAACCGCAACTCTCATATAATTCCCCTAGCAAACCTCCATGCATCTTTGCACATATCTTCTATATTTTTCTCAGCTTTCCAACCAAGTTCCTTTTCCGCTTTTGCTGGACTTGAATAGCTAGCAGCCACGTCTCCTGCTCTTCTTGGCGCAATTTGGTATGGAATTTTAATTCCATTCGCCTTCTCAAAATTATGAATGATATCCAAAACACTATACCCCACGCCTGTACAAATGTTATAACGCTCAATTCCTGCGCCTTGTTGCAATTTTTGGACTGCCTTCAAATGCGCTTTCGCCAAATCCACCACATGAATATAATCTCTCACACCTGTGCCATCTGGTGTATCATAATCATTGCCAAACACGCTTAAAATCGGAAGTTCTCCTTTGGCAACTTTCAAAATATACGGCATCAAATTATTCGGAATTCCGTTTGGTTCCTCTCCAATCAAACCGCTCTCATGAGCGCCTACTGGATTAAAATAACGCAAAATTCCGATGCTCCATGTTTTGTCAGCTTCATAAACATCCTCCAAAATACGTTCAATCATGTATTTTGAAGTAGCATAAGGGTTCGTTGTTTTCCCTACTTCAAATGACTCGTCCACCGGCACACTGGCTGGAACGCCATATACCGTCGCTGTTGAGCTAAACAAGATTTTTTTAACATCGTGTTTTTGCATAACTTTTAGCAAATTCAAAGTAGTTCCCAAATTCGTCTGATAATACCAAACTGGCTTTTGAACTGATTCGCCAACTGCCTTTAAACCAGCACAATGAATGACATTGTCAATCGTATTTTCAGAAAATACTTGATCCATCAATTCCTCGTCTGCACAATCTCCAACATAAACTTTCACTTGCTTTTTTGTAATCTCTTGGATTTTTTCTGCCACTTCTGGCTTGCTATTATATAAATTATCCACAACCACAACTTCATGACCATTTTCCAATAACTCTACACATATATGAGAGCCTATAAATCCTAGACCACCTGTTACTAAAATTTTCATATCCTTCTCCTCCAAAATTAATCTATTTTAAATTGATTTGCTAATTGGTCAATGGAAACTCCACCTTGATTTTTCCAGTCAATTTCTATTTGATAAAACCTTTCGTCCTGAAAATCATTTAACCTTTTCAAATCTTCTTTTTCCATTGTAAAATCTAAGGCTTCCAAATTACTATCTATATTTTCAATCGTATTTGTTTTAATGAGCGCGCTAACTTGTTTTTCCTTCACTAACCAATTGAGCAAAATTTGATTTTGCGTTTTATTATATTTTTCCGCCATTTCAACTAAAAATGGGTAATTTCTTTTTGCAATATTGTTTCTTCTAAGCGCTTGGTAGCAAACAAATTGAATATCATTTTGTTTACAAAAATCGATTAAACCTATATTTTCGTAATATTTGCATTCTAAATTATATACACCTTCAAAACTAACCAATTTAAAGTTTTGTTGTAATTCTTTTAACTGCTCCAATGTGGTATTACTTGCAGACAAAAACCTCACTTTTCCCTTTTTTACCAACTTATCCATTTCTTCATAAATTTCTAACAATGGCATTTTCATGCTACATGGCAAATGAACTTGCAAACTATCGACATAATCAATTTTCATTTTTTGTAAATATTCATCTAATTGTTTTTCAACATCTTCTTTTTTCTCTACATTCTTCTCCAAATGGCAACTCAAGAATAGTTCATCTTTCTTCACTTCTTGAAAAAATTTTTGCAAAAAATCTACTACCTTTGCATTATCATATAGCAAACTTGTGCTCATAAAATTTTGCCCTTTATCGAAGGAATGCAAAAGTGCCTGCAATGTTTTTTGCGAATTTTCTAAATCGAGCTTAAAAGTACCAATTCCTATTGGGAAAATTTCATTAGGTTTTAACATATTACTTCATTCTCCTTTTCAATTCTCTTAAAAATCATTTTTGTCACAATCGTGTACAAAACAAATTGAATCCCCAACGTTATAACAACTGAAATCGTTGCTCCATTAATTTGTAAACTTTTTACTAGCAAATTTGAACCAATAAATGCCACTAACATCGTCAGCAAATACACCACAAATTGCACAAAAGTATTTCGTGTTGTGGTTAACAAAACCAAGTTGACATATGAAATTCCATACAAAATATAAGCTGCAATAATCGCTGTCAAATTGACACGGTAAGGCGTTAATTTTTCTCCATAAATCAGGCTTAACACTTCTGGTCCCACAACAAACGCCGCAAGACTTGCAAATACGCCAAATGCCACAATGGCAAGTTTGATTTTCAAGGCAATCACCTTAAATTCCTTCATATTTTTTTGTTCATATAATTCTTTTAGTTTGTTCAAATATGGCATAAAGATAAATTGGGTAAACAACGTAATGACCGTTGCTGGCATCATAATATAACCAAAAATCGCTTGCACATCTTCTGTTAAATACGTATCAATTGCATATTTGGGCGCATTTAAAACATAAATTCCGGCAAAGGAATTCGCAAACACGAAAAACTCTGATTTAAAAATATGCCAAACACTTTGCATACTTACTTTTGCCGTAAAATCAATCAATTTTTTGCTAACCCATAAAAAGTCGAAAACAAAAATCACAATTAAATTTAACAAAATAATACTTGCAATTGCTAAAATTAAATTATGGGTCAGCAAGTCAATTCCTAAAAACAAAGCCAAACCGCCAAGTGATTTTATCGTAAGCGATTTTCCGGATTGATACAGCAATTCCTTTTTTTGCATAATACCATACAGAATTTCGGCAAATGCTTCCGTCGCTTTATATACACAAAGCAACATAAAAATGCCTGTTTTATAAAAATCATATTGTTTCACAAAAACAAAAGAAATTCCTGCAACAATCATTGTCACGCAGCTGAAAACTCTATTGATTATGTAATCTTTATCTGTTACTTTATTTTCAATATCCGTTACTTGGCAGAGCCTTCCTGAATAGAGCCCAATCGTATACAAAATCAGCGCCGTCGAATAGGCAATCGAGAAAATTCCTGCATCATTCATGCCATTGACACGTGTCACAATAATTAAGAAAAATAGCGAGTTAAAGGAATTTAAACCAGTCCCCACAATATTCCATATGAAATTTTTCAAAAATATTTTTTTCTCGTTTGTCATTTACAAAACTCCTATTATAAATAAAACCCTGATTAAAAAATCGTCCACGATTTTTCTCCTTAATTTATGTGGATAAAATGCCTTTTGAATGGCTTTGCCAAAATGATACTTTTCTTGCACAAAAATATCCAATATTTTTTGATTTTCTTCTGTCATTTTATCATAAAATCTCGCCTTAAATTCGACTTGCTGGGCACGAATATTTTTCATGCCATCTCCTGCCAACAATTTTTTGATGCGCCAAATTGCTATTTTCAAAATGCCTTGTCCTTCTGCTGTGGCATTTTTAGGAAGTCTACGATATTTCACAACGGTTTCATCATTGTAAAAAACATTTCCCATTCCGCTGCAAATCATATAGGTCCACCAATCGTGAAACAAACATTTTTCTGGAATATTTGCCAGAATCATTTTTCGAGCTTCATTGTTAATCGTCATGGTCATGCCTTGTGCCACACATTCATACAATGCATTTTTGAAAGAAAATGTTTTATGTGCTTCCCCTTTTCCGATAAAATTCATATTTTCGTCATAATAATCCGCATTTCCAAAAACCATATTCGGCAGCGTCTCATCGGCTTTCTCCAGTTCTCGCACTGCTAACTCAATTTTATTTTCCAACCAAATGTCGTCTTGGTCACAAAAAGCAAAATAATCTGCATCTTCAAATTCTAGCAATTTAAAAAAACTTCTTAAAAACCCTAAATTTTCGCCTTTTTGCAAAGTAATATTGTGGTGCACTTTTTGATATTCTTGAATGATTTCCAATGTTGAATCCTTTGAACCATCGTCTCGGATAACAATTTCAATGTTGGGATAAGTTTGCTTTAAAATTGAATCAAGTTGTTCTTTTAAATATTTTTCTCCATTGTAAGTTGAAAGTAATACTGCCACTTTTTTTTTATTCATTTATTTTCTCCTATCAATTACATAAGGCACGGTGCCCCCGTGCCCCTATCCTATTTTTTTACGCTACTTCGTTAATTTTTACATCTCTCACGTGTTCGATTTTCTCCCATTTTGTATTTGGTTTAATCAAACATTTTATATTAATCAAAATCCATGAGCCTAAAAACAATGGATAACATAAAAGTCCAACTGCCATTGATTTGATGTCTCTTTTATCCAAAGCCATAACAATTGCTGCTGTTCCAATTGGCAAAATAAACGTTGCTCCCAAATATCTCACATAATTCATAACTAAATCCAAAAGTGACATTTCGGCCCCCACATACATTAATGTGTTTACGCCTAACAATAAAAATGTTAAAATCATCATTGGGATACCAAACATATATAATAAACCATCAAAATTCATCAAAGTTTTATATTTTTTAACGCCACTCGCTAACTCTTTGGTGTAATATTTCATGCATTGCAAATGCCCAACCGTCCAACGTGAACGTTGTGACCAGCTTTGTGCAAAACGAACTGGTTGTTCATCATAAACAATCGCATCGGTTGCCCAACCTAGTTTTCTACCATTTGCAATATTGATTAGCGAAAACTCAATATCTTCTGTCAAAGTAACTGTGTTCCAGCCATTTGGTTTAACAATATCAAATTTTACCATAAAACCTGTTCCGTTAATCAAAGGAGATAGCCCTAAATTATATCTTGCCAAATGATAAAATTTGTTCATCATCCAATAAAAAATCGCATAACCTGAAGCAATCCAAGAATCCGTCGGATTTTTAATATCACGGTAACCTTGCACTACTTCTTCCCCTTGACATAACTTTTTATTCATGCTTTTTAAGAAATTTTTATCCACGATATTGTCTGCATCAAACACGCAAAAAGCATCATAGTCTGCATTTTCTTTGATTTTTTGTCGCAAAAACCAATTCAAAGCAAACCCCTTTGTTTTTCGCAATTCATCAAATCTTTTTAGCACAATAGCACCAGCTTTTTCAGCAACTTTTGCTGTATTATCTGTGCAGTTATCCGCAATGACATAAATGTCGTATAAATCTTGTGGATAATCTTGCGTTTTTAAACTTTCCACTAAATTGGCGACAACAGCTTCCTCATTATGGGCAGGAATAATTGCCATAAATTTATGATTTTTATTGACTATTAATTTCTTGTCTTTTAATTTAATTAAAGAACAGAAACTTATCACAATTTGATACAACCAATAAATCGTGATAATCCAAATCAAAGCCTGTTGTAATATATACAAATATTTCATAACTTCTCCTTTTGACAGTTTTCTACAAAATAATATCTTCTTATTTTAATTATAGCAATATTTCAAAAAAATTTCAAGTCTTTTTACACTTTTTTATTATTATATTCTGTTTATTTGATTTTATTTCTAGAAATATTTATAAAATATCACTACTTTTGATATAATCTATAATTCGCTTAATCTCACTTGCCATTGTATCTGGATAATCTGGCTCTTTTTTATCATAAGATTTGTCATAACCATAACGATTCAAAAAACGATATGTATCCATTTCAATCAATTCCTTTTTGCTCACTTTTTTGGAAGCAAGTGGCAAATTTTTTCCCGTTTTTTGGTCCATGATGCTAATGACTTTACTATCCAAAATCACAAAATTTTTCTTGAGCGTATCCTTTATTTTTCGCAAAAGACTGACATCTTCTAACACCAATTCGTCATCTTTGTTTTCTTTAATAAACATCTCAATTTCAGCAATCAGCTCATGAATGCTATAATTATAAGCCAGTGGCATTTTATTTCTAAAATTTTTACGAATCGCAGTCTGCCTTACTTTAATTTGGTCAAGCATGGTTTTATCGAGCTTGTCGCGCCCCGTAAATTTCCCCAAAAACTTTTTCAAATTGCTCTTATCTTCAATAATATCCAAATCGTCATTTAACTTTTTTAACTCTGCTTCACAACGAATATTTTTAATTGTCTCCGCAATTTCCTTTTTCAATTCATTCTCTTCAATGATATTCATTTCATCAAAACGATTGATTTTTTTACTAACTGCCGATTTGGCATTATTCAAATAATTCAGCAAAATACTAACCTGCAAATTCACTTTTGAAATTTTCTCTAACTCTTCTGACTTTTCGTCTGTTATCAAATCCACTTTATCCGAAATGGCCTTTACCAAATTGTCTAGTTCTTCCGCAAAATTTTTCATTTCAAAAGCATTGTTCAAAGCCTTGTAATTAGAATCCAACGCTTCGGCAATCCTCGCATGATTTTGCTGCTTAGCAATTAACTCTTTGATATTTTTCAAAAGTGTATTCACAACTGCAATATTTTCCAAACAATCCGCTTTGACTTCATCGATTTTCTCATTTCCCGTTGGCTGATACACTTTCTTCCCAGGCTCTTTTTCTATTTCTTCTGCACTATTTTCTGACACCAATTCTTCCTTCTCGCTTTGCTGTGCCAACTCTGCAAATTCACTTCTCAAATAAGCCAAAACATCATTTTTCCAATCTGTGATAAATTGCATGTTTTTCAATTTATCATTAAAACTTTTTGCCACCATTTCTTTGAGAGAAGTCAATTCTGATTGAATTCTAGCAATATTATCTAAATCGCTTTGGCGCTCTTCTTCGGTTGTATCGGCTTCATAATTTTCTTGCTCCATCGCAAAATTGTGCTTCGCAAGCAGTTGCTCCAACTTTCTGATATTTTCGTAATTGCTCGCATTTTCTTCATCCATATCCAAACACTCTTTTAGCTTTTCAAAAACAGCATTCGTACTTTTGCAAATTGTATCGCACCATTCCTTTTCATCCGACTGTTCCAAATGCTTCATTTCTTGCCCACTTAAAACTAACTGATATACTTTTTTATCTTCCTTACTCTCTTGTGTTTCTTCCAGCAAATCGACTTTCGTAAATGGCGAAATCATAACCAATAATTCTTCTTGTATTGGCAAAACTGGAATATCCTCTGCCAATTCAATTTGTAGTAATGCTGGTCGATTTAAAATCCCCACCAAATCTTCCTCAGCTTTGGCTTGGTCTAATCTTGCCAACAAAAACTGATTTATTTCAGCAGTGTTTTTCAATTTATCAATTTCAGCTATACTAGCCGCTTTATAAAAAATCTGTTTTTCCTTTTTTGGTTCATGATGAAAAAAACGAAGCATGATTTCATTTATTTTTCTTACCAATTCAAAATTATCACGCACATTTTGTTCTGTATATTCCGCAGGATTTGCCCTTTCCAAATCAAGGCTCAACCACTGATTCACATGGTTCAATTTCTCATTTTTAAAATTTGCAATTAAAGTTTGTTCTTCTTTTGTTAACTTCACATCCATTTGTCAACAACCTCCTTATCTTTCGATATTGCTAGCTGCTTTTGAATATTTTTTCAATTTTTCCAATGCCAAATAATTCACAGAACCATTTGGGAAATTTCCATCTCTTGATTTTTTACCTGCTGGCACACCAGTTAATATTTCAATTCCTTCATCAATGGTTCCGACAGCATAAATATGGAATTTTCCGTGCCTTACCGACTCAATAATATCATCTGACAAATGCAAATTTCGGACATTTTGCTTTGGAATAATAACCCCTTGTTCGCCATTAAAACCACGCATTTTGCAAATCTGGTAAAAACCTTCTATTTTCTCGTTCACGCCACCAATTGGCTGAATTTCACCTTTTTGGTTGACAGAACCAGTTACTGCAATCGATTGATTAATTGGAATCCCTGACAAACTAGACAATATCGCATATGCTTCTGTACTAGAGGCACTGTCTCCATCTACGCCGCCATATAGCTGCTCAAAACAAATACTTCCTGTCAAAGCTAGTGGCATTTTCTGCGCAAATTGCTCTCCTAAATAGCCTGAAAGGATTAAAACCCCCTTAGAATGCGAAGAACCAGACATCTCAATTTCTCGCTCAACGTTTACAATTCCGCTTTTGCCCATATACGTATTGGCTGTAATTTTACTTGGCTTTCCAAATGAATAATCGCCCACAGTAATGACTGTCAAACCATTAATCTGTCCTACTTTATAACCTTGTGTTTCAATTAGCAAAGTTTCTTCTTGTATCATTTCAATGTATTTCGCATCATATTTTTTGATACGGTTTACGCGTTCATCAAGCGCTTTTTGCACATGGTCTTTTGTCACAATTTTGCTTTTTGCAATTTTCGCCCAAGTAGAAGCCTCCCCAATAATCTCGCCAATTTCGCTAAACTGGGTTGAAATTTTGCTTTTATCTCCTGAAATTTTAGAAGCAAATTCAACTACTTTTGCAGCCGCTTCTTTATCCAAATCTAACAAATTTTCTTGCTCGCAAAAACTCTTAATAAATTTCGTTAATTTAATAATATTCTCATTTGTTTTTGGGGCTGCTTCTTCAAACTCTACTTTGATTTTAAACAACTTTTTAAAATCATCATCCATCATCAGCAAAGTGTGATACATATTGGCATTTCCAACTAATAACACCTTCAAATCCAACTTAATTGGCTCTGGCTTTAGTGAAATCAACACCATGGAATTGCGCTGCTCTGCCACATTTTCAATCGCTAATTCTTTCACACGTAGCGCCTTTTTCAAAGCCTCATAACAAGCTGGATTTGCCAGCAAATCTTTCATTTGAAAAATAATATAACCACCATTTGCTTCATGCAAAAGTCCTGGCTTTAACATCATATAATCCGTTTTTAGCATGCCATAATGATTTTCATATTCTAGTCGTCCAAAAATATTATTGTACGAATAATTCGTGTCCATTACCACTGGCGCCCCTTCTAGCTTGCTGTTATCAATAAAAAGATTTACTCGATAATTCAGCCATGGTTGCCTTACCTCTTGTGGCTTTGGTTGCTGCTGACTTTGAGCATCTGTCTTAGTTTCTTCTTCCGTTGCCAAAAAGCAATCAATATTTTTCAAAATATCTTTTTTCACGCCATCCAAATAAGTGCTAATTTTTTTATTTCTTTTATAATTTGATTTTAGCGCATTAATTTGCATATTAACCGTCATAAGCGCCACATTGGATTGCCAGCTTTCAATTTTCTTATCAGACTCACGCTCAATTGTTTTAATATCTGCAAGAGCTGCAAAAATCAGTTCTTGCACTTCAGAAGATTTTTGCTCATACTCAATTTTGACATCATCTGGCAAATTCTCAAATTCCTCTTCTGCAATCGTTTTTCCTTGATAAATCGGCATCATATAAATGCCATTATCGGTTGACTTAATCTGGAAGCCTTGCTTCATGGTTTTATCATTTAATTTTTTTAACAAATTTTCCTTTTTATCATTAAAGTCCTGCTTAATCACTTTTTTCTCTTTTTCAAAATCGTCATTATTAAACGTTTTTTTGATATCTTTGCGAATATCTTTCACAAAACTTTCCATATTTTCTTTGAAAATTTTTCCTTGCCCTGCTGGAAAAGAAATTGCAACTGGCTCATTTGGGTCCTCAAAATTATAAATATAACACCAATCATTTGGCGTTTTTTCTTTGGCAGCTTTGGCTGTCAAATATTTTTTAGCATACATCGTTTTACCAACTCCACTTGGACCTTCGATATATAAATTATACCCTTTTACATCAATATCAATCCCAAATTCCAATGCTTTTAAACCTCTATCTTGACCATAAATCAGGTTAGAAGTATCTTCAATTTCTTTGGTCGTCTCAAACCCCAACGAATTGGGATTACAGATATCTTTTAAATCGTTTGGCAATAATTCATTTTCACTGTTTCTCTTCATTCGTACTCCCCCATTTTCAATATTATGCTTATTGTATATCAAACCAAAATTTTTTTCAACATTTTTTTACAAATTTTATACTTTTTTCAGCATCACAATCGCACTTTCTTGATTATAATAATTTTTGCGTTTTCCCACTTCGGAAAAATCGGCATTTTGATACAATTGCCTCGCTATTTTATTGTTCTCATTTACCTCTAAAAATATTTCTTGTGCTCCATCATTTTTTGCATTTTCTATCATTTTTTGCAAAAGCATTTTTCCAATACCTTTGCCTCTGCATTCTTTTTTCACTACAATATTCATAATTTCAATTTCCAGAAAATTTCGCATAAATCCCGCAAAGCCAACAATTTCATCATTTTGCTTCGCTACTAGATAACTTTTGTTTTCTCCCATTAACTCACTTTTTAACATGTCCACACTCCAAAAATCATCAAAATCAGAAATCAAATAATCCTCAATTTGAGCCAAATCCTCCAAAGTCATTTTTAAAATTTTTATCTCTTCCATCATTTGTTTTCCTTCTTTAAGCGTTCTGCTTGTGACTTTCTAAGATACATTGGCACAATCGTATCTGCCGTTTCTAGCTCATTTTTCAAATATTTTTGATACGCCATTTTGCCACCAAAACTTGCCCTTTGTTCATGAAAATCACAAAATTCTGCATTTGGTATATTTTCTAAAATAAAATCTTTATGTAGCACAGCGCCGTCTCCTATAAAAATTGAATTTTGGTACTTTTTCAGAATTTCGATTACTTGCCCAATATCGTCTGCCATAAATTCTTCTAATTTTTCATAATTCTCGTCAAAAATTCCACAATACACTTGATTGTTTCTCGCATCAATCATAGCCACTTTGGTTTTATCAGAAGTATCCATTCTAGCTAATGTCTCAAGCGACGTAACGTTTGCAACTGGCAAATGATTGACTTCTGCCAACGCTTTCACACTTGCCACCCCAATTCGAATTCCTGTAAACGACCCCGGACCTGTACAACAAGAAATCAAGTCAAAATCAGCCAATTTCAAAGCATTTTTATTCAATAATTCTGCCAAAATTGGCATCAAATTTTCAGAATGTGTAAGTCCATTATCTAAATTAATTTCGTCAACCAATTGGTCATTTTCTAAAACCGCCACACTACAAATTTTACTACTTGTATCTATCGCTAAAATTTTCATTTTATTCTCCTTTTACACAAAAAGGGGGCGCGCGCCATTAGCCGCGAAAATCCCCTTTCAATCTTTTTTCAATTTTCTTAATCAAAGCACGTTTTGCTTCTTCCAAATTCATCATAGTGCTGGCTCCAGCTGCCCTGATATGACCGCCTCCGCCAAACAACATGCATACTTCTGCGACGTTAACATAATCATTTGAACGTAGTGAAATTTTATAATCCTTTTCTTGTTCACGCAAGAAAATAGAAACTTCTACGTCCTTGATATTTCTACCAATTTCCACAATTCCTTCATGGTCGCCATCTTTTAACTCTAGATTTTTCTCATCTTCCAAATTAATATATGTAAAACTAATTCTGCCATCTGCAAAAAACTCCATGCGGTCCATTGCTACTTTTTGAATTTCAAAACGACTTCTCGTAATATTTAGTAAACTTTTTTTGTAAATTTTAGATAAATTAATCCCTGCTTCCAAAGCGCGACCAGCAATTTCAAACGTTTCCACCGAAGTTCCTGAATTCTTAAAACCACCTGTATCTGTAATAATACCTGTCAAAAAGCAAGTCATAGCATCTTTGGAAATTTCAATCTCCAAATAATCCAAACTTTCCACCAAAATTTGGGCACACGCAGGCGTGACATGATTGACCACATTATAATCTGCAAACATCGAATTATTCATGTGGTGGTCAAACTGTGCCGTTACTTCCGCTGATTCAAAATAGGGAATCAAATCACTATTCACTCTTTTGATGTCAGGGCAATCGACTACAATTGCCATATCAAACTTTTCCCTACTTGGCACATCTTTAATCGCCTCAAAGTCAGGCAAAAATGCAAAAGTCTCTGGCACTTTTTTCATCAAAACTTCCACATTTTTCCCCATTCCGCTCAAAATATGAAATAACCCTAAACTGCTTCCTATGGCGTCTCCATCTGGTCCCTCATGTGCCATAATACAGATATTTTGCACTTTTTTTATCTCTTTCAAAATTTCATCTAAAGTCATTTTTCAATCCTTTCTATTCTTCATTTTTATTCTCTTGTACAGGTTTTATGATTTCTTTTAAAATATTGTCAATTCTGTCACCATATTCAATACTTTCGTCAAACTCAAAAACAAGCTCTGGCGTATTCTTCAAATTTACTTTTTTCGCAATTTCCGTACGAATAAAACCACTTGACTTCTTAAGTGCCTTCAACGCTTCTTTTTTATTGCCAACATTAATCATACTAACATACACCCTAGCATACTTCAAGTCAGAACTGGTCTCCACGGAAGTGACTGAAATTAAGCCTTTTTTCAAATTGGTGTTATTCATTTTCGTTGTAATAATCGTGCCAATTTCACGCTTTAATTCCTCATTAACTTTTTGCATTCTATTATTTCCCGCCATTTTTATTTTCCTTTCTGTAGGGGGCAAACACCTTCCTACCATTCGTTTGCATATAAAATGTATCAAAAACAAGTATTGCTAGGCAGACAAATGAGAAAACCGGAGGCGTGCTTGTGCACGTTGAGGATTTTCGATATGCAGTCTAACAACGCAAGACGACGTTTTTCATACATTTTACCTTTTTACTTCTTCCATAACATAAACCTCTAATTGGTCACCTTCTGCCAAATCATTGTAATTTTCAATTTGCAAACCGCATTCATAGCCTTTGTCAACTTCTTTGACATCATCTTTAAAACGTTTCAACGAAATTAATTTTCCGTCATGAATAACAATGTTATTACGTATCACTCGAATACCAGCATTTCTGCTTACTTTGCCAGAAAGAACATAACATCCTGCAATCGTTCCTACACTTGACACTTTGAAAATTTGTCTGATTTCTGCATTTCCTATCACAACTTCTTTGTAAATTGGGTCAAGCAAGCCTTTCATCGCAGCTTCCACATCATTAATCGCATCATAAATGACAGAATATGTTTTAATTTCAACCTCTTCTTTGTCTGCCACACTTTTGGCAATTGGCTCTGGTCGTACATTAAAGGCAATAATAATCGCATTTGAAACCTGTGCCAACGTGACATCTGTTTCGGTCACGCCACCAACACTTGAGTGAATAACTTTCACTTTGACCTCTTCATTTGACAATTTTTCCAAGGATTGTTTCAAAGCCTCCACAGAACCTTGCACATCTGCTTTTACAATCAAGTTCAATTGTTTCAAATTTTCACTTTCAATCTTGTTAAACAAATCATCCAAAGTGACAACTGCCTTATTAGCAATTGATTTTTGTCTTTCTTCATATTTTCTTTTTTCAATCAAATGTTTCGCCGTTTTCTCGTCTTTTACTTCATAGAATGTGTCGCCTGTCTCCGGAACGGAATGCAAACCTGTGATTTCCACTGGTGTAGAAGGTCCCGCAAATTTGACACTTTTGCCTTTAGCATTTTTCATGGTACGAATTCTACCAATGCTTGAACCAACAATAATCGTATCTCCTACATCCAACTGACCTCTTTGCACAAGCATTGTCGCCACTGGTCCACGCGCTTTATCCAATTTTGCTTCAATAATGGTTCCTTTGGCTTGTTTCGTTGGATTTGCCTTCAATTCTAACACATCCGCTTCTAGCAATACCATTTCTAACAAATTATCAATTCCGATATTTTGCTTTGCAGAAATCGGAACAAAAATTGTATCTCCGCCCCATTCTTCTGAAACCAATTCATATTGCATCAATTCTTGCTTTACTTTGTCAATATTGGCATCTGGCAAATCGATTTTGTTGACTGCCACAATGATTGGAATTTCAGCTGCTTTGGCATGATTGATTGCTTCAATGGTTTGCGGCATCACGCCGTCATTGGCTGCTACCACCAAAATCGCGATATCTGTAATCATGGCACCTCTCGCACGCATTGATGTAAACGCTTCGTGTCCCGGCGTATCCAAGAAAGTGATTTGTCTGCCATTTATCTCGACTTGGTAAGCACCAATATGTTGCGTAATTCCACCTGACTCGCCTTCAATCACATTGGTTTTACGGATAGCATCCAAAAGTGAAGTTTTACCATGGTCAACATGCCCCATTACAACAATAACTGGTGGACGTGGCTTCAAATCTTCTAGTGCATCTTCTGTTTCATCAATCAAAATATCTTCGTCTGTTACCACATTTTTCTTAACCGCATTAATGCCAAACTCTTCTGCAATCAAATAGGCTGTGTCAAAATCAATGCTATCATTAATCGTCGCCATAACGCCTAATCCAAGCAATTTTTTGATAACTTCACTACTTGTGATTTTCATCTCAATTGCCAAATCTTTTACTGTAATGTTTTCTGGAATGGTAATTTCTGTTAATTTAAAGATTTTTTGCTTATTGCGATTTTCTTGTTTTCCATTTTTCCTTTTGCCACGTTTTCCTCTCTCTGTGCTCAAATCATAATAATCCAGCATTTCGCCTGCATCAAACATATTGGAAAGTCCGCTTTGTTTTTTCAAATTATTCAACTTACCTGAATTGAAATCGCTTTCTTCGTTTTTACGACCTTTTCTTGGCTGCCTTTGGTCATTCATTTTTTGATTTTGCTTCATTCTGTCTCGATTTTTATTATTATTATTGTTGTAATCTCTCACATTTTCTTTTTCTGGAATGTCCATTTCCATAATGTTTTTGATTTTTTTATCAATTCTTCTGTCATCCATTCCTTGATTTGGGCGCCTTTGGAAACCACTTCGGTTATCACGTCTTGGATTATTATTTCCATTATTGTAATTGTTATTATAATTATTTCGGTTGTCGCCGCTGCGACCAAAATTATTGTTACGATTATTGTAATTTCCATTATTGGCATTTCGGTTATTATAATTATTACGATTATCGCCACTACGATTATAATTGTTATTTCGGTTATTATAATTGCCACGGTTTTCCCCATTTCGATTATAGTTATTCTGATTACGATTATAATTATTATTATTTCCATTTCGATTATTAGAATAATTACGCTCTGTCGCTTTTCTTTCTACAGTTTGATTTTCTGGCATTTTCTTTTCCTTAGACTCAACAACTACCGGTTCTTTCACTTCTTTTACAACTTCCTCTTTCTGTTTTTGTACTTGTGGCTCAACTGGTTCTTCCACTTTTTCCTCTTTCTTACCAATTCCAAATAGCTCATTCATTGTTAGCGGCTTGGTTGGCTTATTTCGATATACAATATTGTAATCTTTATTTCGATTTTGCCCCACAAATCCAACATCGTTTTTACGCGCCTGCTCCTCTTTTTTCTTTTTCTCTAATTCCTTATTTTTCTGCTCATCTTCATTGATAATAATTTCTCTTCTAATAATCACTGGTGCTCCTGTTTCTTTTTTTGTTTTTTCTTTTTTATTCTCTTTGTTCGTCTTTTCCAACTTTTTCGCATTCTCCCCTTTTACCACTTTTCTCAAAACATTACAATCCTCTTCCGAAATCGTACTCAAATGGCTTTTCACAGCAATTCCCTGTTTAGCCGCAATCTCCACTAATTTCTTGCTTTCTACATCCAATTCTTTCGCCAATTCATAAACTTTAATTTTCCCCAAAAGCTTCACCTCCACAAATTTTCTTGATTCCCTCTGTTATATTTTTGTCCTTTACACCAATCACCGCTCGATTACTCCTTCCAATCGCTCTGCTATTATTCTCAATCGTTCCAATCACAAGCACTGGCACTTTTCTTCTCTGTGCTAAAAATTTTATGTTATCCACTGTTTTTTGTGACGCATCTTTTGCCACAATCAGCAATTTCACTTTATTTCTATTTAGCTCATCACATACAGCATCCGTTCCAGAAACAATTTTTCCGGCTTCTCGCACAAAGTCCCATCAAACCATAAATTTTATTGATCAACCATGACACCTCTCAAATTCTCATATATCTCCTGACTAATCTCCTGTTTTAACACACGCGCCAAACGTTTTGACTTAATTACCTTATCCAAACATTTCTCATTCTTACAAATATATGCGCCTCTACCTTCTTTTTTTCCAGTTAAATCTATTTCTATCATACCCTCTTTTGATTTAACAATTCTAAAAAGTTCACTTTTTTCCTTTGTTTCATTACATCCCATGCACGTCCTTGTAGGTTTCTTTTTATTCACTTTCTCCATCACCTGTTTCTTCCATTTTGTTCATCAAAATTTCTCTCATCTGTGTTTCAGATTTGATATCAATTTTCCAATTCGTTAATTTAGCTGCTAATCTTGCATTTTGTCCTGCTTTACCAATCGCAAGTGAAAGCTGGTCATCTGGTACAACTACTTGAGCAAATTTCTCTTCTTCTCTAATATCAACCGCCATAACTTGGGCTGGAAGAAGGGCTGCTGCAATAAAAATCGAAGGATCCTCATTCCATTCAATTACATCAATTTTTTCGCCATTTAATTCACTAATAATATTTTGAATACGAATTCCTTTTTGTCCAACACAAGAGCCCACTGGATCAATATCTGGATTTTTAGAATACACAGCCACTTTACTTCTCGAACCAGCATCTCTAGAAACGCTTTTTATCTCAATCAATCCTTCATAAATTTCAGGAATTTCAAACTCAAACAATTTACGCACAAAATCTGGATGACTTCTTGACACAATGACTTGCGGATTTCCTTTTGCTCCTCTTTCCACATCTACCACATAACCTCTAACTTTATCATTTACTTTGTAATGTTCTGTGCTAATCTGCTCTTTGAGTGGCATCACACCTTCTAGTTTTCCTAAATCCATAACCACCACGCCACCATCTGCTTTTTGAATCAAACCAGTTACAATTTCGCCTTTTTTATCATTAAATTCCGTAAAAACCATGTTTCTTTCAACTTCTCTAATTTTTTGAACCACCACTTGCTTTGCTGTTTGAGCCGCAATTCGTCCAAAATCTTTTGGCTGAATTTCAAGATTTACAACATCGCCTACATTATAATTGGGGTCAATTTTTCGTGCTGCCTCTAAATTTATCTCAAGCAATGGATCTTCCAAAATTTCAACCACATCTCTCACAGAATAAATATGAAGTTCGCCTGTATTCTCGTCAATCGTAACTTTCACATTATCGACTGTGTCAAATTCTCTTTTATAAGCTGTTACCAATGCTGTTTCCAATGATTCAATCAGGTAATCTTTGCTAATTCCCCTTTCTTTTTCCAACTCTTCCATGGCTTTTATGAACTCTTTCATATCAATATTCTTCATTTTACACACCTTTCCTTTCTAAACTACATCACATACCGTCTTCGCTAGCGCAACATTTTTTCGTTCAATTTTTGTGATTTTACCTTCTATTTCAAGTTCCAAAAATTCATCGTCAAACGATTTTAAAATTCCCTCTAATTCTTTTTTCTTTTCTATTGATTTGAATAATTTAACCTGAATTTTATTTCCCATTTGTTTTTCAAAATGCCATTCTTTGCGTAAAACTCTCTCAAGCCCTGGCGACGAAACCTCCAAAAAATAGCTTTCTTTGATGTAATCCATTTTATCTAACGGCTCATCAATGGCACCATTTACTGTTTCGCAATCCTCGATTGAAATTCCCTCTGGCTTATCAATGGTAACTCGCAAATAAAAATCCTTCCCCTCTTTTATATACTGAATATCATACAAAATATAACCCAAATTCTGAATGATTGGCTCAAGCAAGACCTCTACTTGGGATTCAATATTACGATTACTCAAATCAAAATTTCCCCCTTTTACTCACAAGTAAAGAGTGGGAACATTCCCACTCTTCTTGTTTTTCATCTATTGTATAATTATTATATACCCAAAATTTGGAAAATGCAAGCCTTTTTTGAAGAAAATTTGCATTTTTTTGAACAACTCTTGCAAAACGTTCGTTTTTTTTATATAATGAGAAAAATGGAGGTATCCTAAATGAAAAAAATTGTTGTTGCCACGCATAATGACGGCAAACTCGCTATGATTAAAGAACTTTTTCCAGAACATCGAATTATTTCTCTAAACGATTTGGAATATTTTATAGAACCAGAAGAAAACGGTGAAACCTTTGAAGAAAATGCCATTATCAAAGCAAAATTTTATCACCATAATTTAAACGAAATTTGCCTTGCTGACGACTCTGGAATTTGCGTTCCTGTGCTGAATAATTTTCCTGGAGTTCGCACAAAACGTTGGTTTAATCGGAACTGACCGTGAACGTAATTTAGCTTTGATTGAAAAACTAAAAGATTTTGACAAAATCGACCGCAAAGTCAATTTCATCACTGCCATCGCAGTTGCCATCAACGACACCGTCATTGCAGAAACCGAAATTCTCTCAGGCTATATCGCCGACACGCCTCATGGTGAAAATGGTTTTGGGTTTGACGAAATTTTTGAATTAGAAAATGGGAAAACACTTGCGCAGCTGAGTTTTGAAGAAAAATTAGAACTGAGTACACGAAAAAAAGCCCTAGAAAAAATAAAAAAATATCTATAAATGGAGATGGTCGCCGTACACACACTATAGTGTACAGCGACCAAAATTATTCCTTACTAACCTGTTACATCTTACCGCTTGTTCAGAATTTCTTTAACCTCTGATGTTGCTGCCGGATTTGCAGCAATTCTCTGACCCATTTCTTTGTCATTAAATTCCACGACCATCCATGCTAGAGTTTTTAACGTGCATGGATTGGCTTTCGAATCCTCCGCCAACTGCAAGCGCAATCCGTAAATGACATTGGCAGGATTTTCCGCCATCTTCATATAAATCCGTGCCATTTCTACCCCTGCATTGGGATGAAAAACTGTCGCCTGCTGCACTTCAGCATCTCCAAGCTTAACAGCCTGCTCAGCAACCTGAGCAATTTCACCATCTGTTAGAGTGACATCCTGTTTCCGAAGTCTGTTCACAAGCTCTTTGTACAATTCTACTGTCATAATTTTCCTCCTTGTTTGCTATGACCATTTCTGTGCGGTATGCACAAGTAACTGTTGTAGTTTATCACAAATTATGTCAAATGTCAAGCAAAATTGACAATTTTTCAAAAATAAAATATTTCTTCTTTTTTCATAAACGAAACTTTCTTACCATACAATAAAAAAGGTGATATCTATGAATTCTTGTAACTGTCCTTCTGGCTGCGAACTCGTAACTTTAGCCAGCACACTTTCTTGCATTCTTGCCAAAAATTTGTCCGCTGATGACATTAGCACTTTAGGAGACTTCTTTTCCAGTCTCGGTTCCAATTTATCGCTTATCGCAGATACTCAATCCGCCTGCGAAAACAACATCAACTAAAATAATGTGAAAACTTTTGCATGCAAAAACTCTCACATTATTTTTCATTTTATTTCATTTCACAACCACAATATTTTTGTTTTAAATACTCAAAAATCTGAACATGGCACTCTTCATCCATAATAATTCTCTCCAAAACCGCTTTGATATTTTCATTTTCACAAACCCCAATTAAATGTCGATATCCTTGAATCGCCTCTTTTTCCCCCATAATATTAAAACTCAACATCTCCTCTAAATTCTGAAAAGTTGACCTCACATTATCCGAACACCATTTATTTCCATATGTACTCATGTAATACGGCATGCAACCAAGTTTTACCAGCATTTCTCCCAGCATTTCCAAATGCTTCATCTCTTGCATAGAAATCATTTTTAAAAACATCGCCACTTCTTCCATTTCCTCATTTGTCAAATGCTGATAAACATAAGTCAAAATCGTTGTCAATTCACTTTTAGAACCTGCATAAGCATCATAAAGTAGTCTGCCAAACTTATAATCTGGCATAATCCCGGAACACTCTGGATACGGTATACGCCCCAGTTCTTTTATCATAAAATTCAAATCTTGATAATTCATACAAAAACCTCCCTTTTGCAATATTATATGCAAAAGAGAGGCTTTTGTTAATCGTACCATTCAAACTCCCAATCCACTAAAATCACGCTGTCTCCGTTTTTAATTCCTTTCGCACGAAGCGCATCATCAATTCCAATTTTCTTCAAACTACGTTGCAAATATGCAAAAGATTCGTTATCTTCCACATTAATTCTTCGCATGATTCGCTCAGCCGCAGGACCTTGCACCACAAATTCTCCCTTCACAATTTCCACTGTAAACGGTTCTTCTTCCTCTTCTAGCGTGTACACAATTCGGTCTTCGACGTCCACAATTTCCTCTTTTGGTAGCGTTTTTATCACTTCTGCTACATGGCTAAAAAGCTCTTTCAAACCTTCTCCCGTAGCTGCTGAAACTTTGTACAATTCCAATTGATTTTCTTTCGCCAATTTCTCAATCGCCTTAATATTGGCATCATCTTGCACACTATCTATTTTATTTGCCACAATTATTTGCTTGCGATTTGCCAATTTCTCGCTATACTTCTTTAGTTCTCCATTAATTTTATGAAAATCTTCCACTGGGTTTCTGCCCTCAAGCCCCGCACAATCTAACACATGTAGCAGCAAACGCGTTCTTTCCACATGCCTCAAAAACTGCGTGCCAAGCCCAATTCCTTCGCTCGCTCCTTCAATAATTCCCGGAATATCAGCTAGTACAAAACTGTCGCCATATTCTGTTTTTACAACACCAAGATTTGGGTCGATTGTCGTAAAATGGTAATCTGCAATCTTAGGCGTAGCAGCCGTCACTTTGGATAAAATCGTCGATTTTCCAACATTTGGAAAACCAATTAAGCCAACATCTGCCAAAGATTTCAGCTCTAAAATAATTTCTTTTTCTTTGCCTTTTTCGCCATCAATGGAAAAGTTTGGTGCTTGTCTGGTGGAAGTTGCAAAATGTGTGTTTCCTTTGCCACCTCTTCCACCTTTCAAAACTAACTCTTTCTGGCCTTTTTCAGACAAATCTGCAATCACTTTTCCAGTTGCAAAATCTTTTACCACTGTTCCCAAAGGCACTTTAATATAGCAGTCTTCTCCACTTTTTCCATAGCAATTACTGCCTCTTCCGTTTTCGCCATTTTGCGCTTTAAATTTCTTGTTAAATCGAAAATCAATCAATGTATTACTATCTGGGTCAACCACAAAATAAACGTCGCCACCTTTTCCGCCGTCACCACCATCTGGTCCACCTGCTGCTACATATTTTTCACGCCTAAAAGACGTCGCTCCATTTCCACCATCGCCTGATTTAATGACGATTTTCGCATAATCTACAAACATATTTTTCTCCTTTATTTTTTCAATTTATACTTGATTTTCACTTATAAGCATGATATAATCTCTTATATTTATTTTTGTAGTTCTAATTCGTTTCAGAATACTACTTCCATAAATAAGACGAAATTTCATATATCCTATCACTTTCATTTATCCATAACTTAACAAGAAAGGAGGTGATGACTATTATGAGACAATTAAGCGATAAACAAAAGAAAAAACTTAAAAGTTTTGTACATACCTTAGGAAAACACTTACTTTTTATTCTTACTTTAATTGAAAAAATAGTGAACATCTTTGACTTTTAAGCAAAAATAGGTAGCTTCTGGCAAAGCTACCTATTTTCATATGAAACAATTAAGCTATTTATATAATATATATCATTAAATTTCATATATCATACATTTATATTATACTACTTTTTTGTATTTTGTCAATACAAAAATAGGTACTTTATTAAATTATTAATTTCTCTCTTTTAATACAAATCGTTATCTTCTCCATGTATATCGTCCTGTGGTCTAAAAGCTGGAGACATAATCAGTAACATTTTCATTTTTCCAGCAAAAACAAAATTAGCCCCTTTGGGAACCTCTATGACATCTCCTTGTTTGACCTCCAGCTTTTCGTTATCAATACAAAATATTCCATTTCCTTCTAAAACATAATATATCTTTGAACTATAAAAATTTTTATCATATTTATCATGCCCTTTGAAAACATCTTCATAACTTAGACTAATGTCTTTACATTCTAAATCAAAATTATATCCTGTCAGCCCTTTTTGCTCAAAGGAAGACTCTACTGGCATTTTTTTTATATATTTACTCATCAACAATCAATCCTACCTTTCGATACACTTCTTTCACAATTTGATTAGCCCTTTCTGCTGCCTTTTTTGCCCCTATTTCATAAATGGCTTTTAATTCTTCCGAATTTTCTAATAATTTACAATATTTTTGTTGTAGCGGTTGCAATTTCTTGACAATGGCTTCTGCCACAGCTGTTTTGAAATCTCCATACCCTTTTCCTGCAAATTCTTGTTCAATTTCTTCCATTGTTTTTTCTTCTAAAAGCCCATAAATGGTCATTAAATTACTCACACCTGGCTTATTTTCTTTGTCGTAGCGAACACAGTTTTCAGAGTCAGTGACTGCCTTTTTTAATTTTTTTCGGATGTCCTCTGGGCTATCATTCAAGAAAATCACATCATTCAAATTGGTCGCACTTTTGCTCATTTTAGCCATTGGCTCCTGCAATCCCATAATTCTAGCACCTTGCTCTCCAATATAACCTTCAGGAATGACAAACGTTTCACCATAAATGCTATTAAAACGCTCTGCAATATCACGCGTAATTTCCAAATGTTGCCTTTGGTCTTCGCCAACTGGCACCAAATCCGCATTATACACCAAAATATCAGACGCCATCAAAACAGGATACGTAAACAACCCACTATTGATATTGTCTGCATGTTTCGCTGATTTATCCTTAAATTGTGTCATACGGTTTAATTCGCCCATATACGTGTAGCAATTCAAAATCCAATTTAGCTTGACATGGCTATCTACATGTGACTGCAAAAATATCGTGTTTTTGTCTGGGTCAAGACCTGCTGCTACATAAATTGCCAAAACCTGCAATGCCCTTTTTCGCAAGACTTCCGGGTCATTGCGCACTGTTAGTGAATGCAAATCCGCAATCATGTAGTAGCAATCGTATTCGTCTTGCATTTTGACCCAATTCTTAATAGCCCCTAAATAATTTCCCAAAGTTAAATTTCCTGTGGCTTGGATGCCACTTAATATCGTTTTCTTTTTCATCTTATCGCCTCACAATTATAATACTATTATTATATACATTTTTTTTCAATTTTGCAAGTAAAAAATAAAAAAATCCCCCTGCCTCATACCTGAAGCAGGAGGAAATTTTTTACCTATCTATTATAACACATTTTTAGTTTTATGTCAAATTGACTTTTTCTTAAAAATATGATATAATGAAAGGTTAAGCTATTTAGTTAAAATACACTACTCCGCTTTCAAACAATTTTTGATCCTTCTTTCCCGGCATATTTTTATAAATATCCGTATAACTTCTCTCAGAATGCCCCATTTTTCCCATAATTCTACCATCAGGACTGGTAATACATTCAATTGCATAATGAGAGCCGTTTGGGTTAAACTCAATTTCCATACTAGCATTGCCTTCAAAGTCAACATATTGTGTTGCGATTTGTCCATTTTTTGCCAAATTCTTATATACGTCTTCTTTTACCACAAATCTTCCTTCGCCATGGGAAATTGGAATAGTAAATACATCTCCTAAATTCACTTTACTAAACCAAGGCGACATTTTAGAAGTCACTTTCGTTTGCACCATACAAGATTGATGTCTTGCAATTTGGTTAAATGTCAAAGTTGGCATTTCGCTCGTCATATCTATAATTTTTCCATAAGGCAACAAGCCCGTTTTCACAAGTGCTTGAAAGCCATTACAAATACCTAACATCAAACCATCCTTTTCATACAAATGACTATGGATTAAATCTCTTAATTTAGGATTTCTAAACACAGTCGCGATAAATTTACCAGAGCCGTCTGGCTCGTCTCCGCTGCTGAAACCACCTGGTAACATAATGATTTGCGCCTGCTCAATTTGCTTCGCAAATTCTTCTATTGAATCTGTTATATCATTTGATTTAATATTTTTGAAAACGCTAGTATTTACGATTGCTCCTGCATCTTCAAACGCTTTGGTCAAATCATATTCACAATTGGTGCCCGGAAAAACTGGTATAAACACACGTGGTTTTGCAATTGGTTTCGCACACTTTATCGCACACTTTTTATCAGACACAATATTTTCCACTGTTGCATTTTCGTTTTTCACTTTGGTTGGAAAAACTTTTTCAAGTGGCTCTTGCCAACCTTGAATCAATTCGTCAATTGGCATTTCTACATCGTGGGCAACAATTTTTCCACAATCACACGTTGTTCCTAATTCCACAAACTTGCTATTTTCCACATTTTCAGCCAACTCTATTACAAAAGAACCATACATCAATTCAAAAAAGTTGATATCTGCGGTTAGCCTAAAACCTAATTTATTTCCCATGCATGCTTTTGTTAAAACATCGGCTATTCCACCATTTCGTACAGTTGCAACAGAAAGTACTTTTCCCTCGTTAATTAATTTATGTACGATTTCAAAATTTTCTTTTAAATCCTCAAAATCTGGCAAATCATTTTCGTCCTTTTTACTTCTCAGCAAAACAACTTTTGAACCAGCTTTTTTGAATTCATTAGAAACCACTTTACGAATATCCACCGTACTTACACTAAAGGAAACCACGGTTGGTGGTACATCTAAATCATTATACGAACCAGACATACTGTCTTTTCCACCAATTGACGCTACCTGCATTTTTTCTTGTACTAAATACGCTCCCAACAATGCTGCAAAAGGCTTGCCCCATCTGCTTGGCTGATTTCCTAACTTTTCAAAATACTCTTGCAAAGTCAGCCAAGACTCTTTATAATCTCCGCCAAGTGCAACTAATTTCGTCATAGACTCAACTATGCTATATACGGCTCCATGAAATGGACTCCATTTTGCAATTTCTGGATTAAAACCATAAGTCATAATGGTTCCTGTATTGGTGTAGCCCTTCAAAGTAGGAATTCGAGCAACCATTCCTTCGGCTGGTGTTAACTGATATTTTCCGCCAAATGGCATCATCACAGTACCAGCACCAATTGTGCTATCAAATCTTTCCACCAAACCTTTTTGTGAACAACAATTTAAACCAGAAATCATTTCTTTCCATTTTTTCACAATATCTTTTGAATTTTCTTGTATTTTGAATGGAGATTTTTCATCGTCTGGTTTTTGAACAGAAACCTGCGTTTTTTTCACATCGCCATTCGTATCCAAAAACTCTCTTGAAACATCCACGATACATTTTCCACGCCAAAACATTTTCACACGTGGCTCTTCCACAACTTCCGCTACAATCGTTGATTCAATATTTTCTGTTTCTGTCAAATGAATAAATTTCCCTACATTTTCCTTCGCAATCACAACAGCCATTCTTTCTTGCGACTCAGAAATAGCAAGCTCGGTTCCGTCTAAGCCTGCATATTTGGTAGGCACTTTATCCAAGTTAATAACTAACCCCTCTGCCAATTCGCCAATTGCCACAGACACTCCACCAGCACCAAAATCATTGCATCTTTTGATTAATTGAGTTGCTTCTGGGTTCCTGAATAACCTTTGAATTTTTCGCTCCTCTGGCGCATTTCCCTTTTGCACCTCTGCTCCGCAAGTTGTCAGAGACTCGCTATTGTGTGCTTTGGAACTTCCTGTTGCTCCTCCACAACCATCACGACCAGTGCGTCCACCTAATAATACAACTATATCCCCCAGCTCAGGTCTACTTCTTACTACGTTTTCCTTTGGCGCAGCTCCAATCAATGCACCTAGTTCCAATCTTTTTGCCAAATATCCATCATCATAAATTTCGGCAACTTGTCCTGTTGCCAAACCAATTTGGTTTCCATAAGAACTATAACCACGTGCCGCTTCATTCGTTAATTTACGTTGTGGCAACTTGTTTGGCATTGTATCTTCAACAGCTTGTCTTGGGTCTCCACAACCCGTAATGCGCATTGCTTGATAAACATAAACTCTTCCAGATAATGGATCACGAATACAACCACCAAGACAGGTTGCTGCTCCACCAAAAGGCTCAATTTCGGTTGGATGATTATGAGTTTCATTTTTGAACATAATCAAATATTCTTCAGGCTTCCCGTCTACCAAAATTTCAGCACGAAAACTGCAAGCGTTGATTTCTTCTGACTCGTCCAAATTCTTCAAAACGCCTCTTTGCTTTAATTCTTTCGCCACAATCGTTCCTAAATCCATCAAGCAAACATCTTTTGGTTTTCGACCTTCATACACAAATTCTCTTGATTTTGTATAATCTTCAAATACTTTTTGCAACAAATCCCACTGAATGTCAATTTTCTCTAGTTTCGTAAGGAAAGTCGTATGTCTACAATGGTCTGACCAATAAGTATCAATCATTTTCATTTCTGTCATAGTTGGATCGCGCTGCTCTGTTTCTTTGAAATATTTTTGACAAAATTTTAAATCAGCCAAATCCATCGCAAATCCATATTTTTGATAGAACTTCTCGCTATCTTCGTCTGTCATATAAATAAATCCATCAATGACCGATACATCTTCTGGTGCATTCATATTTTCTTCTAAAGTCTCTAATTTTTCTAAAGAACATTCTTTTGAATCTACTGGATTAATCATGTATTTTTTTATTTTTTCCATTTCTTCGTCAGTTAGATTTCCATATAACAAATAAATTTTAGCAGATTTTGCAATCGGCTTTTTCCCATTTGACAAAATTTGCAAACATTCTGCCAGTGCATTCGCTCTTTGGTCAAACTGCCCTGGCAAAAATTCTATTCCAAATACTTTGGCTTCTTTTTCAATGGGATAACCCTCCACAAAATAATCATCTACTTGTGGCTCTGAAAAAATGGTTCCTTTGGCTTGCTCAAATACTTCATCTGTTATTCCGTCAACATCATATCTGTTTAAAATAGCAATTTTTTCTAATTGCTTTATCTGCAAATTTTCCCTTATGTCATTTAATAAACCTTCTGCTTCTATGTCAAACCCTGGTTTCTTTTGCACATAAATTCTTTGGACACTCATGGCTTTCCTCCTAATATTAATTTTCTATATTATATTACATTATGCCATTTTTTTCAAGAACTTTATCAAATTTTACATATAAAAGAGAGCATATATATTACTTTCTTTCTAAAAAATAATATACATGCCCTCTTTTTCGTGAAATTCATTACAGATTTATTATCAATTTTTGGTTACCTTTTGATGTTTTAACTTAAAAATGTCATTTTCATATACTAGACTTTTCACCTCAAGCCTGTCAACTCTATTTTCTAAGTGACACACTTGGCTGTTCATTCTCTCATTTTTGTCTTTATCTAATAGAACATAATCTCCCATGGATATAATTTTGTCACCATATTCTTGCTCAAATAAGAAATATCGATCCAACATTTCTTTTCGTAATTTTTCTTCTGAATTTCCTATTTCCATTCTTAGTCTCTCTTCTGAACTTATAATTTGTTCTTGTAACTCTTGCTTTACTTTTGCTAGTTTTTCATCTAATATCTTTTCTACTGCTGGTTCTAACTTCTCATCTAGAACTTTTTCTATCGCTGGTTCTAACTTCTCATCTAAAATTCTTTCTATCGCTGATTCTAATTTTTCATCTAGAATTTTTTCTATTGCTGATTCTAATTTCTCATCTAAAATTCTTTCTATCGCTGGTTCCAATTTCTCATCTAAAATTCTCTCTATCGCTACCTTTAATTTTTCATCTAGCATTTTTCCTACTGTTGTTTCTAATTTCTCATCTAGCATTTCACCAAACTTCACTAACAATTCATCCATATTCTCACCTCCATTCTTTTTTGATTAAAATTATTTTAACACAGCTATCTATGAAATGCAAGTTATTTTTCCATTTTTTTCACTTACCCTTTGACAATTTTCGACATCATTTTTAACCACTAAAAAAGCTTACATCAAATGACGTAAGCCTTTCATTTTTTATTCATCTTCTAAATATTCACTTGGTGTATATTGGATATCAACCTCTGGCACTTTTGTGTTATTCTGATTATTTTCATTCTTATTCTCTGTTTTATTTTCCTTAGATTTTATCTTAATATCCAAATTTTTATCAACAACTGAATTAATCCTTTGCATCAAATCTGGAACATAATCCATTAATTTATCGATAGCAGAAGTATGCTCAATCGGCATAATCTTAATTGAATCTTGCATGACTACAATAAACGCAACTGGGCTAATACTTACTCCAGCGCCACTTCCGCCACCAAACGGCAAGCGGTATTTCGCTTCTTCCTCTTTATCTTTTTTTCTATATTCATTCACTGTTTCACTTTGAAACTCACTGCCACCTGCTGCAAATCCAAAACATACCTTAGAAATCGGAATAATTACCATATTATTGGATGTCTCAATTGGCTCCCCAATAATCGTATTGACATCTACCATATCCTGAATGCTATTCATTGCAGTTTTCATAAGACCTTCAATTGGATGTGTTTCATTCATATTTTCCACGCTCACTTTCTTTTCATTTTACTCAAAACTATTATTTGTCAAAAATACATTTTTATTCAAAAAACTAAATTTTGAGTGCACTTTTTTCTTCTATCACTTTTTTTAACTTCTGTTTTACTTGTCGTTTCTGTTTTTGTGAAAACAGTGCTTTTATCAAATTTATCAGATTTATTGACAATTTCAAGGAAATTCTAAAACTTAATTCATTTGAATTGTAAATTGGTACAACATGATAATTATAATTCTTTTGGTTTATTTTTCTCCTATTTTTCGCAAAAAAAATACTGAAAAAAGTAGAAATTACAAATACAGAAAAAGCTGTAAGCAAAACATCTTCTGTTCCAATTTTTAGCTCTACCTTAAATTCATTCAATCTAAAATCAAGAATTTTCAAAAACTCTAAAACAGATGTCATTTTAAAATCCTTCATTTTTAAATTATCCATTTGCAAATTTTTATAGGGAATTGACCAACCCAAAAAATAAATTCCCTCTTTTCTCAAATGAATACTCAGTATTTTTACAATTCCTAGTAAATAAAGTCCCACATTAATGTCAAAATCAACTTTTTTTGAGTTTCGTTCTTTTTGCAAAGATAAAATATTTATTTTCACTTTTAAAGTTATCAAAAGCAAAAAAACCACAAAAAAAATACTAATCAATATTTTCATAAGCCTTCTCCTAAATATTGATAGTATTTTTTTCCAAAAATTGATAATTTATGCAAAAAAATGAAATGCCTGGCGGTACTTTAGCAGCACCGCCAGGACTTAAGAGTCGTATAACTAATTCATTTTACAATTTCAGATTTTACTTCTCCAAAAATTTTTTTCAAAGAAATATATACCAATTGAAAAACATAATTGAGGTGCTCTCTTTTCGCCAAATTAACCTCACGATTTGCCTCTGGTAATTTAAACCAGTTGCAAGCAACCTTCAATTCATCCGCCGTAACATACACTGTTTCCTTTTCTAAGCCCGGATACCATAGTGGCATTTTATCAAACCTAATAATCTCAATCGGAATTTCTGCATATAAAGTAGCATATTTTTCCCATATCTGATTATTAGAATCTAACTCTTTGCCACAAGCATTGGAAATCTCATAAGCAGTTTCAATTATATACTCCTGTTTGAGATGTTCATCAACTTGCTTATCTTGTTCCATTTCTTCAATTTTCAAAAGCATTATCTCAGCTTTTTCCAGATGACTGGGCTCACCAAACACCTCTTTAATGAGCTGTTCTGGAAAACGCCGTCTTAATATGGAACGCTCTTTGCAAATATATGCTTTTTTTGCATTTTCCAAAGTTATAGTTTTTCCATCATCCCGAAGAGCATTTAGAAAATTCAAAATCTCTTGTCTTTCATCCATCATATTAGTATTTGCTCCTTTCTTGATTATGATTTCAAAAATGTTAAAAACATGTATATTATACCATATTTTACATAAAAAGTCAAGAAACTGGAGCCGTTATTTTCGCATTTTTCTCTTTTATAGCTAATCTTCACGTTTTCTCTTTGAAATCACAATATCTCCAAAAAGTTCCTCTTGTTCTGTATTAATTTTGCTTCTCCTGCTTAGTTCTAAAACTCCCGAAAATGCTGTAACGACTTCTTCTTTTGGTTTTTCTCTTAAAGAAAATAGCTTTCCAAACACAAATTTGGGCTTTCGCACTAATTCTCTAAAAATTTCTTTTACTTTATCAGAAACCGAGTACACATCATGAACCGCTATTTTATCAATATTTTTCGCATTTTCGTTTTTCTTATTCTCTTCTTTTTCAAGCAATTTTGAATAGGTTTTCATAATATTTTCAACTGTATATTTTTTTTCAATCGTCTGTTTTGGAAGTTCAATATTTTCTGCAAATTTATGAACTCGATTAGAATAAATTTGAATTCTTTCCTTAAACAATTTACTAATTTCTTTAAATTTTTTATATTCAATAATTCTGTTTAGCAGTTCTTCTTCTGTAAGTTCAGCCTCATCCTCCGCTTCTTTAGGAAGTAAGCCTTTCGACTTTATCAAAAGTAAAGTGGATGCCATTACTAAAAATTCGCTTGCCACTTCTAAATTCAGTTTCTCTTGCTCTCTTAAATATTCCATATATTGGTCTGTTATTTGGGTTATTTCTATTTTATAAATATCCATTTTGTTTTTGTCAATTAAGTAACAAAGCAAATCAAGTGGTCCCTCAAAATTATCCAATCTTAATTCATATTTTTTCGTTTCCAATGAAATGATTTTATTCATTTATTTCTCCAATTCTTGCATCGTTTCTTGTCGATAGCCTTTTTTATACAAAAAATCTTTTACCGCATTTTCATCTGAATTTTGAATTTTTTTATGCCAGATTTTTTGAGCAGAATTTATTTCATATTCTATAAGCTCCTCTTCATGTTTGCTAACATATTCCTCTACGATTTTTTTACTAACACCTTTCTGACACAACTTGTAACTAATTTCCCTAATAGATAAACTTTTCAAATTCATAAATTCCTGCACACTTCTTTGGACATAATCAAAATCATCAATATAATTTAATTCTTTAAAATATTCAATCGCATCTTCCACAGCTGTTTCCTCTTCTTCACAAAATTTCTGCCTAATTTCCTGTTCTGTTCTTTTTTTATATAAAATATATTTTAGCATTTTACTTCGTAGTTTATCAATCTTTTCAGCTTCTTCAAAATTCTTCATATAGTCCATAAATCTAATTCCATTCTATTCCTCAACTTCTTCTTTTTCCTCATTTTTGGCTGGTTCTTCTTCTCCTAAAGCATTTTCAAAAGCTTTTGCAAAATTATCTCTTACTTTTTTCTCAATTTCTGTCATAAATTCTGGATTTTCAATCATATATTGTTTTACGTTTTCGCGCCCTTGCTTCAATTTTTCTCCATTATAGCTAAACCAAGAACCCGCCTTCTCAATAATATTCAAATTAACCGCCATATCCAAAATATTGCTTGCTTTTGAAATACCTTCTCCATACATAATATCAAATTCTGCTTCTCTAAATGGCGGAGCAACCTTGTTTTTTACAATTTTTACTCTGGCTCTATTTCCCATAACTTGCCCATCTTGCTTGATATTCTCAATCTTACGAATATCCATTCTAACCGAAGCATAGAATTTCAAAGCTCTACCACCAGTTGTTGTTTCTGGATTTCCAAACATCACACCAATTTTTTCTCTTAATTGGTTAATAAAAATAATTACCGTTTTCGTTTTATTGACAGCACCTGCTAGTTTTCTCAAAGCCTGAGACATTAGTCTTGCTTGTAATCCCATATGGGAATCTCCCATATCGCCATCAATTTCAGCTTTTGGAACCAAAGCTGCAACAGAATCTACAACAATCACATCAAGTGCCCCACTTCGCACCAATGCCTCTGTGATTTCCAAAGCCTGTTCTCCCGTATCTGGCTGTGATACAAGTAATTCATCAATATTCACACCAATTTTCTTGGCATACACTGGGTCTAACGCATGCTCAGCATCCACAAAAGCTGCCTCTCCACCTGTTTTTTGCGCTTCTGCAATAATATGCAACGCAAGCGTAGTTTTACCAGAAGACTCTGGTCCATACACTTCTATAATTCTTCCTCTTGGCACACCACCAATTCCTAAAGCAACATCTAAACCTAAGGCTCCAGTTGGAATGGCCTCTATTTCCATGGCTTTATATTCACCCAATTTCATGACTGAACCTTTACCAAATTGTTTTTCTATTTGACTCATTGCGGCATCTAATGCCTTTCTTTTTTCTGCATTATCTGACATATTTTATTTCCTCCTTCAAAATTTTGTTCTGTAAAACTTCTGTTTGTTTTATTGTAACTTTTATTCTCTTTTTTGTCAATACTTTTTTATTTTTATTTTTGAAATTATTAAAATAATTTTATTGTCTGTACCATTTTTCGATATTATAATACAAATTAAACGCATTTGCTTTAATATTTCCCACCAAACTTTGGTTATAAATGACCACATCTGTATTTCGATATAGACCGATATATGGCACTTCTTCTAAATAAATGTCATATAATTTATTATAATTTTCATATAATTGATTTTCGTCTGACGTGTTAGAAACCACGTTCATGATTTCTGCCACTTCATTTTTGGCATAATTAGCTAAATTATTGGCTCCGAAAAACGTTTTTAAACTTGGAGAATAACCACACGTAATACCTGTTAAAATAACATCAAAATTTTTGCTTTCTAGACTTGCAAAATAAGCCTCTCGATTGACTTGTCTAATCGTGACATTGATTCCCATATTGGTCAATTGATTTTTGATATTTTCTGCCACTGAAACTTTCGTTTCATCACTTCCATTGACCGTAATCGAAAAAGCCAAATCCACTGTTCTTTTATCGATTTTCTTGGTCCAGCGATTATTTTTATACTCCCAGCCATCATTTTGCAAAATCTGGCTTGCCTCATCTGTATTGACTTCAATAGAAAGGTCTCTTGTATAAAGCCAATTTCCCATATCCAAGCTAAAATTCGATGCCACATAGCCAGAACCCAAGCAACTCGCCACAATGTTATTTTTATCAATGATTTTGCTGATCGCTTTTCTCACAGCAGAACTCGATAGCACTTCATTTTGTGTATTGAGCGCCAAAAAATTGTAATCCCTTGATTTATATTCGATTTTTTTGTAGCCAATAGAGCCAATCAATTCCTCCACATTTTTGGACTTTACGTCCACAACATCGATTTCCCCATTTTTGAAAGCATTGTACAGTTCCCCAGCCGAACCATATAAATTGATGTTTACCTCATTTGCCATCGGATTTTTGGCAGAATTCCAGTACATTTCATTTTTGGCTAATTTGATAATATTAGAGTCAACACTTATAATCTTGAACATGCCTGTTCCCACGGATTGATTATTTTTCTCTGAATGATAAAAATCCTCATTGGCATAATATTTTTCTGATAAAATTGGAAAAGTCAAATGATACTCAAAAAAATCCACAGGCTCTGAAAGCGTTAGTTTAAAAGTGTACTCATCAATTGGTTCATAATTTAAAACAGCCGCCAAGTTGCTCGCATAAATCGTATCAACTCCGTTTTCTCCAGCAAATTTTATTTTATCAATCGTAAATTTCACATCATTTGCTGTTAGTTCTGTCCCATCTTGCCATAAAATCCCCTTTTTGATTTTGATAATATAATTCAATTCATCGGTTTTGGCAATTTCTTCTGCCAAACAATATTCCAGTTTATAAGCTTCGTTTAAAGTCACCAATGGCTCATAAATCATTTTGCTAATTTCTTGCACATTACGATTATTACTAAGAATTGGATTCATAGTATCAAACCCACAAATCGCAAGCCTTAAATCTGTTTGAATGGTTGTTATCGTAGATGTTTGGTCCAGACTTTCGGGCACAATTTCCTCTTGATTTTTGACCATTTTGTAAACCCCAAAACCAATTAATCCAATGACAATTATAATAAATATATATTTTACAATATTACTACCCAATTTAAATCACCTACCGATTACTATATATCATTTTTGCGCAACTTGCAAGATTTTTTTGTATTTTTCTCAATAAAATTTTACTTTCCGGAAAATCGTCATTGACTATAAAACAAAATTATAGTATTATATTTGTGTAACTTTTTGAAATACTCAGCAAAGGAGGTCTTTGTATGAATTGGGTCAAAACAGGAACTGTTCCACTTATGAAAGAAAAAAAAGCTCGAAAAGATATAAAGAAATATTTTACGCCTACTTCTTTCAGTACTATCAAAAAAAGTCCCCAAAACATGAGCCGTTTTATAAAAACAGAAGACCGCGTTTAATTAAGCACGAATCGAATCTCTCTTCCATTAACTAAGGAAGCAGAGATTCGATTTATTTTAATTTCTCTTTTTTATTCTAAAGCAAAAATTTTTCTCATATTTTTTATGTCCGCGCATAAAATGAAACAAAAAATGAATGAAAAGGATGGTAATTATGTTTGTTTTTAATGTTAAATTAAGTAGGACCAAAATTTTTAAGTGGATTTTGGCAATCATGGCAATTTTTTGCGTCGCACTGGCTGGAGCGGGCATTTTCAAAATGTACAGCACCAATCATGAGTTGGAAACTTCTCAATTCAACTGTGTTCCTTCTGGCGAAGTCGCCTATCTAACAGACGAAAATTATACCAATGTTTTAAAGGAAGTACATGAAGATTTAGATACATATATCGGGCAAAAAATTTGCTACACTGGCTATGTTTATCGTGTTCCTGAGCTAGAAAAAAATCAATTTATTTTAGCTCGTGATATGAAACTAGAAAACACCAACCAAACAGTCATTGTTGGTTTTTTGTGTAGTTTGCAAAATGCCGTAGATTATCCCGAATATCAATGGGTCAAAATCACTGGAACTATTGAAAAAGGAAATTATTTAGGCGAAATTCCTTGTCTTGCAATTTCTGAAATCGAAACTGTTCAGCAGCCTGAAAATTGCATTGTGCCGGCTCCTAATGAAAATTTTATTCAAACTTCTGTCATTTACTAAAAATATGTTGTCGGAAGTATATTTCTTTTTTTTCTTGGGTAGAATTCTTTTAAAATAAGGAGGTACTCATGAAAAAATTAGGAATTATTTTAGCCTGCATTTTAGTTATCATTGGTTTTGGAATTTCTTGTGTTTCTTTTTCACTTGGGAATGAACAAACAGAAATATCTGAAGAAACAGCTCCCTTTGAAATTGGCACTGTTACAGCAGAAAGTTTAAAAATACGTTCTGGTTTGGGTACAGAAAACACACAAATCGGTTTATTGTCAAAAGGAGATACCATACATATTTATGGAAAAGTTGACAAATGGTATATTATTAAAACAGAAAACAATTTAGTCGGTGCTGTTTTTGCTGATTATGTGGAAAATGTCCAGCATACTGAAAATCCAAACCAAACTTTGCTTTCTCAAGAAGAACAAATCTTTTTGAATTTAATTAACAATAAGCGCATTGAAAATAATCTGCCTGAATTTGAACTAGATGAAAGTTTACTTAACATAGCAAGGCTCAAAGCAAATGATATTGTAGAAAATAAATATTTTGCCCATAACTCTCCAACTTATGGCTCCATTTTTGAAATGATTCGCAGCAACCAAATCTCTTACAACAAAGCCAGTGAAAACATCGCCCGAAACCTAAATGCAGAAAGCGCCATTGAAACTTTGATGAATTCCGAGTCACATAAAAGCAATATTTTAAGTCAAGATTTTAATTACACAGGAATTGCAGTTGCCAATAGCCCCCAATATGGCAAAATTTTTGTAGAGATATTTATTTCCAAATAAATATCTCTACACTCATTTACTTATCATCTCTATATCCGATCTTTTCTTGCTCTATCTGCTTGCAACTGTAGTTTTATTTTAGCTTCCTCTTCTTCTGTCAATAAATTTTGAACTCTACATTCCCTGACAATCATATTTTTCTTCTTATAACTAATATTCGTAACACGCAGCAAATCCCCAACAAAATTTACTCTCATATGATCAGCAACAGAATTTACACTTACTTTATCAGCACTCATATCTCCTAAACATAAATTCAGCACAGACAATTTCGCCCTATCTCTCAAACTTTCTGTAAGTTCAGCAACATGCCAAACACTCCCATGTTTCTTAACATGTTCCACAATTTTTTTAGCAATAATTCTCACTTTTTTCTGCTCTAACCACTCCTGCTTTTTGCTATCTTGTTCTGGCTTCATTGTTGCAAAAATTTCTATCAAATCAATATCATTAAGAGTTCTAAAATATTCCTCTGTCAAATTTAACTTTCTCTCGTTACTCTTAATGGCTTGAATTGCGTTCTTCATTTTTTTATATTGCGCAAACTTTTCTTCATTCTCCTTCAAAATCGTTTCTACGCTCTTATCTGGTAAATGCTTTAAGGTATCCCTTACCACATCTTGCTCAATCATTTCTTCTATATTACCACTTACCACCTCAAGCTTATTCTCAGGATTTTCCATGCTTTTCACAACTTCATAAATATCCACTTTTGAATTATCTTTATCTGGTGGCAACGCATCCACAATTTGTTCATCATCATTAGTTTTTATCAATTTTCTTTGTAATCTCTTTGCCTGCCTCTCATCTATCCTATCCAAAATTTTATCTACAAACTTCAAACTATCACTCACTTTCCTAACATTTCTACAAATGCTCCATCACCGCTTCAGAAATCGCAGTAACCATCTGCTCCATTTGCGTTTTTATAATTTCTAAATCATTTTTGATATAGCCCATTTCAATTTGATAACACTCAATCCCTTGATTCGAATTCCAATACTGATTTGCTGCATAACTTTTATTTCTCCCATCCACGTACGCATTTGTTGCAATCCCACCAACTTCGCGAATCGTATATAAATATGGCGTATCCAGCGTTATATTGTATGGTGCATAACCTTTTTTATTCGCTGTATTAACATACTCATTCATCACACTCTGCGTAAAATTACGAACATACACACCATTGCCTTTTTTAAAGGAATTGTTATTGGAAAACTCCAAATCGGTATAAGTCACAATTTTATTCGCCAAACTTTCCGCCAAATCTAGATTTGACTTAGCTGGGCTATACACTTCCAAGCCTTTCAAGCCTTTATTTCCATTATTCAAATGAAACGAAAACATCCATTTTGCTTTAGAAGCACACGCAGTCGTAATTCTGCCATTGGCATCATACATATTAGTTGACGTATAATCTGCTGAATTGGCATCATCTCTTGTCAATTTCACTTTCAAACCATTGGCTTCCAAACGCTCTTTCAACAATTTTGAAACAGCAAGTGTAATATCTGCCTCTGTGTCACTACCTAATTTTTCGCCCACATCTTTTCCACCATGACCACTATCTAGTACAATATCATAAACATCTTCTGGTTTCTCAGAATCTCCCACATTCAATCTCAAATATGCAATCTCTTGTTCCTCTACTTTTTTCTCCTGAAATCCAATCTCTACTTTTCTAGTTTGATTTTCCTTTGTCATTGTAAAATATTCAATGGCTCCATATTGCGAAATATTTTCTAAAGAATAATATTTGGGGTTCACACTATTATTCAACTTTAGTCTTACCAAAGCAACATATTCCCCTGCTTCCAAATCATCCAAAAGGCAACCCTCATTGATCTGGTCTGTTGTTGTAATCACTAAATTTCCTTCTTGAAAAGTTCCTGAAAGCGGATATGTTTTCTCAATTCCATCCCCATTTGTTAAATGCAACTTCACACTCTCAAAATTGTCTTTTGAAATACCTGACAAACTACCCGAAAAATTGAAGGCTCGCCCATAAGTAAAAAATTCCTTTACTTGAACTTGTTTCGTCTGCACATTTTCAAAAACGGTATCTATTTTTGAGACTTCTGATGTACTTTTTCCGTTTGTATGAAATGAAAAATAAAGCCCAATTCCTAAGCCGATTATCATAAATATTAACATCATAAAAGTAAGAAGCTTCTTAAACATCATTCTTTCCTCTTTTATTGTTTTTTCTATTATATAAGACTTTGATAAATTAGTCAATATTAGGAATATTAAAATTCCAAAAATATACCTATAATATCTTTCTTTTTTATTTTACATAATTTGACTTTTTTCAAATTTTGTACTATAATATATTTAACAGGAAAATTTAGGAGGGATTATATATGAATAAAAAGAATTTAGAAAAACGGCTTGAGCAAATAGAGCAGCAAAAAAAAAGAAGCTCTAGCAGCTATAAAAAAAGACACCGAAAAAAAGATGGCTCAGATTGCTGAAAACGAAAAACGGGCTATACGTGAATTGCAAAAAAGTCACCAAGCTCGTTTAAACGAAATGGATCAGGATATGAAACGCTTCCAACAGCAATTACAGAAGGAAGCTGCAAAACCTGACCACCAATTCCAAGCTGCTCTGGCAAAGCAACATGAAAAAAACTTAGAATTTCAAAGATTATTTGAACAAACCAAAAGAAAGTTTGGTTTTTAAAAACTTTCTTCAAAAATCTCAAAAGAACCTGCTAGACTAGCAGTTTCTTTTTCTATACTTTCATTTCCCCAATCAAATCATAGCCTTTGACACCTGTAATTTTGCATTTTATAAATTTTCCAGTCATCGCTTCGCAACCTGAAGTTGACAACTTTTTAACATAAATCACGCCATCTTCATCCGGAATATCCCTATAACTTCTTGCGATCCAATATTTATCAGATGCGCTATCAATCAGCACTTCATAGGTATTTCCCACTTTTTCTTGCAACTTTTCTTTCGCGATTTCTTCTTGCAATTTCATCAAAGCATTCCAACGTTTTTGCTTTGTCTTGTAATGTACTTGGTTTGGCAATTTGGCAGCCGGCGTCCCTTCTTCTTTGGAATATTGAAATGCCCCCAATTTATCAAACTTCGCTCTTTTCACAAAATCATACAATGCATCAAAATCTTCCTGTGTTTCTCCCGGAAACCCAACCATCATCGTCGTTCGGATTATGACATCTGGAATTTCTTTTCTTAATTTATGTATCAAATTTTCAATAGATTTACAATCGCTTTTTCGGTTCATTTTTTTCAAAACTGGGTCTGAAACATGTTGCAAAGGAATATCAAAATAGTGGCAAATTTTTTCACTTTTTTTCACCACTTCAATTAACTCGTCAGTGATACTTTCTGGATAAGCATACAAAAAACGAAGCCATTTAATCGATTCTATTTGAGCCAATTTTTGTAGTAATTCTGCAAGTTTCGGCTCCCCATATAAATCCATTCCATATTTTGTGGTATCTTGCGCAATCACAATCAATTCTTGATAACCTAAATCCACAAGCCTTTTCGCCTCTTTTAAAATGTCCTCTATCGGGCGACTAATGTATGGTCCGCGAATAGCAGGTATCGCACAATAAGTACAACAATTGCTGCAACCTTCTGCAATTTTCAAATAGGCTGTTTTTTCACCTGTTGCAATACATCTTTCCATGTAATCCAGTGGATTTGAGGATTTTATCTCTTGCCCCAACAACTCTTGAATTTTGCTCCATATCTCATCATATTCGTCTACAGAAACAAATAAATCCACTTCTGGCAAGGCTTTTTCAAGCTCTACTTGGTATCTTTTTACTAAGCAACCAGTCGCAATCAAAAATTGACAATTTCCATTTTTCTTATACTCTGCCATTTCCAAAATCGTATTAATTGCCTCTTCTTTGGCACTTTCAATAAATCCGCAAGTATTAACAACAAGAATATCCGCTTCTTTTGGCTGATTGACAATTTCAAAATTTTCTTTTTGAAACTTCCCAATCAGCATTTCTGTATCCACTAAATTTTTACTACATCCTAATGAAACAAAACCTACTTTCATTTTTTCTCCATTTTCCTCTCAATTATATTGGTTCATGGCACTGTCAATTCCGTTTTTCAGTAGTTCAATTACCGCGTTTTTGGCTTTTTCGATGCCCTGTTCTAATCTTACTTTTTCCTCTTCTGGAATAGCGCCAATCACATATTCAATTAAATCTTCATGATTTTGAGGTTTCCCAATTCCTATACGAATACGTGGAAAATTCTCATGATTTAAAAAATGCGTGACCGATTTTATGCCATTATGCGTTCCCGGAGAACCACTTTTTCGAATTCTAATTTGCCCGACTTCAATATCCATATCGTCATAAATAACCAGAATATGGTCGGGCTCTATTTTATAAAAATTCACAAATTCTACAACTGCCTCTCCGCTTGCATTCATAAAGGTTTGCGGCTTTACCAAAATCACTTTTTCGCCTTCTATGACTGCACTTTCATATTCACTTTGAAACTTTTTGCGTGCCACATCTAAATCGTATTCTTTGGCTAATTTATTAATGACCTGAAATCCCATATTATGTCTTGTATTCGCATAATCCGCTTCTGGATTTCCCAACCCCACGATTAAATACATTTTATCTTTTCCTTTCCTAAAACTCGTGATAATCATATCCACAACTACGAAGCAGTCGGTTCATAATCGCAATTCCTAAGCCTTCCATTTTGACACCTTCTATTAAAATCATTTGTCCGCCCAATGTGTCTGCTTTTCGCAAGTTGCTAAAAATATTGCGCGCAATTTCCTCTAAATCTTCTTTGCTCCCTAAACTGATAAAACGATGTTTTGACACCACAATATTTTCCTTATGTTCCTCAAATCCCAGCACCACCACATCGCCTTTATAATACTTAATTAATCGGTTCATTTCAAAAATAAGCGTGCTTTCATTTGGCGAATAAATCAACTGTGCTGGCGTTTTAGGGGAATAATGTTTATGTTTTAAACCAGGACTTTCTACTGTTTCTTTTTCATCCACTGGCGCAAAAACGCCCTCTGCAAACTCCACACAACCAATCACATCTTTGATTTGTTGTGGCGTAATTTTGCCAGGTCTTAAAATATGGGGCACTTCATTAACCACTCTTACTACTGTAGATTCCAAACCAATTTCCGTTTCGCCACCATCCACAATAGCCGAAACTTTTCCTTCTAGTTCTTTTCGGATATCTTCCACACTTGTCCCACTTGGGCGCCCTGAAATATTAGCACTTGGTGCCGCAATAGGCACTCCTGAAAACGTAATAATGCCTCTGGCAATTACATTATCTGGCATTCTCACGGCAACCGTTTTTAATCCTGCTGATACAATAGCTGGAATTTTATCCGTTTTATCTAAAACCAATGTAAATGGTCCCGGAAAAAAATGGTCCATCAGCTTTTGTTCAACCGTTGTGATGTCTGTTGCTATTTCATCTATCATTTTTTTATCTGCAATATGCACAATCAGTGGATTATCCAAAGAGCGACCTTTTGCCATAAAAATTTTTCCAACAGCCTCTTCATCATAAGCATTCGCACCAATTCCGTAAACCGTTTCTGTTGGAAAAATCACAATTTCGCCATTTTTTATTAAATTACATACAATTTTCAATTCCTCTGTGTCTGTTGATTTTTTCCAGTTAAAATACATTATTTCTACCTCGCGGCATTTATTATATCATATTTTTCTAACTTATGTCAATCATTTGTTTTATGTATCATAATATCTATCAATTTTAAAGTGATTTGTGGGGACCGTTCAAAAATTATCAAAATCTTTGATTTTGTTATAATTTTTAGAATGGGGAAAACGGAAAAATTATAAATATTATGATACATCATTTACATCAAATGAATTTCCTTATTTCCTTCCACAACTTCGCCTATTAAATAAGCTTCTTCGCCGCAATCTTTCAAGATTTGCAAAGACTGTTCCACTTGCGTCTCTGGCACGATAATTGCCATACCAATTCCCATATTAAACGTGTTGTACATATCATGTGTTGGAATATCGCCCACTTTTTGCATTAATTGGAAAATTTTTGGTATTGGATACGCATCTTTTTTGATATTTAGCGCTACTTTTCCATTTAACATACGAGGCATATTCTCATAAAAACCGCCACCTGTAATATGCGAAATTCCTTTTACATTCACTTTAGAAATTAGCTCCAAAGCTGGTTTTACATAAATCTTCGTTGGTGTCAGCAAACATTCTCCTAAACTCATACCCAATTCTTCTTGGTATTGATTTAGGGCATTTTCGTCTGTTCCAATGTGAAATAACTTACGAATTAGAGAAAAACCATTAGAATGCACACCACTTGAAGCAAGCCCAATTACTTTATCTCCAACTTCAATATTCTCACTGTTAATCATTTTTTCTTTGTCGACCATGCCAACTGCAAAACCTGCTAAATCGTATTCATTCTCTGCATACATACCTGGCATTTCCGCTGTCTCGCCACCCACTAAGGCGCAGCCTGCTTGTCTACAACCATTTGCCACGCCACTGACAATGCTTGCTACCATTTCAGGAATGTTCTTCCAAAGTGACATATAGTCCAAGAAAAACAATGGTTTTGCGCCACAGCACACAATATCGTTCACACACATAGCCACACAATCTTGCCCAATGGTATCATGTTTGTTCATTAAAAAAGCTAATTTCAATTTGGTACCAACTCCGTCTGTTCCAGATACCAAAATTGGTTCTTTCATACCACTTAAATTCGGTGCAAAAAGCCCACCAAAACCACCAATATCACCTATAACCCCCTCATTATATGTACTTTGAATTGATTTTTTCATGAGTTCCACAGACTTGTAACCAGCCGTTACGTCCACACCAGCATTTTTATAACTTTCGCTAAAACTTTTTTCCATTTTTTACTCTCCTTTAAATTGATAGCTCTAGTATATCATATCTAAACAAATTTTACCATACCTTTTTACAAAAAATAAACATTTGGGGATAAAATCATTGTTTTTTATTTCCTCTTCATTGCCTTCAAAATTTCTTTTTGCTCTTTATCAATTCGATAAGATTCACGCATTTTTTGCAACGCCTTGTTAAATGTAAATTTATCTAAATGATTTTGCCCTTTTAAATAATTCATTGCTTTTTCATTGAACTTGATTCCAATTTCTGCTAAGCACCACGCTACTGCCATTTTGACATAATAACCTTCATGCTTTACTCTGTCTAATCTTTCCAAAACTCGATCAACATATTCTTCTGTAATGTAATAATCCAACATCATAATCACTGCAAAACGCACCTCAAATTCTTGATTTGATTGCAGATACGGCTCCAGAAAATCCCAAACTTTTGGCAAATCTTGTGGCTTGATTTTAAGCGTCGGACAAAACGTATCACAAATCGCCCAGCTATCTATTTGGGGTACAAACCATTTTACATATTCTAACTTTTCGTCTATTTCTAATTTTCTATAAGCAATTACCAACCCCTGCAAAAGCACTTCTTCAAAACCAGTGCCGTCTGCTTGTTTTAGAAATTCATTCCAATTGTCTTGTTTAGCAATTTTCTGTGCCAACTTTCGCAACTGTGGCACACGCACTCCTAACATTTTTCTTTGGGTATCTGGACATAATTTTTGATTAAATTGTGCATAGTTTTCATCTGCCAAATTTCGCAATTCTTGTCTTATTTCGTTTATCATTCTTTACTTTCTCCTTTGCCTTATCATACAATATCTTACTTGAAATTTCAAGTCTTTTGTGGTATAATAAAGATATGAAAAAATTTTGAAAAATTAAATTAAGAAAGGAGTTTTCTTTTATGTTAAAGCGGATTTGGAAATTTTTTCACAAAAAAAGCATTGAGGAAATAGATATTGATTGGGAAGATGATATATATTGGAATGCTTTTCGTCCAACTCTATGGGAAATTATTCTTCATAAACTCTCTATCATCCTTTTGATCTTTTATATCTTTTTTGTTATTATACTGTTTATCTTTATAAAATCTTTCTTCTGATATGTTATTCCAAATCTAAAAAAGGCGCGACTTCGCGCCTATCTTGTTATTTTTTTACCAATACATTAATCCCTAAACTTGAAAAAATCGACAAAATAAAAATTACATAAAATACGTTGCTGCCCACAAAATAACTCATTATACTAAGTCCTGAAAAAACAAAAAATTCTGTAAAACACAAGCTCATTTGCCCTACTGTGGACAATAGCGAATTATCTTCCTTGGCTAATTTTATCTTATTTTGCAAAGACGTTTGCACAGTCGTTTCATACACTTTTTCAAAATTGTCACTCAGCATTTTGTTAAACGAAATCCATATTTTATCTCTTACAAATAAAAATACAGCCGTTATCATGACTTTAATGAGAGTTACAAAATTGTTTGTTTTTTGAGTATCTTTATCGGTTAGTCTTCCTACTAACACGACGGTTATCATTTGAAACATTAGCGAAATCGTCACAACTGTGCCAAACGCTACAAAGTCCTGCAAAACGAGATACAGATACAAAGGCACAAATAATCTTTCTATAATATGACTGGTTCGCAAACAAAATATTAATTCGTAGCTATCGATGTGTTTAAAGACGTATTTTATGGTTTCTTGAAAGACATGTCGGTTCTCGATTTTTGGTTTATAATCTACAACTGCTGTGCATAAGTAATCTAGCAAAAAGAAAATCGAAATAATGAGAAGCAGCAAAGTTTGATTGTTTGTCACAACGCCCCAAGTTACAAATATGCTAGCAAATGCTTGTCCACAAATTCTGGCAATGTTTCGCATGCTATTGTATCTGCCACGATGCTCGTTTTCGACATATTTGCTAGAAACAGCGTCTGCAATTGGGTTCGATAGTGCTCCCGGTAAACTCATTACAAAAACAAATATCAGCAAATTATTTTGTGCCCCATTTTGTATCATATAAACACCTGCTATTCTTAACATATTCGCCAATATGGCGCAACTTGCAATGCCATATTTTGAGGCAACTTTTAAAAATAAAGGCGAACATAAACCCATGAGGCCGAAGCGCAAACCATAAATCAAAAGTATTTCATATAACGGCATTCCGTTTTTATAGAGCATAACTGTGCCAAATATGTCTATAAACGAGTTGGCAAATATATAGAAAAATTTGGTTAAATAGAGCCATTTGTATTCTCTTTTGTAAAAATATTCTTTCACTTCAACTCAGCCTCTTTCTCCTCAAATTCAATATCTTCTTTTCGATATTCTTCTGGCTTTAAACCAAATCGTGTTCGCATATAGTCCAAAATCAAAATCATAACAGCAAACGACGCTAGTCCAAAAACTAAAAATGCGTCTCTAATATTGATAACATCTACTAACCAACCACCTATCATAGCAATGATGCTTGCTGTAATGCCGCCAATGAATTCATACGCAAATGTAATTTTATTGCGCATTTGTGGCTCACTAAAATTCTTCAAATATTTATATTCTAATATGTACCAATTCGCAGTTACAATTCTAGCCATTCCATACAAGAATAAAATCATTGGTAAAACTATGTTTCCAGTAAACTGCGTCACGCAAAATCCCACTATCACATAACTCACAATATAGGTGATTGACAAAAAAGTTAGCACTCGATTTTTAAATTTCTTTTCTAAAGTTTTTAGGAAAGCAACCGAAAGTCCCCCGATAAAAGTTAAAATGGCAAAAATCATGGAGAATTGTTCCTCCGAAACTCCCATATCCACTAGCAAATCGCCTTTGTACGTGTCGTACACTGTGATAATACCATAAAAAACGGCGCCAAATAAAATATACGATTTCATTCTTCTTGAGCGTACAATAAATTTCATGGATCCCTTTAAGTCTTTTGCATATTCTTTGACTGTCTTCGCAAATTTCCCTTTTTCCAAATTTTCAGGCTCATAAATTTCTTTGAAAAATAGAGAAACAATGGTTGCCAAAATAGCAAATCCCAAACAAATATAAATTGGTAAACATTGGTTGACTACAAACAAATAACCAGCAGTCAAAGAAGCAATTCCATCTAATAAATAATAAAACGTTCCGCCCTTGGGCATCTATTTTTTCGTATAAGCCGTCCCCGCCTTTTGTCGCAACTGAATCGTACAATAAATTAGAATCTGTCATAGATTTGATGCTATAACCAAGGGCACAAATGAGCATCGCCACTAATATGCTCAGCATTCCTTGACAAAATAATAAAATGACAAGATGCAAAGCCACGAAAAGATTAGCTGCAATCATGCTTTTTCGCTTTCCAAAAATATCAGAAACCGCAACTGCTGGCACAAATGTTACCACTTTGAAAAACACAAATGCTCCACTAATAATTAGAAATTCTGTGGCAGTAATTCCCTTTGTTATCGTAAAAAACAAAAACTCAATGGAATTGTAAAATAACAAATCCCAGGAAAGCATTTTATAAATTGGATATAATTTTGCATTTCTTCTTCTGGCTTGACTTATTGTATTCATTTTTACCCTCCTTTACGCATTGACTAATTTGTAATATTCGCCCTGTTTTTGCATTAACTCTTCATGATTTCCTGCTTCGATAATTTTGCCGTCTTGCATAAATAAAATTTTATCACAATTTTTAATGGTAGACAAACGATGAGCGATAATAAAACTAATTTTATTTTTCGTAATTTCTTCAGTCGCTTTTCTCACAAGCATTTCAGACTTATAACTAAGAGAGGATGTCGCTTCATCCAAAATAATGATATCTGGATTTTCAACCATAACGCGCGCAAACCCCAACATTTGCTTTTCGCCATTGGAAAACAAATCTGTCTCGTTGTCAATCACTGTCTCATAGCCATTTTCAAACTGCATAATCTTCTCATGTAAATTTAATTTTTGGCAAATTTCCATAATTTGCTCTTTTGAAATTTCTTTTTTCGCATAATTAATATTTTCTAAAATCGTCCCTTCAAAAATGACGACTTTTTGCATAATATAGCCAATTTTGTCGCGCAGGCTTTGCAAGCTATATTCTTTGTAATTTCTTCCATTAATTAAAATTTTCCCTTCCTGTAAATCATAAAAACGGCAAAGCAAATTTACAAAACTTGTTTTTCCGCTTCCCGTCCTGCCAATCAAAGCCACTTTTTCATTTTGGTTTACTGAAAGCGAAATCCCTTTTAACACTTTTTGATTTTCGTTATAGGAAAAATGAATATTATCAAACTCAATCGTTTTAACAGCTGGCAACTCGTCCCCTGTTTCCCAATTTTCTTCTTGTTTTTCCAAAATTTCCAACACTTTTTGGTACGAAATACGGCTAATATTGCGATACTGAAAACCTTCTATTACCCATCTCGCATATATCTTAGGCGACGAAATATAGCGTGCCAAGACAATCAAGGCCCCATAGGAAACCATACCTTTTACAATCCCAATTCCGCCCATTAATATCGTCACAACCAGCACAAATGAAATAATATATTCATAAACGCATGTATAAATTCGGATATTTTTTTCGAGCTGATTAACAATATTTTCATAATTTTTAAGCAAATTTTTCAACTCGCTAATCCTTTGGCTCTGCGCATTTAAAGATTTTATCGTCTCAAAACCATTGATTTGCTCATTGGAAAAATTCAAAATTTCGCCATTGATTTTCCTTTTGTGTTCCATAAAACGAAGAGACCTTTTTTGAAACCCAAAAGCAACCACAAATCCAATGGCATAAATCAACAATGTCACACAAATAATCGGAACATTCAAATACATCAAAACCGCTAAACACCCGACCAATCTCAAAAGTCCGCCAGTATAAGAACGGTCAATTCCCCACGTCCAGTAACGTGCAATTTCTTTTGTGTCATTCAACATATTTTCCAAAATGCCACCTGCGCTTAACTGGTCCATTTCAATTTGTTTCATATTTTGCAATTTAACAAAAATTTTCTCGCGATAATCTGCTTCCATGTTTCTTTGCAAATTATTATCTGAAAAATCTTCGTAAAAAGTCGCCACTGCTCTTATTACATTGACAATCACATAGGAAATCCCTAACTTAATAATCAGTTTGAGGTCCCCACTTGGAATGGCAAATTCCACCATAACAATCATAAACGCAATAAAAACGACTACCATAACGCTGGTAAGCGTCCTTCCCAGACTTGCATGAAATGCCAATTTTTTATATTCATTCCATATTTTTCTAAACATCATACTTCCTCTTCTAGAATATTATTTTTTCTCATTTCAATCATTTGTCGATAGGCTTCGCTGTTTTCCATAAAAAATTTATGTGTATTCATTTCTACTTTTTTGTTATGCAAAAAAAGTACCTTGTGGCAGGCTTGCACCACATGAATATCATGCGAAATCAATATCACACCTTTATTCATAGCGACCATATTTTCCAAAATCGTGAGCTTGGTTCTCGTATCTAATTTTGAAAGTGAATCATCAAAAATAATAAATTGATTATCTGCCAAAATATTTCTGGTAATGGCCAATCTTTGTTTTTGTCCGCCAGACAAATTTTCTCCACCACTTTCTAACATCGTGTCTAGCTTATCTTCAAAATTTTGAATATCTTGGTACATGTCAGCTGCCTTCAAAGCCTCTTCCATTTCGCAATCCAACAATTCTTGGTTGGTTATATTGATGTTGCCTCGAATGGTATCATGAAATAAATAAGTATCTTGAAGTGTCAAGCCAATATAGTCACGAATACTTGCCAAATTGACATTTTTCAAATTCGTCTCTCCGACTAAAATATCGCCTTCATATTCATAAAAGCCTAACAGCGTTTTAACAAGAACCGTTTTTCCGTACGCCATTATCGCCAATCACTGCGATGTTTTGCCCTTGCTCAATTTTTAAATCAATATTTTCTAGCAAGTTATTTTCGCCTAATTTAATATTTACATTTTTGAAAACAATATCGCCTTCTAATTTCTGATATTCCTTATTTTGATTTTCTTCTTGCACTTGCATTAAATTCGACAATTTTCGATAAGACACCAAAAATTGATTGACATCTTTTAATTTATCCACCGAATCATAAATATAATCTGAAATTTTGGTGGCATACGTCAAAAGCACAGAAACAATCGCTAATGTCATTTGCCCTTGCACCACCATAATTCCGCCAAACAGCAAAATAATGGGCTCTTTAAAATTTCGGATTGTATGTGTTCCAATTCCATAAATAACACGATATTTTCCCAGCCTCAAATCTTTTTTGCGATAATCTTCATTGACAGCCTTAAAATCTGTAATTTCCACATTTTTTCGATGAAATGCTTTTTGCATTTTGGAATTTTCCACGGCATCTCGTGTTTTCTCGATAATCTGCTTGTTCGCCTCTAGCGTGTCTTCCACAAGAGGAAGCGAAAATTTGTAATACCAAATCGAAAGCAAAACAATCAAGCCACATAAAACAAATACAAAAATTCCACAAGCCTGATTTAATTCAAAAATTTGCACTACCGAAAAACTAACAATAAAAATCGTATCCAAAAATAAATTTAACTGGGAATTAAAAAATTCCGAATAAATCAGAGCATCATTGTTCACTCTTTGAAGCACATCTGAATGATTGATTCCACTAAATTGCATATACTCCAGCTTTGAAATATGCTTCAAAATCATTTGCTTCACATTTCGATTTATTCTCAAATTAAATTTGGTACTAATTTTGCTTCTGATATATTTCACGACAAATGCAATCGTGTTTAAAATAACAAGCACAATCACTAAACTCACTAATTTCGCAATCACGCTATTTTCAAAAAAGAAGTACGTAATCCACTTTGGAATGACTTCCTCTTTTCGCATCACAACTCCGTCAAGTGCATATTGAATAAACATCGGTACATAAACATTTAATTTTGAACCAGCAATCGTCAAAATTAAAATCCATAAAATCTGTTCTTTTGTTCCTCTCAAAGTTTCCTTCAAAAAACTACTTTTTTTCTTCATTTTCTTATCCTATAATTTTATTAAACTTCCCAAATATTTTAGTGCCTCATCTGTCTGTCTTATTCCAATTCCAGCAGCTGGCGTAAAAGTTAATTCTCCGAAATATATTTTATCCCTTACACAATATAAATCCACTCTTACAAACTTAAAATCTTTTGACAAATTAGCCGCTATTTCTAGCATTTCATTCAATTTTTTAGGTTTTGAAAACATTTGATTCGTCAAATATTCTGGTTTTAAATAATCCAATTGGTTCCATTCTAAATCATAATAAGCCAACTTTAAATCTTTTTGTCTATTCGTACAAACCATTATACATTCTGGCTTTCCATGAAAACAATAAATTTTATAATCTTCTGGCGTATCACCATTTTCTCCTTCTAAAAATTCTTCACATATAATACATGGTTTTATATATTTATAATGATATTCCAAATGCTTTTTCGCATAATTTCTTTGTAAGGCTTGATTTAATTTTTGCTTAGCATTTTCTTTATCAAATGAAATTTTATCTGTGCAAATAAAAATACTTCCACAATCATGGTTTGTCTTTAAGACAAACCTTTCTGGTAATTTAGCAAAATCAATTTCTTCTGCCTGCTTATACACACCATATAGTCGAAGCAGATTTTCTTCATAGCCTTTTTCTTTAATGTAATTCCTAACTAAAAATTTATCTGTTAAATTAGCCTCTTTCCTGCCAATTTCTTTTACCATAAGATATTGAATTTTTTGATTAAAATCTCGCGGATTTTTCAAATCTAACTCTTTATTCATTCTATACTGATAATATATTTTGTGTGCTATTGACTTTGGATAAAACCATAACTTTCTCATATTTATTTTCTTCATTCTTTTTCCCTCACAATATTCTGAACAAATTCCTCAATTACTTGATTTCTATCAAAACTCGTATTCAAAAATGGCAATTGATATTTCTCACATTCTGCCCTCAAAAACTGACTTTCTTCAATCAATCGTTCACATTTTTCTTTTAACTCACGATCTAACTTTTGACTGTCCTCTTGTCTTTGTTCAAATCTTCTCATTTGACAAAATTTTTCTTCCACAGAAATATCTGGAAAACCGACAAAACAGATATCACAAATATTTTGATTGATGTATTTCACATAATCCTCTGGCGCCAAATGATAGGTATCAATCAACAATCGATTTTCCTTACTATCTTCTAGCATTGCATTCAAAAATGGCGCAAAATTTCTGCTCACATTGGTAAATTTGTCAGCATGCGTAATTCCAAGCTCCGGAAAACGTTTCTGAAATACTCTGACAATATTATCCATTGGCATATAAATACAATCTTGCTTCTCCGCTATCTTTTTACAAATCGTTGTCTTTCCTCCTCTTGATATCCCAGCTATCATCAAATGTTTTTTCATTTTTTCCCTCACTTTTTAACTTCAAATTTATTATACAAATAAACAAAAAAATAGCAACAAAAAATGACATGAAATTACAAAATATTCCATGTCGTTTTTTTCTTATTCTCTTTCTTTGACCTGTTCGTCCTGCATCACGCTTTTTTCTGTTGTTGCTTCTCCCAAAATGTTTTCCATCGCACTTTGAATTCTAGTTTCCAGACCACTTTGTTTTTCTAGTTGCAATCTTGCAATTGTCTGCAAATTTTCTTTAAAACCATATTTTTCAAATAACTCTGGATGCACTCCTTTTAACGTTCTAGAACATTCCAAAAGTTCCATTAATTGATTTGGATTATCAAACTCCATTTTTCCTTCTCTTGTATGTTGCCTGCTCAAAAACAAACCAATATCTGCCATACTCCTTAGTGCATGATGAGATGCTTCGTCATTTACCAAAGCCCTTCCTTCCTGCGAAGCCTCATAACTATCTCTGCAAATTCCATAAACAAAATTATTTTCCGAAATGCCACATCTCGCAAAATCTTGTGAACGAATATCCCACATTTCTTTTAAAGTATCTTGATTAACATCATGCCCTTCTTGCGCATATTTTGCTCCCAACAAAAACACATTTGTCATTTCAAAAGCATTCGGATCTTTTGCCCATTCTTCTTTTTCTCGATTTTCTCTAATCCAATTTACAATTCCTTCACTTCTGCTATTGAACTCTTCTGGATAAATATTTTGACTTAAATTTCTATATTCCATTATAATATTCCTTTCTTGATTTTAAGAATATTATTTGCAATTTAGAAATTTATTTCCCAACAATTTCTGGCAAAAATTTTTTTAATTTAGCTTTCGTCTGCTCATACCCTTGCTCATACAATTCGTCAACCTTTCGCCAATCCAAAAGCCCCACATTATCATGCTCGATTGGCAACAAATAATCCGTTCCATCCCACTCATAACGAGCCAATTCGTGACACAAAATGCCAAACGATTTATCCAAAATTTGAACCACATTGTCACAACATTTTTTCGGCATTTTATCCACAAACACACTACTAATCACTTTATCTGCCCCAATCCTCTTCGTCTCACGCCATGGTAAATTTTCCGCCAAACCGCCATCCACCAAAAGCGTATTGCGATATTCACATGGGCAAAAAACGCCCGGATAACTGCAACTTGCCTGCACCGCAGTCCCAATATCTACATTATTGATGTATTTGATATTTCCTTCATTTTTGATTTGCCCACCAGAATGAAACACATACAACTCCTCTGTATAAACATTCACTGTCGGAATAATCAGCTTTCTTGGCACTTGGTTAATATTTTGAATGCCCTTTGCACCACATAACTTATGCGCAAAATTATAAATTGATTTTCCACTATTTAAGCCAGTCAGCTTAATTTTTCCAGTTTTGACAAAATTTTTACTCACATTCCAAACATTGTTCCAGTCCCAATACCCGATTTTTCTGGCATATTTTTTGAATGCACGATAAATCTCGTCTGTTGTATAACCGCAAGCATACAATGTCGCAACAATACTTCCTGACGACGTTCCAGAAATATAGTCAAAATGAATTCCTGCTTCCTTAAATGCCTTAATAGCACCAACATGAGCAGCTCCTTTGATGCCTCCACCCGACAAACATAATCCCAATTTCATAAAAAACTCACCTAAAATATCATATTCTAGATGAGCTCTCATCGCTACAAAATTTTTATATCGTCTGCTGAATTTGCAATTCGCCAATTTGCTCTGGCTCGTTATTCTCATTGTAATACACAACCATATCTTTATCTTCCATTCTCTCCAACTTAAATGTCCCCGCATTTTGGGTTTCATTTTCGTCTTTCAATTTGCTGACATCAATATCATAAACACCCTCTACAAAATTCCCCTCTTCGTCATGCGTTTCTACAATAATCAAATTTTGTTTCAAAAACTCAATTACCACATCACGATTATACAAGTCCGAAATATTTTGATTATTTTCTTTTGCCACATTGTTGAGTTCAATAAATTTTTGTGTCACTTTATAATTAATTTTCTCCAAAACATCTTCTTTGCCAAACTCTGTTTCCACTTCTGCAACTTTATTCAACATACCATTTTTGCCAATCACTTTGTTAATCAAAACCCCCGCCGCAGCAATAATGATAATGATGACTAAAACTAATACTTGATATGCTAGTCCATCTTCTTTCAACATTTGAATATTTCCTTTCCTCAAAAAACTTCACTTTTGTATTGTACTATCTTTTTTGACAAAAATCAAGTAAAATTTTCCAAATTTATTGACTTAACATAAAAAATGTGGTATAATATATATAATAAGTTGTATTGTCAACTATAATTTAGAAGGAGGTGGTTACATGACATTTGATATACAACTTCAAGAAGCAATAAAAACCGCCAAACAAGCAGGTCACCGCTACATTGTGGTTTTGCCTATTAATCAGGAACTTACAGATACCTTAGTTCTTGAGCCATTGGCACGGTATGACTTAAGTCAACATATCCCCATTAAAATTAGCGGGAACGATTATCAAGCCATTTTCGGCAAGATATCGGATTTTTCAAAATCTTACTGCGAAAACTTTTTAAAGAAATGCGCAGAGTTAAAATGCGAAATTAAATTTGAGACTTTTTAACTTTATGCGAAAAGCAGCTGTATCGCAAGACATCAGCTGCTTTTTGCAATTCTTTCTTCCCCCACAATTTCCTCAAATTCCTGCAAAATTTGATTGGTCATAAAAATACCGCCACATGGCTTCGCTCTTCCTTCTTGCACAATTTCCAGCCTTGTATTGGCTCGGTCGCCGCAGAAAAACTTAATCGCACCACGCAGTCTTTCCTTCGTCTCCTCTGGCAAATCCGTCACATCAATCGAAATACACGTAATACTTTTTGTTTTTTCGTCCACAGAAGCAGTATTTCCATTCAAATCCCCTATTTTACTTGCCACAATCTTGACATCTTCATCCTCGCGAATGGACAATCTTCCTTCCACTAACACAACATTTTCCTCAATCAAAGCATTTTGTGAAAGATGATAAACACTATCAAACACAATCAGTTCCGCTGTGCCATACAAATCCTCGACAGTCACAAAAGCCATAATCGTGTTATTTCTCGTAAACTTCTTTTTGATTTTTGTAATAATCCCAGCAAACTTGACATTTTGATTGTCCTTGTAATCCACCGTTTTCCCAAATTCTTCCAAATCTTGGTTAATCTTCAGCATATTCAAAGTGTTGATATTCGTCGTTTTCTCCAGCAATTCTCGATACTTCTCAAGCGGATGCCCCGAAATATAGACGCCAATCATTTCTTTTTCCAAGCTTAGCAATTCTTTTTCCTCAAACTCTGGCTTCTGCTCAAATTTATACGTTTTTGCCTGAAGCTCTTTTTCCTCATCTTCGCCCATTAAATCAAACATCGAAACCTGATTTTCCATGACTTTTCGATCACTATTGTTAACGGTATCCAAAATTCCCTCATAAGACGCCAAAAGCGTTGCTCTCGTATTTCCAAAATCGTCAAAAACGCCTGCTTTAATCAAACTTTCCACACATTTTTTATTCACGCCTTTATCTTTAATTCTCTCACAAAATGACGAAAAGTTCTCAAAATTGCCGTTTTCTTCACGTTCTTTCACAATACTATCAACCGCCTGCACGCCTACATTTTTGACTGTTCCAAGCCCAAAGCGAATTTTATTCTCCAAAACCGTAAAACGCGTCTCACTTTGATTAATATTGGGCGGCAGCACTTCAATATTCATTTTTTTGCAATCATTGATGTAAATCGGAATTTTGTCCAAATTCCCTAAAAAGCTATTGAGCGTCGCCGCCATTAATTCTTCTTTGTAATAAGCCTTCAAATACGCAGTTCTGTAAGAAACCACAGCGTACGCAGCCGCATGAGACTTGTTAAACGCATATTTGGCAAACTCCACCATTTCGTCAAAAATTTTATTGGCGGACACTTCATCAATTCCATTTCGCACACATCCCGGAACCACAATTTCCCCATTTTCTTCCACTTGACCATGAATAAAAATTTCTCTTTCCTTTGCCATAACATCCAGCTTTTTCTTCCCCATGGCACGACGCACCAAATCTGCTCTTCCCAGCGAATAGCCAGCCAAATCGCGCACAATCTGCATGACCTGTTCTTGATAAACCATGCAACCATATGTAACATTCAAAATCGGCTCCAATGCTGGATGTGTGTAAACATTGTGTCCTGGGTTTAGTTTACCTTTTACATAACGCGGAATTTGGTCCATCGGTCCCGGACGATACAGCGAAACACCTGCAATTAAGTCTTCCAAACAATCTGGCTTTAATTCCTTCATAAATGAAGTCATGCCAGCACTTTCAAACTGAAAAATACCATAGGTATTTCCTTCCTGCCACAACTTGTATACATTTGGGTCATTCATATCTTCGTCAAATTTGACTTGGATTCCTCTATTTTTTTGAATTAACTTTTTGCAATCTTCAATCACAGTCAAAGTTCTGAGCCCCAAAAAGTCCATTTTCAAAAGCCCCAGCTCCTCGAGCAAAGTCATGGTATATTGCGCCACTGGCGTGCCATCATTGACATATAACGGCACATAGGTATCCACTGGATTTTTCGTAATAACCACACCACAAGCATGCGTCGAAGCATTTCGCGGCATTCCTTCTAAGCCTTTTGCAATATCAATAATTTTTTTGACTGTTTGGTCAGTTTCGTACAATTCCCTTAATTCTCGATTTTCCTCCAAAGCTTTGTCAATCGTAATGTGAATTTCAAAAGGAATCATTTTGGCAAGTTTGTCCACCTCTGCATAGGGAACATCCAAAACCCTTCCAACATCACGAATAACACTTTTGGCAGACATCGTACCAAATGTGATAATTTGCGAAACATGGTCTGCGCCATATTTTCGTGCCACATATTCAATGACCTCGCCACGCCTTTCATAGTCAAAATCCACGTCAAAATCAGGCATGCTAATTCTATCTGGATTTAAAAATCGCTCAAACAGCAAGTTATACTTAATCGGGTCAATATCTGTAATGCCAATTGCATATGCCACAATGGAACCAGCACCAGAACCACGTCCTGGCCCCACAGAAATTCCCACGCTTTTCGCATAATGAATGAAATCCCACACAATCAGGTAATAATCCACATAACCCATTTTAGAAATTACGCTCATTTCGTATTCTACTCTATCTTTGATTTCTTGGGAAGGATTTTCGCCATAACGCTCCGTAATTCCTTCTTCACACAATTTTCTGAAATATGCCTCATGTGTTTCAAATTCTTCTGGCACATCGTAATTCGGAAGTTTCGTCACCCCAAATTCAAAATCAAAATTGCATTTTTCCGCAATTTTTACTGTATTTTCAGTTGCTTCTGGCACCTTTGAAAAATAATCAATCATCTCTTCTTGTGACTTTATGTAAAACTCATTAACGCCAAAGCGCATCCTATCTTCATCCGTCATTTTTTTACCTGTTTGAATGCACAACAAAATCTCATGATTATAACTATCTTCTTTTTTTAAATAATGTGCATCATTTGTCGCAACCAAAGGAATACCCAGTTCTCGTGACAATTCAATCAATTTTTGGTTTGCCATCACTTGCTCTGCCAGACCATTATTCTGAATTTCCAAATAATAATCTTCTCCAAAAACTTTTTTGTGCCAAAGTGCAATTTCTTTGGCTTTTTCTAAATCATGCTTCAAAATCGCTTGATTGACACTTCCTGCCAAACACGCACTCAAACAAATTAGTCCTTCACCATATTGTTCCAAAATTTCTGTATCAATTCTAGGTTTATAATAATAACCTTCTGTAAACGAAAGCGAAACTAACTTGACTAAATTTTCATATCCTTTCTGATTTTTCACAAGCAAAATTAAATGCGAATACCCTTCATCTACACCCGCTTGCTTACTCAGCCTGCTATGTGGTGCCACATAAACTTCGCACCCAATAATTGGCTTAATTCCTTGTGCCTTACACTCTTTATAAAAATTCACAGCACCGAACATAACACCGTGGTCAGTAATCGCAATGGCATCCATGCCAAGCTCTTTAGCTCTTTTCGGCAAATCTTTGACACGGCACATTCCGTCTAACAAACTATATTCACTATGAACATGTAAATGCACAAATTTTGACATATCAAACTCCTTAAAAAACTTCATTTTTAATAATATATCATATTTTTTTTCACATCGCAATATAAAATAAAAATTAAATAAAGCATTTTAAGTTATTAATTTCTTTTACAGATAAACTTGTTATCAACATAATTTCATCCATATCTTTCCCCATTTTTAACAGTTTTTTCGCAATTTCTAATTGCGCTTCCTTAATTCCTTCTTTCTTGCCACGCTTTTCGCCTTTTTTTATTCCTTTTTGGTCTGCCAACTTCAAATCTCTAGCCCTATCATATGCCCACCTTTCGCGCAGTTCTGCAAGCCTTCTCACTTCTGCATCTCCTGTTAGATAATTCATGACCCCTCGTGCTTCTTTCAATGTTTGATTTTTATTCTCCGCCATCTCTATTCCCTCCTTATTACAATCATCTATAAATAATAACCACTGCTCTAGGCGGTTTTCCACATCTGGCTTTTTTTTCCTGAATTTCGGCAACTCGATAAAATACCATTTCGGATGTTTCATAATTTCATACTCTTTATGTTTCTTCAGCACAATCTCTGTTTCTGATATGTAGTCCTGCACTTTCAGCAAATTAAAATCCAAAATATTTATTAAAGTAATTTTGTTCTTTTCATTATAATGCTTGCCATTCCCAACCTCGCATGATGCTATTTTTGCCGCATAATTTGCCGTTTAAATCCAGCCTTCCACCTTTTTCTTCTGCAAATAATTTTTCTAAATTCACTTCTTCTTTTATCGCAATTTTCTTGATTTTTATTTTTAGCAGCGCCTCCAAAAATTCTATCAAAAATTTTTCGTTGCCTTTTCTGCTAAAAAACGCTTTAAATATTATATCATTTTTTAAGTTTAGCTCCATTCACATCTTCCTTTCCAGTATATCAAATTTTGTCACTTTTTTCAATAATTTTCGTTCGACATTTGCTTTTTTATTTTTTGAATTCACACAATTTTCACAATTCTATCACAAAAAAGACACAAATTTGTGCCTTTATTTTCGCATTTCTTTTATCATCATATCTCCAAAAATCGCATAACCAACTTCTGGATTAGAAACAAGAACGTTTGTGACAGCTCCTACAAATTTCCCATTTTGAATAATAGGACTTCCCGACAAGCCACGTATAATGCCGCCTGTCGCATTGATTAGATTTTGGTCTACGACACGAATTAACATGCTTTTATTATCATAATCATCATTTTTATAGACTTTTTCTATTTTTATATCATATTCCTGATTTGTCTTGCCATCTAGACTACATAAAATTTTTGCATTTCCCAGTTCAATCTCGTCACGAAGTGCAACTGGAATTGCTTTGCTGGTATCAATATTTAAACTTGCCAAATTTTCCAATTTTCCATAAATTCCAAATTGCGTATTTTTCTGCACTTGACCAATTGTTTTTTGATTAAAAATCGTGCCACGAATCTCGCCCGGATTGTTAACATTTCCTTTTGTAATAGACATAACGTCAGAAGTGACAATTTCGCCTGATTCAATGTGAATTAATTGATCCGTGTCAGCATCCACAATTCCATGCCCCAAAGCCGCAAAATTCCCAGTGTTTTTCTCATAATACGTAATAGTGCCAACCCCTGTTGCCGCATCTTTTACCCAAAGCCCAAGTTTGTATTCATCGCTTTCTGTCTGAACTGGCGTAATATTGGAAGTGACTACGCTGCCGTCCTCTCGGATTAATGTCAATAGCACATTTTCGCCATGGCTTTGATTTACAACATCCTTTAAGCCTCCAATACTGTCAATTTCTGTATCATTTACTTTTACAATGGTGTCTCCTTCTTGAATATCACAATCGTGAAATGGCTTTACGACTTGATTTTCCATATTTTCAATTTCAGACATTCCCACAATCAGCACGCCATTCGTATACAATTTCATGCCAATAATTTTGCCAATCGGCACAACCTCCACATTTTCCAAAGTGTCAATTGTGACTTCTTTGACTTTATTGCCAAACAAGGTGACATCCACGTTTACTGTATTTTCGTTATCGTTCGAAGTTCTTACTGTTTCTATGGTATCAACCCCTATAAACTTTTTGATTGCGTAGTTTTCGTTTTCCAGCAAAATGATATGGTCTGGAATTAGACTAATATTCGCCACATAAATATAAGTAATCAACAAAATAAAAAAAGTTATCCCAAATTTTAAATTTTTCATACATTTAGGATAACCAATTTTATTAAATTTATAATGCTATTTATTAATTTTACTTCGTATCAAACCACGTTTTTCCAACTTGCAAATCCACATCCAAACGAACTGCAAGCTGTGCCGCATTTTCCATTTGCGTTTTTAAAATCTCGCTCACAATTTCCTGTTCCTCCTCCCATGCCTCAATAACCAATTCATCATGGATTTGCAAAACAATTTTCGACTTCAAACTTTTTGCCTTTAATTCTCGGTAAACATTTATCATCGCAATTTTCATAATATCCGCCGCAGTTCCCTGCACAGGTGCATTCATTGCAGCTCTATCGCCAAATTTTCGCACCATATAATTGTTTGACGCAATTTCTGGAATATAGCGTCTCCTATGAAACATGGTCTCCACAAAGCCATTTTGCTTGGCTTTTTCAATTTCGCGGTCCATAAACTCGCGAATTCCGTGATATTGCTCTAAATACGTATCAATATATTGCTTAGCTTCTTTTCGCCTAATGCCCAATTGTTCAGACAAGCCAAAATCGCTAATGCCATACACAATGCCGAAATTAACTGCTTTGGCATGAGAACGCATTTCCTTGGTCACTTCGTCAAGCGGCACACCAAACACTTGCGACGCACAAATTTTGTGAATATCTTGGTTTTCATTAAACGCATTTATCATAATTTCATCTTGCGACATATGTGCCAAAATGCGTAGTTCAATTTGCGAATAATCCGCGTCAATAAAAACTTTTCCTTTCTCAGCTTTAAATAATTTTCGGATTTGCTTTCCGCGCTTCCGTTCGCGTTGGAATATTTTGCAAATTCGGGTCCGAGCTGCTAAGCCTTCCAGTTGCTGCAACGGTTTGATGAAATGTAGTATGAATGCGATTTGTTTTTGAATTGATAAATGGCAACATCCCTTCCACAAAAGTCGAATTCAATTTTGCCATTTGCCTGTACCCTAAAATTTTCTCAATAATTGGATGTGTATTTTTCAGGCTTTCTAGCGTGTCCACATCCGTGGAATAACCATTTTTGTTTTTCTTTTTATAGGGCAATTCCAATTTCTCGAATAGCACTTCCCCCAACTGTTTTGACGAATTAATATTAAATTCTTCGCCAGCCAATTCGTAAATTTCTTGACTCAATTCTTCAATTTGAATTTTTAATTTTTCAGACATTTTCTCAATGTCTGATTTCTCAGCAAAAACACCTATGTAGCGCATTTCAGCCAAAACTTCAAGACATGGCATTTCAATTTCCTGAAATAATTTCAACTGATTGACTTCTGCCAATGCTTTCTCCAAAACTGGCTTAGCCTCGCCTATCACATATGCATAAATGGCTTGTTGAGCATTTTTCTCTTCTTTTGGCTCCTCCTCAAAAAAGCTTGTTTGCACATCCTCACTTGGCTTAGAGTTGTTCAAATAATCTTCTATTTCTAAATTCAAATACTGCCTAGAAAGCTCCTCTAAAGAATAATGATTGGTTCCCGAATTTAGCAAATACATGGCAATGCGGCAATCAAACATCATATTATTTGGTTCAATTCCAACTTGTTTTAATAAAATATAATCTTGTTTTTGGTTATAGCCGCATTTTAAAATCGCTGGATTTTCAAAAATTTCTTTGAATTTTTCAGGCTGAAAGTTCAAATTATGAACTTTTTTTTCAGATTTGACAAAGAAATGAACATTTTTGATTTTTTTCGGAAGAATTAAGCCTTCTTTTTCATCTTCTAATTCAAAGTAATAATTTATTTCTGTTTGCTGTTTTAATTTTTCAATGACTTCTTGCGAATTTTGGTTTTCTACAAGTTCAAATAAATCAGCTATATTTTTTTCTTTCGCATCCGCATTTTCTAGTCTAAAACGCTCGATAAATCGTTTGAAACGGAGGTCCTTGAACCATTTTAAAACAGCCGCATTATCCCAATCTTGAACTTGAAATTCTTCCAAGGATTTTTCAATTGGTGCATCTATGTCAATCGTACCAAGCGTTCTTGAAAGGTAGGCTAATTCTTTATTTTCTAGCAATTTTTCTCTTTGTTTTCCTTTGATTTCTGGTGCCTTCTCGCCTTCTAATGCTTCATACAATTGGTTAATACTTCCATATTTTTTGATTAAATTGAGTGCCGTTTTTTCACCAATTCCCGGAACCCCCGGAATATTATCTGAACTATCGCCCATCAAGCCTTTTACTTCAATCATTTGCTTTGGCAAAACACCATATGTTTCCAAAACTTTTGCTTGATTAAAATCCTCGACTTCCGTCTTTCCTTTGCTAGTTCTCGGTATTCGAATCGTGACTTTATCCGTAGCAAGCTGAAAAGCATCTCTATCCCCAGTTAGCAAAATGACATCCAAACTTTGATTTTCTCCCCAAACGCTTAAAGTCCCTAAAATATCGTCAGCCTCATACCCCGGTTTTTCCAGCACGGTTATGTTCATGGCTGCCAAAACTTCTTTGATAATCGGCAACTGCGCCGCCAATTCATCCGGCATTCCTTTTCGTGTTCCTTTGTATTCACTGTACATTTCATGCCTTTTGGTCGGAGATTTCACATCAAATGCCACCACCAAATAATCTGGATTTTCTAGCTCCAACTGATGAAACATAATCGTCAAAAATCCGTAAACTGCATTCGTATACGTTCCATCAGCTGTTTGCAACATTTTGCTCCCCATAATACCGTAAAAAGCTCGGTTTAATATGCTATTTCCATCAATTACTAATAATTTTTTCAAAGTTTCCCCCTTTTACTTAACTTCCTGTACATTGGAAATGTCCGAAATTTTGGCTGCAAAATAAGGTAATTCTTTTTCTTGTTCTTGTAAGAAAATTGTAAACGTGTCATCCACCAAAAATTCTCTTGGTTCCTGTGGCATTAAAATGGCTGTTTCTTTTGCCATTATTCCTGCTTCACTTTTGATTTTTCCACCTTTTTTATCTAACTCAAATTGAATGGTTTGCAACGCCGTGTCAATTTCATATTCATTTCCGTTAGAAAACTGAAATGGCTGATTTTCTACTTCTTTAATTTCTTCTTTTAAATCAAACTTGATATTTGGAATTTTCAATGTGTCATTTTCGCCAAATTCATAAATTCCGTCATACTCTTCACTTTTTTTCATGATAGTTTCATACATCTCGCCAAAATTATCTTCTTTGTTTCCTCTACTCAAGATGACTTCATCATTGTTTTTGGTCAATAATTTAATGGCAAAATCGTCTTTTGAATTGTAATACAAAACAGCTACTTGGTCTCTTACAGTCTCCTCTGAGGTCTTGCCAATCCCAAAATATTTGACATTTTCTTGATTTCCAAATTTACCATTTTCTAATTCTGTAAACTCTTGTGGGAATTCAAATTCTTTTTTGAGCATACAATACAAAAAATAATCCTCTGGTCCTGCATTACTCCAATCAAAATCATCTAAAATATCACTGGTTTCATTGAATTTTTCTTGAATTGCTTTTTCAATTTGTGCTTTCAATTCTGGACTTGGCGTGCCATAAACCTTGTAATAACTTGCTTCTGATAAATCGTCTGTGGAAAAAGTTCCTTTGTTCAAATGCTCCACAATTTCGGATTTCTTGTCAAAAATAATATCTTGCTTTGCTAAGTCATTTTTCAAATCATTCCAAATTAAATTAAAAGTTCCGCACCAAGCTGTATTATCTCCAATTTTGTCTTCCAAAGATGTCACAACAGACAATTTTTCATTTTTAGGTAAAGTTTCAGTTTCCTTTTGCTCTATTGGTGCAAGATTTGGTATTTCTGCTAAGCTTTTATCCTCCCTTTTTAGATAAATAACTGCACCTACCACAATCACTAAAATTACCAAAATAATTCCAATCCATGTTTTTTTACTCATTTACTTTTCCTCCTTTTCTTTCTCAAGTGAAATTCCTTTATTTTTTAATTCCTGTACGACTTTCTGCTTTTTGTCTTGCCATTCTTGAGAAGCCATTTTATCAAAAGTAATTTCAGCCACTCCCACATAATCCCTTTCCGGAAAAATTTTCCTTGCTAACATGGCTTCTGAATGATTTTTCAAAAAGTCTTCATTATTTAACTCTTTTTCACGATAAAATCTTCTCTTAAAATCGAGTTCGTCCAAAAAACCTAAAATTCTTTTCCCTTTTAAAATTGGCGACATCATATAGATGCTATCTTTGTCTTGAAACTTATAATAGCCACTGTCTCGCAACGATTTTATTCGCTCCATCGCATCTAGTAAATACAAATTTACTGTATCCATAGTTCTTGAAATGCCCTTGTCAAAAATCATTGGATGCAAATCTACTGGCAAATGCAGATGAATACAATTTCCATTAATTCCATAGGAAAACATCTCATTAATGGGGATATGCTTTTCTTGTATTTTTAAAATTTGTTTTTTCAAAAATGCATTGATAGCTTCTTCTGTCCCACCTATTTCTTCGATTTTATTTTGCAAAGTTTCTTCATCCGCCATATCAATCATTCCTAATAATCGATTCATCTCTTCTTCATTTTTTGGTGTTCGCATTGCCATTAAATGCTGTTTTATTTCTTCTCTTTTCACTCTTCTTCCTCGTTTTCTTCATTTTCTTTGGCATCTGTAATGCACAATTTTACTTTCATAATTTTCTTATTTTTAATTTTCTCAATCTTATAAACAACATCATTAATTTCTAAAACTGGTTTTTCTTTCTCCCCCGGAATTCGGCCCAAAGCATCAATCAAATATCCTGAAAGTGTCTCATAATCGCCTTCTGGAATATCAATATTCAATATTTTTTTGCATTCATAAATCGGAATTCCACCATCCATCATATACGTATTTTCATCAATTTTTTCATATTCATTCTCAAATTCGTCAAACTCATCAAAAATATCGCCAACAATTTCTTCCAAAATATCTTCCATGGTAACCAGTCCAGCTGTTCCGCCATATTCATCAATCACAATCGCAATTTGCTTTTTATTTTTTCTCATTTCTGAAAATAATTCATCAATATTCTTTGTGTCAGGCACAAAATAAGCATCTTTAACAATATTTTTAATTTTTGTATTTTTATTTTTTTGCTCTAACAACATATCTTTAATATACAAAATTCCAATAATTTGGTCCATATTTTCCTGATAAACGGGAATTCTACTATATTTATAATCTTCCGCAATTTCCTCAATCGCCTCTGCCATCGCCAAATTGCTATTGAGCGCAAAAATCTCGTTTCGTGGAACCATAATTTCCGAAACAGTTCTGTCATTAAATTCAAAAATATTATTAATCATTTCTTTTTCATTTTGCTCAATCGTGCCCTTTTCCTGCCCAACATCCACCATCATACGGATTTCCTCTTCGGTCACCACTTCTTCTTCATTTCCCGTCACACCAAAAAGTTTGGAAACAATATTCGTAGAAAACTCTAGAAATTTCACCACTGGCGAAGTCACAATTGCAATCAATTGAATAACTCCAATGCTACCAAATGCAATCATTTCTGATTTTTTCATCGCAATCCTTTTAGGCACCAACTCGCCAAAAATCAACGTAAAATACGATAAAATCATGGTAATGATAATAATTGAAACACTTTTCCAAGTTTCTAAACTAACACTTGGAACCGCGCTATACAAAACTGGCGCCAAGTCTTCCGCAAACGCATCAGACGCAAACGCACTTGATAAAAATCCTGCCAACGTAATCCCAATTTGAATTGTTGATAAAAATTTACTTGGTTCATTTAGCATTTTAGCAATTTTCTTTGCTTTTTTATTGCCCTCTTTCGCCATCATATCAATTTTGGCATCATTTAATGAAATAAAAGCAATTTCACTCGCCGCAAAAAAAGCATTTACCAAAATCAAAATGACCAAAACTAAAATTTGCATAATTTAAAAATTCTCCTCCATTTTCTAATTTTATTTATTGTATTATAAATGTACGTTTTTTTCAAGTAAAATATTAATAAATTTTATTTTTTCCATATTCGTCTAAAAAATGAATCGTTTTTTCGCCTTTTCGATACGAAATCAACGTATCCAAATTCACATTTTGGCTACTTCTAAAAATATTGATATCAATATTTTCATATTTTTTCCTCAGCTCCTTAATCAGCGCCTTGACCTCCTCTCGCTTAGAACGCCCATCTTGATTTTGACAGGCCGTATAATGCTCCGTAAAACGGCACGCGCACTGAATAAACTCCATCCCATTTCGCTTTGCCCAGCGAATAATATTTTCCTCTTTCACATAATAAAGCGGGCGAATCAGCTCCATTCCCGGATGTGACGTACTACAAACTTTCGGCATCATGGTTTGCATTTGCGCGCCATACAGCATGCCCATCAACGTCGTTTCAATCACATCATCAAAATGATGCCCCAACGCAATTTTATTGCACCCCAATTCTTTTGCCTTTTCATACAAATAACCTCTTCGCATGCGCGCACACAAATAACACGGATTGTCCTCAACATTCACCACACGATTAAAAATATCTGTTTCAAAAACCGTAATCGGAAGATTTAAAATTTTCGCATTTTCAATAATTTTCTGCTGATTTTCCTCATTATAGCCGGGATTCATGACCAAAAATATAAGCTCAAAATTCATCTTGTGATGCTTTTTCAACTCTTGAAAACACTTCGCCATCAGCATCGAATCCTTGCCACCAGAAATACAGACAGCAATTTTATCGCCATCTGCAATCATTTCAAACTCTTTTATTCCCTTCACAAACTTCGTCCAAATCTTCTTGCGGTACGTCGTTATAATACTTCTTTCAATTTCTTCATATTTTTCCATTCATTCAACCTGCTTTATCAAATCTTTCACAACTTCCCCAGCCAGTATCAAACCTGCCACAGACGGCACAAAAGAGATACTTCCGTGGAACTTTCGTCTCTGTTTTCATCGGCTCCTCTTTGGAATATACCACCTTCAAATTCTCAATATTTCTTGCCTTCAACTCTTTTCGCATCACTTTGGCAAGCGGACAAACCGAAGTTTGGTAAATATCGGCTACTTCAAACTTCGTTGGATCCAACTTATTGCCAGTTCCCATGCATGAAATAATCGGAATATTCAGCTTTTTCGCCCTCACCACTAACTCGATTTTTGCCGTCACTGTATCAACACAATCCACGACATAGTCCATTGTTTTATCCAAAATTTCTGGACTATCTGGCAAAAAAAACGTTTGCAAGGCTTCTACTTTTGCCTCTGGATAAATTTCCAAAATTCGCTTTTGAGCGACCTCTACTTTTGGTAAACCAAGCGTCCCAGTTGTCGCAATGATTTGCCTGTTCAAATTTGTAACATCGACTGTATCACTGTCAACCAACACAAAATTGCCAATTCCAGCCCTTGCCAAACCTTCCACCACATACGAACCAACACCCCCAAGCCCAAAAATAGCAACTTTCGCTTTATGCAACTTTTGCAAATTCTCTTTTCCAATTAAACTTTCTGTTCTCAAAAATTCATTCTGCATGATTACTCCTTTTATAAGAATTATAACATAAAACTCTTGTTTTGGCAAATTTTTCAAAAAAATAGAAGACCGTATAAAATACAGCCTTCTACTTCAATTCAAACCCTGCTTCTTCCACAACTTCCTTAATTTTGCTATCCTCAATTTCCTTGGTACTTTCAATAATCGCATTTTTATTCTCCAAACTCACCTCCACTTTTGTCACACCCTCAATGCCCCCTAGTGCCTTTTCCACACTCATTTTGCAATGATTACATTGCATTCCTTCAATTAAAATTGTTTTTGTCATAAATTTTTCCTCCCTTTTTATTTCACATCCTAAATTGCAATGTGCCTTACCTTTAAAATTTCGTAGTCTCAGTGCATTCATCACAACACAAACTGAGCTCAAACTCATCGCAGCCGCCCCAATCATTGGGTTCAACTTCCACCCAAAGCTCAAATAAAACACACCTGCTGCAATCGGAATTCCAATCACATTATAAAAAAACGCCCAAAACAAATTCATTTTTATGTTTCGTATCACAGCTTTGCTGAGTTCAATCGCCCTCACTACATCCAGCAAACTACTTTTCATCAAAACACAATCCGCACTTTCTATCGCAATATCCGTTCCAGCGCCAATTGCAAGCCCTACATCTGCCCTCACAAGAGCTGGGCTATCGTTAATACCGTCTCCCACAAATGTCACTTTTTTGCCATTTTGCTGCAATTTTTCGACTTCCTTTTCCTTATCCTGTGGAAGAACCTCTGAAATTACTTTGTCAATTCCAAGTTCTTTCCCGATTTCATGAGCCACAAACTGATTATCGCCAGTCAGCATGACCACTTCTATTTGCTTTTTTTGAAGAGCTTGAATCGCCTCTAAACTATCACTTTTCACTTCATCCGAAATTTCAATCGCACCCAAGATTTTCTTCGTCTTTGCCACAAAAATCAATGTTCTTGCTTCATGAATTTTTCCCCTGATTGGGTTTACATCAATCTTATTTTCTTCCATAAAAGTGCTGTTTCCCGCAAAATAGTATTCGCCCTCCAGCTTTCCTCGAATACCCCTCCCGGGTATATTCAAAAACTCCTCCATTTTTAATAACTCAATATTTTCTGCCTTCGCCTTTTCAAGCACCGCATCTGCCAATGGATGCTCCGAATTCTGTTCCAAACTTGCCGCCATTTGCAACAATCTTCTTTCCTCTATATTGCTTACCATGCCTACAACCTTGGGCTTTCCCTCTGTAATCGTCCCAGTTTTATCCAGCACAACTGTATCAACCAAATGCAGCGTCTCCAAACTTTCTGCTGACTTTATCAAAATCCCATTTTCTGCTGCTTTTCCCGTTCCAACCATAATCGCAACAGGTGTAGCAAGCCCCAAAGCACAGGGACATGAAATAACCAAAACCGCAATTCCAATACTCAGCGCAAACTCAAAACTTTGCCCTTGCAAAATCCAGAAAACACACGCCAGCACCGCAATGGTAATTACAACTGGCACAAACACACCACTAACTTGATCCGCAATTCTCGCAATTGGCGCCTTTGAATTTCCAGCCTCCTCCACCAATTGGATAATTTGCGCAAGTGTCGTATCTTGCCCTACTTTTGTCACTTTCATTTGGCAAAAACCATTTTTATTCATCGTGCCTGAAACAACCGGATCTCCAACCGATTTCTCCACCGGAATGCTCTCTCCCGTAATACTCGATTGGTCCACCCAAGTATTGCCTTCCACAATCGTTCCATCCACCGGAATTCCGCTACCAGGTTTGATAACCAAAATATCACCAATCACAATTTCTTCTACACCAATTTGAACCTCTTTTCCCTCTCGCAAAACCACTGCCGTTTTTGGCGCCAAATCCATCAATTTACGAATAGCATCACTGGTTTTTCCCTTGGATTTTGTTTCCAAATATTTCCCCACTGTAATCAAAGTCAAAATAGTTCCAGCTGACTCAAAATATAAATCCATCGAAAATTTCTGAACCAATTCTATTTTTCCATGTCCTAGCCCATAACCAATCTGAAAAATCGCATAAATTCCATAAACAATAGCAGCTGTGCTACCAATCGCAATCAGCGAATCCATGTTAGGGCTCTTTTTAAACAATCTTTTAAACCCCACTATAAAATAATTTCGGTTCAGATACATAATCGGCAAAACTAGCAAAAATTGTACAAACCCAAAACTAAGTGCATTTTCTATTCCATGAAACATACGATTTACAACTTGCGGAATTGGCAAACCAAACCACTCATAAAACATATGATACATAGCAACATACATCAAAGGTACCCAAAAAACAATCGACCAAATTAGCCTTTGTTTCATGGCTTTTGTGTTTTCATCTTCACTGGCAATATCTGCTTTTTTCGCTTGTTTCGGAGCCCTACTTAAAACAGCACCATAACCAGCATCCACAACCGCTTTTATGATTGTGTCATTGTCCAAAATGCTTTCGTCATATTGAGCCACCATATTGTTCCCCAGCAAATTAACATTGACACTTTGCACACCACCGCAGTTTTTTTACCGCTTTTTCCACATGTGCCTGACAACTGCTGCAAGTCATTCCTTGAATATCAAACTTAACTTTTTTCATAAAACTCCTTTCTATTGTAATTTTTTTATCACTTGCATCACATCATCTAGTATATCCAACTTTCCATTTTGTACATCTTGTTTCACACAGGTTTTCAAATGAGTTTCTAAAATTTGATTTCTCAAACTTTTCAGTGCTTGACTTGCCGCTACAATTTGAATTAAAACATCATCACAATAGCGGTCCTCTGCAATCATTTGGTTAATTCCCTTAATTTGGCCTTCTATAATATTTAACCTTTTGCTCAAATCTTTTTTCGTTTCTTCATCCCTGTGCGTTAATCTTCTTTGATTATCAATTATTTTATCACATTCATTACATTCCATTTTATTACCTCTGCCAAAATTATATACCCCCCGGGGGTATTTGTCAAGAAATAAAGAAGAGCCAAAACCCTTCTTTTAATTTTTCATTTTTTGAATTTCCCACTGTGTTTCATTGCAATTATTAAACATCGAAGCAATTGGAAAAATCCATTTTAAGCTTCAAAAAGGCTCCTGAAATCAAAAAGTAGACATAACTATCGTCTAAGACATAAAACGCCAAATTCCGCCTCTAAATGCCCTTTATCTTCCCTCCCACCAACTCGGTTCTTGTGGGAAGAGCCGAGCGGATTCACTTATCTCCTACCGCAGAAATAGCTGGAAAGTCACGAAAACCGGCTAATGGTTTTCGTGCGAGGAAGGTTTTTTAAGGTTTTGAAACTGTTAAAGCTCTGCTTGTTACAGTTTCAATATGCGTAAGAAGAAGGACGCGCAGTCCTTCCCTTAGATCTTCATAAATCTAATTTAATAAAATTTTACTTTCTCTCAAGCGCGTCAGTCAAGACCGATCCCTACATCTTAATTACTCAAATCCCAAGCCGTGCCATTCCAATTCATTTTGATATTAGACTTTAATCGAATTAAAGGACGTACACCTGCATCAGTAGTATCTCTATACCAACCTGTACGCACACCGTTGGTTATATCCAAAAACATGAATGGCAAGAGTCGGAACATCATACTTAGTTGACGCTAAAAACCACTTTCCACTCTTTAAATAAGCTGCTTCTTCAATAGGTTGATCTAAAATTGTCATTACTGTATAATTTTTACCTAATTTACTATTGATGTTAGTCACAAATTCTTCTAATGTTATACCACCTATTGCTTGATCTGCATATAAACTATTTACAAAATTAGACCAATATCTTGTATCTTTCATCCAATCTACTATTATATTTTGTTGATTGTCTGATGGGATTATAAAGTTTCCATTAACACTTATTCCTTCTCCTAAATTCAACTTTGAACCATCTACCACATCCTTTGAAATCAAATACACATTGCTTGTATCGTTTAAGAACAGTTGCCAACTTGACACTCCGTTTGCTATATAATTCACATTATCTCCATAATTTTCTGCTGTAATGACTGATGTTGCCAAAGGCCATGTCTGCCACACAGCATACAATATCACCTCGTTTGCTGGCATTTCAAAATTCGTCATCGCACTTGTTGCATCGCTTGTCAATGCCCAACCTAAAAAATTATATCCTTCTTTAGTTGGTTTTACAACATTATCTATTGTCACATTATTTGTATGTGTTGCAGTTTGCATAGTTGGCACATCTCCACTTCCGCCATTTGCATTATAAGTAATCATACTTGTCTTCAATGGTCTGATAGAACTAATTTCTTTAATATTATTTCCGTCTGTTACCTGAAAATACACAGTTGTGCCACTTGAAACTTGTGGTCTGTTGTTTTCTGAATAATTTTCCCAAGTACCTTCTTGGCTTGTCTTAAATTGGACGCCCGTTTTGGGTGCGTTTACCGTAATCGTTGCTGTCGCATTTTCCCAACTTACCTCATAACGAAATTCCTCAAAATCCTTTGTGTTAATTTCTCGGGCGCTGCTCACATTGCCATTGGCGTCTTTTGCCCAAATGTAATAAGTCGTGTTACTTGCCAAATTTTCAATCGTATGTGTAAAACTTTTTTGCGCCGGATTTACTTCGTTCCACGTTGTTGGCTCGTTATTGGTTGTCGAATAATTCCAGCCTGCCACACCTGTCAAAATGTCTTTTGCCACAAACGTGATTGAGTTTGTAGTTGATGTTGCAGAAATACTTGGTGCTTTATTGTCATTTACACTTCCGTCTGATG
>CANOWW010000010.1 GCA_947571115.1 uncultured Clostridium sp.
AAAACTTTAACTTTTTTCTAAAAAGCTATTGACATTCATATAGTTAGTCTATTTGTTTAAGGGTATTATATCATAAACTTTAATTAAATAATACCATTTTATGACATATATATAGTTCGACTTACTTCTTCTAAAAATGATTTAGGTTCAAAAGTATAAGAATCATATTCATATCCAAATACTTTTTGAAAATTATCTTTTGACTTTTTTATATTTCTATTGTTAATAGCATTATTTATATTGCTTTTTATTGTTCTTTCATTAAAGTTATAGATATTGTGTAAATGGCTGTAAATTTCTTCAAGAGTAAAGAAGTCAAAATTGTTTATTAAAATGTATTGAATAGATTTATTTATCAATTTTGTACCTATATGAGAGCTTTTTAGTCCAATAGTGCGTAAAGTATTAGTAATTTGTAAAATTTGTGTTGGACTTAATTTTTGACTAACTTCATTCATATTTTTACATACCTTTCTATAACTTTAAATAAAGTATATCAAAATTATGTAAACTCTTCAAAAAATAAAAAATTGCACTATACGCAACAAAATGTGCATACAGTGCAACAAATTTATTATTTTTATAGCGAAATTGCTGAAAAATATTCAAAAATGAACTAATTTTTAATAGATTAACAAAATATTGCACTCTGTGCAACAAAAAAAGAAAGACTCGGAATCCCAACGAAACTCTGTCTTTCTTCGTTTTAAAATTTCTTTTAAAACTTTATAATTATCTAAATGATTGAGGCATTTAGAATAACTACCTAATTATTATATATAACTTTTCTTATTTTGTAAATAAAGAATGGGGAAAAATGTTTTCCCCACTTGGATTAACATCCGCCACTTCCGTGGGCACATTTCTCTTGAGAATTTCATTGTTGGGATTCCATCCTTTCCTTAAGTCTCTATCTATATTGCATACATTTGAAATTCCAACTTGGCGGAATTCTTATAAATAATCGAGCCCTCAATGCTCGACTTTTACTAATGTATACAATCAAGCATTGCTTGGGCAGATATTCACAAGAAATTGAAAATCTACCTATAAATAGGTTTTTATATTTATATTATAACATATTTTATGCCAATATTCAATGTATCACAGTTGTTAAGCGGTAAAGCAGTTTCTGATAAATTGCAAAATATGTCAAATAATGTTATAATAATATTAGTGTTTTTATTATATATTTCGTATAGAAATATTGGAGGTTTATATGTCAAATTTTGATGCAAAGATATTTGGAGAAAATATAAAAAAATATAGAAATGAAAAAGGATTAAGTCAACAAAATCTTGCAGACTTAATAAATAAAAGCAGAGCGACAATTTGTAGATTTGAAAATGGAGAGTTATTACCTAATGCTGAAGAAATCAATGTAATTTGTGATGAGTTAGGTATATATGAATCAGATTTATTTAATAGAAAACATGCTTTTTCTAATAAGAAGAATGTAAAAAATCCTTTTGGAACAGATACTCTATATGTTTATTTTAACGCATATAATCCTAACACAAAAAAGTTTAATAAAGATAAATGGATTATAAAAATTAGAGAAAAAGCAGATAGAATTGAAGTAGACTTTATAAATTATCATGATAAATTAATTTGTTCAACAGGCTATATGTTAGCTGATGATATGGTTGCATTTTTATCTTATGAGAATTATAAACCTAATCAAATGAGATTAGATATATGCGAAATGGTTATTAGGGTATGCTATGGAACAGATGAGCTAATGTTAGGTGCATATTTTGGTACTAATGCTCAATATGAGCCTAGTATAAGAAAATGTTATTTTAGTAAAAAAGATATAGAATTTACTGACGAAATGTTTGAAGCATTAAAGCCAACAGATAGTGAATTACAAAACTTGAAAAAGAACTATGCTTTGTATTTAGATATATTTAAAAAATAGATTTTTAAAATCTTAAAAGTTGTTTTATTAGCGAACGTAAAAATTAATTTTTGCGTTCGCTTTTTCTTATGTTTCAAGATATTTAAAGATTTTTGTAAATTAAAAATTTAATCATTTTTAATCATTTATGCTTTTTATTAACTTTATCTAATCATTTACGTTTTATCTTTTAAAATCGTTGTATCATAAAATCAAGCTTAAGCCTATCTAGGCTACCGGTAACCTAAATATATTTTAGGAGATTTAAAAATGAGAAAAATATCAAAATCAATAACAAAAGATAAAAAGAGAAAATTAAAAAAGTCTGACAATTTGTTTACTAAAGATGTAATAAGTTTAGACGACTCTAAAAATAAACAATATTTAGATGATTTTGCATACAAAATATATCTAATAAATCTAAATAGTGAAAGTGGTGATTCTGATGAAAACTAATGAGATTATAGTTGTTTATAAAGAGGTTGGAAAATCACCAGCACTTCAAAAGATAAAAAATGATATATCTGAATTTGAAGAAATAATAGGACGGTAAAATTGAAGAAATACCCTATAAAGATATAGTTATTGTTTGTAAGAAAAATAGAGATAATTTAAAACCTAATATATCCATTACAAGAGAATTTTTAAATATACCTGAAACAATAAAAGGAAACATTATTATAGTTTGTAAAAAAGATAAAGATTTTAAATCAATATCTAAAGCACAAGCTGTTGAATATGTAACTTTTTTAGAAAGGTCAAGTTTTAATTATAATGATTTACCATCTAGTAAATTCACATTCTTAAAAGATATAAATATACCTTTTAAGTTATCTAAAGAAGATAATAAAAATTTGAATGATGAAACTTTAAAAATGATTTTATCTATTCAAACAGTAATTTTGAAGTTTATAGAAAGCATTAAAAATTAGTGTGAGAGGAGATAAAGTATGGAAGAATTAAATAGTAAAATGATAGATGAAATTCAAAATGCAGAAGATAAAAAAATAAATATAAATGTTCGTAATCCTTTAACTCCTCAAGATTTTATGGCGATTGAAAGTATTAGAAAATTAAAAAATCCTTTTAGAATGATTGGTGTAGAAATTGTTATGCAAGATTTACATATATGTAGGTCAATAGCATATAGGTTATTTCAAAGAGATGACTTCCCCTCAATCAATATTGGAAAAAGTAATCAAATAATGCTTTTATCTTATATGATTTGGAAAATGCAAAAAAGAATATAGGAGCTTTTATTGGGTAGACCAAAAGGAAGTAAAACAGGTAGCGTTTTCTTTAATAAAAGTAAAGGTAAATGGTTTTGCGAATACTATGTAATCGATAAAGATACACATAAAGAAGTTGTAAAACAAAAAACTGTAAGCAGTGAAGAAGAAGGAAAACAATTTTTAAGTAGTTTGCAATATCAAAAAGGAAATGAAATTTTTATCAAAAATAATGGTATTCCTTTAGGAAAATTGATGAGGTCAAATGTTCAAAGAAAATTAGACATGAACTTAATCTCTGAAAATCAATATGCAAGAGTATTGAAAACAATACAAATTATAGAAAAAAATGATATAGCTAATAGAAAAATAGAAGATATAACAAGTGACGATATTCAAACATATATAAATTCATTAAAAGATTATAGTAATTCTTACATAAAAAAGTTAATGGAGCAATTTACTCAAAGTTATACTTTGGCAATGAATAAAGGTTATATTACTAAAAATCCAATGTTAGATGTAGTTAAGCCCAAAAGCACAAAATCTGATAAAGAAGTTCGAGCAATGACTCTTGAAGAACAAAAAGCATTTACAGATTATTTATTAAACAGACAAATTGAAGAAGAACCATATAAAAATGTATATCTAATTCAAATGTATACAGGACTTCGTGTTGGCGAAGCTCTAGCTTTAAAAAGTGGGGATATAGATTTAAGAAAAAATTTAATTAGAATAAATAAAACATTAACTACTGATAAAAACGGAAAAGTGGTAATGGGAAATACTACAAAAACTTATGCAGGAATACGAGAAGTACCAATACCTGAATTTATAAGAGATTCTATAATAGAACAAATGGAAATTTCAAAAAGTCAAAGGGATCATCAGTTATTTATTAGCCCTAATGGCAGTTATGTAGATAATAGAAATGTAAATAGAATTCTTAAAAAGAGATTATCAGAACTTGATATTACAGGAATATCAACACATAGCTTAAGACATACTTATGGTACTAGATGTGTTGAAGCTGGTATGAGAGCTGTTGCAATTCAAAGACTAATGGGTCATAAAGATGTTTCAGTCACTTTAAACACTTATACATCTGTATTTAATAAATATAAAGAAGATGAACTTGAAAAGGTTAATAATTATTATAAAGATAATGAGATTATTAGAAAAAACATACCTAACATAATTGAAGATGATATTTATTTTTCTGAAGATTATTTTAATAGAAGATTGAGAATCTTAAAAGAAATCTATTTAATTGAACATGAACAATTGAGAACTGGAGTTATATCATTTCCTGAATATGAAGAAAACGTAAAAATTTTAAAACAATTATCTCAACAAGAGGCAGATTTTGATTATGATGAGGATTATGAAAAAACTGCAACGCTGATACAAACAGAATATATTTTAGAACAATTTTTTAATAGAAAAAATAAAGGAGAGCGACAATTAACATGAATAAATCAGATATAAAACAAAGAATAGATGGATTAAATACATATATGCTTTCAGATAGTGATAAGCAATTATTATTACTGACAATATCAAGTGATTATACATATAACAAAGCAATAGCTATTGTTGATAAAAATAATACTAGTAAAGATTGGTATGCTATTGACGATAAAAGGTGCTTTAAAACTTGGAATGAAATTGAGGCTTTTATAGACGGAATATGCAAAGGAAAAAATACTAACTTTTATGAAATGCACGAAGAAAGATAAATTTATAAAATTGTTTAAATTGTATTTAATCAATTTTATAAATTTAGTGGAAGGGTTTGGGAAACCGACAGAGGTTTCCTAAATCAAGATTTTTAAATAATTTTAAATAATCTTGAAACGGGTTTATTAAGGGAAGTTTGTTCCCTTAATCATACAGAGAAACTTTGTTTCTCTAGTATGTTAGAGCATGAAAATGCTAACGAGTAATTAGGCTGAATAATAAGTAATATAACATAAGTAGACCTACGAAGGCTTACTTATAGAATGAAAGGAAAAATAAAAATATGAGTAATAACATATCTATACAAGATTTAGATAAATTATTAAAAGCAAATGAAGAAGGAACGATTAGTTTACCAAAACCAGAAATGGAGCTAATCCAAAAATGGAAAAACGGAGAAACAATAGATAAAAGATATAATAGTATTATCAAACTAGATATAAAGCAATTAGAAGAAAAGAATAGCTTAGATGAAAAACTAGATAATGAGTTTACAACTTTTTGTGAAAATGCCAAAACAAAATCCCCTCAAGAGATATTAAATAGTGCTTATGAAATAACTGTAAAGGAAGAAATAAAAGATAGCTTAAAAAGTATGGAATTATACCCTTTAGAAGTTAGTGCTTTATTAAAGCAAAAAGATATTTTAAGTGAATTCTATCACGATTGGTTAAATGTTGACACCCCTTTAGGCGAAGTATTAGAAAACTCAATACAAGAATCTATTGCTATGGTAACAAGATATTATAAATCCAATAGTAAAGAAAGGTAGGTTTTTAAAGTGTGAGCTATGCTATTATACGAAATGCAAAGTACACTATAAATAATTTAAACGGAATTTATAGACATAATGAAAGAAAAAATACCAATTATTCAAATAAAGATATTACTAAAGAAAAAGCAATAAATAATTATTCTTTAAAGAATTGTAATATGCCATATAGTAAAGCATTTAGAAAAATAAAAGAAGAAAATAATTTACATGGGTGGATTAAGAAAAATAGTAATGTAGCTTGTGAATATATCATTACTTCTGATAAAGAATTCTTTGAGAATATTGGTGAAGAAGAAACAAAAAGATATTTTAAAACTGCTTTTGAATTTGTTAAGAATTATAAAAATTTAGGAGAAAAGTACATACTTTCTGCAAAAATTCATAATGACGAAAGCACACCACATTTACATATAGTTTTTATGCCAGTTGTCCACAAAACAGATTCAAAAAGTGGAAAAGTAATAGATAAAATCTCTTGTTCAGAGTTTTGGAAAGGTAAAAATAGTTATAAGATTTTACAAGATAATTTTTATTCATATATGATTAGGTCAGGATTTGATTTAGAACGTGGAAATAAAGAAGAAAATGAACATATACCAATAGAAAAACTAAAGAAAGTTACTAATTATGAAGTTCAAGAAATGTTTAAAGAAACAAATAATTTAGAGCGAGAAATAATAACAGATAATGTTGAAGTATTAAAAGATAATTATAAAAGAGTTATTAGAAAATTTAATACTGTTGCTAAAAGATATACTAAAATTAAGAATATAGTTGATGAAACAATGTTTAAAGCAGAAAGACTACAAAGAGAAAATCAACAATTAAAACGAGAAAATGTAAAACTAAAAAGTGAAGTTGAAACATTAAAAAACTTCATAAATAAGACTTTTGAGTGTGTTCATATTTTATTTGATTTTCCAATAGATAGACTTAAAAGTATAGTCCAAAACTTTTGGGAGAATGTAAGAAAATAAATATTGAAAGGTCGTGAAAAATGAATAAAAGTAAAATTGAAGATTTATACGATAATATGCAAGATAAAATTGTACGAGATATTTGTAAAGATAGTAGACTAGATAATATATGGGCTGAAATTAACGAAATTGATGAGTTACTAAAAAATACTCTATCTAAAGAAGATTACGATATATTTGATGATTACTTATCTAAAGAGGCAAAGTTAATTGATTTGGAAAGAAAAAAGGCTTTTGCTTATGGTTATAATCTTTCAAATAAATTGATGATTGAATCTATGAGAGAATAAATTTAATATGATTTGGGAAGTATTTATTACTTCCCTTTTTTATTAGATTAAATAGATATTATATTTGAGAAATATAGTTTTGTGTGATATATTAAATAAAAATACTATTATAGAAGGTTTATTATGGATGAAATAGAAAAAGCAGAACAAAGATACATAAATATTATAAGAAAATTTACAACTTGTGAATTGTTAGAATACTTTTCTAAAAAATCAATAGAAGCTTATCAAAATGGAAAAAAAGGTTTTACAATTTGTGATGTACCTTATTATAATAAAAACGGATTAAAAGGAATAGTAAAGGGATTTTGTTATGGTCAATGGGAACTAGTACAGATTTGTTATAATTCGATACGATTTAGCAACGATTATAGAGGTAAAACAGTCGACGAATCAGATTATTTTAATTTATTAAATGAAAATAAAATATATGATGAAACAATTGAAGTTGTTGATGAAGATGCTTTAAAACTATTTGAACATATGCAATGTTTAAGTAATATACAATTTGATTTTCAAACATTAAATACAGTTACAAAATTCAATAGAATGTATCAAATATTGGTTACAATAAATAAAAATACAAAATATAATCAGACAGAAGAAGTTTGTTATATAGACATAGAAAAAGAATTTAAAAAAATTACGAATATACAATTAAATAAATTTATTGACATTTACTTTTTTTTAATATTACTTTCTTCTACTAGAAAAAATACAAATATTTTTGATATTATAAAAGATTTAGAATTTGATGTAAGTAAATTAGGCTTTTCTAAAGACGATATTGTTAATGTTATAGAGTTATTGAGTAAGGATTATGAATTTTATAAAAATACTGATAATTGGAATTTATTAAGATTTTATCCTATTGTAAAAACAAATAAAGGAGAGAATAACTATATAATAACTAATATCTTTTCTCTAATGCTAAGTTTTCCTGAATCTATATATTGGATTATACGAAATCATTATTGTGAACTTAATTGTAGCGATTTCACAACATATTTTGGAAATTCTTTTGAATACTATGTACAAGAAATCTTTGAATTTTATAAAATAAACTGTCAGAAGCTAAAAGTGAGTAAAAAACAAAGTATTCAAATGCCAGATTGGAAAGTAGAAACAGATAAATATATTTTTTTAATAGAGCAAAAATCATCGCTATTTCCAATTGATACCAGAACAAGCAGTAAAAAAGAAAGATTTGAGAAACTTGAGCAATATTTTAATAAAAGTTTAGTTAAAGGGTTCAATCAATTAAATTCATTTAAAATAGATAATACTCAAAAAACAATTATACGAATTTGTTTGACATTTGAAAAAATTTATATGGAAGAAAATGCCAAACGTATTATAGAAGAAAAAATGACATTTTCTTCTGATATTAATTTAAATTGGATTGTAAATATAGATGAATTTGAAATATTGATGAAAATCTTAAGTGAAAATGAAGAAGAATTTAATAAAATAATAGAAAAGAAGATATATCTTGAAGTAACTGAAGATAAAACTGGAAGAAATTTTGAAAAATTGCTAGCTGGACACAAATATGATTATGCTAATAAAGTATTAAATCACTTTAATTTTTTAGGAGATAACTTAAAGAATAAGTTGAAAAATGTTTAATGTTGTACAAATAGAAATTTAAAATATTTAGAAGGTTTTTATGAAAAAAATTGAATTTAATAAATATAATAAGACTAAAAAAAATCACTTTTTACCTCAATCATATTTAAGATTTTTTTCAAATAATACGGATTATATTACTGTATATGATAAAGATACTAATCAATTTTTTAAGAGTAATATAAGTAATATAGGAATGAAAAATAAACTGTATGTTATTGAGAATAAAAATATAAAAATTAATTGGGAAGAATTTTATACGAAAGCTATTGATAATGATATAGCAGAGATGATAAGGAATGTTGTTTCTACTACAAATAAATATTATATTGAAAAGCCATTGTCAATAAATAATATTAAGGAACAGTTAGCTCTAGCTATGGTAATCCAAAGTTTAAGGATTCCTCAAAGAATATATTCACAAAAAAATACATATTTTGATATATTAAATTGTTTGTTTGATAGTGTAGCAAAACAAAATATATTTGATGATAAATTTTTAGAAGAACTGAAAACTAAATTTTCCAGTGAAATGTATTATAAAGATATATTTTTCGAGGTAGCAAATAATGAGTATAGAATAGATAAATTTGCTCAAGTTCTTTTGAGAAAAACATGGATTATATTTGTAAATAGAACAGATGTAGATTTTCTAATTGGAGATAATCCTGTTTTAATATATGATTTCGTTAATAAATCTACTGGTATACATAATGGTTTTTCAAATGCTGAAACTATAATTGCATATCCAATTACTCCAAAATATATGATTGCTATTTTTCCTAATCAATATTTATTTGGAAAAATAAAAGAAATTTTTTCTGATAAAAGAATGGAAATATATGAAGAAGCAGTAATTCATAGTTATAATAAATATCAATTTTTAAGTTCTGAAAAGCAATTTTATGGAAAAAATGAAAATGAAATAAAAAATTTATTAAAATTATTATAATTTTACATAGCATTTTTAGGGAAGTATTATTACTTCCCTTTTTATGTGCTTGAATAATTATATATAATTTTAAATAATACTGTCTAGGAAAAACTATTTTAAAAATCCGTGTAACGATTGGTATATAATAGATATATAAATTTAGTTTCTCCTAGACACTTTTTTGAGCTTGTCTAGGAAAAAATCTAGGAGAAACTCTGTAACGCTGTATTAGTCTTAATAATTTTAAATAATCTTGAATGATAAAAAGGCTATTTTTAGGCATTTTGAGATACTACTCAATAATTTTGAATAAAAATAAAAAGTGTTGAAATTGACTTATTTCAACACTTTTTGCATCTTGCTGGTCGAGGTGACAGGGATCGAACCTGCGACCTCATGGTCCCAAACCACGCGCGCTACCAACTGCGCTACACCTCGATAAACAACTTGTTGCTTTACACAACAAGTTTATTAAATTATAGTCAAAATAAGAATGGTGAACCAGAGACGACTCGAACGTCCGACCCTCGGCTTAGAAGGCCGATGCTCTATCCAGCTGAGCTACTGGTCCATAATCTTAAATACAATAAATATATTAACACAAGATTTAAAATTTGTCAAGTTCTTTTTCAATTTTTTTACAATTTGATTTCAATTCTTAATGTTTTCTTAATTAAACGCCCTCCCCCTTATCAATCCAAATATTCTTTGCTATAATTATGGTAAATAATCTTACAAAAATGTAAGATTGCTGTAAGGTAAATCCATAGCAAAAACCTTAAAAACACGGTATAATCAATTTAAAGGAGAACATAAAAATGAATATTTTAATTTTAACTGCAAAATGTGGCATGGGGCACTACACCACTTCCCTTTCCCTAAAACAAGAATTAGAAAATCCGAACACACACGTAGAAATCCTAGACTTTTTTGACCTCATTTTTCCAAAATTAAAAACACTTATTTATGGAAGTTTCAACTTTTTAGTTACAAAATGCAGTCATATTTACAACTTTTTCTACCGTTTTTCAGCCCACTCAAATTTTGCCCCTTTTAAGAAAATGATGAAAAAGCAAATCCAGAAAACATTAAATGAGAAAAACATTGACATTGTTATCTCCACTTTCCCAGTGTGTTCCCAATACGTTTCTGCTTACAAAAAATTAAACCATTCTAATTTGAAATTGTACACTTACATCACTGATATTGACGTCAATAAAGAATGGCTTACAAGCGAAACAGATGCTTATTTTGTTGCATCAAATGAAACCAAACTGCAAATGTTGCACTTGGGTATTTCCGAAAAACAAATCAAAGTCATTGGCATTCCTGTTCGCAAAGAATTTAAGCAAAATCGCTCTGCCAAAAGAAAAAACGAAATTGTTGTCATGGGTGGCGGCCTAGGACTACTTCCCTACATGGAACAAACCTTAAAAACACTATCTCAAAATCCAAACCTACATATTACCCTACTCGCAGGAAAAAATCAGAAATTATTTGACAAATACCACAATCAATTTAAAAATATGACGGTTGTCGGTTACACAAATCAGGTTCACCAATACTTAAGCAAAGCAGAATTAATTATCACAAAAGCAGGTGGCATCACACTTTTTGAAGCCATCCACTCAAAAACGCCATTATACATTTTGTATCCATTTTTGAGCCAAGAAATCGGAAATGCAAAATTCATTGAAAAAAATGATATTGGCAAAGTCGTTTGGAACAAAAATGAAAACGCCGCCAGTGATATTTTAGACTTACTAGAAAATCCTCAAGAATTAGAATTTATGCAAAAAAATATGCAAAATATTCAAAACACTTTGGAGCCATTAACGGTTCTTGATATTTATCAGAAAGGAGCTTAATATGTTAATCGTTGCAAGTTTTGTGCTAATCTTTTTATTAACGTTTTTGTTATATAGCCTTCTCCCTTCTTATTGGAACAAGCAAAAATTTTTTCACCGACATAAACCAAACGCAAACGCCATTTATTTAACTTTTGATGACGGTCCCAGCGAATTCACAGAAGATTTATTAAACTTATTAAAACAATATGACATCAAAGCCACATTTTTCTGTGTCGCAAATTTCGCCAAAGAGCACAAAAATATCATTCAAAAAATGCAACAAAATGGTCATGTTATTGCCCTTCACTCTTTAAAACATAAAAATGCCATGTTGCAAGGGATTTCTGAAACCAAAAACGATTTGGAAAAAAGTTTGGCAATCATGCAAGAACTTGGGATTTCTATCCAATATTACAGACCTCCTTGGGGCGATACGAATTGGGCTTTACTAAAAGAACTAAAAAAGAAAAATTTGCCCTGTATTTTATGGGACGTCATGGCTGAAGATTGGGAAGCAACTACCTGCGAAGAAATCATCGCAAGCAAACTTCTCGAGAGAACCAAATCTGGCGACATTATTTGCTTGCATGATGGTCGTGGCAAAAATGACGCCCCCCAAAAAACGATTTTCGCTTTGAAGAAAGTCATTCCCTTATTTTTAGAGAAAGGATTTGAGTTTAAAAACATTGATGAATACGAAATTTAAAAAAGGAATTATAAACGCTATTATTTTTGTGCTTTTGGTAAGCCTTACTTTTTACATCATTTTCAAGGACCATAATCTTTTAGAAATTCTAGAAATCATGAAACAAGCTGATAAAAAATTTATCGCCTTAGCGATTTTATGTATGTTTTGCTTTATTTTCTCGGAAGGAATTAATATTGCCAGAACTCTTAAACTACTCAGTTGTAAAATTACTTTAAAAAACGGCTTAAAATACGCCTTTGTGGGATTTTTCTTCAGCTCTATTACGCCAAGCGCCTCTGGCGGCGACCCAATGCAACTATACTACATGAAAAAAGACAAATTACCCATTGGGCATTCCGCTTTGGCTATTTTGACTGAATTTTCCAGCTTTCAATTTGTAACTGTTGTCATGGCACTAATCGGCTTTGCTACCAACTACAAATTCATTGAGGCTTCCCTTGGAAACATCAAATATTTATTGCTCCTTGGCGTTGGCATCAACACCGGCATTTTGATTTTAATTTTGCTAACCATTTTTTCAAACCGCTTCATTCTAAAATTCGTAAATTTTATTTGCCAAATTTTAGAAAAAATTCATTACAAAAAAGTAGAAACTTTCCACGCGAAATGTTTGGAGCAAATTCAAGAATACAAAACTGGTGCAAAATTATTAATGCAAAATAAAAAAGTGCTTTTGAAAATTATTGTCACAACTACCTGTCAAATTGTGCTATACCACTCTATTCCCTACTTTATTTACCTGTCGCTTGGTCTATGTGGCACCAATTATTTCCGCTTTTTAGCACTACAAGCTGTGCTTTACATCTCGGTCTCAAGCATTCCACTTCCGGGCGCGGTTGGTGCAAGCGAAGTTGGATTTTTAAGCATTTACAAATTGCTATTTCCAGCAGAATTATTAAGTAGCGCTATGCTTCTGAGCCGCGGAATCAGCTTTTATTTATTTGTCATCATTAGCGGACTTGCAATTTTATTTTTTCATTTGAAAAAAACAGCGAAACCGTAACTTAACGCTACGGTTTTGTTTTGACTTACTTAAGTCTCTGTTTGTGTAGTCATGTTACCACGCTTGTCCATTTTCTCGGCATCGCCGCCGAGCTTCGACAATCTCATTATGAAAAGGATCTCCTTCTTCTGATTCAGATTCCATCATAGCAAGCTTGAACGGATCTTCTCTCATATACCCCCGTATAATCTGTTCTCTTTCCCAGTAATCTAATCTTTCCATTACCTACACCTCCTATAGTGTTAAAGAAATTAACATTTACATATTTACTATAACATAACTTACAATTCACGTCAAGTAAAATTTCTTTTTTATGTAAAAAATGTTGACAATTAAGCAATATCATGTTACTATAAAAAGGTACTTTTTTTGAAACTATAAACTGGTCAACCTAAAGGAGGTATTATTATGCCAGGATATAAGTACCATGATGCTACAGGAGCGCCTTCGCTCATGAATGTGCAAGCCTATCGGAAAGGCTTAATTGCACCAGATTATGCAAAAAGGCTAAAAAGCAAAGCAGACTTTTTACTGTTTACCATCGACTGTAATCCAAAAGAAACTCCATCTTTTGAAGACTTTCAATTGGTTATGGGAAATTCACATTTTGGTTACAGCAGCGCCCCTAAAATCGAAGATTTTCTTGCTTTGCCATTGAACTTCGATTTGCCTTTCTGGAAAGGATATTGTACGCATTTGATTGGCGATAAAATCGCTTATCAATGCGGAGCTGTTAAAATGCAGCTATTTTCAGAAGACAGCGACAAAATTGGCAAAGATGAAACAAAAAAAATTCTACACGACGACTGGAACAAACTCAATGCCATTTTAGACGAGCGTTACAATATCAGCATTCTTCCAGAAATCGAAGCTCTGAATGTCGTTCTATACTCCGACGGAACTCCACGTTATGTAGATAGCGAATTGCTCATTGCAGAAATTGAGCGCATTCGTAACTCCAGTTGGGAGCAGCTTTTAAAAATGATTTAGCAGTAAAATAAAAACAACAAAACCGCAGCTTGACGTTGCGGTTTTATTGTTTAAAATTCACAATTATTTGGTGTTCTTGGGAAAGGAATCACATCACGAATATTTTGCATTCCCGTCAAATACATCATCGCTCTTTCAAAACCAAGCCCAAATCCTGAATGAACCACACTTCCATACTTTCGCAAATCTAAATACCACCAATAATCTTCCATTTTCATGTTAAGTTCTTGCATTCTTTTACTCAATTTCTCAAAATCTTCTTCCCTCTGGCTTCCGCCAATAATTTCTCCAATTCCGGGCACTAACAAATCACTCGCCGCAACCGTTTTTCCGTCCGGATTTTGCTTCATATAAAAAGCCTTAATGTCCGTTGGATAATCTGTCACAAACACTGGCTTTTTGAAAATTTGCTCACACAAATAACGTTCATGCTCTGTTTGCAAATCCACTCCCCAACTCACTTTGTACTCAAATTTATCGTTTACTTTTTCAAGCTCTTTTATCGCATCCGTATACGAAATTCTCACAAAATCAGAAGAAATTACATTTTGCAATCTCTCAAGTAAGCCTTTGTCAACAAAACTATTAAAAAATTCCATTTCTTCTGGGCAATGCTCCATCACATACGAAAAAATGTATTTTATCATATCCTCTGCCAAATCCATATCATCCTTCAAGTCTGCAAAACAAATTTCTGGCTCAATCATCCAAAATTCCGCCGCATGTTTTACTGTATTTGAATTTTCCGCACGAAACGTTGGTCCAAACGTGTAGATATTACGAAAAGCAGTAGCAAATGTCTCGCCATTTAGCTGCCCACTTACTGTAAGATGTGCCGATTTGCCAAAAAAATCTTTCGAAAAATCCACATTTCCATCCTCTGTCTGTGGAACATTTTTCAAATCAAAAGAATTAACATTAAACATTTCGCCCGCCCCTTCTGCATCACTTGCAGTCAAAATTGGGGTATGAACATACACAAAATCACGTTCTTGGAAAAACTTGTGTATCGCATAAGAAAGCACGCTGCGCACCCTAAACACTGCATTAAACGTGTTCGTTCGCGGACGCAAATGCGCCGTTGTTCGCAAATACTCAAATGTATGCCTCTTTTTTTGAAGTGGATAGCTATTGTCTGCCACATTTTGAATTTCAATTGTTTCCGCATGCACTTCAAACGGCTGTTTTGCACCTTCTGTTATCATGAACTTTCCAGTCACTTTGATAGAAGATATAATCGTTAATTTGCAAATTTCGTCAAAATTGTCAAGTGAATTATCAAAAACAATTTGCAAATTTTTGAAAAATGAACCATCATTTAGTTCCAAAAATCCAAACGTTTTTGAATCGCGAACAGTCTTTACCCAACCTTCTATCGTAATACTTTTGTCTTGAAAATCTCTCGGCATTTGATATAACTTTCTAATTGTTAATTTGTCCATAAACATTCCTCCGCTTTTTAATTTTTATCAATTATATAACAATTATTTGCAAAATGCAAGATTTTTATCTAACATTGGGCGCACTTCATTCACACATTAACAGCTAATTTTCTATTTTTCTAATAAATACCCTTGTATTCTAAAATATCTAATTTCCGCATCATCCAAATATTCTAAATCAACATTTTCTACATAAAAATCTACGGTTTCACTTAAATTGACTAAATTATTTGCATCAAAATAATTCTTTGCTTCTTCTCGACTAATCGTATTTTTTTGCATCATTTCTTTTACAAAACTGCTAAAATCAAGTTCTTCCGTCCCTGTTTTAATGTGCCTTGTGTTGTCCTTGCTATATCCCTGTATGCTTCGGATTTTGCGATAGTTGCTAATATCCAAATCTAGTTCTTTACTCCCTGAAAAATAATGAGTAGCAGCATAATCACTCTGTTCATTTTTGTGATATGAACTAATCTCTGTTATTACTTCTTCTGACAAATAGTCTGGAATATACTTTTTACCATCTGTCTCTCGTTCCAAATAATGATAAGCACTTTTTACTTTCGCCTTTTCAGTTTCCTTCAAAAGTGCAAAATCTGCATTTTCTGGCAACCATTTTTCAATCATTTTTTTCTGACTTAAATTAGATATATTTTCATATCCAAGTGGAGTCAAAACAGCAACAAACACAAGAATTGCTGCGCCAATTAACGTAAAGCTCAGTTTTTCCTTCTTTTTATAAAAAGTAAGCCCCAAACAAATCACTTGAAATACAATAAAAACACATGAAATATAGCGCATTGGCGTCACGCCAAATTCTGCAATTCTGACCACAATAGCGTATATTTCTAAAAAGATAAATGGAACATATAACACGGGCAATGTTTTGGCCATTTTTCCAACCCATTTTTTCTCTTCACTACAACAACTTGCCATATTCCACACAGGAAATGCCACCACAAAAATCCCAGCTAATATCCTAAAAATCACATTTTTCGGCATATCTCTTAAAATCAGAATTTTAGCAATATACAGGTACACAATTGCCATCGCTATGTTTACCAATAAAAGTAAAACATAATTCACTAACCCCCTAATAAATGTATTGATTTCCTTCTGATTAATCGCGCTAATCGTGTACAAAATCGAAGGTACATAAAATAAACCATACAATAATATAAAAATTCTCACAAGCCCGCTATTTCCTTTGCCCTCTAATAACAGCACATTAAAAATCTCAAAAATTAAAACAAAACCAATATTCAAAATCACATAAATAATCGTCATGCTCAGCAAGTCTCTAAACACACCAAGTAAATATCTTTCAAAAGTCAATTTACTTTTTTTAATGACTTGATAAATACTGATTAAAATTAAAACAGCAATATAAGTTGCCAAAATTTTTGCACACAGATTTGCTACACTTGAGGTTAACTCAATACAAGTCAGTCGTATAAAAATTCCACTTATCATTCCAGTTGTCACATAACTTGTCATTTTAATTCGTTTCATTTCAAAAAAAGTTTCTGTAAAAAAAGTCCCCACAAGCCAAATGGCACAAAATGTTTCGACTCTTTCAAGAAGTTCTCTTGTATTTCTTGAAAAATTCTGGTCAACTATAACCGTAAACAGCAACGTCAAAAATAAAATCAGCGCCATAGTCACAGGGAATTTTTTTAATAAATCTCGTAATTCTTGCGACAATTTGGATAATAAATTCTTTATTTGATTCATAAAACCCCCTAAACATTTCTATCCTCAATATTAATTTGACCATCAATTTGTTCCTCAGGCTCCTCATTATCTCCTAGCAAACGTTGTTTAAAAAATTCTTTATATCCCATTGCAATAATGACAATAATAATCAGCGCAAATGACAACGCTTTCCAAATTCCACTTTCCATTAAAATAATCGCAAACATCCCAAAAGTCGCACTCAAACCATACAAAATCAAAACTGCTTGCTTTTGCGTAAAACCTTTTTGCAACATTTTATGATGCAAATGTCCTGCATCTGGTTCAATAATCGCTTTTAGGGATTTGCCATGAATTAATCTTCTAAAAATCGCAAAAACCGTGTCAAACAAAGGCAATGCCAACACAATCAGTGGTGCTACAATCACAATTGCTGTATACGTTTTCGCAATCCCCAAAATAGAAATAACGGACAAACAATATCCCAAAAAATTAGAGCCTGTATCGCCAATAAAAGTTTTGGCTGGATTAAAATTATATGGCAAAAAGCCAACCAAGGACCCACATAACGCCGTAATCAAAATAATGGAAATAATCGGCGAGCCATTCAGCGAAAAAATCATCAAAAGCGATACACAAGAAATAATGGAAATTCCTGTCGATAATCCGTCCAATCCATCAATTAAATTAAGCGCATTTGTAATTCCGATAATCCAACAAACCGTCAAAATTTCATAAAATAATTCACTATCACTATCAATTTTAATAAATGGAATATCAATCGAATCAATGATAATTCCCGATTTTACCACAACAATAGCTGCTACAATTTGTGCCATTAATTTTACAATCGCCTTCGTCCCTTTCACATCATCATAAAAACAAACAACACCAATAATCAATCCGCCCATTGCAAACCCCAGCAATTTTGTATAGTAATTCTCTTTTGATAAATCAATATTTCCCTCCATAGTCATCACAATCAGCAAATAAACGATTGATATAATAAAGCCAGCAATTACAGCCAAACCACCCAGTCTTGGCATTGTGATTTTATTGATGCGTCTTTCATCCTCTGGATAATCCACAGCTCCCAGCTTTTTCGCCAATCGAATTGTCTGTGGTGTCATCATAAAAGCTGTCATAAAAGCAATCATAAAAGCAATTGCTATATCTCCCCACATTTTAACAACCTTTCTTAAGCCTCGTAAATCAACTTACAAAACTATTTCATATTTTTGTTTTCAATATCTGTAATCATCTGCACTCTTTCTTTATGTCTACCTCCCATAAACTCAGTACCAAGCCAAGCTCTTAAAATAACCACCGCTTCTGATATATTAATAAATCTTCCCGGCAAAGCAATAATATTCGCATCATTATGCGCCTTTAGTAACTTCGCAACTTCTTCATTCCAACAAGAAGCACAACGAATTCCTTTAAATTTATTCGCAAAAATGCTCATACCAAACCCAGTACCACAAATCAAAATTCCTTTTTCACAATCCTTGCTCTGAACCGCTCTAGCAACTTGTTCCCCATACAATGGATAATCTGTTCTCTCTTCTGAATACGTCCCAAAATCTTTATATTCAATTCCTTGTTCTTCTAAATATTTTTTAATTTCTTCCTTTAATTTATATCCTCCATGATCACAACCAATTGCTATCATCTTTTATCCTCCTTTATTTTTCCAGAAAAATTCCTAAATTTTCCTATATAAATATTATATATCATACAAACATTTACAAAATATTTCCTTTTTGTGAATTTTTTGTGAATTTTCCACCACCCACCACAACATCTTTTTGATAAAAAACAGCGGATTGTCCCGGCGTAATCGCCCTTTGTGGTTCTTCAAAAACAACTTTTATGTAATTTTTCTCTTGTATAATTTTCGCCCTTGTTGCTTTCGTAGAATATCTTGTCTTTACATCTACTTCTATTGGCTCCAAAATGTCATCTACCAACAACAAATTAAACTCTTCCACCAAAGCCTCTTTCGTATATAATTCCTGTTCTTCACCAACAATGACTTCATTTTTTTCACGATTAAACCCCAGCACAAAAAGTGGCGTCTGATGCGCAATTCTCAAGCCTTTTCGTTGCCCAATTGTATAATAATACAATCCCTTATGTTGTCCCAAAACTTCGCCTTTCACATTTACAATATTTCCCACTTGAGGTTTTATTTTTGAATGGCTTTCCAAAAATTTTTTATAATTGCCATCTGGAACAAAGCAAATATCCTCACTATCTGGTTTACTTGCAACCTTCAAATTTCTCGCCTTTGCCAATTCACGAATTTCCTCTTTACTCTCAAAGTCCGAAAGTGGAAACAAAATGTGTTCTATCAAATCTTTTGGCATATTCCACAAAACATAACTCTGGTCCTTTTTCTCATTCTTTGACTTTTTCAAAACCCATTTTTGATATTGTGTGCTAAATTCCGTTTTAGCATAATGTCCTGTTGCCAAAAAATCACACCCAAGTTCCTGCGCCTTTTCCCACATCAACTCAAACTTCATATATTTATTACACTCAATACACGGATTTGGCGTTTTGCAACTTGCATAAACTTCTATAAAATTGTCAATCACAAATTTCTGAAATTCTTTTTTATAATCATAGATAAAATGCGGAATTCCAATTTGGTTGCACACATTTTTCGCATCCAAATAAGTCTCTGTATCACAGCAACTGCTTCCTGCAAACAATTCTAACGTGCAACCAATCACTTCATATCCTTGTTCTTGCAAAAGCACAGCCGCCACAGAACTATCCACGCCCCCACTCATTCCTAATAAAACTTTTTTATTTTTCATTTTTAATTCCTAACTCTTGACATTTTTATTCAAAATATTGTATAATAAAGATAAGAAATGACAATCCAAATGTGGTTGCCACAATGTGTAAATAGCACACATCGCTAGCAAAAACGAGATGTGTGCTGTTATTTTATTCCTTGTTCATAAAATGCATTAATATAACTGCTATCAAGGCTACGTTTATAGTTAGGGAAAACCCTAATATGTAAAATATAATTAGTAAAAATTCCATAAACACCACCTCCATTCTCATAGCAAAAGCTATGTATTTGGGTGGCAACCACATCTGTTTATTGTCATTCCTTAGTTAACTATTTTACAATGTTTTTTATGATTTGTCTACTACTTTTTAAATTTCTTTTCGTCATTTTTTGACATTATTTTTCATTTTTACTCAAAATATCCTCCATGGTATGCCATGCCAAAAGCGCGCATTTCACACGTGCTGGCATATTTGATACATTTTTAAACGCAATCGCATCTTCCAGCCCCCTCAAATCCTCTTCATTTGTTATTTCTCTTTTTATCATCCCAATAAATGTCCCAATAATTTCCTTCGCCTCTTCTATCGTTTTTCCTTTTAAAGTATCAATCATAATCGAGGTAGAACTCAAAGAAATTGCGCAGCCATGCCCTGAAAAAGCCATATCTTCAATCACATTTCCATTCAATTTTAACTCTAATGTAATCTCGTCTCCACAATTTGGATTATGCCCCATTTCTTCAAAATCAGCATTTTGCAACTTTTTCTTGTTGTAAGAATTCATACTATGCTCCATAATCAAATCATTGTAAATATCTTCTAACTCGTCCATATTTCCTCCAAATTAATTTTTCAAATACTTCTCAAACATCGCATACGCCTTTTTCAAAGCCTCAACCAACTTGTCTACATCTTCCTTATCATTATAAAAATAAAAACTAGCACGGCACGTCGAATCAATCCCCAAAAATCGCATCAATGGCTGGGCACAATGATTTCCGCGAACGCACGCACACGCCTTGACCATCCAAAATACTCGCCACATCATGCGGATGAACACCCTTCATATTAAATGAAATCACGCCTGAATGACTTTCTTCATTTGGTGTCAAATACAACGTTAAAAAATTCAGCTTTGCTAATTCTTCTCTCGCATACGAAATCACTTCATTTTCGATTTTCTGTATCTTATCATACCCAATTTCTTCGATATAATCAATCGCAGCCGCCAAGCCAACCACACCTTCCACATTCTGTGTTCCTGCCTCAAACTTGTTTGGAAGTGGCGCAAACGTTGTTTCTTGCTCATACACATATTCAATCATATCGCCCCCCATCAAAAATGGGCTCATTTGATTTAATAATTCACGTTTGCCATACAAAACGCCAATTCCAAGCGGAGCTAGCATTTTATGTCCCGAAAACACAAGAAAATCTGCATCCAAATCTTGCACATCAATTTTCCTATGCGGAATACTTTGCGAAGCGTCCACAATCACAATTGCTCCTTTTTTATGCGCCTGTTTGATAATTTTTTCGACAGGATTGATGGTCCCCAAAACATTGGAAACTTGTGTAATGGCAACTATTTTCGTTTGGTCTGTGATTTTATTTTCAATCTCTTCATCTGAAATTTCAAAATTGTAATTCAGATACATATAATTCAATTTTGCACCTGTTACTTTAGAAACTTTTTGCCAAGGCACCAAATTGGAATGATGCTCCATAATCGAAATCACAACTTCGTCGCCTGATTTCAAATTTTCCATGCCATACGAATACGCAATCAAATTCAAGGCTTCGGTTGCATTTTTTGTAAAAATAATTTCGTCGCTAGATTTTGTATGAATAAATTGCGCAATTTTTTTTCGTGCACTTTCATAAACCTCAGTTGCTTCCATACTCAAAGCATACGCACCTCGATGCGGATTTGCATTTTGGGTTTCATAAAATTCTTCAATCTTTTTTATCACCTGCACAGGCTTTTGCGTCGTCGCCCCACTATCCAAATACACCATTTCTCGATTTTGCAAAATCGGAAAATCCTTTTTGAAATCGTCCATTTCTCCCCCTTTTGAACTATTAAAGAATCTTTAATAGTTCGTTTTTTTATTCTACCCAAACATAATCCTTACTAGCCAGATTCCTAAAATCATCCCACACAATAAAATCAAAATTTCTTTTTTATGCGCTTCCCTTTTCTCCTTCATTTTAACTTCATTAACAATATGTTTTTTCAAAACTTGCATAGCCCACATGCGAAAATCACTCGCTCTTTTTGAATTAATACGATAACCGAACCGCAATAATCACATCTAAACTATATAACAAGACTTGCCTTGTTACTTCTCTTGCACCCTCATTTTGAACGATTAAAGAATCTTTAATCGTTCGTTTTTCGTCTAATTCGTTTGCTTCATAAATATTTTTAATATGTACATTAATATTGGCAACAGTTGTATCAAACAATTCAGCCATTGCTTTTTGCGTCAGCCAAATATTTTCATCTTTAAAAGTAACATCAATACTCGTCGTTCCCTCTTCCGTTTTATACAATACTTTTTCCATTTCATTTCTCCTTTGATTATAAATTAACCATTTACTTTTTTCAAACTTTTCTTACCTTCCTTTTCCAATAGTTTCAAACTCTTTTTTGGCGTTGGCAAATCCTCCGGCATCATTCCACCAAGGTCTTTAATCGTATTTCTTATTTTGATTCCCACTTCATAATGAGCTTCATTTGCCTCTTTTTCCGATTGTATGTTATCCCTCTTTAACTTCTGTTCTGCTTGGGAAATTCTAAACAAATTTGCTATTAATTCATCGCTTCCCATATTATCTAAAATATTTTCTCGATATCGCAGCCCTTTTCTCTTCGCAATATCGTCAGCCGTTTCTCCATTGTACAATCCTTTATAACCAAAATTATGAAATTTATCAAAATTTTTAACTCCTGCTTTTTTAGCCGTTTGATTTAATGAATAATTACCTTTTCTCGTTAAATTTCTCTGATAAAATCGCTTTTCATCTTCTGTTAAAGAATTATACTCTCTTTCACTAATTTCTTGCTTCCTCGTTTGAATAGCAAAATATGTTTGAGCAAGTGCAATAACTTCCTTTCTACTATCCCCATTTTGTGCAATTAAATAACAAGCATAACGAGTTAGCTTATAATCTCGAATATTTTTTGTCGCTCCTTTAGGCATCTTTATCGTTTTGTCGGCGCCGACAAAATGTTCAACCTTACTATTACCAGCATTTTCACACGATTTTTTTGCTTTTTCAATGACATTTTCAAACTTTCGCCACTCTTTATAATCTAAAACTCTCTGCAATTCTCTTGCATACCAATATTCTGTTCCAACTTCGTCGACATGTTTAATGTCTTCAAAATTCTCATTTGTATCCATTTTATTCTTTTTCAATTTATTCATGAAATCAACTCCATTTCTTATTTTCGCAATTATACTACAGTTATAAATAAATTGCAATAATTTTTACAAAAATTTGTTTTGATTTCAAAGAGTTTTTCTTTATTTCAACTATTAAAGCTTCTTTAATAGTTCATTCTAATCCAACTTCTCATCCATTTTTTGCAAAATAAATTCTCTAATTCCTTCATTTTTTATTTTTGCCAAAATTTTATTAAATTTGGCTCGAACCATTAATTTCATAGCTTCTTTTTCATTAAAACCTCGGCTCATCATATAAAACAATTCTTTTTCGTTAATCCTGCCCGCAGAACTACTATGATTTCCTTCGACCTCTTCTTCAGAGCACAAAAGCATGGGAAGCGAAATTGACTTTGCCGTATCAGAAAGCAGCATACATGCCTCATTTTCACTGCCTTTTGCTTTTTTACACCCCTTTTTGAAATCAATCGTTCCTTTGAAATGCTTTTTGGCAGTATCTTTCAAAGCTCCTTGCACTTCCATGTTAACTTTTGATTTCTCTCCACTTAATTCCGTTATATAATTCAAATCAAATATCTGATTTTCTTTACCTAAATAAATCGCATCAATCCTATGTTCTGACAACTTTCCTGCTAAATTAGAATATAAATTGGTTACACTCTTTTTACCACCAAAATCAACAACGCAAAACTGTACTTTTGCATTTTCTTCCAATGTATTTTCAATCGCCATAAAATGAGTGGCATTTGTATTCAACAAATTAAGTAAAACAATATTTATATTTGCATTTTTCTGTGCTGTCACTCGCAAAATTCCATTGTGATAACAAGTCAAATCTTTTTCTGACTGATACATTAAAATAACTGTTGCTTTTACATTTTCACTTGCCATAATTTCAATATCGTCAACTAAATTCAGATTTTGATTATCCAAGTAAAACTCAATTTTTTCCTCTTTTTCTGCGGCGCCCGTAATGTTAACATGCACTTTTTGGTTTGCTTGTTTACGAACTTGATTTGTTAGCTCTTCACTCAAACCAAACTTCAAATCAATTGGACCGCAATTTTCATCTATTTTTATTTTCTCACTCTGTCCCGTTTTCTTAACATTAGCAAAACTCGCAATATTTTCAGAAATTAGAATATTTTCTAACTTGATGTTATTAATGTTAAAATTTCGTGACGTCCTCACAGGCGTCTCATTTAATTTCGTTATTTCCATTTACCCAATTGCTCCTTCTAACTCCAAATTAATCAAATTGTTCATTTCTACTGCATATTCCACTGGTAACTCTTTTGAAATAGGATACGCAAAACCTCTGACTATCAAGCCTAATGCATCTTCTTCTGACAGCCCTCGGCTCATCAAATAAAAAATCGTTTTATCACTAATTTTACCAATTTTTGCCTCATGCGAAAATTCCACTTCGTCTGTTTGAATATCGTTTACTGGAATGGTATCAGAAACAGAAATATCATCCAACATCAGTGATTCGCAAGAAACTGAAGATTTGGAATGTTTCGCATTTTCGCCAATACGCACCAAGGAACGATACGTGCATTTTCCGCCATTTTTTGAAATCGATTTCGCATTTATCACGCTTGATGTATTTTCGCTATTATGAACCACTTTAAAACCATTATCCAAATTCTGCCCTTTTCCAGCAAAAGAAATCCCTGTAAATTCCGTTTTGGCGCCCTCTCCATTCAAAATGCTCATCGGATACAACATCGAAATTTTAGAGCCAAACGAACCAGACACCCAATCCATTTTGGCATTTTTCCCAACAATTGCCTTTTTTGTGTTCAAATTTAACATATTTTTAGACCAATTTTCAATGGTCGAATAACGCAAATAAGCGTTATCTTTCACATACAACTCCACACAACCCGCATGTAGATTGACTTTGTTGTATTTGGGCGCCGAACAACCTTCAATAAAATGCAAACTTGCACCTTCATCAACAATAATAAGAGTATGCTCAAATTGCCCAGATTCTGGAGAATTCAAGCGAAAATATGATTGCAGAGGAATGTCAACCTTAACGCCTTTTGGCACATACACAAACGAGCCACCTGACCACACAGCCCCATGCAAAGCCACAAATTTGTGGTCATAAACTGGTACACATTTCATAAAATGACTTTTAACCAAATCCGGATATTCTTTGAGCGCCGTTTCCATATCTGTGTACACAACGCCCTGCTCTAGTAATTCCTGTTTCATGCTATGATAGACAACTTCGGAATCGTACTGCGCACCAACTCCTGCCAACGACGTTTTCTCCGCTTCTGGAATGCCGAGTTTATCAAACGTATTCTTAATGTCTTCCGGCACATCCTCCCACGAATTATGAAGTTGCGATTTGGGGCGCACATATGTTGCAATTTCGCTCATGTCTAACTCACTTAAATCTGGCCCCCAAGTTGGAAGTTCCAATTCATTGTAAACTTGCAATGCTTTTAATCGAAATGCTCGCATCCAATCTGGGTCATTTTTCTGATTTGAAATTTCTTCAATAATTTCAGGCGTCAAGCCTTTTTTTATCTTGAAATCGTATTCGTCTTTGTTTTTAAACTCGTAAATATTTCGATTAATTTCTTTAATTTCAGTTTTACTCATGATTTTTTCCTTTCTATTGAAAAATAGCGTTCCCAGCTTCTTGACTTTTATGTTAATTTATGATATAATATTAGTATTAAATATTTAGAAAAGAGAGGTGCTTTTATGAACAAACAATTAGGTTACAGTATAGCTAGTGGTATGATTTTCTTTGGAATATGCACCATTTTCGCAAACAATATGCGGCCTTGGGCAATTCTAATGAGTTTGGGAATCTTTTTCCTGACCTTCTCAGGTTTAGGAACATCCATGTCATATTTTTCACTTGGCATTGGTACCCATTTCTTTTTGTTTGGAATATTTATTCTATTTTCGAAAAATATATCTCTCCAAGCAATTATATTGTACATTGGAATGTTCCTGCTTATTGCAATAACTCAAAATTTAACTATTTGGAAAGTTTCTGCTATGATTGGACTTGGAATTAATATGTGGACCAGTTCAAGCCCTGGTTTACAAGTATTTAGTATGCTTCTTACCGGCATATTATTTAGTTTTCTTCTCTATCTTCAAGACACAAACACATAAGGAGGGATGTTATGAACCTATGGGACTACTTGTTAGAGGCTGATAAGCTTCAACTCGAAAAATTGGAAGCTTTAAAACCCTATCTTCCTTTTTTAGTACCGCTGTTTGCATTAAGCATGATTTTGGATTATCTCAAAAACAAACGCAAATAATTCAAAAATCCAGTCTAACGCCAGCCGAGCACTTCGGCTGGTGGCTTATTTTTATCCATTATCCCACTTTACTTTCTACTTTACTCATGATTTTTTCCTTTCTATTGAAAAATAACGTTCCCAGCTTCTTGACTTTTATGGATTTTTATGTTATACTATATAAATTAAATGATAGAAGGAAGGTGTATACCATTGGATACTAGAAAAACATTGGCAGAAGTAGAACGCCTAATGGAGTTGCGGCACCAAAAAATAGTAAAAATTCGCAACTTTGCACTTGTCACACTATTGTCAGTCTTGCTGTTCTTTTTTATTGCAGCCAATCTTCCATTATAGTCCTCTTGGACTAGGCGGTGTAACAGCCGCCTTTTTTATGCTTTAAATTGCCCATACCCATTTTCTTCAATTTGCTTTGCCAAATCCTGCGTTCCCGTTTTGACAATTTGCCCATTTACCAAAACATGCACAAAATCCACTTTCAAACTATGCAAAATTTTCGTATTATGCGTAATAATCAAAACCGCATTTTCCTCATTTTTGAACATCTCAATCCCCTTGGAAACCGTTTTAATTGCGTCCACATCCAAACCAGAATCCGTCTCGTCCAAAATCGCCAATTTCGGATTTAACACAAGCATTTGCAAAATCTCATTTTTCTTTTTTTCGCCGCCTGAAAAGCCAACATTCAAACTTCTTTCCATATTTTTGGGGTTCATATTTAATTCTTGCATATTGTTTTTTAATTCTTCTTTAAATTCAAAGATTTTCACTGGCTTTCCTGTCATTTTATTTTTGGCATATTTCAAAAAATTGGTGACCGAAACCCCCGGAATCTCCTCTGGCAATTGAAAAGACATGAAAACTCCCTTTCGTGCAATTTCATCAGTTTTTAAATCATTGATATTTTCGTTTTCAAAAGTAATGGTTCCTGCCGTTTTGGTGTACATTGGATTGTTCAAAATAGCATTTGCAGTCGTGGTTTTCCCAGAACCATTTGGTCCCATAATAACATGAATTTCGCCTTTTTTGATTTCCAAATTAATTCCTTTTAGAATTTCTTTTTCCTCTGCATTGACATGTAAATCTTTAATTTCTAACAAATTTTCCCCCATGATTTTCCCTTTCTGTTCTCTACAATTTTACATTCGTTCTGCGCTTGCAAGAACGACATTTTTCTTTGTTCACATCATAATCACAATCTAACTCGTTTAAATCCAGAGCCTTATGCACATACTTGGCTAACTTATTTATGGTATCGTCTGTCATATTGGATTTCATTTTTTCAGCTTCTTGCCTAGCCGCCTCTTCCTCCAAATTTAAAACCTCTTTCAAAAACAAAAAAACAATATCATATGCTTCTAAGATTTTTTTAGCTAAATTTTCCCCAGCTTCCGTCAATTCAATCGTTCCATATGTTTCATAATGCAAAAGTTCATGATTTTTCAAGTTGCGAACCGCCTTATTCACACTTGCTTTTGTACAATCCATTTTTTCTGCAATATCAGTCACACGCACTCGTCCATTTTGTTTTTTCAACACATACATCGTTTTCAAATACTCTTCTAATGATTGTGAAATCATACTTTTCTCCTAAATAGTTAATCACGGTTAACATTATATAATGTTGTCTTTTGTTTGTCAAGGCTAACATTTAATTTTATTTCTATTTTTTGCATTTTTTCAAATTTTATAACAAAAATGAACTATTAAAGAATCTTTAATAGTTCGTTTTTCACTAAAATTTTATTAAAATCGTTTCCTACATTTGACTCATGAAGGTGTAAATTAGCGTATGAACATATTGCAAAACTGCTATCACTGCTATGAAAGTTGCTAATCGACTTCTGACTTTGATTTGTGATTTGTCTGTTTCCTTTTCAAATTCTTGCCAAACTAAAATACTGATAATGATGAGTGCAAATTCAAAAAAGAGAAAGGTTCTGTCTGCTGACGAAAATACTGTTGGCGAAAACCCTAGAGCCACTCTAGACATCACTCCCAAAATATAAATCACGATAGCAGTATTATTTTTCAAATTTTTGAAAATCAGCAAAATATTAAGTAGCATACTGCCCAACACTAAAAAGGCCAAAATCAGTGGCAAAAAATGAATGAAATCTAAGTAATTTCCCGGTGTTAGCATAGCCGTTTCTTTCATGAGCATTTCATGAAACACGCCAAAATACGGAAATACTCTACAAACAACATCTTTTAAAATACCAAAAACCAAGCTCGTAACCAACGGAATTAGGCTAACGGCGCGGTACAAATTTTGTTTATATTGCTTGAAAATATACACGCAGCAGACAAGCGAAAACACAAAATAAACAAGATTTGTACCAACCAATAAATGGTTGACAGTTGCCGTTAAACCTAAGGAAACTTTGTCAAGAAAACCCAAAGATGCAAATTCCATATAATAAGTCGCGATTTCTTCTGTTTTTCTGGCATAATTTCCGCGGGCAAGTCGCAATAAATAGTAAACTGAAAAGTGCAAAAATGCATTGCACAACCAAAAATGGATGCACTTTTTTATTTTTTAAAATATGATAAATTGTAAAAATAGTATAAGCGCAAAACGCGAGCATACAACACTGCTCCTGATTGCAAGCAAAAACCAAAGCTGCTGAATAAATCGGATACATGAATTTTTCGATTTTTTCTTGGCGTTGTATTTTTGCAATAGGAATCATGCTAAAAAGCAGCATGGCAAGCGGCCAAGTGTAATTCATGGACCCTGCTCCCCAGTCGCAAGACGCGATTTTATCTAGCGGATAAATTAAAATAAAGCAAATCGCCATCCAATTCAATATTTTATTGTCTTCTTTGACAAATAGTTTTAAAATAGAATATCCTAAAATCGTCATTATGATTGTGTTTAACATTGCCCAAATAATGCCCGTTTTGGGCAAAATTAGACAAATTAAAGTTTCGATGAAAACTCTGGAAGTCCAAGTTTGATAGCGCATACTAATAAAATCCCAAATCGACATTTCCTGCATTTGTTTGATAAAAAATTCAGAGTCATATTTGTTTGGCGTAATCCAAATGCTGATGAAAAATTCTAATATAAAAAAAATTAGCAAACATTTTCCTTGGTTCGTTTTCAAAAAGTTCCTTATTTTTGTCATTTTTCTCTCCTTATAAATTGACTTCTACGCCTGTGTCTACTAGCAAATCTTCTCCGTCATTTTGATATAAAATATATAAATCATAGCCTGCATTGGGCAATCCAAGCACAATGCTTTCCGTTTTTAAGCCACTGTTTAGACATTCGTAACCATCCACAAATTGATTTTCTTCTACCAACTCCATCCCTGTTTTGAGCAAATACATTTTCTCGTTTTCTCGATTTTTCAGGATAAAACTGCTTTTAAAGGTCTCTATGGATTGTCCTTCCTTATACGCCCAGCCTGAAATTTCCAATCTTAAACTTCCTCTGTACAAGTTCAAAATTCCATTTTTGACGGTATGTTCTGTATCAATTTTTGTATTTTTGCCCAAATGATACACACGAGGAAGTGCAAAAGACATAAACGTTAATAATATATAAATAATGCTAACGATTATTCCGATAATCATAATTCTTTTGTAAACTTTTCCTTCTACTTCAGCATTTAACCAGTTAATCTTAATCACTCCTTTTAGGACATTCTAACATATTTCATTATTCTTTATCTGTAAATAAAATGCAAAAATTCTGTATATCCAATTGATATTTTTTAAATAATTCCCTAATCCACCAAAATATCATATGTCTACTATATCCTGTTTCAATAAATAAGGTAGGTGCAATTTCTGTTTGCCATTGATTTACTCTTTCTTTAGAAAATATTATTTTCGTTCCATTTTCAAATTTAAAATTCTGCTTGGCTAATTCATCCAATATACCTGAATTGCTTGAATATAGAATTCTTATCATTTCTACATATATTTTCTTAAAATAATTCGCTCTATATTTCACTCCATCGTATTTGAAACCATATAATTTATAAGATTGATTATTAACATATTCGCCCCCATCATCTTCTTCATTATCAATATAAAATTCATAATATTTCTCAAATTCTAAAGTGGTATCTATATTATCTGGATATGAATAATGACTTATGATTTTTCCAGATAATCGTTTGGCTCTCGTTATAATTTCATCTTCTTCCCATTTATTAATAGTTTCATCTAGTAATTCTTCATTTAAAATTTTTACTTTACTTTTTCCTGCGCAAAAATATTCCTTAAATTTTTTCTTTTTTTCAATAAATGAATGATTACTATACTCAGAGTTATAGCCTGTTATGGATAAATTTCCCAATGTATGAACATATTTATCATATATTTCTTGATACCTTGCCTCACCCAAATCTTTCTTCCACTGATTACTTAACGTTTCTGGTAAAATATGTTCAATCGTCATATCTGACATATCCACTGGTTCTTCATTATCATTTTCTATAAAATCAAAGAAATATCTTAATATTTTTGACTTTTTATACATATTATTATAAATAAGACTGTCCTCAAAAGTTTTATCACTTGGCATTCTATCATTCGTTTTTAGCGTACATAAGTATGATTCTAAGGCTTTGTAATACATCTTTTGATTTACTTTATTAATCCCAAATACTCTATTATATAAACCAGCATAAAACCTTCTTAAACTTGAAGATGGTACTTCTGCCACTGCTCTTCTTAACGCATAATTTCCAAATAAAAACAATATTTTATTGAATTCTTCTTCCTTTGATTTAATCGCTTCCACTTCATCATCAGCAACATCATTTCTATATAATTTTTGGACTCCCTGAAAATCATCACAAACTTGTAGTAAAAATGGATAAATTGTACTATGTTTTAACAATCCAAATAAAGCGCATAATTGATTAGATTTTTCGCCAAATAATTTAGAATTATTGCACACAATTAATTTATAGTATTCTCCAAATTTTACAATTTCTTCAAAAACATATTCTTGATTATTCACTTTTCTGTAATATAATTTAAAATTATCATATACTTTCGTTTCCTGTATGTATCTCGCATCTTTCATGACTAAAAAATCATAGAAAAACTTTTCGATATTATCTTTTCCCACATCATTTTGCAATTTAACCCAATATTTTTTATAATATTCCTTTTGCTTTCCTGCATCTTTGATTCCCATTAACAAAAAATTTCTGATTAAATCCGAAGTTTCCAAATACATTCCAGTTGAATTGATGCTTTCAAAAATCAGCTGTGGGTCATCATTTTTATCAATAATGATTTCTACCACTTCTAAATTCGTTATACCTTCAAAAATTTCATCAATTGATACTTGCTCCAACTCTACTGATGTTTTTATTCTATCTATAAAATTATGATAATTAATCGCAACATTGGATGATTGGTCTAAATCACTTAAATTTCCCATCAGAACCTTTTCTAATTCTTGATTATCACTATCTACAGATTTTAATTTCAGTTTATATCTTTCTTCACAATTATCGTTATACAAGGAATGATAAATTCTGTTTTTTATCGTTTTATCTTTCTCATCGTCTGCCATATCATATAAAGCTTTTAGCAACAATATAACTGTCGTTACTCTCTGCTGTCCATCAATTATTGGACAAAAAGAAAAATTATTTTCTGTTTTTTCAAAATAAACCAAACTTCCCAAATAATGATTTCTTCCCTTTTTTATACTATCCATAATATCATCATATAATTGATTGCATTGCTGTTTCTGCCAAGAATACAATCTTTGGTAAACAGGTATAGTGTATTGTCTATATGTTTGCTCTATTATTTTTGTATATAATCTTCTATTATTTGCTTCCATTCAATCCTCCACCCTTTTCCACACCTTATTCTCATTAGAAAATTTTTGAAATTACTATCTTTTTGCTTTAAGAATTTGAACCGCTTCTAATATCGTCATTGTATTTTGTTCACCTGTTGACAAATTCTTCAGCGAAACTGTTCCATTTTTGACTTCGTCTTCTCCAAGGATTGCCATATATGGAATATTAAGTTTATCAGCATATTTGAATTTTGCTTTCATTTTCTTGTTGTTCATATAAACTTCTGTAGAAATCCCTTCTTCTCTGAAGGCACTTGCCACTGGTAAACAAGCTGAAATATCATCTGACATCGAAACCACTAGCACATCAGAAATAGAAGTTTTGTCAACTTTTACTAAATTTAATTCGTTTAACTGATAAAACAATCTAGTCAACCCAATCGAAATTCCAACCCCAGGTAATGGTTTATCTGTATAATAATCTGCCAAATTGTCGTACCTTCCACCAGAGCAAACACTCCCAATCTGTTTATAATCATTCAAAAATGTTTCATATACAGTTCCTGTATAATAATCCAAACCTCTCGCAATCGTCAAATCCACCATAAAATGACTTTCTGGAACACCAAAAAGTTTGATATGTTTAATCACTTCTTTCAGCTCAGACAAACCACTTTCAAATACAGGGTTAGCAATATTTAATTTTTCTAGCGCTTGAATTTTCTCATCATTACTTCCAGTGATAGAAATAAAATTTAAAATCTGGTCAATCGATTTTTCATTCACTCCAACTTCTGAAAGTTCTTTTTGGACACAATCCAATCCGATTTTCTCCAGTTTATCAATAATTCTCATAACTTCTGTTGACAATTCTGCCAACTGTAAAAAATTAAAAAATCCATTCAAAATTTTTCTATTATTCATGCAAATCGTAAAATTGTCAAACCCCAACTCTTTAAATGTTGTATAAATAATGCTTGGAATTTCAGCATCATTTAGAAGAGACAATTCTCCATCCCCAATAATATCAATATCAGCTTGATAAAACTCTCGAAATCTGCCTCTTTGCGGTCTTTCTCCTCGGTATACTTTGCCAATCTGGTATCTTCTAAAAGGAAATTGCAAAACCCCATAATTCTGTGCCACATATTTTGCCAGTGGAACTGTAAGGTCAAACCTCATTGCTAAATCCGTATCCCCTTTTGTAAAGCGATAAATCTGTTTTTCCGTTTCTCCTCCAGCCTTTGCCAGTAAAACCTCAGACAGCTCCAAAATCGGTGTATCCATTGGCAAAAAGCCAAATCTTTCATACGATTTCTGAATTTTTTCTTTCATTTGGTTCAATACAATCTGGTCTGTTGGTTGTAATTCCATAAACCCCGGCAATGTTCTAGGTTCTACTTTATTGGGTGATTTCATATAGTCTTCCTCCTTAAAAATCCCTATAAGGGCATACCTTATAGGGAAACTTACATTTGGTTGCGGGAGCAAGACTCGAACTTGCGACCTTTGGGTTATGAGCCCAACGAGCTGCCAACTGCTCCACCCCGCGATATAGAATAGAAAGCTCAAACATCTTTCTATTTAAAACTAAAATTTATTATAACACATTTTTTCAAAATTGTCAACTGTTTTCTCATTCATTTTAAGCAATTTTTCTTATATAATAAACATTTATACTATATTATATGCTATTTTCCATAAAATATTACACTTTATCTTTATTTTTCTTGATTTTACAAATCAGCACTTTTTTCTTTTCTCCTATAATTTCCTGAAATCAATTTCGGAATGGAAATAATAATTTTATAAATTGCCAATCTTATTTTTTTAGAAATCAAATAAGATTTACGCAAATGTCGTGGACGCGCAATTGGTGTCTCTTCCATCATCATCAAAGAAGTATCTGGATGTTCTATTGGAAAAACATAATTTTGTCCATCATTATTATCCCACTCATCTTTTTCATTTTTTAGACAAAAATTAAACGTACTGCTATCCAACAAATCCACTTCTATTTGAAAACCTAAATCCGTTTTTTTCATGTCTGCTTCTGTCAAATTCTCCCAATCGTTTCCAAAACCATAGTGAATTTTCACTTTTTCCGAATTATTCTGAAAAAGACTTCCTGTATAAGATATTTTAACAAGCGAATTGGATGTCAATTTATCTGTATTAAAAAATATATTTTTTACAAGTTCCATAAAACTCTCCTCTTATGTAGTAATAAAATTTTATCGTTTTTATTATATTATGAACCAAAAAATTTTTCAAGTCAATTTGATAAAAAAATTCAATCTTAGACATAAATTTTTCCAATAATCGAAAATTCGTCAGAATCCCCTATCACAGTGTCTTTATACATGCTATTATTTGGTTTCAAAATAAAATGATCCTTTTTATAAATTAATTTGCGAATCATAAATCTATCATTTACCTTAAAAAGCCCAATTTCCTTATGATTTACAATCGCATTCAGCTCTACGAAAGCATACGAATGTTCCTTAATCATTGGCTCCATTGAATTATCTGGCGCCTTAAACGCTAATGACGCATTGGCAAAATTGGCAGGACAATCAATCAAATCAAAATCCGTAAAAGCTGGAATTTGGTTGTATGTTACGTAATTTATGTAATTTCGTTCAATTTGTGGTTCCTTTAATTCCTTATCAAACGTATAATAAAGCATTTCAAAAGGCACGCCTAAAGCCGATGTTATTGTTTTTAATGTTTTGGTGCTTGGGTTCCTTTCCCCTTTTTCAATATGCGATAAATGCCCTACATCAATTCCGTGTAAGTCTTGCTAATTCTGTTTTTGAAATTCCTTTTTCTTTTCGAATACGTTCTATCAATCTCCCTAACATTTTCTACCTCACTTTTTGTCGAATAAACTCTCTTTATTATATCCATAATTTTCTAACTTGTCTAGTAGAAATCGAAAAAAATTTAACCCACAAAATATATTGCTAAAAAAGTCTACTTATGATAATATAAAATATATTATTTTAAGGAGGAAACAGCCAAATGTCTACAAATGAACCAAAAGCTGATACCAAAACAAAAAATAAAAAATTGTGGAAAATAATAATTATTACTCTTATATTTATCATTCTTTTACTTTTTTCAACTATTTTTTCACTACTGAATTTAAGCAAGCAAACCATTGCTAAAGGAGTTTGTATCAAAGGAATTGATGTTTCTAATTTAACCCTAGAAGAAGCAACCAACAAAATCAACGAAGCCATTAATATTGAATTAATGCAACCTATCCAGCTAAGTTATGGCGAAGATTATACCACTGACTTTGACATTCACCAAATCGATTATACTTATGATGTAACAAATAGTGTTACAGAAGCTTATAATATTGGTAAGGACAATAATATTATTATCAATAATTATACCTTACTTGCCACTGCTTTTTTAGGCAAAAATATAGAAATAACAAGCCATTATAATGAAACTTCTCTCGATAACATCTTAGATGATATCGCTTCTAAAATTCCTGGCTTAGTTGTTCAAGCAAGCTATTATATAGAAGGAAACGAACTATTCATTGATAAAGGTCAATCTGGAATCGCACTCAAAAAAGAGGCTCTAAAAAACGATATTTTGCAACATATTCAAAATCGCAATGCGACAGAAATTATCCAGAATAGTCAAGAAGATATCATCGAAATTCAAGTTGACAATCTAAATCCAGAACCAATTGATTTAGACAAAATTTATGCAGAAGTTCACTCAGAACCACAAGACGCTTATTATATCGAACAACCCTTTCAAATTTTTAAAGAAAAAGACGGTGTCGATTTCGCCATTTCCATGGAGGAAGCCAAAGCTATCATTGCTGACGAAACCAAAACAGAATACACCATTCCGCTAAAATTAACACCAGCTGCAAAAACTATTGACGATATTGGAACCGAAGCATTCCCCTATGAAATCGCTTTCTTTTCAACCAAATACGATGCTAGCAATAAAAATCGAAGTGGTAATTTAAAAATAGCAGCTGACAAAATTAATGGTGTTGTTCTTATGCCAGGCGAAGAATTTTCCTTCAACGAAGTCGTTGGAAAAAGAACCATAGAAGATGGTTACACCAACGCCAAAATTTATGAAAACGGAAAAGTTGTGGATGGTTTAGCAGGTGGCATCTGTCAAATCTCCTCTACCCTTTACAACGCTGTACTACTTGCCAATTTAGAAATTACACAAAGACGTAACCATTCCTATACCACCAGTTACGTACCAGCTGGTCGTGATGCAACTGTTGTTTATGGTGTACAGGATTTCAAATTTAAAAATTCAAGAACTTATCCTATTAAATTTGAAGCAAATGTGGCAAACGGAATTGTTGAATTTAGAATTCATGGTATTAAAGAAGAAATTGAATATGCCATTAAAATTATCCCTGTTACTACGCAAACCATTCCTTACGAAACGCAATACGTGCCAGATCCTACCCTTGCTCCGGGTCAACAAGTCGTGACTCAAGCTGGGCACAGTGGCTACAAAGTAACCACCTATCTCGAAAAAAGATTAGCTGGAACTGTTATTTCCAAAGAAATTCTATCCAATGATAGTTATAATGCCATGCCAACAATTGTTAACATAGGACCATAAAAAAATTATGAATATTTTTTATGGAAACTATTTACATAATTACTTTTTTGTGGTATAATGATAATAAGGTATAATAGAAATGGAGGATTTATAATGAAAAAAAGTATGGAAAATAAGAAAAAAGATAATCGATTTTTAATAAAAATCGTTATTTGTCTTGCTCTGTTATTCATCGTATTTTTATTAAACAATGCTTCTTCTATATCTTTTGCAAAAGAAGAAGCGGAATTTTGTTATTTGTCAGATATTCCTTATGTAGCAGACCAATCATCAGTAGGTTGGAGAGAAGTAACTTTAGATAAAACACCAGATAATACGGCACTTTCCGTAAAAGTTGAAGGAGCAAATTATACCTTTGAAAAAGGAATTTTTGCACATGCTACTTCTACCGTAGTCTACGACTTAACAGATTATGCAGAATATGACTACTTTACAGCCTATCTTGGCTTAAACACAACATCAACAAGAGGAGATGGTGTTGTATTTGATGTTTTAACATCATCGAATGGAACAAATTGGGAATCTCAATTGGAGAATGGACCAATTGATAAACAACCAGGACAGAATGCGACTTTTGTAAAAATAGATATCAGAAATGCAAAATATTTAAAATTATATGCAGATGATAAAGCATCCAATGCAAGTGACCATTCTGTCTACGCAGATGCAAAATTAGTAAAAGAAAGTTATGATGACAGCAATGGAATTAAAACCGTAGCAGAATATGACCAAATTCTAAAAAATTATGAAGGTCAAGAAATAACGGGAGATTATGAATTAACTCTATTGCAAAGAGAACTTGTAAACAAATCAGGTTCATATGCTTTGAAACGTTTTATGAATGAAAGTGAAGAAAATAGACAAATGTTTACATGGTTAATGAATAGTGTAGATAATCTTCGTCTTTACATAATGGGTGGTACACCTGATGGAGGAAGTTATTATAATTCACTTGTTCAACTTTCTAGACTTTATAATGAATATAGTACTGATTTCTCAAATAATGAATGCTTAAATAATAAATGGTATCCAGATATGACTTATGGAGATTTATACAAAAAAATGGCAATGTCTATTGCTTTAACACATTCACAAAGAGTTGGTTTGTGGATGCAATCAGGTGTTGTAGAAAATCAATCCGATGCTCTTAGACGTTATGCGATATTCAAATATATGCATAAAAATGGAAATTTTAGAGCAATTGACAATTTAGACATCACACCATGGTTTGAAGCATTGCAAGTGGAAGAAATGCGTTTTGTTATGAATAACGCTATCGATGACGAGGAAATTCTGTGGTTAAATGCATATGTTCAAACTAAATTAGATCAATATAAAACGACAAATTACTTAACACCTCATCCTTATATGGCTTATGTATGGCCAGATTATGGCAATAATCTTTATTATACCGAAGAAAACAGAGAATATTTTAACGAATTATTTGCTATAAATGGTACTGGATTATTTGATTTAAATTATACAATACCAGGTGGTAAAACAAATCCAACTTATAATTTATCCGTAACAAGAGGAACTACAGATAATAAGATATACAAAGTATGGATGAATTTCAGAAACAAATTTGGAACAGGTGCAGTTTGTGGTGGTATCTCAAAAAGTGGTTCTAATATTCGTACAACACATGGTATACCAGCAGCTGTTATTGGTCAACCAGGACACGCAGCCATTATCTACTATACAAAAGATGCTCAAGGTAAAGGGTACTGGAATCTTGATAATGATGTCAGTGGTTGGACTTTATCCGAAAAAGGTGAAAGATTACTTCTTGGTTGGGGAAATGCTAATACCAATTATGCAAGAGGTTCTTATCAAGTAGTCTATATGGCACTTGCCCAAGAAGCTTTAAATGATTATACAAATTTTGAAAAGTGTGAAAAAATGCTTATGCTTGCTAATTCATATCAAGATGATTTAGCAAAACAAGAAGAAATTTATCGAAAAGCTTTAAAAATACAACCCTTTAACTTGGATGCTTGGCTTGGCTTGATTAATGTTTATAATGCAAATGAAAACAAAACAGAAAATGAATATTTTGATTTAGCCAAAGAATTGGCAGAAAATTTAAAATATTTCCCACTACCAATGCAACATTTGACCAATTTAATCAAACCACATTTAACCAGTATTGAAAATCAATATCGTTTTACACTTTTGCAAACTAGAATTTTAACAGAAGGAAGTCAAACACCTAATAATACAGCTGATAACTATTATGTTTATCAACCAAGTCTTACCAGATTAGAAGCAAATTATTTATTAGGAAAGTTAGATAAAACAATTGCAACATTCTCATTTGATGGAGAGGATAGTGGTAAAATTGTGTTAGCAAGTCGTTTTGATGGAAATGGAGTTCGCTGGGATTATAGTTTAGATGGAAAACAAACATGGAACGAGGTTTCGTTTACCGCAGAAGAAGAGCACAAATTACAGTTAACATCAGAACAAATTGCAGGTATCACATCAGAAAACGATATTTATGTTCATATTGTTGGTGTTAATTATGATGAGGAAAATTTATATAAAATCGATATTCAAGAATCAAGCGGATTGCCAGCGACTTTATATGCTAATGATTTAGAAAATAAATTGCTAGCAGCTGTTCCTGCCATGCAATGGAAATATCGAGAAGAAGATAACTGGACATTTTATCGTGATAGTGAGCCAGATTTAACAGGTGACAAAACAGTTATTGTTAGAATGGGTGCGACTGGTGTGCATTTAGCAAGCACAACAAGCTCAAGCTTTACATTTACACAAGATAATTTGCCAGAAAACAGAAAATATATTCCAATTTCGCATTTATCAATTCACGGCGTTTCAAGTGAAGCAACAAATAATGGAGGTGCTGCGGCATTTGCAATTGACGGAAATGCGAATACAAGATATCATTCTGCTTGGAATGGTAGTGATACAGAACGTTATATGATTGTTAAATTAGATGAACCAGTTTATTTATCAGCCGTCGAATTTATTCCTGCTGGTGGCGGAAATGGCAAAATCTATGATGGTACCATTTATGGAAGTATAGATGGCGAAAATTGGGAAATTTTATCAAGACAAACGAATCTAAGTTATACCAATCAAGCAAATACAGTTGAACAGGCAATTGCCAATACAAAAGCGTTTGAAGTGGATAATCCATATAAAGTACAATATGTGAAGATTGTTGCTGATCGAACCAATGGAAATTGGTTTGCTGCTAGAATGTTTAATTTTTACGAGGATAAAACGGTAAAAACATCTGTAAAATTCTCATTTGATGGAGAAAATGCAGGAAAAATTATATTAGAAGACGAATTTGAAAATGCAAATTGGAGTTATAGCATTGATGGAGGAACAACTTGGAACTCTGCACATGGAAAAAAGCATCCATTAACTGCTCAAGAAATAGACCAAATTAATGAAAGTGATAAAATTAGGGTTCGTTTTGAAGGAGATGTAGCAGAATATACTATCCATATCAAAACTGGAGAAGTTCCTCAAATTACGCCATATGTGAATAACTTAGAAAATCGATTAATTGGATTGAACAATGTAAATACATTAGAGTGGAAATTGTCAGGCGAAAGTGCTTGGAAATCTTATGCAGAACAAGAACCTGTTGTAATAGGAAATCATATATTGTTAGTTAGAACAAAAGGAACAGGAATTTATACACCAAGCGAAAGTTTAGAGTATGAATTTACAGAAGATAATCAACCAGATACAGCAAAATATATTCCTATTAAACATTTGTCAATTCACGATTTTTCAACACAATCTGTAGATTCTAGTAGACCTTTCTATGCACCAAATACAATTGATGGAAACATCAACACAATTTGGCATACAGATTTTAGAGAGAATGTTTTAGAACAAGAAGTAAAACCATTTATTACAATTAAATTAGATGAACCAAAATATATTTCTACTTTAGAATTTGTTCAGAAAAAATATAGAGAAAATGATCCAGATGCTATTAAAAATGGAATTGTATATGTAAGCATGGATGGCGAAAATTGGACTGAAGCAGGAAGAATAGAAAATTGTGAACAAAATGAAGAATTTAAGCAAATTGAATTTAACGAAAGTGTGCAAGCACAATATGTAAAATTGGAAATGGAAACTTATGGTTTATTTGCTTCAGCAGCTATGATAAATTTATATGAAGATACAACCAAAAATGAAAATCCTGATGTACCAGTTGACCCAGACATTCCAGAAGGAATTACGTCTGATATTTATACCATTGAAGAAGGATTTATCTCAAGAATTAAACCAGAAACAACAGTAAATAACTTTAAACAAAATGTAGAAACCCAGCTACCAATGGTATTTTTAGATAAAGACGGAAATGAATTGAATGAAAATGATGTGATAGCAACTGGTATGACGTTAAAAGTTGGAACTACTTTAGAATTTACACTGATTGTAATTGGTGATATCAATGGCGATGGAAGAATTGGCCTTGTTGATTTTGCCAAATTGAAATTGCATTACATCGAAAAAGAGTTGCTAACAGGAAATGCCCTAAAAGCTGCAGATATTGACGGAAACGGAAGTGTTTCAATCAACGATTTGGCACAAATCAAATTAGTGTTAATTGGTTCAATGGAAATTAAATAAATCTATAAAAATAAACCACGAATAAATTCTCGTGGTTTATTTTTCTTTTGTCCTTTTTTAAAATAGCTCCAAAAATGCTGCAACCTTCTCTTCCCCATATAACGCAAGATAAACGATTAAGCAAATTTCTGTAATCAAAATCGTCGGAAATCCAATTACAAAGCGCATTTTTTTTGTTTTATGGCGAAATGTATACATGCCAGCAAGCGTGCCAATTCCGCCACCTAAAAACGTAATCATAAAAAGTGTCTTTTCTGGCACTCTCCATCTCCCCCATTTGGCTTGATGTTTGTCATACCACATGGTTAAAAATCCGAATAAATTAATGACAGCAAAATATATCAAAATATATTTAATTGGTATTCCAAAAAACATTTTCCTCTCTCCTTTTATATTATTCGTTTTGCCAAATAACACAAATAGTTTCCATGTATTATCCTGAATTACGAATGATGCTTCCACCTACTCGCGCGCTTATCGCGCGGGCACAAACTAGATACAAAACAACCAACTCGGCAAACCAATGTCTCGCCGACCGAGGCGCTGGGGTCAAGGGGACAGCGTCCCCTGTGGGGATTCATAAGGGGCAAAGCCCCTTATGTGTTTTACACAAATAGTGACATTTGATTGCTTTGTGTCATTCCTTTCAAACACCCAAATTTCTGCAATAATTCTGTAATCGCTTTTCCCACTTTAGAACGCGCCTGCATATCGTCAATACATTCAAACGGCTCTTCTTGCGCCGCCTCAAAAATACTCTCTGCTGCCACATCTCCCAAGCCTGCAATACTGTTTAGTGGTGGTCGTATCGCTCCATCCTCCACACGAAATCTCGTGCTATGTGATTTATACAAATCTACTTCCAAGAATGAAAATCCCCTCTCGTACATCTCAATCACAATTTCCAAATCTTCGTGCATCTTTAAATCTTTATCCGTCGCCTCATTTCCCATCATTTCAATTTCGCGCATTTTATTTTTCGCCTTTTCCTTGCCGTAAATCATAAACTCACTATCAAAAGCCTTGGCTCTGATAGAAAAATACGCTGCATAATAAGCAAGTGGATCATGCACTTTGTAATACGCAATACGAAAAGCATTTGTCACATAAGCTGCCGCATGCGCCTTTGGGAACATATACTTGATTTTCTTGCACGAATTAATATACCATTCTGGCACATCATGCTCACGCATAATCTGCTGATATTCTTCCCACTTCGGCTCTTTCCCACCAGCAATTTTCCCTTTACGCACAGACTCCATAATCTTAAACGCTGTATTTGGTGGCAAACCTTTATCCATCAGATAAATCATGATGTCATCTCTGGTGCAAATCGCTTCACTCAAAGTCGCGGTTCCCGACTTAATTAAATCTTGCGCATTTCCCAGCCAAACGTCTGTACCATGGGACAAGCCTGACAGACGGATTAATTCCTCAAACGTGGTTGGTTTGGTCTCCAAAAGCATGCCTCGGCTAAAACCTGTACCAAATTCCGGAACACCATACGTTCCCACTTCTGATTTAATTTGCTCTGGCGTTACCCCTAAAGCATCAGTCGAACTGAAAATCGACATCGTTTGTTTATCGTCAAGTGGAATTTTTGTAGGGTCTGTGCCTGTCAAGTCCTGCAACATTCTTATCATCGTCGGATCATCATGGCCCAAAATATCGAGTTTTAGCAAGTTTTGGTCAATGGAGTGATAATCAAAATGAGTGGTAATCATGTCAGAATCGGTTTTATCAGCTGGATGCTGCACAGGGCAAAATTCATAAATTTCGCGCCCCTTTGGCACAACGATAATACCTCCCGGATGCTGCCCAGTCGTTCTTTTGACATCCAAGCAACCTTGCGAAATCCTTGCAATTTCTGCCTTTGGAAGTGGCACATGGCGTTCTTCATAATATTTGCGTACATAGCCAAATGCTGTTTTATCCTGCACACCGGAAACCGTTCCTGCCTTAAATGTCGTACCTTTTCCGAAAATCACTTCGGTGTATTTGTGCGCTTTTGCTTGATATTCTCCCGAGAAATTCAAGTCAATATCAGGCTCTTTGTCCCCATTAAAACCAAGAAACGTTTCAAATGGAATATCCATGCCGTCTTTGTCAAGTCGATGCCCGCATTTTGGGCAATCTTTGTCAGGCAAATCAAATCCATTTTTGACACCATAATCTGAAAAATCAGAATATTTGCAATTGGGGCAACGGTAATGAGCTTTTAGCGAATTTACCTCTGTAATACCTGTCATATTGGCTACAAACGACGACCCAACAGAACCTCTGGAACCTACAATATAACCATCTTCATTCGATTTCCAAACAAGCTTTTGCGCAATGATATACATCACCGAAAAACCATTTTTGATAATCGAATCAAGCTCTTTGTCAAGTCTTGTTTGCACAATTTCTGGAAGCGGGTCACCATACAATTCATGCGCTTTTTGGTAAGCAATATTGCGGATTTCCTCCTCACAACCCGGAATATGTGGCGGACATTTTTCTGGCGAAATTGGACTGATAGCTTCGCACATATCAGAAATTAAATTCGTATTTTTCACCACAATCTCATACGCTTTTTCGTAACCCAAATAATCAAATTCTTTAATCATTTCTTCTGTGGTTCGCAAATATAATGGCGCCTGCATGTCAGCATCATCGTAACCGTTGTCCCGCCTGCAAAATGCGACGATAAATTTCGTCTTGTGGATCCAGAAAATGCACATCACAAGTTGCCACAACTGGCTTGTTCAGCTTTTCCCCTAACTCAACGATTTTGCGATTAATATCTTTCAAAGCCTCTTTATTAGGCACGATTTCGGTTCGTACCAAATAGTCATTATTGCCAAGTGGCTGAATTTCCAAATAATCATAATATTCCGCAATCGCTTCAATTTCCTCTTCTGGCTTGCCATCTCGAACCGCTATGTAGAGTTCCCCTGCCTCGCACGCACTACCAATAATCAACCCCTCACGATGTTTGTCTAACACGCTTTTCAAAATACGCGGCTTTTTGTAAAAATAATCCAAATGCGAATACGAAATGAGCTTATACAAATTTTTCAATCCCACATAATTTTGCGCCAAAATAATCATATGATTGGTTGCTAAAGATTTAAAATCAGCCTTGAATTTCGTGTCAAAATCACTAATTTTTTGAACACCTTTTTCTTTCCCAATTTCAATCATTTTTTCAAAAACACCAACCAAAGTTTTGACGTCATCTAAGGCACGATGCGCCACTTCTACAACAATCCCTAGTTTGTCCGCCAAAATGCCTAATTTGAATTTTTTGAAATGTGGAAACATAGCTCTTGCCAATGGCAACGTATCAATATAGGTATATTTGAATTCATACCCATATTTTTCAAAATTATGCTTCAAAAACGCCATATCAAATTTAGCATTATGCGCTACCAAAACATCATCCCCCATGAACTCAATCATTTTCGGAATGACTTTGTCAATGGTTTCCGCGTCTTTTACCATGTCATTTGTAATATGTGTAACCTCCACAACCCTTTGCGGGATTGGCTTTTCAGGATTGACAAAACATTCAAATTGGTCAATTACTTCCCCATTTTTAATTTTCATCATACCCACTTCTGTGATTTTCTCCGTGATTGGCGAAAATCCTGTTGTCTCCAAATCTAGCACACAATATTCTGTATCAACTGATTGTCCCTTATCTTTTTTGACAGAGCGCTCATTATCTCTTACAAAATATGCCTCCACGCCATACAAAACTTTCAAATCTGCGCCTGTGCTTTTCAAAAATTTATGAGCTTCTGGAAAAGATTGCACAACACCATGGTCGGTAATCGCCATTGATTTCCAACCCCAATCAATGGCGCGTTTTAGCAAATCCGTACAGGATGTTACAGCATCCATTTGGCTCATTTTGGTGTGCATGTGAAGTTCCACTCTTTTCTCATTTGCGTTGTCCATTCGCTTTTGCTTTTTGCGCCCCGCCGTTTCGATAATCGTATTTGCCACAACACCAATTTCTTTATCATACGGATTGTATTTTGCATTTCCGTCAATTTTTAAACCTTTTGCAGATTTTATTCGTTTTTCGATTTTTTTGGCTTCTTCCGCTTTGAAAAACGCTTTGCAAGTCATAGTGCTGGTTCCGTCATACAAATCAAAATCAAAAATCATCTTTTCTTTGTTGTTGCGCAGTTCCTTCAATTCACCAATTCGCACAATTTCGCCATCTAAGCAAACGCGCTCTGTATCAACCGAAATATCTGCAATTTTGATTGGGTCACTTTTGATGTTCATGCTTCTGCCAAAGATTAGTGGCGTGATTTCTTCTGGCTCATCTAGATTTGCATCAGCTGCTTCTGCCTGCATTTGCGCTTCCATTTCTTTTTCTTGCGATTGTAAATCTGCCTTCTCTTGTTCTGCCTCTTCCTGCAATCTTTGAGCGAATTCCTGCTCTTGCTGTTTCAAATGTTCTTCAAATTTTTCGATGTATTTTTCATCCAAATCATCTTGAAACGTGACTTTATAATTTTCGTTATATAAATTGAGCAAAAGATGTTCCAAGCCCTTATCAAATTTTTTGGTCAACAAAAAATCAGCACCTTTCATTGCCAATTTTACACTTAATTCTTTTCCCTTGATTTCAACATGACTTTGGTTTAAAATTGCTCGACTAAATGGCTCCTTTTTTGCAATGTAACTGACAATGTTTTTCCACTCTTTTTCCACATTTTGCTCAATCTCGACATCCTGATATTTGATATCTACGCGTGCTTGCACAACGCCAAAACGTTTGATAGCATATTTTTCAAAACTTTCGATGTCTGCTAAATTGATTGGCTGATTAGAAATCACATTAATTTGCAATTTGTTGGTCTTTTTATACAAATTGACATTTTCAATTTCGGCACTAATTAAATTATTTTCTACTGCATAATCTGCAAAAACATCTTTCACATATTTTGGCATTTTGTGTTTAACATCCTTTCTCTAATTTATATATTGTAATATTTCTTTAAATTCTTTATATCCATATTTTTCATTAAAATGCCCCGCATTTTGAACAAGCACTTTTTCTGCTTTTATGTAAGTTGCAAAATCCTCTGCTTCTTGTTTTGGAACATAAGGGTCATTGTCAGAATAGAAGCAAATTCTGTCTAAACAAAGTTCTTGCAAGTTTTCTAACATTTGATTATCCATATAAAAAGAATCATATAAAGAATTATCTTCTTCAAATTTGATATTGTTAAAACCTGCAACTGTTATTAGCTTTTTAATTTTTATTTGATTTTCCATTAAAAATTTCGCAACAAAAATCCCACCAAGACTATGCGTAATAAACGTTGTTTCTTCTGTGATATAACCAATTTCTAAATACGCTTTCAAAATTTTGCTCCAACTTTCATAATCTTGCTTATAAGGCGAAGGAAAATTCGGCACAATGCAATTTAACTTTCTCTTTCCAAGCTCCTTTTTTAGCCAAGGAAGCCAATTTTTATAGGGATTTCCATACGAACCATGTATCAAAAAATAATTGTTCATTTTTTGCTCCTCCTTAAAGTTTTATCTTAGCAATAAAATTTTACATCTTCTATTCCAAAATGTTCTTTCCACTCTGATATAATATAAAAATAATGATCTCTAATGGCTTTCACTATATTTCTTAAGTCTTTCTCTGGAATTCTACTATTATTATTTGCAACTAAACATCCTCCACTTTTGGTAAGCCATATTTTCGTTGTATTTGCCATAGGCTGTCCTTTAGCTATATGTACATGAACTGGCTCAAAATTTTCTTTTGACCAAAAATATACTTTATAGCCGTGTTACCTCAAATATACTAGGCAATATTCATTCCTCCTTCTCTAGCCCATTCAAAAAAATCTTGCACTCCTCTTTCTACAACTGTTGTAAACATTTCAATTTCTTTATCTGTAAAATTTCCTTCTTTTTTTAAAATTTTATAACTTGGTAATTCAAAAATAATTGTATCAAATCCTTTTTCTGTTGGTCTTTCAAAACAGACCCTTATAGTTTCCTCGCCATTTTCATTTTTTCTTATATCCGAAAATACTACTTCTGTACCATCTGGATACTTACAAAAGTCATGCATCATATTTCTTTTCCTCCTTATTTACAAGATATAATTAATTTATTTTTTATCTCGTGCTATTGATAATATTTCGCATTTTCTCGAAGTTTTCTTCGATTTCCGGAATATCACTAATCGTTAGTCCACTTAAGAAACCTTGTGTATAAAAACGAATATCGCCTATTTTGCATATTTTCTGCGAACGTGACTGAAAATACTGCATATCTTTAATGTCATTATAAGCAACCACAACTTCACGATTGACAAATAAATATTTTGCCTCGTATTTTAATTTTGTCTCATAAAACGTCGTTTTGGTTCCCATTGCTCGCTTTTTATTAAAAAACATCCAAGCACCAAACACGATTAAGCATAGCAAAATAATCAAAATCGCAACCAACAAACGATAATAACTTAAAGCTGCTAACATTATAATAATCAATAATACAATCAGTTCGCCATTTTTTAACAAATTAAACTTCGGAGAATATTTGCGTTTGATACTAAAAATTTCTTGCTCTTTACCAAGTCGCAATTTCTCTTCTTTTTTATATTTATCATAACAATTTTTGCAAATATCGCCCTCTTTTTTCAGTTCTGCTCCACACATTTTACATCTCATACTTCGCCCTCTTCTCGTTTTTTGAATTAAAATAATTTTGCTATATCATTAAACGATATATACAAAGATAATAAAATCAAAAAAGTAAATCCAATTGATTGTATTTTTATTTCCCATTCCTCATCCATTTTTTTCTTCCTGATTGCTTCAATCAAAAGCAACAAAATCTTTCCACCATCTAATGCAGGAATTGGCAAAAGATTTGTCACTCCAAGTGATAAAGAAATCACAGCTAGCAAATAGACAAATTCATACATTCCATTGGTGTGCACCACCATTTCTGAAATACCAACTGGTCCTGTCATTTGATTTAACGCCACATTTCCCGAAACTAGCATTTTCAAACTATCGCCTATGGAACCAATAAAAGCTACGGTTTCCCAACATCCATAATACAGATTATTTGTCAAACTTTTTTCTGCCTGCGCCACTTCCACGCCCAAAATATATCTTGTCATTTCGCCATATTGAATTTTAATTGGCGTAACTTCTAATGGTATATTTTCGCCATTTCTATCCACTAAAATTGATAGCATCTCGCCTTTTGACTGAAGCAAAATATCATCCACATCGGATTTAATCCTTGTTTTTTTGCCATTGATTTCTAAAATTTTATCGCCAGCCTGCAACACTGTATTTTCGGAAACGTATTCTGGAATTAGGGTTTGAACAACCGTAGAACGATTAACGCCAGAACCCGCCATAAGCAGAAAATAAACCAAAATACCAAAAATAATATTAACAATCGCACCTGCTGCCACAATTGCAATTCTATGTGATACTTTTGCCCTGCTAAAAGAGCCTTGCTCTTCGCTACTTTCTGCTTCTCCGAAGCATATCAACATAACCACCAAACGGAATGGCTCGAATAGAATATTTCGTTTCTCGCCCTTGTTTTGAAAATAGATTAGGTCCAAATCCTATTGAAAATTCCCTTACCTTTACTCTGCATAATTTCGCTATTAAAAAATGACCACCCTCATGAATAAAAACGAGAAAGCCCAATAAAATCACAACTTTAATGATACCAATGATAATTTGCAAAATTTACCTCCCTATTTTTATAAGAACATTGTTAATAAAAAATAGGCAAATGGCGCAATAAACATAACGCTGTCAATTCTGTCAAGCATGCCACCATGCCCCGGAAATAATTCACTAAAATCTTTTATATCAAAATATCTTTTGATAACCGATGCTGAAAAATCCCCCACTTGACCAATTACGCTCAAAATCGCAATTAAAATCACAATTGTCCCATATGCCATTTCTGTTCCAAAATACGTATTCATCACAAAAGCACAAATCAGTGCTATTACAACACTTCCTATCACGCCACCAACACAACCTTCGATGGTTTTATTTTGACTGACTTTACTAAATTTGTGTTTTCCCCAATTTTTGCCAACAATATAAGCACTTGCATCCGTTCCCCAAGCTGCAATGAGCACAAACCAAATCAAAAATTTGCCTGAAATGTTGCCACCCACACCATATAAAATTGGCAAAAATCCAAGAAAACCAAGGATATACATAATCCCCATAAAAGAAAAGGCAGCATCCTTAAACGTTACTTTCATATTGGTTACAATGACTGTTAAAAACAGCAAAAACAGCAAAATTGGTACACCTAATGTGATAACCGTATTCAAAACATCAGAAGAGACAACGTGAATCAATGCTATTGAAATAGCTGACAAATAGCCAATCCACGAAATAAATTTTGCTTCACGCCTGATACATGTTGCATATTCATACATAGCAATCACTGCAATCATTGCAATAATCGTATCTATCACATATACATTTCCTAATATAATGAGCAAAATTACCACTGGCAAGCCTACCAATGCTGTTATTAATCTTTTTATATTCATATTATTCATCCTTTGCTTTTCTATGTATCATAGAAACTTTATCATTTTCCTAGATTTCTTTTTCTTTGTTGATAGTTTTGAATTGCGTCGTCTAAGTCTTTTTCTGAAAAATCTGGCCAGTATTTGTCTAAGAATAGAATTTCTGAGTATGTAGATTGCCACATTAAAAATCCGCTAAGTCGCATCTCGCCACTTGTTCTAACGATTAAATCTGGGTCAGGTTGCCCTGTCGTATACAAATGACTTGAAATGGTTTCTTCCGTAATATCATCCGCATTTAATTTCCCACTTTTAACTTCTTCCGAAATTTCTTTGACTGCTTTTATCATTTCTGCCCTGCCGCCATAATTAAGCGCAATATTGAAAAGAATACCTGTATTGTTTTTCGTTCTCTCAATCGCAGATGCAATTCCCTTTTGCAACTCTTCTGACAACTGGGTCACGTCTCCTAAAACTCGTATCACAATATCTTCAGTATCTGCTTCTTTGGTAAAATCATTCAAATAATTTTGCAATAAATTCATTAAGGCATCTACTTCTTCCTGACTTCTGTGCCAATTTTCGGTTGAAAAAGCATATACCGTCAAATGCTTTATCCCAATTTTATTCGCATATCTAACAATTTTTTTTAACGTTTCAGCCCCTTGTTTATGCCCCAATTTAATCGGCAACATCTTAGCCTTTGCCCATCTTCGATTGCCATCCATAATTAGCCCAATATGTTTTGGTAAATTCGTAAACTCCATATTTTCCTCCTTAAATATTCAAAATCTCTTTTTCCTTATTCTCCAAAATTTTATCAATCTCAGCCACAAATTTATCCGTCAATTTTTGAATATTGTCTTCTGACTTCGCCTTTTCGTCTTCTGTAATTTCACCATTTTTCAAATCTGCCTTTACTTTTTCCATACCATCTCTACGAATATTGCGAATGCTTACTTTGGTCTCTTCTGCCATCTTCTTAATCTCTTTTACCAATTCTTTTCTTCTTTCCTCTGTTAGTTCTGGGAAATTCAAACGAATAACTTTACCATCGTTGTTTGGATTCAAGCCAATATCGGATGCCAAAATTGCCTTTTCAATCTCCTTCAAAGTACTCATATCCCAAGGTTGAATCACAATCATTCTTGCCTCTGGAACTGAAATTCCAGCCATTTGGCTAATCGGCGTTTGTACGCCATAATACTCCACAGACACTTTATTCAGTATCGCCGGATTGGCACGACCAGCACGCACCTCCGAAAAACTCTCTTGTAATTTATCCAATGTTTTTTGCATTTTTGTTTCTAATTCATTCATCATTTTTCTTCCTTTCTTATTTGACAATCGTTCCTACTTTTTCCCCTTGCAAAATCTTCACAATATTACTTGGGTCACTAATCGCGAATACTTGCAACGGTATTTTGTTATCTTTGCACAACGAAGTCGCCGTCGCATCCATTAACTTCAAATCTTGGTTCAAAATTTCCATATAGGAAATTTCATCATATTTCACAGCATTTGGGTCTACTTTTGGGTCTGCTGAATAAATGCCATCAATTGTTTTCGCAAATAAAATCACTTCTGAATCGGTTTCCGCAGCTCGAAGCGCAGCAGCTGTATCTGTTGAGAAAAACGGATTTCCTGTTCCACAAGCAAAAATAACCACTCTTCCTTTTGACAAATGTTTTGCCGCTTTTCGCTTAATATATGGTTCCGCAATTTGGCGCATCTCAATCGCTGTTTGCAAACGCGTATAAATTCCTCTTGCTTCCAAAGCATCCTGCAAAGCCAAACCATTCATAGCAGTTGCCAACATGCCCATATAATCGGCTGTGGTTCGCTCCATTTTATGTCCATTTCTAGCACCTCTCCAAAAATTTCCACCGCCAACTACAATCGACATTTCTACTCCCATATCCAAAGCAATTTTAATTTGGTCACAAATCGCGCCCACCACATCTGGGTCAATTCCATGCCCCGCATCTCCTGACATTGCTTCTCCACTTAACTTTAGTAACACTCTTTTATAGGCTAACATATTTTTTCTCCTTTTATGATATTTAGTTTATGTTATTGTATCACAAATTATAAATTTTTCCATAGTTTTTTGTAATTTTTTATTTTATTTTTTATAAATTTTGTAAAATTGACTTTACGTTTTGTATTTTTTCTATTTTTTGTAAAATTCATTTTACAAATTCGTCAAAAATTGCAGTTTTATAAAATATATTTTACAAAATTTCACTTTTCTAATAAAATCGTCACAGGCCCATCATTCACAAGACTTACCTGCATATTCGCTCCAAAAATTCCCTTTTGAACTTTGATTGAATGCTCCTCTTCGCATTTCTTGCAAAAATATTCGTATAATTCATTGGCAAATTCTGGCTTGGCAGCCCCTGTAAAAGATGGACGGTTCCCATTTTTGCAGTCTCCATATAACGTAAATTGCGAAACGAGAAGCAATTCTCCTGCCACATCCTTCAAACTTAAATTCATTTTTTCATTTTCGTCTTCAAAAACTCTCAAATGGCACAATTTTTTTGCCAAATAATCAGCAATTTCAATAGTATCTATATGTGTCACTCCAATCAAAACAAGAAAACCTTTTCCAATTTCTCCCACAATCTTGCCCTCAACTTCAACTTTTGCATTTTTTACCCTTTGCACAACTAATTTCATTTCTCTCCACCTTTTATTTTTTTACCATAATACTATTTTATCCTAAAAAAGTCAATTGACAATACACAAATAAAAACTAAAACAAGGCAAAAGCCTTGTTTTTAAGCTATATTTCCTATACTTCCATAATAATCGGCAATATAAATTTTGATTTTTATGTCCCCTTATATTTCGTCCTTGTGTAGGACGAAATACTTTATTTTCAACGTTTTGCTGTTTTTAGTCAACTTTTTCTAACTCACCAAAAACTCCTCCGTGGGTAACACGTTGCCTACAAACATTTATTTTGTAGATTAATTGCCTATTTTTTCATTTATGTATTTTTCTACTAATATAATAAGTTCTCTTGCTGTATCAATTTGTTGTTCTGTTTTTTCAGCAGATGGTTCGTATTTATCGTCATAATCACTTTTCTCTCTAACATATTGTGCTTGAGATATTTTTCTACCTATTTTTTTCGGAAAAACTTCTGTATGAACATAGTATTGGTTAAAATAAGCGATAACATCTTTATGTTTTTTAAAATCTTTTTCTTCTAATGCTAGTACCGCTCTTATGGCATAAAAAATTGCGTAATAAGCTCTATTGTTTGCACTTGCGTAATCTTTTAAGTCTTTCAAATTATGTTCTGCTGTATCTAAAACTTGTTTTGCTTTCTCTAATCGATATAATGCAAAACTTTCTATTGTTTCATTATCCATTTAACACAACACCGTCCTTTTGCACATTTTTATAAAATGGCATAAAACTTATTCTTGTATTATATTTATCAATATTTCTTATACTTGGAGATAAATGAATTGTAAAATTATTATCACATTCTAAATCATAAGCAAAATCCCATATTTTAGTTTCATATTCTTCTATTTTCTCATCTACTAAATCTGTCAAAATCATAATGTCAATATCTGACCCCTCGTTATAATCCCCTCTGGCATACGAACCATACAATATGATTTTCTTAACGCGGTCGCCTAATATCTCATTTGCTCCTTTTACAAATTCATCAATAATCTTGTTTATATTCTCTGGTATATTGGGCATTTTCTTCACCTCTCTTTTTTATAATACTATTATAACACATTTTTTTAACAAATTTCAACTTTTATCACAAAATATTTTCTAAGCCTTAAATCATACAGCCTTTACATTCTCAAAATCTTTCACAAACATATAAAATTTACCTCGTTTCAAGCCCATTTTCTCCATTGTTGCCTTAGCTGTCTGTTCTCCTGCTTTCCAAAGTGAATATTCTTCTTCAAAACTCTCTGGCAATTCAATTTTAGGACGACCGAACTTTTTGCCTTTTCCTTTGGCTGCTGCAATTCCCTCGGCTTGTCTGCTTTTGATATTTTTCCTTTCTTGCTCTGCCATAAAAGATAAAACTTGCAAAACCAAATCAGCGATAAACGTTCCCATTGTATCTTTGTATTGCCTAGTATCTAACATTGGCATATCTAGCACTACAATATCTGTTTTTAAATCTTGCGTAATTTCTCGCCATTCCTCTTGAATCTGTTTATAGTTTCTTCCTAATCGGTCAATCGACTTAATCACTAAAACATTGTTCTTGGTTCTCGACAACAACATTTTTACTAATTTATATTTCTCTCTGTCAAAATCTTTGCCACTTTTCTTGTCTATAAAAATATTATTGTCTGGAACTCCAAACTCTTTGAAAGCCTCAATTTGTCTGTTCTCGTTTTGGTCTTTTGTACTCACTCTTGCATAACCATATATATTTTCCATAATACACCTCCAATTTGTGTCTGTTTTAACATATTGTGATTTTATTAGCAATAGATGTGTATAAAAAAGTTATAAAACTTTTTGAACATAACCAAAAATTGTTTTATAACTTTTTTAAACATATATTTAACTATTTTTTGACTGACCATAAATGTATACTTTTTTGGATATAGAAGTACATACCAATTATTTTACATTGAATAAAACATTACTTCACCCATAATTACGATACCAAAACTTAATATTGATATTATTAAGCCTACGATTGTTAATATAAGACCTGCTGTTACCAGTCCGCTTTTTTCATTATGTAATTTTAGTTCCTTTTTTGCTTTGATAGCAACAACAAAAGAAATTATTGCAAATATTAACCCTACTATTGGTATCAGTCCAATTAATAAAGAACATAAACCTAATATCAAACTTATTATATAAATTCCTTTTGCATTTGTTTTTGCTGTACCATTACTATTTAAAATTTTATGCTTTTCGATTTCAAATTCTGATTCAGAAATACTCCCATTTTCCTTTAATTTTTGTATTCTTTGTAAATCTTCAAATCTTCCCATTTTACCTCTCCTTTTATAAATTTACTTATTAAGATTTTTTTAAACGAGATATAATCATTCTCCATACAACAGTTATTAAAAATATAACTATAACACCAATAAAAATTTGATTTTTAGCTTCTAAACGCAGTTGAACATAATAATCTGTAACGCCACTAGCACGAAAGTACTCTCCTGCTCCATTAAGTACATATATTATTAAGCAAAACATTATACAACCATAAACAACATTTATAATTCTAGTTTTCTTTTCTTTTAATTCTTCAAATTCTTCAAATTTTTCCATATTATTTCTCCTTATCTTAATAATTTTTGTTTTTCAATTTCAAACTCACTTTCAGAAATTACTCCATTTTCTTTCAAGTTTTGTAATTTTTCTAAATCTTCATATTTGTTACTGTTTGTATTATTGGTTTCATTATGGCTAGTATCTATACAAGCCCAAACAATACATACTAACCAAGCCAATAATGTCCAACCAAACAAAAGATTTATTATCAAAATGACTACAAAATTAGAATGGTCTTTTTTTGCTGCTATATATGTTGGCAAAAAATATATAAATGCACCTAAAACAACACCTATAATAAACAGCAGAACAAGCAATATTCCTATAATTACTTCTGACATTTCTTTTTCACCCCCAAACTAAATTTATTATTCAAAGTTCCTTTTGTATTATTTTCAATTATTTCCGACAATATTTGACATTATCTGCTTACATTATAAAACAAAAATTACTACTTGTAAAGTACTACTCTATAATATATTAAAATTAATTACTCTTTATAATAGAATTCCTTTAAGATGATTAAAGGAGAGTGATTTTTATGTTAGAAAAAGAATTATTTGAATACAAAGACTACGGTCATGTACATATTAAATTAGACCAACTAATGACAGAAAAACAAATTACAACTTATAAATTAAGTAGCAAAGCCAACATACGATTTCAAACAATACAAAACCTTAGAAAAGAAAGTCCAACTCGTATTGATTTGGAAGTCCTTGCTAAAATCTGTTATATGTTAGATTGTAAGATTCAAGATATAATCGAATATCTGCCTAGTAAATAAATTTGAAACAGCTACTATTGATTACAGTAGCTGTTTATTCGTTATTTTTTATCTTTTGCACTTTTACAACTTTTGATTTCTCTGTCTAACTCCGCAGAAATTAAAACCCCAAATATAAAATTCTGTCGTTCCATTTCAATTTCCATTTTACTGGTTAAATCGCAATATTCCTCGAACAAATCTATTTGCTCTTGTGTCCAACCTTTTTGCAATTCATCGAATATTTTATCTTGTCTTCTTCGTAATGCTTCAGATTTTGGACTTTCCATACAGACATCTTCTTTTAACCTATCATAAATTACAGATAACAAAGGAACGTTGCTTAAATCTATATGCTTATGTACGTCTGTTTTTTCAAACACCTCATCAAAAAACTTGGCATATTCTTGTTGCAATTTCTTTTCTTCATTTTCCATTTTTTACCTCCCTATTGATACTGTTATATCATATACAATTTTTTCATTCTCTCGATAGTAACTTTCTAATTCTTCGACTTCAGCTAATTTCGTTTTGAATCCAAATAGAAAACCATACCCCACTACACCATACTTCGGCGATTGCACTCCTAAATATTGTATTGATGTTATTTTACCAATTTTATTGATTAGCTCTCCTATATGTTCAATTATATGCTTGATTTCTTCATCACTAACATTTGGACTAATAACAATTAAACTTTCGCATTTATTCATTGCTCAATTTCTCCTTTAATGTTGTTACGACACATTTAGCTGCCCAAATACCATTTTTGTTAAATTGCCTTTGCCACGCCATTTCACTTTTAGCCCATCTAAAACCTCTGTGTTTTAAAGTCTTTCTAGTTTCCTCATCTGGTTTGCCATCAAAAAACACTTGTATTCGATTGATTTCTCTGTTATGTGTAACTTTACCACCTACGAACTCAATGTCTTTAAAATCTAGTTCATCAAGTTCTTTTAATTCCGCTATTCTGTCTTTTATCCTGCGTATATCTCTTGAAATATACTCTAATTCGTACGGTGCGTGTTCTTTTTTCTTGATATCTTCTCTTGTTTTTTCAAGTGCATATAATCGTTGTTCTAATTTAACGATTGCCTCTGGGTCATCAGAACTAATGGCATTATTATTTTTTGCACTTTCTGCTTTGTCAGCATAATAATTGCTTTTGTCTTCTAATTCGTTGGCTTTTCTAAAATTGTTGTCTATTCGTTTTAAATCTGCTCTGTGTCTGCGTTCCGAATGATGTCCGATGAGTAAAGGTTGTCCGTTCATTACTTCTAAAATTTTACTGCCTTGCTTTGCTCTTTGGTTAGATTCCAACTTATTTTTCTTTGCTTTTGCTTCGTAACTTGCAATTCTCCTTTGTTTTCTTTCTTCGTAATCTTTTCTACCAGACATTTTATTCCTCCTTTCCCTTAATATAACTGGCTTACGCCTTGTTTCTGACTTAACACATTAATTTTGATTATGCAACTCCTGTGAACAAAAAAATTACATTTTTTACTTTTATCTTTTACGATACCCTAAAACCAATTACCTTTTGGGTGGTTTGTGTTTTTATTCTTTCCGATACTTTGACAATATCTGACTTGGTAATCAGATCCAAATTATTACTATTTTCTTTTTTAACTCTTGACGCTTGTTCAAATTTGATTTTTTCAAAGAAGTTTCGTGCCAGTCTACCATTGCTAAATGTTTCAGTTTTATTTTGAATTTCATTTTTGAAATAATCTATAATTACCTTTTTACAACCTTTGTCTAGTATAAATTTCTCGGTTTCTGTCATCTGCTCAAATATTTCGTATAGTTCTGTTTCTGTATAGTCTGGAAAATCAATATAAAACTGTATTCTGTCCTTAAAGCCACTATTCATATTGATTAAATTTTCCATTTCTTTTTTATACCCAGCAAAAATAACGCATAAATTTCCTCTGTTATCTTCCATTTCCTTGATTAACGTACTAATACATTCGGGTCCGAAATCTTGTCTTTTTTCATCAAATGTATTTGCCAAAGAATATGCCTCGTCAATGAATAGCACACCACCTAATGCAGAATTTACTACCTTTTTTGTTTTTATGGCTGTTTGTCCCACATACTCGGCAACCAAATTTTCTCTTGTTGCCTCAACAAATTTCTTTTCCTTGCTCAATACATTTAAATCTGAAAATATCTCTCCAATTATTCTTGCAACTTTTGTTTTACCAGTTCCGTGGGTTGCCAGTAAAAACCATATGGAGCATTGGCATATTGCCTCGCTTTTTATGTACTTCTATATAATCGAAAATTTGGTGCATCTGTTCTTTTACATTGGCTAGTCCAATCAACTTGTCTAATTTTTCCAGTCCGTTCGCTAGAAGTTTTGCTTGTTTTTGTTGTGTCTTCTTTGGAATCTTCCAACTTGAAATATTTATCTTGTAGTATATTCGTGTTATCATTATTTGCTTGAACAAATGCTTTCATTAAATCTTGGTTAATATCAAAAATTACTTCATCTGATAGCTGGTCGATAAATCGTGAATTTTCCTTTATCATAAAATTATTTTTTTCAACTATTCCTTTTATGTATTCTGTTTTTTCCTCTTTACTTACACATTCAATTGTTAGTTCCCAATAGAAGAAACTTTTGAAAAACTTTTTTATATCATTAATGCTTATTGGAGTTTTTATAAGTAGAATAAATACATTTTGTGAATTTTTTTCTATAAAATCTCTCATTCTACTTGTAAAGATAGATGATACTTCCCTGTCATCTATAACATAGATTTTGTTCTCTGTTTCATAATTAAGTTTTTCTTCTGTTAAGTTAATATATCTACCTTTTACAATATCTTTTGCGACTAATAAATCATTAACAATGTCTAACACTTCTTTGTATTCAATTCCAGAAACTTTACAATTAATGATGATGTTATAATTACCAATATCAATTTTGTTCTCTAATTTTAAATCAATATAGTTGCTATACAATTTTAATGTTTCTTTTAGATTCTTACAACCTAGTACATTGTTGGTTCTATCAATTATTTCACTAACACTATTTTTTATCTTCTTCAATTTAACACCTCTTTTTATTGGAAGTAAGGGAAAGGAAGATAAAACAACATAAAAACAAAAATCTTCCTTTCTCTGATTTAAATGACTATAAACTCCCTATTATTGAATTAACACATTATTTTTGTTTATGCAACTCCTGTGGGAGAAAATATTTTTTCAAGCAAATTTTAAGCAATTTTAATGTAATGTGGTAAAATTATACTATTACCTATATTAAAATAAATTGTGAACCATTCTCAACAGAATAAACTCACTTTTATATAGGTTTCTTAATAACTCCTAATCTATATCATATTCTACTGGTTCAAATCTTGTCTTTTGATTTTGTTCAGCTGCTTCCATTATTTCATCTAGCGTTGCTGGCGCAACAAACTTGCTATCAATACCTACTATATCCTGATTAACAATCGCATTGCCGAAAGTATAATATTCTGGTTCTATTGGTGTTTCAAAAGCACTTTCAATAGGTGCACCATCTCTGTTTTTTATTAAACCAACTTTTGCCTCATACAGAATTTTTAAGTTATCATCTGAATAAACCGTTAGAACAACAGAAGATGACCTTTCTAACTCGCTCCCCTCTGCAAAGTGTTCAGTTAAATAATTACCGTGGTGTTCACTAGCATATTTTTTGCCTTTTCTGTTTGCTTGGGCTATTACTATCATTGCTACTTGTTTTTTTGTCCTACACCAATCAAAGGCTTGTTCTCTAAAAAAGGAAGCATATTTATTGTAAGTATCTGTCACGTCAAATTTGGATTCTCCAAATTTTAATAAATTAATATGGTCTATGACACATATATCTATTCCGTGACCAGTTTCTTGTATTGACAAATTATTTATTTCAGTGAATTTTTGTTCTAGTGCATATAAGGAATACGAACCTACATCTTTTTTATCTACTGCATAAATTTTTCCCTTTAATTTGTCATAGTCTGGAATAATTTGTGCTTTCAAATATTCTAATTGTTGCGGGGTCAATGTTTTCTGTTTCAATTTCCAATGTGGAATTTGCTTTGTAAATTTTTCTTGATTGCTATGGCGAGAAAGCAAATTGAACAAAATATCTTCTTTTGATACTTCAAGCGATAAATACAATGTATTCATCCCTTTCAGTTGTGCTGCATACGCAATGTTTAGCGCCCAACTCGTTTTAAAGCAACCTGATGCTCCTAATATAGATGTTAAATCTCCTTTTCGGAGTCCACCAAGTGTGTCATCTAAAACTCTATCACACGTTGATATATTTGATTGTTTTATATGTTTATTTTCATATTGGTTCATAAGATTTGAAGTTGTAATATTGTTATAATCTAATGCTACCGCACTTGTAGAAATTAATCCATTTAATTTTTTCATTACCTCGCTTGTTATACCATCCTCAATCACTTTGCTTGATAAATCATTGAGAATATCTGCCATTTTTAGCCTTTTAGCATACATTATATATTGGTCTATATATTGCGCTACATTGGAAACTGCTTGATATTTTTCTACGAATTTTATACCAAGTGTTGCTTGTATGATATCTGGGCTTAAAATATAGCCAACTTCTCTGCACTTGGTTATAAATGCCTCAATTACTTTTTTATTATCTTTTGAAACCTCTGGTGCTTCCATTATTTTGTTCAATAAATCCAATTCTTCATACTTTACCGATACAAAAATGGTTTCTAAATTTGGTATTACTTTTTTCATTTTCAAATTCTCCTCTCTTTTTTCTGAATTTTGTTCTAAATCTGCTATTGCACTTTCTAATTTTTCCATTTTCCTATTTCCTTTCTTATAAATTTTTATTTTTGATACTTGAAATATAAGTTCCAATTTCCAAGCAAATTTTGAAGAGGGGGCAAAAAAATCTGGAAAACCACAAATGGGCGGAATAGAAACCAGCGAGCGAATGCTCGCAAAAATTTACGCCAAACGTAGCCACTATAAAGCAAACGATAAAGTAAGGTAAATCAATGCTACATTCATCGTAAATTATTGCTTTACATTAATATATTACTATATTAGAAGGTCTCTCTAAATTTATATATTCCAGTATTATCAAGTTTTTTTGCCAATTTTCATATGTGATAATTTTTACATTACCCTCTTACGATTTTTTATACTTTACTTTCATTAAGAATTTTTTACTTTACTTGTAATCAATTATTATTTGTGTACTCACAAGAGCATAATTCTTGGCTGTCAATTTATCTACTGTAAAATCGTAATCCTTAATGACTTTATTATCTTTGAGTAGGTCTAATACATATTTGAGATGTCTTTCAAAATTCTGTAATAGTCTTGTCTTTTGACTTGCTTGTCCTATTTCTTGAAATTTATTAATTCCTTTTTTAGAACCATCTCGATTAAAACACATAACATTTGTTAATATACTTTTAATACTAATACTTTTTGGCTCAATATTCTTCGCCTTTCTGTCTTTTTTACGTTTTTTATTCTCATCAACAAATATTATTCTGACTAAATACATTCCAATAAAAAAGTTTTCTATTTCTTTATACGATACTTGTATCAATTCTATTGGCAATTTATCAGACATTCTCTTTGACTTCATTAAAAAGCAACCAAAATCTCCCAATTTATATCTCACCGCCACTCCCACACCCTTTTTGTTTTTTATCAATTCATATTCGATCAGATTTTGATGTATACTTTTGGAAATTTCATCCCTTTGATACTCTTTTACACCTTTTAAATCTATGTTAATTTCTTTCTGGTGTAAATCTTCAAGTCCCTCCATATACGAATTTAATGTTTCCTCTTCTATCTGACCAAAACGATTATATGATTTATTACGATAATCACCGTGTATCTCTCGAAATTTTATGGTAAGATACCCATCATTATCTAATTTTTCTTGATTTACAGCGTAATAATCAAATAAAATCGTATATAACAGAAAACCCTGCCTTGAAAATAAAATACTTTCTTTGGAAATTTGTTGCTCTAATACTCTAAAAGTAACATTTTTTCTTAATTTACTACTTCCAATTTGTAAAACTGCTTTAAACGGTACATTTTTATTTCCCTCTTTTATATCACTATTAGATACATTGAACATTTCAATAAACTCATTGTGTGGTACTGTTATTTTCTCTTTTGCATTTTTTATCTTTTCTTCCATAGTCTTCTCCTCTCTTATATTTTTTTATTGGAACGATTTACTTGGTAAATCGTTCCTTATATGTAAATTAGTTTTTTCTGAAATTGGCGCAATTTAAAACACATAGGAAAATATGTGTTTCTTTTGTAAGTGTTAAATTAGTTTAAAATATTCAATTTTAAAACAATGTAATAAAATGTACTATCACATACATTCAAATAAATTTGTGCTAATTGTGAGAAGAATTAACTATAAAATCTTTATATTTTGGGTTAGTATTGTATTATTAAAACTGTAATTTTTGCATTATTCATTTATAGTATAAGGTTTTACTTTTACTATAAAACCTTACACTATAAACTTATGGTTTATCATTCATTCTAACCTCTTCGGTTAAGGTGTGATAAATACCTTCGTTTGTTTCCGAGTTATACATCTCCTTTATACTTCTACATTTAAATCTTTACTTTTAATTATTATACTTATTATTTTATCTGTAACGACTCTGCTATCTGTCACTTTGGTTTCTTTTGTATGCAACACATGCTGTCTTTTATGACATAAACTGTGTTTTATGTCATTTTCTGTCTCGTAAGACTTGTTTTTTTCTCTTTTTTCTCCTTATCTTACTTCTGTTCATCTTGCTTTTTTTCCTTTTTGCTTTTTTTATTTTACTCGAATAATCCCTTACCGCGCATACATACTCGCTCCCTATCAATCTAGTGGTGTCACACAATCCTCTCGGTTCGGATTACAGTCATTCAGTGTTTTTAGTATGGCGTCTTCATCGTGCCCTTTTACCGTTTTCACGGATTTATCACGGATTGGGTTGTTAGCCCGACTTCACCATAAATCCTTAAATATCAGAACTATACTGTCACATAAATATGTTTTGCATAAAGTATGAAATATAATGCCACATATCTGATTTATGATTACCAATATAATATATTATGCAATATAATATTATGCAATTTACTAATCTTTATTATAATATATATAAAGTTAGCGCGAACTATTTGTGTAAGTTCTTGTTCTTTTCTTGAATTCCTGCATATTCCAAGAACTTACTTTTAATGATGTTGTAATTCCATTGACCACCACTTCCCTGAACAGCAGAGCCAAAATCAAATCTTCCTTGTCGTAACCCTGCCCTGATAAATTCAGCATTTTTGTGAACAATTCTTCCAGCTTCTTCTGGGGTCATTATTTCTACTGGTTCTATTTCCATTTTTCTCCCCCCTTTTTTATTGATGTTCTAAATTATACCCCCCTATTTTGAAGTTGTCAATAGATTTTGTGAAAAAAATTTACTTTTTGTTAAAAAATTTCACAAAATCTATTGCATTCTTTTATTTTTTATCGTATAATAGATACATAAACATTAATTTTAGGAGATTTGTATGAATAGATTAAAAATATTAAGATGTGAAAAAGGTCTAGTTCAAAAAGATATTTCAAATTATCTACATTGCTCAATCGCTATCATTTCAATGTATGAAAAAGAACAACGCGTTATGGATATCAACACCGCTCAAAAATTAGCAAATTATTTTGAATGTAGTGTAGATTACTTGCTCGGCAAATCTGATATACGAAACGACAAAGATTTTATAGTATTTAATGGTTTTAAGATGTATTCTATGGATAATTACGATATTTCAAAATATGCAAACGACTTTCAAGATGACAACTTTTTATCCAATTACAACAAATTAAATGCAATCGGGAAATCAAAAGTCAACGAAATGATTGCAGACTTACTTCAAATACATAAATACACAGAAGAACCAAATGAAAATTAATATAAATTTTACAAAAGTAACCCATTCGGGTTACTTATATTTTTAAGGAGAATTTTTATGAAAACCAACAAAAAAAGAACAAACGGAAAAGGAAGTGCAACTTTCTTAGGTGAAAATAGAGAAAAGCCTTGGGGAGCTAGAATAACAATCGGAAAAGATATAAATGGCACTGCGATTAGACATTATATAGATACTTTTGAAACGGAATTGGATGCCTTGGTATGTTTAGAAAACTATCATAAAGAACCTTATCCTCTCTACATCAAAGAAGATAAATATAATCGAATTGTAACTTTTCCAAAAAAACCTTATCCTCTCGTTGCCGTTAAAGACCCTCACGCAGATATTGTTGAAAAAGTAAAAAGAGATAATTACACTTTCAAACAATTATTTGAAAAATTCCAAGATATCAAAATGCTCACAAAAGAAGAAGAACAATTAGAAAAAATACATCATACTAGACCAAAAAATAAACCTTTTGGGCGTTGCTATTGTTTAGCCTTAAAGACTGCTTTTAATAATTCAAAACCTTTGCACGATAGAGTATATAAAGAGTTAAGAACTTCTGATTTTATGAAACATTTAGAAAATAGTGGAAAAGGAAATGACCCTCAAAGACAAATGGTTAATTTATACCTTAATCTTGACAAATTTGCACTAGAAGAAGATATTATTGAAAAAGGCTATGCACAATTTATCAATATTACTACTAATAGTAAAAAAGAAATTAAAAACTCTAAAAACCAAACTATCAAAAAAGAAAAACTATTCTCTTATGAACAAATTGATTATTTATGGAATTTTACTCCAAAAAGTACTGGCATTCAACTACATCAAAAACAAGAAAGAGAACAATTTATCAGAGATTTTTGGCTTATGCTTTTATATGCTGGTACTCGTGCTGATGAATTACTTTCTGTATATACCGCTAATGTATTTCTAGATAAAAATTATTTTATCGGCGGATTAAAAACCGAAGCTGGAATTAACAGAGAAATACCAATACACCCTGCTGTAAAACATTTGTATGAGAAATACTACAACCCTAATAATGAATTTTTATTTACGCAACCGAATGGCAAAAGAATAGATTATAATTATTATTTATATCACTATCAATACAATTTTAAAGATTTGCACACTGAAATATCACAACACACCGCCCACGATGCTAGACATACACTCCGCACAGAATTAAAAAAATTGAATATCAAAGACATCATCATCAACGCAATTATAGGTCATAGTAATGATGATGTTGGCGATGATGTATACACCCATATTTCCATAGAAGAAAAATTGGAAGCAATCAAATTAGTCACTTATAAAAAGAGCAATAATTTATATATTTTCGATTCAAATCAGCAACAAAAAACTGGTACAAATTAATCGGTGGGTAACAAAAGGGTAACAAATCGAAAAATCAGACTTTAAAAAGCCTGATTTTTCAATACTTTCACTACACTTCCATAATAATCGGCAAAATCATAGGATTTCTCTTGGTTGTTTTATAAATGTATTCTCGCAAAGAGTCACGAATGGCACTCTTTATCGTGCTCCAATCTGTAATGCTGTTAGCAACACATCTATCAATTTCCTTGCGGATAACAACTTTTACGTCATCCATCAAATTTTCCGACTCGCGCACATACACAAAACCTCTTGAAATCAAATCTGGACCTGCCACCACTTCGCCAGTAGCCGAGTCCATTGTCAAAACCACAATAATCAAGCCATCTTGCGACAAATGTTGACGGTCACGTAGCACAATATTCCCAACATCACCAACGCCTAAACCATCCACCATAACCTTGCCAAATGGCACCGTTCCTGCAAGCCTTGCACGTTTATCATCCATTTCTAAAACGCGCCCATTTGTCATTAGGAAAATATTTTTAGGATTCACTCCCATTAATTTCGCTGTCTCGCTATGGGCAATCAAATGACGATATTCTCCATGCACTGGAATAAAATATTTTGGTTTCACAAGCGCAAGCATCAATTTTTGCTCCTCTTGGCAAGCATGTCCAGATACATGGACATCAGCAAGCGAACTATACACAACTTCTGCGCCAATTTTCATCAAATCGTCAATCACTTTTGCCACAAATTTTTCATTGCCCGGAATTGGCGTGGCTGAAATAATTACCAAATCATTGGCAGAAATATGCACTTTCTTATGTTCACCAGTCGCCATTCTCGTAAGAGCTGACATCGGCTCACCTTGGCTACCTGTCGTGATAATTACAAGTTGCTCATCTGTGTAATTTCCAATCATATCAATATCAATAAATACATTTTTAGGCACGTCAATATAACCAAGTTGCATCGCTGTTTCAATCATATTGACCATGCTTCTACCAGAAACCGCAATTTTTCTATCGTTCGCAACCGCTGAGTTGACAATTTGCTGAATACGGTAAACATTGGAAGCAAATGTTGCCACAACAATCCTTTTTTTGCAATTGATAAATAATTTGTCAAACACCTCTCCAACCGTGCGTTCTGACATCGTATATCCTTTTCGCTCCGAATTTGTACTATCTGACATAAGCGCCAAAACGCCTTGATTTCCAAGTTCCGCCAAACGCCCAAAATCCATAGTGTCATCATTAATTGGCGTATAATCAATTTTAAAATCTCCTGTATGCACAATCACACCAACTGGTGTATGAATGGCAAGAGCTACCGCATCTGGAATACTATGACAACTTTTGATAAACTCAATCTTAAATTTGCCAAGCTCAACTGTGTCTCCTTGTTTGACAGTGTGCATTTTCGTTTGTTTGGTCAAACGATGTTCTTCTAACTTATTTTTAATTAGACCAACTGTCAATTTTGTCGCATAAATTGGCACATTGACTTGTTTCAAAAAATACGGAATTGAACCAATATGGTCCTCGTGCCCATGGGTTATGACCAAACCTCGAATGCGGTCCTTATTTTTAACCAAATACGTAAAATCTGGAATAACCAAATCAATTCCTAGCATGTCGTCCTCTGGAAAAGAAACGCCACAATCTACCAAAATAATGTCATTTTCATATTCAAAAACTGTAATATTTTTACCAACCTCTTGAAGTCCACCAAGTGGAATAATTTTCAATTTATTTTTCTTAAAAATCTCTCCTTCCTTTCTCGGCATATTTTCTCTTTTCATCATTGTTTCCCTAGGTTTTCTTGGCATTCTTGTATTCCTTTTAATGCCATTTCTAGGTTCCTTATTTTCTTCTTTTTTCACAGTAGTTCTCGCACGACCTCTATTTTCCCTACTGCCTACAAATCCTTCTTTTCTTCTTTCCATTTTTTCTCTCCTTTTTCTTACGTATCAATTTATATAACACAACTTTAATTTATAAAATTTTCCTAACACTAAAAAATCTTTCCTTCTAAATTAAAGAAAGTTTCTCCTATTTATTTTTCCGCACTTATTTTAACAAATCAAAATTCTAAACAGTATCAATTCCTCTAAATACTGTTTTGCTAAAATTTTTTTATTTTAACCGAACCCATAAATATTTTTTATAAATCTCATTCTTGTATCAATAAAATTGATAACTCATGTTAATTATTATAATCTATATTTTCCAAAAAGTCAAGAAATTTATCCAGAAAAAATTTTAGTTTTACTCTTGTAATTAATTAAAAACTATGTTACAATATTTTTAATTAATTTTAATTGCTTTTATTCAAAAGCAAAATTTCCAAAATAAAAATTAAAATAAATTCCTTCTGCATTGGGCGGCTTGGGGTGGGTATTGAAAAATACAAATGAGAAAGGAGGAAGCATCATGATTAACTTGAAGATACATACAGAAGAAAAAACTTTAAAGTCAGAAAAGCATAAAAATTTAACAATTACATTCGAGAAGAAATCAAATAACAGTTTATTAAAGCAACTTCTTGAGTTGATTAAATCTTGGCTAAAAAAGTAAAAAGTGCAGGTACCCCACGTACCTGCCTTTTTATTTTATCGGATACTTTCATGATTAACTTTTTTATCCATATTTATTATACTTCTTTTCTTTTCTTTTGTCAAGCACTTTTCAAAATTCACTACATTTTTAATTTTCTCTAAAACGCAACATTCTCTCTTGCAATCCTCTAATTTTTATGTTGATTAGGAGTTAAATAATTCTAAAAGTCCCTCATCATTTTATTTATAACACAATGGTTGGCTGATATTTTTCCAGCCACCTATTTACTTGTATCAAATACGCCATCAGCTGCGGACCTGTCATCAACTGCCCAAACCACGGTCTTGAAAATGCCTTTCCCTCTGTTTTAATAATCTCCAAAATGTACTCTCGATTTAATAATTGGTTAATCGGCGCATTCGCATTTTCCATAATCTTGCTTAAAGCTTCCTTTACAATTTTCGTATAATTTGGATTATGCGTTTTTGGATAAGGACTTTTCTTTCGGTTAATAATCTCGTCTGGCAAAATATCTTTCATGGCATGCCTCAAAAGCCCTTTCTCTCTTCCCTTGTACGCCTTCATTTCCCACGGAATATTCCAACAATATTCCACAATTCTATAATCGCAAAACGGAACTCTTACCTCAAAACCGTTGTACATACTCGTTCGGTCAGTTCTGTCTAACAAAGTTTGCATAAACCAATTCGACGTCAAATAAATCAATTTTCGTTCCAATTTGTTGATTTCACTATCACTTGCCAAGAACTCCACTTTTGCCAAAGAATTTTGATATTGTTCATCAATATAAGATTTCAAATCAATCTTTTTGGCAATTTCTGGATTGAGCAAATTTTGTCTTTCCAAAATCGCAAGTGACCACGGAAATGTCCCACTTTTCAAACTATCCTCGCGAAAATACCAAGGATAACCACCAAAAATTTCATCCGAACATTCGCCAGAAAGTGCCACTTTTGCCTGCTTTTTGACTTCCCTAAAAAACAACAAATACGAACTATCCACATCTGCCATACCCGGAAAGTCCCTTGCCACCATGGCATCTTCCAAGGCATGATACAATTCTGGCGTATCTAAAACAATTTTGTGATGGTCTGTGTCAAATTTTTTTGCCATCAAATCAATGTAATAATTGTCGCTATTGGGCTGAAAATCACTTTTGACAAAATTTTTGTCTTGGTCCACATAATCAACCGAAAAAGTAGCCAATTTTTGTCCATATTTTTCTTTGTAATACTGGCTTGCATACGCCGTAATAATGCTTGAATCCAGCCCTCCTGACAGCAAACAGCAAAGTGGCACATCAGACACCAGCTGCTTTTCAATCGAATCCTTTAGCAAAAACCTTAAATTTTCGCAAGTCGTCTCCAAATCGTCTGTGTGTTCTTTGGTTTGCAATTTCCAATATTCTTCTTTTTTGAAACAGTTTTTATGATACACAATAAAATGCGCAGGCTCCAGCTCATCAATCCCCTGAAAAGGGCTAATTCCTGGTGTATGACTTGGACCAATTCCAAAAAGTTCTGCTATGCCTGTTTTGTCAATCATCGGCTTTGCCATTGGGTGTTCAAAAATGGCTTTGACTTCAGAGGCAAAAAGCAAATTGTCATTCACAAACGAATAATACAACGGCTTAATTCCAAAATGGTCACGAGCAATAAAGATTTCCTCTTTTTTGCTGTTCCAAATCGCGAAAGCAAAAATCCCATTCAAATGCGTGCATACATCTTTGCCATAAAAAATATAGCTTTTGAGCAAAACTTCTGTGTCAGAGTGTCCTTTAAATTTGAAACCATTGTCAAGCAAAGTCTCTCTTAATTCTTTTGTGTTATACAATTGCCCATTGTACACAATGGTGTATGTAACATCGTCCACTGTAAATTTCATGGGCTGTTTACCATTTTCAATGTCAATGATACTAAGCCTTCGATGCCCTAAGTTGCAATGTTTCTCCAAAAACATGCCTTGCTCATCTGGTCCCCTTTTTTCAAGCGCATTTGTCATATTTTTAAGTACTGTATGTTGCCTAGAAATGTCCTCTCTATAATTCACAACTCCTACAATTCCACACATAAAAAAACTCCTCACATAAAATATTATTACTTTTATTTTATGCAAGAAGTCTTTAAAAAATGATAGGTTATTTTAAATTCTAATGGAGCAGGTAATTCGGATGTAGCTATTAACCCCTTGCTATTTCTGCTTTTAAGGAGATTATACTACCAGAATTATTATGCATTTGACAGGCATTTTTCCCAAATTTTTATGTAATTTGGAGTTAAAACCCTAATTATTTCTCGTATCATACGGAATAAATCTGTAATGCATTTTTAACGTATTATGAATGCATCTTATCATTTTGAGTGGTAAATAAATTAAAAGATAGCAGGTGCGATGCAAAAACACACCTGCCATCTTTTAAATTCTATACAGCTCTATTCATAACATTTACCGTCATTAAATACCGTCCATACTCGCCCCAATCCAAAGTTCCTAATTTGTCAGTCCTCACCCATGAAATAAGCTGAACATAATGATTTCCTTCAAAGAAATGCTCTCTTAAGGATACATAGTCTTCGTAAAACAAAACTATGTCTGGAGAGATTTCATTACTCTCTCCCATAATTGGACGACGTTCAGCCAAAGCGACCTGTTTTCCATTGTTTCGAGGGAAAATTACATTATCCTCTTTTCCAAGCATATCTTTTACTTGAATGTTTTTAGAGATCATATCTAAACACTGACCATGCTTGAAAACGATACGCTCAACTGTTTCTCCGAAGAAATTAAGCTTAACTGTATAGAGATCTTCATAATTCTTTCCAATCTCCTCATGGCAGAAATATCTTAATTCTTCAACCTGATAACTGCAATTTTCCAAACGCTCCAAAATCCATTTTCTAGTACGCTCTTCATAATTTTCCATGCTGCTTACCTCCTTAAATTATCTTGGGGGCGTTTGCCCTCCAAGATTTTTATAAACCTTTTCAGGCAACTATAATTACTATTAATTTTATTATACTACATTTACATAAAATCGTCAAGTTTTTACAAAAAATCATAACTAAAAAGCCATCATACTAGACCTCTTTCTAATACAATGACTTCTTCAAATGGAGCAGGTAATTCGTCTGTATGACATCAAACCCTTGCTATTTCTGCTTCAAAGAAGATTATACTACCAGAATTACTATGCATTTCACACGCATTTTTCCCCAATTTTTACGTAATTTGGAGTTAAAACCCTAATTATTTTTCGTATCATACGGAATAAACCTGTAATGCATTTTAAATGCATTATGAATGCATCTTATCATTTTGAGTAGTAGAAAGAGAATTTTTTAAGTGATTACTAGGCATAACATTGATTATCTATATTAGGGTTGATTGTTACTAATTAAATGAATAATATGTAGGTGGGTTAGTTATGGTGTAAATCATAGCAAAATTGAGTAATAAATCATATTGTAATATTCTATCTAATAGAATTTCATTTATTGGACTTACAATCCAGTTTTTATAACTTTTAAATAAGGCATAATTTTGAGTAACTATTTGAGTGTTAGTCGTAACTAAAAAGCCATCATACTAGACCTTTTTCTAATACAATGACTTATTAAATGGAGCGATTGTCGTAGTTATCTACAACTTTTCTCGCTTAACGATTGATACAACTATCAATCAGATTATTTATAATTTAACACAAATTCATATATTTTGCAACCCCTAACTTAAAAAATTTCAGAATTTTGTTAACTTTTTATTCAATATCATTCATGATTTTTATTAAGATGTCTTTCCTATAATCATTTAGTTTTACCAAACTAAAAGTAACCCTAACAATAGAACATCGAATAGCATTGACAGTGCACCCTTCTTCTCGAGCCATTTTGGCTAAAGTAACTTGATCTTTAGAACAATAATATGTAATAAATCTTGTTATTTGTTTCTTAGTATTTCTTTCTAAATGACTAACAATATCAATCAATATTTCTATTTGGCTTTCATCAACTTGTTCTTTTTTTATTTGTTTTAGAAAAGCGTGTAAACGGTCAGAATAATCTTCCATCAAAATAGTTTTCTCCTTAAATTTTACTTAACTTCATTATTTTTCAAATCTTCTAAAAGTAATTCTATTTCTTCTCTAAGTTTTTCATCTTTTTCAATCAAAAACTTTACACAGTCATAAGCTGAATCATCAAAGAATTGACTTAAAAAATGTTTCTTTGCAAATTCTCTATATTCATCTAGTTTAATTAAAGGAACATAGGTATAGTTTTTTCCTTCTCTTTTTGAAATACCAATAGCTTTTTAGCAATCAATCGGTTAATTAAGGTACGAATTGTGTTATCATTCCAAGTTCGATAATTTAATTCTTTAATAATTTCATTACTGGTCGTTTCCTGTTTCCTCCAAACAACTTTTAATACTTCTAATTCAGCTTCTGAAACTTTTTTCATAAAGTTCTCCTTTCTATAAAGTTTCATTATGTGTTCAAAAAATGGCAATATTATTTTGTTCTTTTTTTGGTTATTATATTATTGTAAAAAAATATAATTATGAGGTGTAAATATGGACAAATTTGAGATAAACAAACCCAAAAATGCAAATAGGCAAATTATTGTAAGGACTACTGATGAAATGGCTGAAACTATCTTTAAAGTGGCTCAAGAAATGGATGTGAGTGTCAACACATTAATTGTAAATTGTATACAATTCGCCTTAGACCATAGATAAATATATGGTCTTTTTTGTTGCCACATTTTGCACACAAGATATTATACAATATCTTTTTTAAATAGCAACACCGCGCAACTATTTTTTAAAAATTATTTTTGTTATTCTATAATACAGAGGTGATTAACATGTTTCGAGTAGATAAAATTTATAAAACTAGCAGAAATGATATTGCTATGAACATAAGATTTCCTGAAGAAACTTATAAAAGATTTAAACAACTTTCAGCAGAATCAGGTCATTCGTTTAATAGTTTAGTGATTAGTGCAATGAATTATGCTTTGGATAATTTGGAGCAAGATAAAAAATAGAATAAAACAACCTAGACTTGTAGGTTGTTCATTTCTAATTATAACCTTAAAAGCGAATGAAAAATCTTATTCGCTTTTAACAACTTTTTACACATAAATTATTTCACTACAAACAATTTCTTC
>CANOWW010000011.1 GCA_947571115.1 uncultured Clostridium sp.
AACTTTGGTCTTAAAAAAATGGCATTTTTTGTTGACTAAATTGTTGACAAAAATGTAAAAATTCACAAAAAATCACAAAGTGATACAAAATAGAATAGCTATTAAAAGTGGCTATTTATCAGCATTTGTTAAGTAACACATAAAAATAGAAAAAGACACAAAATGGTTAATTTTGTGCCCTGCTTGGTGGAGGTGGTGGGAGTCGAACCCACGTCCAACAACACTTCCACATAAACTTCTCCGAGTGCAGTTTGTTATCTAATTTCCTGCCAATCCATTTAACAAACAAAAGAGATTGGCAGTAGTCTTCTAAAAATCCCACAAATGACAAAGACAATCAGTTGCTTCGTTTCCTACTAAATTGACACCTATTTTTTAGCCGTAGGTTGCTAAAAGTAGATGACGCCGCGCCTAGGCAGCGTATGCTAATTCATTATTATCAGCGTTTATATTTTGTTATGCCTTTTATAGTGGTCTGGCATCTCCACTACTCGCTATTCATGTTTCTGGGTTGCTGTCGAAACCAAATACACCCCCATGTCTATTTATTATATACTAATTTTCTGTAAAATGCAAGATTTTTATTGCAATATCCAAGATTTTCTGATACAATAACAAAAAAGAATAGAAAGTATAGGGGATTACAATGAAAAATGTGGTAGGAATTTTTGTGTCATTTGCATACATAGCCATTTTAATGGTAGTAGCAAAATATTTTGAGAAATTTGAGAAGGAAGCTAGTCGCAAATTTATTCATATTTTGCTTGCCAACTGGTGGCTGATTGTAATGGCATTTTTTGACGATATCAAATATGCGATAATTCCGCCGATTGCTTTTGTCATCATTAATTTTATTTCTTACAAATCGAATTTAATCAAAGTAATGGAACGTGAAGAAACGGAGCAGGAAGGCTTAGGGACAGTTTATTTTGTGATATCACTAATTCCGCTAGTGATTTTATCATTTGGGCTAACGCAAAATCCACTGATTGGGTTAACTGGCTTTTTTGTGATGACCTATGGAGATGGTTTTGCAGCATTAGTAGGGCAAACTATTCCGAGCAAAGAATATCGAATTTTTGGTGCAACCAAAACAATAGCAGGTTCGCTTACTATGTTCTTGACGGCTTGTATCATTACAATTTCGGTATTGGTTTATGCCAATACTGCCATGTGGTTTGTGAAGGCAGTTGGAATTTCGGTTGTGGCAACGATTTTAGAAGCAATATCTGCCAAAGGAACAGACAATTTAACAGTGCCCATTGTGACGTCTCTGCTGACGTATTTTATGATTTAAAAGGAGAAATGCATGTTAGAAAAAGTAAATTATCCAGAAGATTTACGAAAGCTAAATTTAGAAGAAAAGAAGCAATTAGCCAAAGAGTTACGAGAAAAAATTATTGAAACCGTTTCCAATACGGGGGGACATTTGGCGTCTAATTTGGGCGTGGTGGAGCTGACGATTGCGTTGCATTCGGTGTTCAATACGCCAATTGACAAAATTGTTTGGGATGTGGGACATCAGACTTATGTTCACAAAATGTTGACTGGTCGAAAAGGAAAACTGGAAACGTTGCGTCAAATGGACGGTTTGGCTGGTTTTCCAAAAGTTTCAGAAAGCATTTATGATACGTTTAACACAGGACACAGCAGTACCTCAATTTCGATTGCGTTAGGGCTTGCAAGGGCGCAGGAAATCAAAGGCGAGAAAAGTAAAGTGGTGGCTGTGATTGGCGATGGTGCTCTGACTGGCGGCATGGCGCTCGAGGCTCTCAATGACGTGGGAAGCAGTAATACCAATATGGTGGTAATTTTAAATGATAACGAAATGAGTATTTCGAGAAATGTGGGCGGAATTTCGTTGTTACTTTCCAAATTAAGGACAAAAGGCTTGTATACGAATTTTAATATCAAGGGCAAAAAAACAATCAACAAAATTCCTTTTGTGGGGAAACGCGTTGTTAAATTAGTGCAAAAAGCGAAACGAGGCATCAAGCAATTGGTCATTCCGAAAATGTATTTTGAGGATATTGGGTTTCGTTATTTGGGACCAATTAATGGGCATGATTTGGGCAAATTAGAAGATATTTTTCAGATTGCTAAAGAGCAGGAAGGGCCGATTTTAATTCATGTTTTGACGAAAAAAGGAAAAGGTTATAAGCCAGCAGAAGACAATCCAGATGTGTTTCACAGCACTTCAAAGTTTGACAAATTGACGGGCGAAAAAATTGGAAAGAAAAAATTTGACTATTCCAAAGTGTTTGGCGAAAAGTTAGTAAGTTTAGCTAAAACAAACAAGAACATTGTTGCGATTACGGCAGCTATGACGGATGGAACGGGACTGAGAGAATTTGCGAATCAATTTCCAGAGCGATTTTTTGATGTGGGGATTGCGGAACAACATGCGGTTGGGTTGGCGGCTGGCTTAAGCAAAGCTGGCATGGTTCCAGTGGTGCCAATGTATTCGTCATTTATTCAAAGGGCGTTTGACCAACTGGTGCATGATGTGGCGATTTTGGGTTTGCCAGTGGTCATTTGTTCGGACCGAAGTGGCATTGTTGGAAATGATGGCGAAACGCACCAAGGGTTGCTGGATATGGCATTCACGAATATTATCCCGAATTTTACGATTATGGCGCCCAAGGATTTTACAGAGTTGGAAGCAATGTTAGAGTTTGCAGTTAATCTCAAGAAGCCTGTACTTTTGCGTTATCCGAGAGGTGGGGAGCAAATTACGTTTGAAAAACAGGAGGAAATTAGAGTTGGCAAATGTGAAGTTTTGCAAAAAGGGAAAGAAGTTTGTTTGATTGGAATTGGTAAATTTGTGGCGAAAGCGTACCAAGTGGCAAAAGGTTTGAAAGAAGAAGGAATAGAAGCAACTGTGATAAATGCTAGATTTTTGAAGCCGCTCGATGAATTTGTCTTGCTAGAGTGGATGAAAAAAGCGCGAATTGTGGTAACTTTGGAAGATGGAACTACGAAATGTGGTCTTGGGACGGAAGTTGAGAGTCTTGCTTTTGCGCATAAATTGAGTGCAGAAGTGGTAAAAATGGGGTACCCGGATGAATTTGTGAAGCATGGTACTTGTGAGGAAATTGAAGAAAAATATGGATTGACTGAGGAAAAAATCGTAGAGGAGATTTTGAAAATAAAAGAAGAATTAGAAGAACATAGAAGAGGAAATGGATGGTTAAAGATTTTAGAGAAGAAGAGGCAAAGCAAGCCAATGAACGAAAGTTGCTAGAGGCGAAAATGAAGGACCAATACCAATTTGCAGTTACAAAAAATAAGATTACTCATACGGATTTTTTGAACCAAGCGGAAAAAGTGGTGGCTGAGAAATTTTTGCGAGAAAATGCAATTGAAAATTATCTGTTTTTTGGAGGAAATGAAGAGAACTCAGAACGCCAAATTTTGTTGTTTTATCCAGAAAAGTTTACAGCAGAAATGGTGGCAAAAAATGAGGATAAAATTGTGTCTGGGATACGAATTATTTTGCCCAAAGGGATTCATTATGAACATCGAATTTATTTGAGTGGTGTGATGAAATTAGGTGTCAAACGTGAAAAAGTGGGGGATATTGTGGTTCAAGAAAGTGGGGCAGAGTTGATTGTTTTAAACGAAGTAGCTGATTTTTTGGTCAGTAATTTGTCGGATTTGACGCGTTTTAAGAGTGCTAAAATAGAGAAAATTAGCATTTTTGAGGTGGAGCCCAAAGTGCAGGAGTTTGAAGAAATTTCTATTTTGGTGTCTTCGATGAGGCTGGATAATTTTGTTTCGGAATTGGCAAGGACTTCTCGCGCCAAAGCGATTGAGTTAATCAATGGACAACGCGTTTTTGTGAATTATAATATGGAAATGAAGGCCTCGAAGCGAATTAGCCAAGAGGATGTGATTACTATACGAGGCAAAGGAAAGTTTGTGGTTTTTGGGCTTCAAAGACAAACGAAAAATGGAAAATTTGTGATTGAAATTAGAAAATATAAAGGATAGGGGGATTTTTATGAAAAAGTTAACGCCAGAATTGAAAGAAAAAATGGGAAAAATTTTTAGCACAATTGTTATGATTAGTTTTGTTGCACCAATTGGATTTTTGATTTTTCAAATTGCGACAACGCCAACTATTGTTGAGAATGTGGATGAGAGAGTGAAAAGTGATTACATATTGATGCTTTTAGAATGTTGTTTGGGAGTTTTTGCGATGCTCCTTCCGGGCATGCTGACGAAAAAGTTTCGTTTAGAAATTTCAGGGAAAATGTATTATTTATATGTGTTTTTCTTGTATGCTGCCATTTTTTTGGGTGAAGTAAGAGAATATTATTATAAAATTCCATATTGGGACATTATTTTGCATGCGTTTAGCAGTGTTATGGTTGGATTTTTAGGATTTTCGTTAATTGACATTTTGAACCACAATAACAACCGTGTCACTTTATCTCCGTTTTTTGTGGCGTATTTTGCATTTTGTTTTGCGGTTCAAGTTGGGGTGCTTTGGGAGGTTTACGAATTTTCTGCGGATGGTTTGTTTGGGACTGATATGCAAAAATATAAATTGCAGGGAAATATGGTTTTAACAGGAAGAGAGGCATTGAGAGATACCATGGAAGATTTGATTGTAGATACAATTGGGGCGTTTTTTGCAAGTTCTATTGGTTATATTTCGCTCAAATATAAAAAAGGTTGGATCAATGATTTACGCATTAAATTAAAAAGAAATAAGGAGGAAGTGACCAAAAATGAAGAATGATATAAAGCAAGATTTGGAATTAGCGACGAAAATGCAAACCAATAGTAGCGAGCCATATAATCATTTTTATGTGGGGGCAGTTTTAACTACGAAATCTGGGAAAAAGTATACAGGTTGTAATATTGCAAATCATGGAATACAAGCGATTTGTGCGGAACGAGTGGCTTTTGTAAAGGCGATTTCGGAAGGCGAAAAAGAATTTGAGAGCATTGTAGTGGTTGGCTCAGGGGAGCGAAATAAGGCAGAAGCATGTTTGCCTTGTGGGTATTGTAGGCAGTTTATGAGTGAGTTTGTGGATGCGAATTTTAAGGTTTTGACAGCAGATGAGAAAAAGGAAGAAGGTTATCGCGAATATACAATGCAAGAACTTTTGCCATTTGGATTTGAGTTGTAAAACAATATTGACATAAAATACATGATGTGATATAATCACAATTATCAAAAATAGGAGGAAAATCGTATGGCTAAAGTAAAAAAGCAAAAAGAAGTCAAAAAACAACAGCCAATTTCCAAAGGAATTTTTCGGCCGGTTGATCCAAAGACAGACACATGGTGCAGTTTTAAAAAGAAGGATGAAATTTCTAAGGCACCATATGGTTACGTTGCGGAGGTGGTAAGAGACAAAAAAGGGTGTTTTTTGCCAGAGCAGGTATCACGTGGATACATTGTGCGTTCCAAACTAATAAATGGGACTTTTTATGTGCAATTTATTCCTAAAAATAATTTTTTTGGCGCAGAGCCAAATTACGTGATTTTTTTTACAAAGAATGAAAAAAGGCGTATTTGGAATGTTATAAACACAACAAGACCAAAAAAAGCAAAACGACCGATGAGATAGTAGGCGGGAAATTTGAACTTAATTAAGTAAATTTGCAGGGAAGTCACAAATGAATTAATATGACTTCCCTGCGAATTTTTTGAAAAGATATTTGATAAAAATGATACGAAACGAAAACACTTGACATAGTATGTAAGTGTTGGTATAATATAAAAGTTGTTTTAGTAGGAATTTTCAAAAGTTTTCAAAGAATGGAGGAAATATGCGCATTGATGAAAGAACTAGGGAACGGTTTCGTGAATGGCAACGGCAGGCAGGAATAGCTATCGGACTTCGAGATTGTTTAGCGCAATTTGGTATGCAAAATGTTGTCAAACTGGAAGCGGCGGGCAAGAATGCAGTAGTGTGTGAAACAAATACAAATACTGAAAGATATGTGTTGAGATTTGTTGACCATACTGCGTTGGTAGATGACAACCAAGGAAAGCGAAAGACGTTTCTTGTGAAAAATGGTGTTATTCACAAGAAATGCAGTTAAACGTCAATGTAAAGAAAATTACTTATTTTTCGTGAAGAGAGAACTTTATGAACTGTCCGATTTAAGGGAACAGTTTATAGGTTCTCTCTTATTTATTTTGTTTGAAATATAAAAAAATAACGAATTCCAATTTCTTGAAACTCGCTATTTTTCTTGTTGTTTGAACAAAAAAAGCGAGTAAATTCTACTATCGTAAAATTTCCACGCTTCTTGGCTTGGCTGGGCTGGTGGGATTCGAACACACGCATGCCAGAGTCAAAGTCTGGTGCCTTACCGCTTGGCTACAGCCCAATGTAAATTAAATTTATGGGGTGGAAGATGGGACTCGAACCCACGGTCTCCAGTGCCACAAACTGGCGCGTTAACCAACTACGCCACATCCACCATTTATTTTGTGCTTTTTTCACAATGCTATTCCATTGTAAACCATTATTTGAATTTTGTCAAGAGTTTTAAAAATTTTTTTCAAAATTGTAACCAATTTCTAGAAATCGAATATGATATAACATACAAATGATTTTTGAAAGAGACCAAGAGGAAAGGGGGGAATTGATATGCCAGAGAATAGAGGATGTGGATGCGGCTGTGGATTCGGTTTCGACAGTGATTGTATTTGGATCATACTTCTTATCTTGATTATATGCTGTTGTTGTGGAAACAATGGTAATAGAGGAGGATGCTGCTAATCCATAAGTAAAAACCAAAGCCCTGCGCCGAAATTGCTGGCGCAGGGTTTTTGGCTTAGGAAACTTTAGAACTGGATGTTAATAATAATTTCATTGCTTTTTGTTCGTTTAATTGTAAGCTGGTTTTTTTCATACTCTCCTATCCAATACATAGCGTTAAGAATACTTGAAAATTGCGTAGTTTGTATTTTGAAGCTGCGCAATTTAATGTGATTGGTTTTTGCAAAGTCTAGGATATCTTGCACACTAGATGCAGTGATGATCTCTTCAGAGTTCGGCTTTTCTGAGTCAGGATCGGTTAAAAAGATCCGGTTGTTGCGAATAGTTACTGCCCATTTTTTTGTTTCCATTAATAAATCCTCCTGAATTTTACTAATACTTTCTTAGCGAAAGTGCTTGCGACATTCAAAAATTATGTCAAATATATTATAACATTCTTTATATCATTTCGTCAAGTCTTTTACTATGAGTATTTGACATTTATGTAAATTTGTGGTAAAATATATCATATAACAGAGGTGTTGTTTTGAAAAAAGGAAGGAGAATGATATGGACAACATAGGAATGGCAATTTTGATTTTTTTGGCAATTGGCACACCAATTCTTGCCTTGTATACAATCGTATACAAGTGTGCTGCTGACTCAATAAGCGAATTGCAGCATCATCTGAAATGTGTAGAGAATTTAAGAGAGAGAGTGGCTCTTATCAATGGTGAAGAGGAGACGCTTGAAATGTTAGATGAGGCAATTGAACAAATTGAGGAGCAATTAGAAACGCATTGGGGAAGAAAGATTGTTAAAGAAAAAAAGGAAAATTCTTACTCCAAAGAAATTTGGTAATTTCTGGAGAAACGGGAAGACACAGTAAAAAGATATTCTTTGCTGTGTTTTTTCGTTTTTATTCTTGAAAAAAATCATAGAAGTATGTTATAATCATTTTGTTCTAAAATAAAATTTTGGGAGAAATAAAAATGGTAGAAAATGTGAAAGTATTATATGAAGAAGAGAAAATTCAAAAAAGGATTTTGGAACTTGCTCAAGAAATCGACCGAGATTATGTACGGCAAAACAGTGACAATCGTTTGTGTGCTAAAAGGTGCTGTCTTTTTTACGGTGGATTTAGTGAAAAAAATGAAAACGCCGATTGAGTTAGAAGTAATGCAAGTTTCGAGTTATGTGGGGACAGAAACAACGGGAAAAATTAATGTAAAAAAAGATTTGGACCACAGTATCGAGGGCAAAGATGTTTTAATTGTAGAAGACATCATTGATACAGGTTATACGCTTCAATATTTGAAAGAATATTTGCAAACCAAGCATCCCAACTCGGTAAAAATTGCTGTTTTGGCGGACAAGGCGGAACGAAGAGAAGTAGACGTAAAATTGGATTATACAGGATTTGTCATTCCAAACAAATTTGTGATTGGCTATGGATTTGATTATAATGAAATTGGCAGAAATTTGCCATATATTGGCTACATAGAGACATAGAAAGGACAAAATAAATGTTTATCATTGAAGAAGAATTGAAGAAATTGCCGCAAAGTCCGGGTGTGTACATTATGCGTGACAAAGACGATACCGTGATTTATGTGGGAAAAGCGGTGGTTTTGAGAAATCGCGTGCGTCAGTATTTTCGCAAAAATAACAAAACAGCGAGAATTGAAAAAATGGTTTCACTCATCGACCATTTTGAATATATTGTGGTCAGCAGCGAGGACGAAGCGCTGATTTTGGAGTGTAATTTAATCAAAAAATATCGCCCGCGTTTTAATGTTTTGCTAAAAGACGATAAAACGTATCCTTATATTTGTGTTGACGTAAAATCAGATTATCCGAGCATTTTTTTGACAAGGCGCCTAAAAAACGATGGTGCCAAATATTTTGGACCATATGCCAGTTCGGCAAGTGCCAAAGAAATGATTGGTTTTATTAAGGAAAAATTTCAAATTAGGCAATGCAAAAATTTTCGTAATCAAGGAAGGGCGTGTTTAAATTATCATATCAAAAAATGCTTGGCGCCTTGTATGGGTTATGTCAGCAAGGAAGATTACAGAAAGCAAATTGACCAGATTATGCTTCTTTTGGAAGGAAAAATTGATAAAATTTTAAAAGAATTAAAGGCGGAAATGCAGCAATATGCGGACAACCAAGAATATGAAAAAGCGGCAGAAGTGCGTAATCGAATTTTGGGAATTGAGCGCGTTTCGGAAAAACAAAAGGTTTCTAATATTTCGGAAAACAACATCGATGTCATTGGCTTGTACCAAAATGAAATGACGGTTTGTATTGAAATTTTCTTTATTCGTGGCAGTAAAATGATTGGGAGAGAGCATTATTTTTTTGATGACTTAAAAGACATGGAAGAGGCGGAAATCATTTCTGGTTTTATGAAGCAATATTATTTTGACAAAAAAGATTTGCCAAGCAAAATTATGCTTCGTTATGATTTGGAAGATAAGTCAATGCTAGAAAAGTGGCTATCTGACAAGGCTTCTCGAAAAGTGGAATTGAAAAGTCCGCAAAAGGGCGAAAAATTGAAATTTGTAGAAATGGCGGAAATGAATTCTAAAATTACGCTGGAAAATAAATTAAAAGATAAAACCGACATTTTGGAAGAGCTCAAAGATGTTTTGGATTTGGCGGAATTGCCGCGAAAAATCGAAAGTTTTGATATTTCTAATATTGCGGGCAATTTTATTGTGGCTGGCATGTGTGCTGCGCAAGATGGTGTGATTAAGAGAAATTTGTCGCGTCGTTTTAAAATTAAAACCGTATTTGGACAAGATGATCCGCGTTGCATGGAAGAAGTGGTGTCACGTCGATTAAGACATTCTCTAGAAAATGAAAAAGGTGGTTTTGGCAAATTGCCAAATTTAATTTTGGCAGATGGCGGAATTACGCAAATTAGGGCAATTAAAAATGCGTTGCAACAGTATGATTTGGTGGAAAAAATTCCGGTTTTTGGGATGGTAAAAGATGACAAACATTCGACAAGGGCCTTGATTAACGAAGCAAGAGAAGAATTTGAAATTTCGGAAAAGTTGTTTCATTTTATTACAAATTTACAAGACGAGGTGCATAAAACGGCGATTGAGTATCATAGAAAAGTGCGTGACAAAGAAATGACAAAATCGAAATTGGACGAAATTGCAGGAGTTGGCGAAAAGAAAAGGGCGGAACTTTTGAAAAAATTTGGCAGTGTGAAAAAAATCAAAGAAGCCACAGTAGAGGAAATTGCAGAAGTGAAGGGAATTAATTTGAAGTTGGCACAAAAAATTAAACAAGAATTATAAAATTTTCTTTGCATTTTTGGGAAGGTTATGATATACTAAATTAGTTACAAAAGAATTTTAAATTTAGGAGAATTATTGATGGAAAAAGTATCTCAAAAATTTGAACTAAATACGAAAGTTTTGGAAAATTTTGACGAAGTGATGTCTGTCAAATTAGATGAAGTAAAAGAGCTAAAAGTGACGGGATTTGACAAAGGTTCCAAATGGCTGAATATCATTAGCCTTTGTGCCAATGTGAAAACCTTGATTTTAGAAGGCGATGCGCGTTTGAATGCAGACAAAATTTTAGCGAATATTTTTAAGCCAGAAAAGTTAGAAAATTTGGTTTTAAACAATGTCAAAGTTCCCACTAAAAGTGGATTGAAAAGGTTTCAAAATTTGAAGAGAATTTCTCTTAAAAATATTCGTTTTTGTAATATTAGGGAATTTTTTGAAGGGATTTCGGTGCCTAAAAAAATAGAGGAAATCATTATTTCCAATACAGACATGGCAAAAGTTTCGATTTCTATTTTGGGGCTGTTTCCCAATTTAAAATACATTACGTTGGACAATCTTCAGAATGAAAAATTGGATGATTTTTCGTTTTTGAAGAACAATAAAAAAATAGTGCAAATCAATCTTGCGAATAACGAAATTCCGCTTCATGAAATAAATTGTTTGTTGGATTGTAATGGTAAGAAAAATATTGATATTTCTATTAAAAGTTTAAAAGCGACCTTAAAAATAACAGAAAAAAGCTCAGAATTGACGATTGCAATTGATGATTTGGAAGAAATTTCGCATGCGATTAATTTAGAAAACATTGAAAATTTAAATTTAAACATTAATAAAATGACCAATATTGCCGAATATATGCCTTTTTTGAAACATCAAAAAAACAAATTGCATGTTATGGTTAAGGACTTTTCGTGTTTGGATACAAAATCAGCCTATAAATTGAGAAAAAGATTGTCTTTAAAAAAGATAAAAGTACTTAGTGAAAAACATAAAACCAATTGTGATTTAGAGCATTATATTAGAATGCGCCAAGAGTTAGAGAAAATTATTGCCAGTGTTGCTGATTTGGAAAGTGAGCCAGAAAAGTTTTTGGGCGTTTATCAATATTTGGGCAAAGAATATATAAAAGATAGGGAATATACGGTGCCACATCTATGTAAAGTTTTGCAAAATAGTTTGAAATGCTTGCACATAAAATCGAATATCATTGCTGGAAAAGAATTGGAAAATGAAAAGCAACATTATTGGAATCAGGTGGAATTAGAAGGCAAATGGTATCATGTTGATTTGGGGCTAGATATTGAAAATCTTCAAAAAAATAAGGCAGAATATTGCTTATTGGGAAATGACCAGTTTTTTGAAACGCATGTGCCAAAAGCTGGCAAAAATCACTATTGTGCAGAAAATTTTAATCAGAAAATAGTAAGCGTATTTTTGAAAACAGGGTTATATAAGGAAAGTTTATTTGGTTCCTATTTAGAAATTATGATTCAGAAAATAAAGCAAGTTTTGAAGTTAAATCAGAAACAAGAAGTTTTGGCGTTGCCACAAGGAAAAGAAAAGCGAAAGAAAAAGTAGGAGGGACATATGAAAAAACAATGTATTGTTGTAGGCTTAGGTTGGTTTGGCATGAATGTTGCCAAACGTTTGTCGGAAGAGGGATTTGAAGTTTTGGCAATTGATAAAGAAATTTCGTTAGTGGAAAAAGCAAGCAAATTTACGACAAAAGCGGTTTGTTTAGATGTCGGAAATTCGGATGCGTTTGAGAGTTTGCCTTTGGCGGAATTTGATGTTGGTGTTGTGGCAATGGCTGAAAACATTGCGATGAGCGTTGTTTCGTGTTTAACCTTAAAAGAAAATAATGTAGGAAAAATTATTGCCAAAGTGGGAGACAAAAATCATCGAAAAGTATTAGAAAAAATTGGTGTGGATGAAATTATTTTTCCAGAAGAATATTTAGGAAAAATGGTTGCTAAGAAGATTATAGAAGATTATAGAAGATTATAAAAAATAATGGAGTTGTAGTTTCTTTGAGAAGCTACAACTCCATTATTTTTTATTGACTAATTATTTTCGTTATTTTGGTTGTTTTTACTGTTTTTATTGTTTTTCTTTTCCTTTTTTTCCATAACTTAAGGCACCTCCTTTAAAGATTAATATTAATATTTCCTAATTGATAAAAAATTATACAGATTTAATAAAAAAAGTCATGTTAACTTTACGGGCGCAACGTAAAAAGTCATGTAAGGTTTAGCTTACATACCTAAAAATGGCATGTTAAGAAAACGGGCGCAAGAAAAAATTAAAATTTTATCAAAAACAATTGACAAATTATTTTTGATAGTATAAAATACAAACAAAAGTTTTACAATTAGGGTTTAAAGTTGGAGTAAAAAATGAACATTTTAAAATCACAGGAAAAATATTTTAAAGAATTAGAAGCAAAACAGTTGAAGGATGTGGATGAAAATACCTTTGAAGAGGGATACATTCGATATAGTTTTTTTGAAAATGAGAATTGCAGTGGAAAATGTATGCAAAATTTGGAACTAGAAAAATGTAAGATGAGTCATATCGTGATGCAAAATGCTGTTTTAGAGAAAATGACTTTTAAAGAAGTGAAATTTGAAAATTGTGATTTTTCCAATACCGATTTTATTCAAAGTGCTTTTTTAAAATGCGAATTTAAGGCTTGTAAATTAGCGGGTACTAACTTTTCTGAAAATCGTTTTTATCATGTGACTTTTTTGGAAAATAATGCTAATTACATGAATTTGTCACTGGCTAGTATGGAGCATGTGTTATTTCAAGATATGGAGATGAGGAATTGTTATTTTCAAGAAACAAAAATAAAAAATATTTATTTTGAAAAAGTGGATTTAAGTAGAACTCAATTTTTTAAAACAAGTTTGTATGGAGTGGATTTGTCGAGTAGTAACATTGAAAAAATTGCGATTTCCATAGAAGATATAAAAGGGGCAACAATTGAGCAATTTCAAGCAATTGATTTACTGTATTTATTGGGGGTTAAGGTAAAATAAAAGGAGGAAATGATGGCAACGACACAGGAATATATAGAATATGTTTGTGAACAAATCGAAAGTTTTGATAATATTAGATATCGAAAGATGTTTGGGGAATATATGGTATATGTAAATGAAAAACCAATTCTTTTGGTGTGTGATAATACGGTTTTTGTGAAAAAGTTAGAAGAGATAAAGGACTTGATGAAAAATAACGAGTGTGGAATTCCGTATAAAGGGGCAAAAGAGCATTATGTTTTAGATATGGATGAAAAAGAGTTATGTAGAGAAGTTTTGCCAATTTTAGAAAGAGTCGCTCCATTGCCTAAAAAGAAAAGTAAAAAGTAAAATACAAGACGTGTTAAGAAAACGGGCGGCAAAATTTTTTTGAAATAATAGAAAACTATTGACAAATGCAAATTTATAGTGTATATATAATAATAGTTATTTATGAAGATTTACGAAAAATAAGGAAGCGAAATAAAATGGAAAAATTAAATGTTGTATGTAATTTCATAAAAACAGCTAAAATGCTTATATTTGTATATATATATATATATATACAGTTGTAATTTCTAAAGCAAAAGTAAATTTGCTTTTATTAAAATTGTCTAAAAACAAACGATGTATGTTGTGATACATGGTTTGTTTTTTTGTGCTTAATTTTTTAGGCATATTAGAAAATATAAATAAAGGAGGAAAATTTTTATGTATAAGACAAATGAGATTCGAGGAACTTGGCGAGATAGCGTTTTGTTTAATGAAGAGGTTGGCGGGAAGGATTTGTATGATAAAATAAAATTGTTGTTAATGGAAAATATCAAGGAAAAGGGAATACCAGTCAACTTTAGAGAAGATATGATAAAAAGTGGAGGGATATTTGGAACAGGATTTCCGATTTTAATTATATCAAACCCTAATCCAGAAAATAAATTTTTTGATTTAGGTTTTTTTGTGAATGGTCAAACGGTTTCTTTTCCGTTATTGGGAATGTCAAGTGAAAATACAAAACTGAATAAAAAAGAACAATGTGAGAGAGAAGGAAAATTTTTGAGGAGTATGATGATTAAACCAGATGAATTTAAGTTACAACAAGAAGCTGAGTGGAGAGTAAAGATTTTAAACTGTTATGAAGAATTGCTGAAATAGAGGAGAGTTTGATGAAAATAGAAAGGGGGGATTGATGAATAAAAATAAGGTTTATAGGGAGCCTTAAAAACCTAAATATATGAAAAAGGGAGAGAGGATTATGGCAAGATGTCCGTATTTAGAATATGAATCACGAGGTGCACTTTTTTCACAAGGTGATTATTATTGTGATTTATGCAAAAAAAATCTATCTGAATCTGAAGTGAATTATAAATGTAAAACAGATTATGGAGACGACTATGAAGACTGTTCTATCTATAAAAATAGATAGGTTTTTCAAAAAGCGAAATTAAAAAAATTATAAAACAGATAATTTTCTTGAAAGTTATCTGTTTTTATGTTATGATAAGGAAGAACAAAGGAAATTATAATTTTTTGGAGAGAAATGCTGGGGAATTATAGAAGAAAGAGAAGTGAAGAAATATGAAGTTTAATCAAAAATTAATCAATTTAAGAACACAAAAGAATTTATCGCAAGATGAATTAGGGAAAGAATTAAAAGTGGCAAGACAAACGATTTCAAAATGGGAATCAGGAGAAACAACTCCATCGATGAAAAGGTTGATACAAATAAGTGATTTATTTGAAGTGACTTTAGATGAATTAATCAAAGGGGAAGAGGATAAATTTAAAAAATTAGAGATACTTAACAGAAAAGCACAAAAATTAGCCAATTATATTACCATAATGGGAACGTTTATTTTGTTTTTAATGATTGTAGGAATTATTTTAAGATAGAAAAATAACAATGTTAAGTTTGCGTGCATGGCATAAAATGCCATGTTAAGAAAACGGGCGAGGAGGAAATTATGGAAAATTTAACAAATACTAATTTGGTTTTGACAAATAAAATTTATACATTAAAGGAAATAGAAGAGATGTCAAAGGATATTTTTAAAAGATTTGAAATAGAGAGAGCGTATATTTTTGGTTCATATGCTAGAGAAGAAGCAAAAGTTAATTCTGATATTGATATTATGATAAAAACAAGTGATACGTTTAGTTTTTTACAATTATCTTCAATGGCTAATATATTAATGATAGCTTTTAGAAAAGAAATTGATATTATTACAGAAGGAGCTTATACAGAAGATATAAAATATGACAAAGAAGATAAAAGAATATTAAAAGAAAGATTTTATAATAAAGTGAAAGAGGAAATGGTAAAAATATATGGGTAATTATAGTAGAGATTTGACAATATTAATGCATATGAAAGTGTATTGTAGGCAGATTTCAGAAACATTAGATAGATTTGAAAAAACTTATGAAAATTTTGTTAGAGATAATGATTTTCAAGATTCTATAGCTATGAAGATTTTCCAGATAGGAGAATTAGTAAATCATTTAAGTTCAGACTATTTAATAGAAACACAAAATGAAATAAATTGGAATGATATAAGAGGAATGCGAAATCGATTTGCGCATGGATATTTTGAAATGGATAGAAAAATTATTTTTAATGTTGCACAAAGAGATATTCCTAATTTAAAATTATTTTTGGAAAAAGAAGTGCAAAGATTATCTGATTTAGAAAGTAAGTAGAGAAAAGTACGGATGTTAAGTTTGCGTGCGTGGTATAAAATGTCATGTAAGGTTTAGCTTACATAGCGAAAAAGGCGATGTTAAGAAAACGGGCGGGGCTAAAATAGAAAAAATTATTCCAAAAGGAGGCTTGTGGATTGAAGAAAATAGTAAAAGTGTTTCTGATTTTAATGGCGTTTTTAATTATTATTTTTGCTGTGAAAACAGGAATTGATGTGCATAACTGGCAAGAAATAGTCAGAGCAATGACAGCAAATGAACCATCACAAGTGCTAGATAGTAATGGGGAATTGTTAGCGAAAATTGGAGTAGAAAGAAAACGTAAAAATATAGAATTTTCTGATATGCCGGCTGATTTGAAAAAAGCATATGTTGCCATAGAAGATGAACGTTTTTATAAACATTTTGGGGTAGATGTTAAAAGAACGGGCGCCGCTATTTTTTCTTATGTTATTCATTTCGGAAAAGCTTCTTTTGGTGCAAGTACGATTACGCAGCAATTAGTTAAAAATTTAACAGGAAATGACTCAAATTCGATTACTCGAAAAGTGAAAGAATGGACAAAAGCAGTTTCACTTGAGTGGTTTATGAGTAAGGATGAAATTTTAGAGACATATTTGAATGTGATTTATGTAGGTCCCAATATTTATGGCGTTGGAGCAGGAAGCCAATATTATTTTAATAAAGATGCAACACAGCTTAGTTTGGAAGAATGTGCTTTTTTGGCAGGGATTAACCATGCGCCAAATGCGTACAATCCTTTTAATGAGGAGAAGGATAATTCAGAGAAAATTGAGAAAAGAACAAAAACAGTTTTGCGTAAAATGTGGAAATTAGGGGACATTACGGAAGAGGAATATAATGCAGCAGTGGCGAATGTGGAGAATGGTTTAAAGTTTAAAAAAGGAAAATTAGAAACAGAAGAACAAGAGGTTTATTCTTATCATGTGGATGCCCTTTTGTCAGAAGTGATTGCAGATTTGGCAAAAGAAAAAAAGATGACCCAAACATTTGCAACGAATTATTTGTATATGGCGAATGCGAAGATTTATAGCACACAAGATACAAAAATTCAGGAGGAAATGGAAAAAGAATTTGAGAAAAATAAATATAGATTGAAATCAGCAAATGGGGAAGATACAGCGCAAGCGGCAATGGTTATGGTTGACCATAAAAGTGGTTATGTTGTAGGTTGTGTTGGCGGGCTTGGCGAGAAAACGGAGAGTCGATGTTTTAATCGAGCGACACAGGGAATACGTCAAACGGGTTCTAGTAGCAAGCCGATTGCTGTGCTTATTCCGGCGCTTTCCGAAAAAATTATCACACCAGTGAGTATGTATGAAGATAAAGCGACAATGTTTATTGATTATAATGGAGAGGAATATATGCCGACCAATTACAATGATGAATTGGGAAATATTACAGTCAGGCGTGCGGTGGAGTCGTCGCAAAATATTCCGTTTGTGAAAATCATGGAGCAGCTTACGCCAAGTGTTGCCATTAAATATTTGAAAAAAATGGGAATTACGACTTTAAATGAAAAAGATGAAAATTTGTCACTTGCTTTGGGGGGATTGGATAAGCGGAATTTCGCCGCTAGAAATGGCGAGTGCATATAGCGCGATTGCGAATGATGGGATTTATATTGAGCCAACTTTTTTTACCAAGATTATGTCTAGTGATGGTAGTCTTGTTATGAATTCGGGACAGAAGAAAAGAAGGGCTTTTTCAGAGGCAGTTGCTTTTGTGACAAAAAAATTGTTGACAGAACCTGTGAAAGGAACGAATGGAACAGCAACTTATTGTGCGATAAAAGGTATGGAAACGGCTGCTAAAACAGGGACCACGAATGAAGATTATGACCGTTGGCTTTGTGGTTTTACGAATTATTATACGGCTGTGGCTTGGTTTGGATTTGATTTGAGTGAGCGAATTGAGTATCAAGGCAAAAATCCGGCTGGGGAGATGTGGGCTGATGTGATGAAAAAAGTGCATACCAAGTTGGAAAATAGTAGTTTTCAGGAAGCCAAGGATGTAGTTTCTGTGAAAATTTGCAAAGATACTTTTTTGAGAGCAAAAAGTAGTTGTAAAAATACGTACACCGAATATTTTTTGAGTGGGACAGAACCCGGTATGTGTACGAAATAGAATTAGTAAAAGGAGAAAAGAAGATGAATTTGTATGTGATGAGACATGGACAAACGAATTGGAATGTTTTGGGAAAAGTGCAAGGTTGCACGGATGTTGAATTAAATGAAATAGGGATTGAGCAGGCTCAAAAGGCGAAAGACGAATTTAATCAATGTGATATTGATATCATTTTTTCTTCCCCGCTTAAGAGGGCTAAGAAAACGGCTGAAATAGTCAATCAAGATAAAAAGGTTCCTGTGATTTGCGATGCTCGATTGAGGGAAAGGGAATTTGGCGAGTTAGAAGGGAAAAATCCAGAAAGTTGCCAGCCTAAATTTCAGGATGCTTGGAATTATTCGTTAAATGTGAAAACAGATAATGTAGAACCAGTAGTAGAGTGTTGCAAGAGAGTGAGTGAATTTTTGGACGAAGTGAAGGAAAACTATCAGGACAAAAATGTTTTGCTTGTGACACATGGAGGGACGGCGCAAGCTATTCAAGCGTATTTTACGGGAATTGAGGAAGACGGGCAAGTGCCGAGAACGGGAATTGCTAATTGCGAAATTAGAAAATATGAATTAAATGAAATTTTTAATTGATTTTTTTTTCGTTCTGGCATATAATAAAAAAGAAAATTGTTGATTAACATTTTTGCGACCGGAAAAGAAAAAGGTGAGAAATATGAAAAAAATTATTTTTAAAGGCTGTGCAACAGCGATTGTAACGCCATTTACGGGAAATAGTGTAAATTGGAAAGAATTTGAAAAATTGATTGAAAATCAAATTGCTGGCAAAATTGATGCACTTGTGGTTTGTGGCACGACTGGAGAATCGTCTACCATGACGTTAGAAGAAAGAAAAGAGACGATAAAATTTGCGGTGGAAGTAGTACATAAGAGGGTTCCAGTTATTGCTGGAACTGGTTCGAATTGTACAAAATCAGCGATTGAAATGACGAAATTTGCAGAAAGTGTGGGCGTAGATGGTGCATTGGTTGTGACTCCGTATTATAACAAAACGACGCAAGATGGTCTAGTGGCGCATTACAAGGCAATTGCAAAAGAAACGAATTTGCCGATTATTTTGTATAGTGTACCAAGTAGAACGGGTGTTAATATTTTGCCGAAAACTTGTCAAGAACTTTCCAAACTAAAAAATATTGTGGCGATTAAAGAAGCGAGTGGAAATTTGTCCCAAGTGGCTGAAATTGCGAATTTGTGTGGAGATGAATTAAATATTTATTCTGGAAATGATGACCAGATTTTGCCAGTTTTGTCAGTTGGTGGTATTGGAGTTATTTCTGTTCTTTCTAATATTATGCCTGAATTTACACATACTATAGTAGAAGATTTTTTGGGCGGAAATTTAGAAAAAGCAAAAGAAGCTCAAATTAGAGCAATTCCGCTGATTAAAGCTCTTTTTTCAGAAGTAAATCCAATTCCAGTGAAGGCAGCGCTTAATTTACAAGGCTATGATTGTGGCGTGCCAAGAATGCCACTGCTTGAGATGAGTACTCAGAATCAGGAAGTTTTGAAAAAAGAAATGGATAAAATGAAAATTGTTTAAGGGAGTAGGAAAAAAGTGGAACCAGAAGAACCAAAGCCAAATTTGATAAAGATAAAAGCTGACATTCAAGAATTTCAAAAAATTATTAAAGACATTGTGGAAAATTCGAGTGTGATTTCGCTGAAGGAACATTTGCAGCATATGAAAAGTTCTCGCTATGAGCATTGCTACAATGTGGCGTATTACACGTATGTAATCTGCAAGAAATGCGGATTGGATTATGTTTCAGCTGCGAGAGGAGCAATGCTGCATGATTTTTATTTTTATGATTGGCGAAATAAGGGGGTGGAAGGGCAGAAGAAGTTTCATGCGTATCGCCATCCTCGCATTGCTTTTCATAATGCGTGTGAAAATTTTGAGTTAAATGAAGTGGAGAAAGATATTATTTTGAAACATATGTGGCCGCTAACGATAAGGTTACCGAGGTTTTCAGAAAGTTATATTGTTACATTTGTGGATAAATATTGTGCGACAAAAGAATTTTTTGCGTTTTTGAAATATAAGAAAAGTTTGAAGAAATTGAAAAAGATGGAGAATTTAAAGAAACAAAAGCATTTTTTAGAATAAAGAAAGGAGCTTTTATGAAAGTTTTAGTGAGTGGATGTAATGGGAAAATGGGACAAGTTGTTTCTAAAGAAGTGAAACTTGCACAGGATATGGATGTTGTTTGTGGTGTTGATAGAACGGATACAGGCGATAATCCCTTTCCTGTTTTTACGAAAGTGTCAGAAATTGATGTGATGCCTGATGTGATTATTGATTTTTCAGTACCAGAGGCAACATTTGCAATTTTGGAATTTGCGAAAAAGAAAACGATTCCGATTGTGATTGCGACAACAGGTTTTTCGGATAGCCAGATGAAGAAAATTGAGAAATACGCGGAAAGTTTGCCAATTTTTAAGTCTGCGAATATGTCTTATGAAATTAATTTGATGGCAAAAGTTATTCGCGAATTAGCTTTAAAATTGGAAAATTCGGATATTGAAATTGTGGAAACCCATCATAATCGAAAGATTGATAGCCCAAGTGGTACAGCTTTGATTTTAGCGGATAGCTTGAATGCGGCTTTAAATGGCGAAATGACTTATGAATATGATAGACACAGCAAACGAGAAAAACGTGGCAAAAAAGAAATCGGCATTCATTCGATTCGTGGAGGAACAGAGGTTGGAAAGCATTCTGTGATTTTCTTTGGCGAGAATGAGAGTTTGGAAATTACGCATAATTGTACGTCAAGAAGTGTGTTTGCGAGAGGTGCGATTAAGGCGGCGCAATTTGTATTGCATAAAAATAATGGCTTATATTCAATGAATGACATGGTAATTTAGAAAGGGAGTGGTAGAGAATGAGAGAAAATGAGGAAGCGTTTGAGAAAAAGAAACCAATTGATAAAATGAAATTAGCGCAAAGGATTTTTGCGATTGCAGTGATTATCATTATGCTATTTTCAGTTTGTGGAACGTTGTTATTTTATTTACTAAATCGATAAAGGAGTAGAAATATGTTTGATACTTTAAAAGAGATATACGAGAATGTGATTGTTAGGTACATAGAAGAATTATGCAATAACCCAATGTTGTTAATTATGTCGATTTTGGATATTGTGATTGTGATTTTTCTGTTGCACAAATTGTTTCAAATGCTAAAGGGAACAAGGGCTTGGCAATTATCAAAAGGAATTTTACTATTGATTTTGGCGACTTTTTTGAGCGAAGTTTTTCGCTTGAATATTTTGAATTATATCTTGTCCTCTGTTATGACTTATGGCGTTTTTATGCTGATTGTTATTTTTCAGCCAGAAATCCGAAGAGGGCTGGAGCAGCTTGGAACGAGTAAATTTAGTAAGTATTTCGGGATTGACCAAGATGTGAATGCCAAAACAAAGGAAAATATTTATAAAATTGCAATTGCTGCGATGGAACTTTCCAAAGCTGGAACTGGAGCATTGATAGTGATTGAAAGAGAAATCAAAATTCAAGATATTACAGCAACAGGGATTGTGATGAATGCCGAAATTTCGCCACAAGTTTTAGTGAACATTTTTGAGCCGAAAACGCCACTTCACGACGGTGCAGTTGTGATTAGCAATCATAAAATTGCAGCAGCTTCATGTATGCTGCCACTGGCGGACGATAAAGATATTGCCAGAGAATTAGGGACACGTCATCGAGCTGCGATAGGAATTTCTAAGGAATCGGATGCGATTGTTGTGGTGGTTTCTGAGGAAACGGGAAAAGTTTCCATTGCTAAAGATGGCACTTTGATTGCGGATGTCAGGGAAGACGTTTTGAAAAAAATATTGATTAAAAATTTGATTGTGGAGATTCCAAAAGTGAAGAAAAAAGGGCGAGCTCCCAAAAAGAAAGTGGAACAGAAACAATAAATTTAATGCAATTTGCTTGACATTCTTTTGGATAAAACATAAAATGAAGCTAGAATAAAAATAAAGGAGGATTTTATTATGCCATTAGTTACGACCAAGGAAATGTTTGAAAAATCAATGAAAGAGAAGTTTGCTATTGGGGCTTTTAATATCAATAATATGGAATTTATTCAAGCGATTACAGAGGCTGCCAATGAGGCAAAGTCACCAGTTATTTTGCAGGTTTCTTCAAGTGCGATTAAATATGCGAAAATGAATTATTTGATTAAAATGGTGGAAGCTGCTGTGGAGAGTACGGATATTCCAATTGCGCTTCATTTGGACCATGGACCAAACTTTGAAACTTGTAAAATGTGCATTGATAGCGGATTTACTTCAGTAATGTTTGATGGGTCAAAATATGATTTTGAGGAAAATGTAAGACTGACGAAAGAAGTGGTTGATTATGCTCATAGCAAAGGGGTTGTTGTGGAAGCTGAACTTGGAAAATTAGCAGGTGTTGAGGATGATGTCAATGTTACAGAAGATGACGCACGCTATACCGACCCAGATCAAGCCAAAGAATTTGTGGAAAGAACAGGTTGCGATTCTTTAGCAATTGCGATTGGAACAAGTCATGGTGCTTATAAATTTAAAGGAGATGCCAAATTAAGATTTGACATTTTGGCAAAAATTAAAGAGAAATTGCCAAATACGCCAATTGTTTTACATGGCGCGTCTAGCGTTATTCCAAATTTGGTTGAAATGTGTAATAACAATGGTGGTGATATTCCAGGTGCAAAAGGTTGCCCAGATGAGATGTTAAAACAAGCAGGCGAAAACGGTGTTTCTAAAATTAATGTAGATACCGATTTAAGGTTGGCAATGACAGCACAAGTTAGAAGAGTTTTCAACGAAGAGCCATCTGTTTTTGATCCTCGCAAATATTTGGGAGCTGCTCGTGATGAGATAAAAGCTACAGTTGCTCATAAAATTCAAGATGTATTTTGTTCTGCCAATAAAGCGTAATTTTTGTAACAAAATTGTAATATAAATGTAATATAAAAGATATAAAAGTGACAAAAACGGTTCAAACAATTGAAAATACTACAACAAATCCAAAAACATTTGTTTTTTGGATTTTGACATTTTTCACTTCCTATGATATAAAAAACTTAAGAAATATTTACAATATTTCTTAAAGTATATAAGCGAGTGAAATTTTGCTTTGTAGAATTTCTCACGCTTTTAACAACATAAGAATAGGTAGGTGTAAAATTATGGGAATTTATAAAGCTGAAATTGCGAACATGAGAAAAAATATTGGGGAAAACATAGGACAAAAAATTTTGATAAAAGAACCAGTCGGAAAAAGGACAAAGCCAGAAGAAAGAGTGGCAACCATCCAAAAAACGTATAATGATTATTTTATGGTAAAATATGAAAATGCGAATCGAGTAGGTTCCTATAATTATACTGATTTATTTATGAAAACAATTGAAGTAAGTATATCCAATGGGGAAGAATATGTTCCGATTTTTATCCCAGAGGTGGCTGATCGAAAAAATAAGTTGCATAAATTAATGCCTGAGCCAGTGCAAAATTCGATGTTGCAAAAGTCAAACATAGAAACGGCATAAATAAGAGAAAAAATATCACTAAAAAGTGATATTTTTTTTGAATTATTGGCGGAATGTATTTACAAATTTGGAATTTTTTTGTATAATAATAGTGTAAAAAAATAAAGGAGGGTTTTTATGAAAAAAGATGCAGTAAAAATGTACAAAAGACTGCAAATACTACTAAAAATAAGTATTTGTTTTATGGTATTGTACTTCATGAATTTATCTGTATATGCAGCAGATGAGATTACTTCCACGGTATACAAGATAGATGGACAGTATATTTCAAAAATTAAAGGAAAAACGACAGTAAGTGCATTTAAAGAAAATGTGGAAACTGAGCAAGAAATGGTCTTTACGAACAAAAAAGGCAAAGTTTTAGAGGAGAGTAGCAATATTGCAACAGAAACTACATTAACAATAGGAACCCAGCAGTACATATTAATCGTTAGAGGCGATGTTGACGGAAATGGTATCGTCAATGCGACAGATTTATCAAAATTAAAATTGTATAAAAGTGGAAAATTAAAACCAACGGAAGCTGCCAAAAGAGCTGGTGACATTAACGGAAATGGGGAGCTTGATGATGAAGATATTGAAAAATTAAATTTAATCTTAGTTGGCGTGGATATCGATGATGTGTTTTCAATATCAAATGTGAAGACTTATAAGGAAGAAGTAGAAACCGATATTTTCCAAAAAGACGAAAAAATCACAATAAGATTTAATAGTGATGGTACAGAATATTATGCTAAAAAAATGAGAGTAAATGGAAAAGAATATGAAGTGACGCAAAACGAAGACAGTTATGAAATAGTAATGGATGGTTTTTCCAATGCAGGAAAACAAGAAATTAAGATAGAGGAAGCAATTTTAAACAATGGGCAAAATGCAGCTATCAACCAAGTGCTTGAAGTGACTGTTTTGAAAGAAAAACCTAGTATTGATGATTTTACTTATGAAGAATTAGAAACTTCAGTTAAATTAAAATTTACAGTAACGGCTGAAGATTTTGACACAATTGATGGACTTCTTGCCATTACAGATGAGTATGGAAAAGAAGTGAAAAAGCATCCATTAGTGATTGGAGAAAATGAGTTAACATTTGACAAAGAATCAACAGTGGAATATTATGATTTAAAATTTACAGTGACTTATAATGATGGAAAAGAGAACCATGATAATGAGACAATGAAAGAAGAACAGATTAGTGTGAATGGACGTTCTCTTGAAATGAAAGATATCAGAGGTATCAAACTTTATAGACAAACAGGTGACAGTGTAAGTGCGGTATATGATGTTAATCTTTCTGATTTGGAGAACTTGAATGATTATATTGTAAAAGTAGAGATGAAAGATATTCGTTCTTTCTATGCAACCATTCGTGAATATAAAGAAGAGGATGGCAAATTAAAATTTGTTTTAAATTATGAAAATATTGTTCAGTATGAGGGAGACAATAAAACGAATCAATTAGAGGTTGAATTTGGAAATGTTGAAAATGGAGTGGCAACAAGACTTGATTTAGAAAGATTAATTCAATTAATCAACGAAAATCCAGCTGGTGAGTTTGTTGTAACATCAGATTTGGATGCCACAAATGTTAATTCGGATGCTACGATTATCACAAGCGAATTTACAGGAACCATTGATTTTGGTGGTCATAAAATTACAAACTTATCAAAACCTTTATTCAATACATTAAATGGTGCGACAATTAAAAATTTAGTATTAGAAAGTCCAATTTTGTCAGGCAGCAGTAGTAATGGAGTAATTGCCAACACGGCAACAGACATGAATATCAAAAATGTTCATATTAAGAATTTGACTTTGACGACAGGAGCTAACCAAACAGCTGGATTTATTGGTACAGCAACTGGTGGAACAATAGAAGAGTGTAGTTTAACAAATGCTAAGATAACAACGTCAGGGCATATAAGAATAGCAGGTATGATTGGTTATGCAACTGGTGGAACGGTTCGAAATTGCTATGTACAAGGAACCATGAATTCAACACAAAGTAAAGATGGTAATGGAATAGGTGGTATTGTTGGGCATGCAACTGGAGAAAATCCACTTACGATTGAGAATTGTATTTCTAAAATGGAATATACATGGACTGGTGGCGGAGCAAGACTTAATGGTGCTATCTTAGGATTATCCGATAAGTCAAATGCAATTTTGAAAAACAATGTAAGTTTATCAACAGGTACAGTCATCAATAAAGTTTATGGTTCAGCGATAGGAAAGACATCTACGAATAATTATGAATTAGAAGAGTCTGAATTGGTATCAAATGCTTCTGGCGAGATTGTAAAAAAAGTTGGCCAAGACGGAGTAACACAAGAGTTCTTTAGAGATAGTGCAAATTTCAATGAAGATATTTGGAATTTAACGAATGTATCTTATGAGCATTTACCAACTTTAAAAAATGCAGATCCAAATAATGCAGAGAATAAAGAAGACGTAGAGGAAACTGCTGATAATACAGAAATTTATATTCCAGATTATGCACGTATTAAAAAATTACCAAGCTATGATGTTACAAAAGAAATTGCATATCATAATTTATATAAACTAATGCCATTTTACGATGCAAAATATTTGGTAGAAGATGGAGCTAACATTCCAGCGGATGATATTTTGAATACGAAAATTGTAAAATATGCATTGCCATATGATGCAGATCATAAATTAATTACTTATATAACAGAAGACGATAGTCAAAAAATTGCAAGTATTAAAGTTATTTTTAAAGACGATACAGTACAAGATTATGAACTTACTTTTGATATAGCAATTGGAAATATTGTTGTTTATAAAATTAAAGATACAAAAATTCCATATAGTTTTAACAATTATGTGATCAAACAAAATGCAAGTATTGTTAATACCTTAGCTGATGCAATCAAAAATTTTGATTACACAAATGACTTAGATCCGTTAACAACAACAGCAGATGCAAGACACTATAAAGATCATTATAATGAGGTTATTAAAGCTTCAGCTTCTAATATTGCATTACAATTATTACAAAATGAAGAAGATAGTATTTTGAATTTAGATAACGAAGTTTTAAATAAGAAAATTAAAACTGAATTAATAGATAGTGGAAAACTTAAGAAAGTTATTTATGCTTATAATTACTATGATAGATGGTATAATTTTGAAATAGGTGGAGCTAAAGTATCAGATATCTTATTATTTGAAAATAAAATGTTTAAAGATAATAATACTTTGGATTATTTAGTAAATGAAGTATTGGTTGGTAATATTGCGGTCAATGCTACAGATAGCTTCTTTAAAAGTAATATAGGAAAATATACAGGAAGTTCAGAACTTAAATATTTCTTGGATTATATTATTACAAATATTGGTGGATATAGTGATGTTAATGATTGGTTTACTGAATATTTTGGAGCAAGAAATATTTTGGCTGAATTTGGAGTAGATAAAAATCCAGAAATATTATATCGTGGATGGTATCAACTTAAGAAAAATGGTAAAATGATACTTCCAGTGATTACAATGCCTGAAAATTGCACATACATGATTTCTGGGCCTGCTCATTTACAAATTGGACCTTCTCAGTTGTATCATAAAGATGTAAATACTGCAGCAGGGCAAGCAGCTGTTAGAAAAATTGTTAATGATCATTTGAATCTTGTAAAGAGGCATTTGAATACATTAGCTGGTTCATTTGATCCAGGAAAATGGAATAATTATTGTATTATGGTTTATGATTGTACTAAAATAATTACTAGTTATAAAACGTCTTATTTTCCAGGTACTAATATTGTAATAGGTACTTCACCTGTATATACTCAAGGAAAAGTTGGACAAAATTATCCATTCTTCAAAAACTTTAGTGAGGTATTAGGTTTATGGCAACCAAGTGGAAGTGCTGCTGGTGTTGGAAATACTGCAGGATTCTTATGGTTCATAGCTAGACCAGGTCTTACTAATTTTGATACTTGGACTCATGAATTTGAACATGCTTTATTTGATAAAATTATGTTATTCCAAGCTGGAACTAGATTTAAATATGGTCTTGAGACACTAACTGAAGGTAATGTTGAACAAAATGGTGTTTGGAGTGAAAATAACCTTGTGCAAGATGTTGGACCATATTATTTCAATACAACTTTTGATTTAAATAAGGAAGGAAATGCAACTCAAAATTTAAGTCCTGATAGAATTGATACTAGAGAAAAATTAGAAAATTATTTCAAGGGACAACAGAATGCTTTAGATTTACTTGATTATATCGAAGGTAAGGCGTTTATAAGATTAACACCTGAGCAACAAGCTAGAGTTGCTACAAGAATGAATCAGTCTGGATCATGGTCTACTTGGGGAGCGATTACTGCAGCTCAAGCAGAACAAATGAATTTAACCTCATTAGAGTCTTTATACGATAATAGAATTATTATACGTCCTGAAAATGCATGGGGTGTAAGTGTAAGAGGTCTTAGAGTAATTAATAGTATTGGTCAAAATGATTATGGATTTGAGTCTGTTTGGGTAAATCGTTGGTATATTGGTCATAATGATAACGGTATTCCAGACGCATTTTCAGCAAAACGTAACTATTTTGAAATGCTTGGTTATGCAGGCGTTGATGGATATGTTACTTATGGAAGAGGAAGTACTGCAACAGATTTAGATGCTATTCAAAAAATTACGCAGTCTGTTACTGGTACAGCAATGAATTGGAAAGAATACAAAATGAGTAGATATGCTACGGTAGAAGAAAACATAAAAAACAATAAATATATAGATGTGGATTATATGATTGAAAGATTTTATGAAGCCTTAGCAAGTGATAACAATAGAAATGCATCTCAAAGAACAAATCTTAGAAAAATATATTATCATTATTTAAAGAGTGCTACAAATGATTTTACGGATGATCCATTAGGAACTACTGTTGAAGTTAATCATATTACGACAGCTGAAGAATTAGTAGAAAAATTAAATAGCGAACCTTATGGCTATTATGTATTAGATAACGATATTGATTTTTCTCATATGACAACAAATGTTACACAAACTTTTATGGGTAGACTAGATGGTCAAGGACATAAAATAATTGGAAATACTTTGCCAATTTTCAATAAGATTAGATATGGTTATGTTGGAAATATAGTATTTGAAAATACAAACATTCCTAAGACAATTAATAATGCAGGCGCACTATCTTATAAAGCTGAAATGAGTACGGTTGAAAAAATTAGTGCATCAAATTTACAAATGAATTTTGGCGGTAGAAATGACTTAAGTTTAATAGGTGGTGCTGTAAGTAATGTTATTACAAGAGATTGTACTGTTGAAAAATTAACACATCATATTCAAACTGTTGATGACATGGCTATGCTTAATGAAGATTCTGGTGGTATCTATATATTAGATGCAGATATTGATTTTGCAGGTAAGACGTATACAGATTCTGTAGTTACTTCTATATTTACTGGTAAGATTGATGGTAATGGTCATACGATTTCTAATTTAACAGATGCTAGTTTATTTACAAATTTTAGAGGAACTGTAGAAAACTTAACAATTAGTAACTTTACAAATATAGGGGCAGGTAGAGGAAATGGCGATTTTGTGGCAGCATTTACACAAGAATCTTTTACCGCAACTTTTAAAAACATGAAATTTGAAAATATAACATTATCAGGAAGAAATAATGTTGCTGTTATCACAGGAATGGATGGAAGAGACAACGCAAATTCAGTATTTGAAAATATAACTATCAAAGATGCTAATGTAACAGGAACAGGTGTATATGTATCAACTTGTATTGGTAGAAAATACAATGGAACAATCAAGAATGTTTATGTACAAGGAACTTTAAATGTTACTTCAACAGAAAATGGGGGACTTGTAGGATGTATGCAACAAGGTGGAACAATTGAAAATGTTATAACAGATGTTGCGATTACAAAATCAAGCAATACTTATAACAATATTGAAAACAGTAGATTTAATGCTTCAATGATTGGAAACATCTATAATACACCAAAGCTTAAAAATAGTATTTCTTTTGGAAATATGACTGGTTATACAGATAACCAAGGAAATGAAATTTTACCTTATAAATGTGTAGGTGCAACAGAAAGCCAAATTAATAGCTGTTTAACAAATTGTTATGAGGTAGAGGAGGAAACAGGAGCAAGTCGTGTAACAGAAAGTACAAATGGAAAATTAAATTCAATTGCAAGAGGAAATTTGAATGAAGAATTTTATAGAAATTTAGGATTTAATGAGGACATTTGGAATTTTGATACAATTTCATCAAAAGGTTATCCTGAATTAAAATAAAAATGAAATGAGGGTGTTAAAAATACCCTCATTTTTTGGTGAAAATTAGGCTAATTTTAAGATGTAAAAAATATAAAAACAATTGACATAATTAGGTAAAATATGGTATAATAGTGATATAAGCAATATATTTTGCTATTTTATTATATAATAGGCACGAGAATGTGTCTTTCACATAGATATAGATATAACTTACTTTTCAGACACTGCTCTTTTATATAGTACTTTATTAACTTGTTCCGAGATAATTTTAGGAACATCAAAAAGTGATCTTGGAACATTGACAACTTAATAACACCAATTAAAAAATGGAGGAAAACACTATGAAAAAAATGACGAATTTATTAACAGCAGTATTTCTTTGCATTTCAATGCTTTTCACACCGATGCAGGCAATGGCAGCAGTAAATTCCGACTGCGAATGCTCCGCAATCAAGGAGCGGCTGGAGAAGCAATTAAAAGAAGAAAAGCAAATTACTTTATTTGTCTACGAAGTGTTGCTTTTTAGAGAAAAGTGTCGTGTGAGCAACATTCCGGAAAAATATATGGAAGGATTAAAAAAAGCTATTTTTCTCGGAAGTAAGAAAAAAACTGAACAGATTATTATTCTGGAATGCTCGAAATGTGGACAGTTATTTGTTGTTCCGTTCGGAAAGGAAATAGGCAGCGGAAGTCAGACTGGAACTTCTACTGGAGGCAGCAGCACTGGTACTTCCACTGGCGGAGGCTCGACATCAACAGGAAGCACTTCTCCGAGTAAACCAAGCGGCGGAAACACAGGAGGAGGTTCTTCATCAGGAGATAAACCGAGTGGTGGAGATAGCTCTGGAGGGAAACCGAGTGGCAGTGGTTCTTCGAGTGAAGAAAAACCGGACGATAACAATAAACCGGTTCCGAAGCCAGAACAACCAGAAGACATTACACAAATAGATGTTAGCAAGATCTTGTTTTCTGGGAAAACGGTAACATATAGCCCTGATGAAGAACAGGGATTGTATGTAGGAAATTTGCCAGCAGGTCTAAAGCTTTCCCATTATTTGGTAAATGGGGAGATAAAATCGGCTAATTATGTTGTTTCAAATGCTGGGAAATATGAAGTTATTCCAGTATTTGAGGTGACTGGCGATAAATATAAAATCGTAGGTCAGGCAAACTCGGCTATTCTGACGATTAATAAGGCAAAGTATGAGGGAACTTTCAATTTCGACAAGACATCATTCTCATATGATGGCAAAGAGCATGCGCCGGCAATCGAAAATCTTCCAAAAGGGGCAAAAGTTCTTGAGACTTCTTCCAGTCAGACATCTGCCGGAAAATACACTCATAATATGGAAGTTGAAATTTCTTCCAATTATGAGCCTGTTAAAATTTCGACAGAGTACGAAATTACTCCTTCGAAGCTGAGCCTGCAGCAGCAGTATAATGCTGAAACAGGTAAAGTGGATGCTGTTATTGAAGGACTGATAGATGGCGATTTAAAAGATCTCGTCTATACAGTCAACGGAAGTGAAAGCTCTGAGGCTCCAGAAATTTTGGAGCCAGGACGGTATGAAATTAAAACCGAAATTTTGCTGGACGAGGATAAAAAGCAGAATTATACTGGCGAAACTGCTGATGAGCTTCAGACGGTGCTGGAAAAGGTCTATGATGCCAAGCGAAAAAATGCTTGGTATAATGTGACGATGGATAGCACTGTAGAAAATGGCAAACTGACTCTCAATATCTTCTTGTCTGACATTAAATTCCAGACGCAGGAAGAAATGGGTTACGTCGTATTCACATTAGGCTTTAATGTGAAGTACGATCAGAACATTCTTCAATATGACAACTTTGAAGCCGAAGCCGATGATGAAGGAAACGGTTTTGAAGGATTTTATAACCCTGACCGGGGACCTTCAGATGAGGCAGACACAAGAGATGCAGTACTTACATTTTTTGCAGAGAGCATCGCAGACACAGTGAAAGTCTGCACGTTGGTATATGACATCGATCCAGCAGCCAAGGATGTGAAGGTTTCTCTTGACAATTTTGTACTCTCAACAGGCGAAGATGATAATCCGTTTGAATATACAGCGGACTCTACAACGGTTGTTGTCAATCCTTCTGAAGATTATGTTGCTCCAGAGGAAATTTTGGTAGATAATGATCCAATGAAGGACGCTGGTTATGTCGGCGACGAAGATGAGGAAGAAGAGCACAGAGAAGCATTGAAAGAGCAGATTAATGAGAAGTTTCCTTCGACGGCTACAACATCTGCTATGCTTGAAGAAGTGGAAGCAGAGACGGAAAAAGTTGCTACAACTGTTACAGGGGCTGCAGTAGTTGTTGAAAAATAAGAAAGGAGATCATTTTGGAGAAGGGGGCCGTTAGGTCCTCTTTTCTTTTTGATAGAAAAAATCTCGAGAGCCCAGATATTTTTCTGGGCTCTCTTGATATTTTCAGTAGAATATAACTTACTAATCTTCTTCTGCTTCCGCAGCCAGTTTTTCTAAATAGGCTTTTACTTCTTCTTCGGTTACGGCTCTGTCAATTGGAACACAGCGAGCGTTAATGCCGTTAGTTGGACCGAATTCATTAATCCAGTAATGCGAGGAATAGCAGAACATTTCAACGAAATTATCGATATTCTCCTCAAAGACTTCCTCAGATGGCGAAATATCGATTTGCTCGAGGATTTCTTTAATAGTGCCGGTGAATTCGTCATGGTCACCAGCTAATTCATAGGCTCGCTGATTATACACAGCAACGCCAGTAAATTTGCACTGCTCTATGGGAAGCGGTTCTTCCAGTGATAATTTTTGCAGAACGCATTCTAAAGAGGCGTCCTTGCCGAAATTTTCCTGAAGCTCTTTTAAAAACCGTTTCTTCTCTGCGTATCCGAAGAGCATCATTTTGTCTTTTTCGTAAGTCATAAAGCATACTCCTTTCTGATTTGACTAATATAAGTCTTTATATTACATAACAACTATAACATAAAATACAAAGAAAATCAAGAAAAATTGGTAAATTTTTTATTTCAGGTATTTTTTTCAAAATCTTCCATATATATGTTATATAGAAAAAGCGTAGAAAATAATTTCTATAGAACAAAAAAGGAGGATTTTTTTATGGAAAAAAAGGTTGTATCCATGCATAAAAAAATGGCGGAAAAACTTAAAAATATAGAGATACAAGGGGATATTATTGTGCCAGACACCAAGCCAGATATTGTAAACATTATAGGTACGAACTCCAATCCATATATTTATAAAGAGGAGTGCCAAGATGGCAAATATCGTTTTGACGGAAATGTTGATACCCATATTATTTATTTGTCAGAAAGCGGGGAAACAAAGGTAATTAGCACAACTTTGGATTTTATGGATTTTGTGGAGGATAGCAACATTACAACAGATATGTCGACCAAGTACAGAATGGAAGTGACGAATATTGAGACTAAAATTTTGAATGAGCGAAAAATTAGTCTGACCATTCAGCTGAAAATTTGTTTTAACTTTTTTGTGTGCCGCGACATTGAATATTTGGACGATTTGCAAAGTTTGGCTGGTGTTGAGAAATTACAAGAAACAGTTGATTTGAGTACAGTTGTTGCAATGAATACAGTTAGAAGCTCTTTGAAAGAAGATGTAAGCATCGAAGATGATGATATTTCTGATATTTTAAAATGTGATGTTAATGTGGAACATTTTGAGAATAAAATCAGCTACAATAAGGTTTTGTCAAAAGCAGATGCCAATATTAAAATTATGTATATCACAGAAAGTGGAAATTTGAGATTTGCTCAATCCACCATTCCGATTATGAATTTTATTGATATGGAAAAAGTGACAGATGAGGATATTTGCAATACCACCTACAAAGTGCGTAACATGAATTTTAAACCAAATGCCAAAGAGCAAAAGTCGATTTCTTGCCAAATTGATTTTGAGGTTTCTTGCGAAGTTTACAAAAAGCAGACGATTGAGCTTGTGCAAGATATGTATGGTATCAAGAAAAATGTTACGTTTAGCCAAAAAACGGTGGAAGTGCAAGTGGAAGGCGAAAGTTCTTGTGAAATGGTGGAAATGAATGAGAATATTTTGGTGGAAGATATTCGCACTCTTTATGATGTAGATTGCATGGCAAATATTACCAATAAAACACAGGCTGGAAGTTTTACGAATTATGAAGGCGAAGTTTGCGTTGATATTTATTTTGACACAGGCAATCATTTGAGTGTCAAAAAAGCTAAAATCCCTTTTATGGTAAAACTAGACTGTGACACAGATGATATTGAAATTAATTTTGTTAGAAAACATTTTAAATTAACGGGAGAAGATGTGGCTTGTGATTTGCAATTGGAAGTCAAACCAAATAGCAGCAATTATAAGACAATTCGCTTGATTGACAATGTGGAAGAAGAGGAATGTGAGGAAGAAAGCGATTATGCTATGGTAGTGTATTTTGTGAAAGATGGAGATACGATTTGGAATATTGCGCGTGATTTTAGAGTGAGTATGGATAGTTTAATGAAGAATAATCATTTAGAGGAAAATCAGGGAGTTCGTCCAGGTGAGAAATTATATATTATGAAATAAAATTATAAAAATAGATAAATAAAATTACTAATTATAAAATAAGAGGCAGGTATTTACCTGTCTTTTTGTGTTAAAAATGAGGAGGTGAAAATGGTGGATATAATATACTCGCGCAAGCGAATTCGATTTCCAAGGAGAAAGCATGGAAAGTTTAGCAAAATAAAATTATTAATATTTACAATGATTGTCATTTTAGTGGGAGCTGTTGTTAGTTTTGTGGTGTCATCATATCCCATTTTTGTGGCAAGTTGTAAAACAGCAGCAGGCTCGAAGGCTAATCATATAGTCAGTGAAGAAGTAGAGAAAATGATGGCGCGTTATGCTTATCAAGACCTTGTGAATATGGAAAAAGATGAACAAGGAAATATTATTTTTATGCAAATTAATACGATTTTGATGAACCAACTGGTGAGCCAAATTGTCAAAAATATTCAAACAAGAATTGATAATAGCCCAACTACAATGGTGTACATAAATTATGGAAGTGTTAGTGGAGTGACGATTTTGAAAAACTTTGGACCCAAATTTGAAATCGAGTTAGAAACCGCAGGGAGAATTGAGACACAAATTCATTCTAAAGTGGAAAATGTGGGGGTTAATCAGACACTACATAAAATTTATTTGAGTTTGAATACGAATATTGGAATTTTGACGCCGATTGGTTCCTTTGGAAAAGATGTGGCATCCGATGTTTTGCTAACAGAAGCTATTATTTTTGGAAAAGTGCCAGAAACTTATTATAATTTAGAAGGAATGGGACAGTCAGATGTGCTCAATGTTTTGGAATAAAAATTTTAGAAAGGGTATGTACTAAAAAAGCAATATATGATATAATAAGAAAAATAGAAGAAAAGGAAAAATAAATAGATGGATACCTATAGCCAAATTAAAATTGAGACGGTAAAAGAACTAATTAATGAGATATATTATGTGCAAGAATTTGATGTAGCCAAAAAATATCAAGAGCGATTGAATGCGATAGAAGTAAGACTAGAACAATTAACAGATGATTTTAAAGATTATCCAGAAAAGACGAATTTGTGGCAAGAACTTAAAGAAATGGATATAGAAATTGCTATGTTTTTAGATAAAGAAGAAACAAGTTTGAAGAGGAAATCTTTAGTTAAGAGATATTATGAAAAAAAGGTAGAGGATTTTGTAAAATCGAGTGGAAGTAAAACTTCGCAAGAATTGTTTGATGACTTAAAAAGCATGGTATTAGACATAAAAAAAGAAGCAATAGATGAAGAATTGGCTTCTAAAATAGACGAAATATCTGCTATGGCTTTGTTACATATTTATATACAGCAATTAAAAAATGGTGAGCCAATTGATTTGAAGTTAGCAGAAGAATTGTCAACACGAGAGAAATTGATGGGGGAGATAAAAAGTAAATTATTAAAAATGGCAGAAGAAAAAGACGAAATTGCTTCATTTGATATTCTTAAAATTTGCAAAAATATCTCGCCAGATACGTTGCAAAATCCAGAAATGTGGAAGATGCTTGTTGAAACCGAAACTGTTCAATTAAGAGGAGAAACAGGCAAAACGCCGAAGCAAGATTTCGAGGAAGAAAAGGCAGAAATTTTACCAGTTAAAAAGAAAAAATCTATTTTAGAAAAGATCAGAGAAAAGTTTGGCAAAAAGACAAAATATGTTTTTGAGAAAATAGATGAGAAAACTGGAGAGAAGAAAAGTTGGGCAGAATATCATGCTTTTCCACCAAAGGGAAGATTATTACGTAAATGCCAAAGTCAATGTGTTGCCTTAGAAATTAATGGGAAATCAGTTGCTGAAGTGGATGCAATGGATCACATGGAGAATTTGCAATCCATCATTTTTGGGGAAGGAATAACCGAAATACGAAGGAGAAATCAAAGTGAATTTCTACCATTTAATCAAGTAAGCGAAATCACTATTTCAGATGATGTGCAAGTGATAGAAGATAACGCATTTAATGGTTATGCACAATTAGCAAAAATTAATTTAGGAAATAATATAAAAGAAATTCAAAAAGGTGCTTTTTGTAATTGCGGAGCTTTAAAAACAATCAATTTGCCAGCTTCTTTATGTGATTTAGGACAGTGGGCATTTGCTTATTGTGAAAGTTTAGAAGATTTAGAATTGCCAGAAGATTTAATGTGTTTGCAAGCCCATACTTTTTGTAAGTGTAGTCATTTAAAAAATATAAAATTTGGCAAAAATATGCAAAGAATTGAAGATGGCGTTTTTGCTAATTGTAAATCCTTAAAAACAGTAACATTACCAGAAGAATTAATTTCTTTAGGAAAATACGCATTTACAGGATGTGACGCTTTAAGAAGTGTAGAATTTGGCAGTCAAATAAAAGAAATTGGAGATGATTGCTTTAGAGGAGATTATCAGTTATTGATAAAAAAATTCCCAGCTAGTTTAACAAAATTTGGTAGAAATGTTAAAAAGTATGCTAACAGAAGAACAGGAAATATTATTCCATTACAGAGATCTTTTGAAGATGACTTAGACAGAGCACAATAAAACAGGGAGGAAATAAATTTGCAAGATAAACAAAAACAAATTCGAAATTTTAGTATTATTGCTCATATTGACCATGGAAAGTCGACGCTTGCTGACCGCATGATTGAAATGACAGGCAGTCTTTCTAAACGTGAAATGGAATCACAAGTTTTGGATAACATGGAGATTGAGCGTGAGCGAGGAATTACCATAAAATCTCAGGCAGTGAAAATGAATTATGTAGCAAAAGATGGCTTGAGTTATGAGTTTAATTTAATTGATACACCAGGGCATGTGGATTTTAATTATGAAGTGTCAAGAAGTTTAGCGGCATGCGAAGGTGCGATTTTGGTGGTGGATAGCACGCAAGGCGTAGAAGCACAAACACTTGCCAATGTGTATTTGGCGATTGACGATAACTTGGAAATTTTGCCTGTGATTAATAAAGTAGATTTGCCAAATGCAAGAGCAGATGAAGTTAAAAAGGAAATTGAAGATATTATTGGCATTCCAGCCATGGATGCCCCTTGTATTTCTGCCAAAACAGGTTTGAACGTGGAAGAGGTATTGGAGCGCATTGTGACCGATATTCCAGCGCCAAATGGAGAAGTAAATGCGCCGCTGCAAGCTTTGATTTTTGACTCGGTCTACGATAATTACAAAGGCGCCATTGCATATGTTAGAATTAAGAATGGAAGTTTGAAGGCAAATGACGAAATTTTATTTATGGCAACAGGAAAAGTTTTTACGGTAACAGAAGTTGGGTCTTTTAAAGCTGGTGGTTATGTTCCAGCAGAGAGTTTAAGTGCAGGCGAAGTTGGTTACATTTGTGCGAGTGTGAAAACGATTTCCGATTTGCAAGTAGGAGATACGATTACGTTGAAAAATCAGCCAGCAAGCACGCCACTTCCAGGGTATAAAAAAGCCAATTCAATGGTGTATTGTGGGATGTATCCGATTGATGGAAGTGAATATGAGCCATTAAAAGAAGCATTGGAAAAACTAAAATTGAACGATGCAGCACTCAATTATGAGCCAGAAACTTCGGCAGCTTTGGGGTTTGGTTTTCGCTGTGGTTTTTTGGGGCTTTTGCACATGGAAATCGTGATGGAACGTTTAGACCGCGAATTTGATATTGGATTGATTACAACGGCACCATCGGTTATCTACAAGGTTCACAGAACCAATGGCGAAATTATCGAATTATATAATCCAGTGGACTTACCGCCTACGACAGAAATCAAGCAAATGGAAGAGCCGATTATGAAGGCTCAAATTATGATACCAAAAGAGTTTGTGGGAAATGTGATGAAAGTGTGTCAAGAAAGACGTGGCACGTATATTGATATGCGTTATTTGGATGAAACACGCGTCACACTGGAATATGATTTGCCGCTCAATGAAATTATCTATGATTTTTTTGATACGATAAAATCAAAGACAAAGGGCTATGCTTCTGTGGATTACGAATTTAAGGAATACAGAAAAGCTGATTTGGTAAAACTGGATTTGCTAATTAATAACGAAACTGTGGATGCGTTGTCATTTATTGTGCATAAGGATTCTGCTTATGATAGAGGACGCAAAATGGCAGAAAAATTAAAAAAAGTCATTCCAAGGCAGTTATTTGAAGTTCCGATTCAGGCGGCGATTGGTGGAAAAATTATTGCTAGAGAGACAATTTCAGCTATGCGAAAAGATGTGCTTGCTAAATGCTATGGTGGAGATATTACGAGGAAGAAGAAGTTGCTAGAAAAGCAAAAACGAGGCAAAAAGAAAATGCGCGAAATTGGTAGTGTACAAGTTCCGCAAGAAGCGTTTTTGTCGGTTTTGAAATTAAATGACGATGAAACATAAACGTAGGAGTACAGGGCACCGTGCCCAGAAGAAAATATAAGGTATAAAAATATGGTAAAAAAGAAAAATTTTATTTTGATTTATTTGTTGATGGTTGCTGTTGTGGTGGGGATTTTGATTGCTGGGGTAGTTTCCTTTTATATCCTTCATAAAAATGACGAAACCATACAAACAGGCGTTTTTATTAAAGGGATTAATGTGTCGGGTCTGACAAAGGAAGAAGCTGTGAAATTGGTCAAAGATAATTTGGATTTGGAGCTCAATGACCATTTGATTTTGAAGTACAAAAATTATGAATATTATGTTGAAGTGGAGCAGTTTGAAGCTCAGTTTGATGTAGAAGCCTCAGTGGATTTGGCTTATCAGATTGGCAGAAGCGGAAACATGATAAAAGACATGAAGGATTATGCGAGTGTTTTAATGTCGAAAATTGATGTAGAGCCGGTGTTGAAATATAGTGAAGAGGCTTTGATTTCTTATTTGGAAGTGATTCAAGCACAATTGCCAGACCAGTTAGAGCAGAGCAGTTATTATGTAGAGGACGACAAAGTGATGATTACCAATGGAAAAAATGGTGCCAAAATTTACATGGATGAGCTAAAAGAGACGATTTTGGAAGAAGTCCAAGATATTACGTATAAAAATACGTGTATCGATATTCCTACCTTTACAGAATACCCTGACAAAATTAATGTGGCTTCGATTCATGATGATGTTTATCGCCAAATGCAAAATGCCTATTTTACAACAGAGCCACGTATGGTTTATGCAGAAGTAACAGGTGTGGATTTTAATGTGGCAGCAGTTGAAAATGCGATTGAAACCAATCCAGATGTGGAAGAATATGCAATTGAACTGAATTTGACTGAGCCAGAAGTGACAGTAAATGATTTAGGAATGGAGGCTTTTCCAGATTTGCTAGGCACTTATTCTACAAAATATGTAAATAATCCAGACCGAACGACCAATTTAAGGTTGGCGTCTAATAAAATCAATGGCAAAGTAATTATGCCAGAGGAAGAATTTTCGTTTAACAAAGTGGTGCGGAAGACGAACGATTGCAGCAGGTTATAAAAATGCAGCCATCTTTTCAGATGGACAAGTGACAGATGGTTTAGGCGGCGGAATTTGCCAAATTACGAGTACACTTTATAATGCAGTGGTTTTTGCGAACATGAAAATTACCTCAAGGCGAAATCATATGTTTGTGCCATCGTATGTATCAGGGGGGCGAGATGCAACAGTTGTGTATGGCTCGACAGATTTTAAGTTTAAGAATTCGAGAAGTTATCCGATTAAATTGGTTTCCAGTGTAGAAGGCGGCGTAGCGACGATAAGTGTGTATGGTTATAAAAATCCCAATGACCAAGAATATGAAATTTCGATTGAAAATAATTTAGTAAAAACTACGGCAAAATCGCTTGTGTATGATGCTTATAAAATTTATAAACAAAATGGGCAAGTTGTGAACCGAGAAAAAATGTCGAGGGACACATATAAAAAATATTAATATAGTTGTTAAAAGAAAAGATAAAAGGACAAGATTAACTTGCCCTTTATTTTTAACTCTTCTTATAATGAACAATTGGATCCTCGTCATCAAATTTATAATGTGAATTTTGTGTTGTTTTAAATGGCTCATCATCTTCCAGTTCTTGAGTTTCATGCTTGCGACCTTTATGGGTCACTTCATGAATGTTAATTCCATTTGTAAATTTTGAAAAATTATAAACTTTAATTTTTTGTTTTTCTTTATATTTTGATTCCAGAAAATCAACTTTTGCTTTACCAGCTATCATCTTGCCTTTGATGTCTTTGGTTTTATAGACCATGGTTTTGAAAGCAAGTGCTTGCACTTCACCTGGTTTAATATTCGGTTTCCAGTCCCATTTGATGGATTTATAAGTTGGACTATATTTTACTGTGCTTGAGTCATAATCACTTTGGAAAACCCATTCACGGTGGTCACCAAATTCTTTTGACCAAAATTCGTTATCCGCTGGCGTGTTATTTCCAAAAGTAACTTTTGTGGTGCTATTAGCAAGAACAGTGTTTTTAAAATTATCTGCCGCAAATTGTGATAAATTTTGGGTTGAAACAATGGCGCCAACTCTGTATTTTCGATATAATGTAAAAATATCTTCTGTAGCTTTGCACATAAATGGTGGAAATTCATCAATGTACAAAAAGTGTGGAAGTCTAGTTTTTTCAATGCCGGGACGAGATAACACAGAATGTTGCATCAAAAGCAAAATGAATAAACCAAAGGATTTATGCACAGTTGCTCCTAAATCGCCACGACGCGTACAAATAAATACAACTTCGCCATTTTTTAGTACACTATCGTAATTAATGTTATTGGTTTGATTACAAATCACATTTTTCACACTTGGATAGCGCAATAATAACTCAAGTTGAGAAGAAGCCATTTGCAAATACTGCAAATTTTGCTCGCGTTTTGCTACATTTTTGTAAAACATTTTTTTGAAATAATCTAGTTGAATTTTATATTTTTCAGCTAAATCTGGAATTTCTTTCATCTGTTCTGCCATGGTTTCAATTTGGTCAGGATTGTTGAAAATGTCTAATAAGTTTTCCAATGTTGGTAGGGCATTATCATGGGAAATCGGATACATTTCTTTTAGCAATAAAGTGATATTTTCAATGGCCTGTGTAATCGAAGTTTGCTTCATAACTTCAGAAGTTACAACACTTTTGCCGTCCATATTGGTTTCAGCCATTCTTTTTAAAATAGCAGAAACAGAAATAGCAGCTTTCATGGGATCCTTAAAAGCAAACGGATTTAAGCCTACGGAATTAGGGTTATTAGGGTCGATGACATGATAATCAATTCCAAAATTGTCAGCTACTTCAATCATGTGTGATAGAGACTCAAAGTCTGGTGCTAAGTAAGTTAGTCCTAAATCTTTGAAAACAGAGTTTTCGCCAGCATAAGAAAACGCAAGTTTTGATACATAAGCCTTGTAAATTTTTTCTTTACTAGAAACAGGTGTTAGCATATTTAAACTGAAATTTTCATTGATATAATCATTGGCGTAAGGGCAATTTAAGTTTGCAATGCCAGTACGTAAAGCCGTAAAACCAACTTCTTTTGACGCTTCTTTTAAGAAATATTTTTTCTCCAAATCTCTGGCAATCATTGGCTCAAAAATCATGGAAGTTTTTCCTGAGCCAGAAGGACCTGTGACAAGCATTGCTTCATAACGTCTATTTTCAGGTATTTTTATGATTTTTGAGGTGTCGCGATCTTTGCAAAGTACGATTTCGCAAGTGTAAGGACCAGTACCTTCTTTATTGTTGGATAAGTCAATTCCGGGATAATCTGTAATGGAATCTCGAATATCCTTCATATCATTGACTTTTAAGTAAATGAATTTGAACAATGGATAAAATGTTGTAACTGGGATGTACCAAGCCATTGCTGAGAAGGCAGGTCGAATTAAATCCATGAAAGTGCTAATAATATAACTATAATTTGGCACAGAAAATAACAACAACCAACCAGCTTTGTTAATCCATTGCACAAACATAGATACAGAAACGGTGTATAAAATAATCGCATATAAATATAAGAAAGAATATTTGATACGTGAATAAGTTACGAATTTTGAGGCAAATGAAAAGTAAAAGGCAAATACTGGGCACGCAAGAGCTAAGGTGTATTTTAAAGGACCCCAATAAGACACAGAAATGCCTGAAAATCCAATTAACAATATTTCTGCAACTCTGTCAACCACAATGTAAATGGAAATTAATGTTAAGATATAAGTGGCAAAAGTATTTCGATCTGTTTTTAGTTTTTTTAAAAAATTGTCAATATATTTCATGAGTTTTTGACTCCTTTTTTTAGAGAGTTTTTTCAAATTTTATATTTCTCTTAAATATAAGTAGCAAATTTAAAATTCATCTACTTATATTATCTAACAAAATCACAAAAAAAGCAAGTATTTTTATGAAAAAATATGGGAAATTCCACAAAAAATTTATTGTGTTTGCTTCTGAAATAAATTTTTGGAGAATATTTATAAGAAAGTATTGAAACATTAAGCAAAAAACAATATAATTAAGATAGCTCTTCGAGCAGAGCGAGTTAGAGCTATCTTAGTTAATATTTCTATAAGAAATATTAACTACATTGTAAATAGTAAATAGTAAATAGAAAGGAAAGTTATGGCAAAGATAAAAAAAGAAGGATTTATGCAAGGTGTTTTATCCTTGATGTGTTCACAAGTGATTATCAAAATACTGGGGCTAGTGTACAGCATGTATCTTACTAACCGTGAAGGATTTGGGGATAGTGGAAATGCGATTTATATGAGCGGCTATCAGGTATATGCAATGCTGTTGACTCTTTCCTCAATTGGCGTTCCGAATGCAATTTCAAAATTGGTGTCAGAAAAATTGGCATTAGGAGATAGAAAAGGTGCTAACCGTATTTTTAAAATAGCATTTGTTGCTTTTGCCTTCATTGGATTTGGAGGAACGCTTTTGTTATTTTTAGGGGCAAAAGTTATTGCTAATCAATGGCTGCAAATTCCAGAGGCAGAATATACCTTGATGACGCTTTCGCCTGCTATATTTTTTGTGTCGATTTCGTCTGTCATTAGAGGCTACTTTAATGGGCACCAAAAAATGTCTGCTACGGCGCGTTCCCAAACGGTAGAACAAGTTTTTAAAACAACACTGACCATTATTATCGTAGAAATTGTAGCAATTTGTACCAATGTCAACACAGAATTAATGGCGGCTGGAGCCAATTTAGCCACAACTTTTGCAACTTTTTTAAGTTTTTCGTATATTTTTTCTTTATATAAAATGAACCGAAAAGAAGAAGCCAAAGAAATCAAAGCACAGACAGTCAAACGAAGAAGACAAGAAACAGCGGGTTCCATTATCCGAAAAATTTTGGCAGTTTCGATTCCGATTTCACTTAGTTCGTTGCTATCTAGCATCAACAAAAACATTGATTCCGTAACGGTTGTGCGTTTGCTAAAACCACTGATTGGAGAAGCAACTGCCAAAACGAAATATGGCATTTTGAGTTCCAAAGTGGATATTTTAACATCCATGCCACTGGCGTTTAACATTGCGTTTGCAACTTCACTCGTGCCAGTGATTGCGGCAGCCAAAGTGAAAAACGATGTAGAAACCATCAACAAAAGACTTCGTTTATCGCTGCTCATTACGATTTTAATTGCGCTGCCTTGCACTTTTGGTATGTGCATTTACGCCACCCCAATTTTGGAATTGCTGTTTCCGAATGCAAGTTCGGGAGGCATGTTGCTTGCCATTTCTGCACTAACAATTACATTCACGGCATTGGCGCAAACGATTAACGGCGCTTTGCAAGGCTTAGGGAAAATCAGAGTTCCAGCCTTTGCGCTCGGCTGTGGCGTTTTAGTGAAACTAATAGCAAATGTGATTTTAATTCCTATTGAGGGAATTTATGAAAATGGGGCTGCCATTGGTTCTGTGCTTTGTCATATTGTCTCATTTACAATTGTGTATCATGTGCTAAAACGAACCGTCAGACTTGATTTTAGCATTAGTGGCATGTTAATCAAACCATTGCTGATTACAGTCATTATGTCAGCCATTTCGCTCGCATGTTATAAAGGAATGCTGATACTGGGCGTGGCATCAAGAGTTGCTACGATGATGGGAATTGTGATTGCAGTACTGGTGTATGCAATGGGAATTGTAGTCTTCAAAGTTTTATCCAAAGAAGATATTGAAATGTTGCCTTCAGGCGACAAAATCTATCAATTTTTGCACAAAATTGGCATCTATCGCTAAAGGCTTGAAAAATGGGCAAAAATGATTTGAGTGATACTTGTAAATATTGAAAAATGGAGAAAAAAAGAAAATTATTCCAAAATCGAGAAGGATTTTATCTAAATTTGGCGAATAAAGGTAATAGTAGACAAAACTACTAACTAAAACAATTGGGAGGTAATTTAAAATGAACAAAGCTGAATTAATCGCAGCAGTAGCTGCAAAAACAGGGGCAACCAAAAAAAGTGCTGAGGAATCAGTAAATGCATTTACAGATGTTATAACAGAAGCATTAAAAAAAGGAGATAAAGTTCAATTAGTTGGATTTGGTTCTTTTGAAGTTATTAAAAGAGCAGCTAGAAAAGGTAGAAATCCACAAACAAAAGAAGAAATTAAAATTCCTGCATCAAAAGCTCCAAAATTCAAAGCTGGTAAAGCATTAAAAGATATTGTTAATAAAAAATAATGATAAAATAATAAAAAAGCAAATAGTAAAACTATTTGCTTTTTTGAAATTATTCTTCACAGCAACATTTGCATTCACAGTCACAGTCCTCTGGTTCAAAAGGTCTATCACAACATAAGTCAACACCTTTTAGACATTTTCCTTCTTTTCTGCAGTGTTTGCAAATTTTAACATGTTCTACACGATTTGCCCAAATATCGATTGCGTAACGTTTGTCAGAGCAAAGAGGTCCAAAAACGAATTCGCCATCTTTATTAGTAAATGTGTGAGATACAGGTTTTCTTTCGTGTTTTGTTACTTCTAACAATTTGACAACAGCGTCTTTAACAGGTTCATTGCAAGAATCCTTGATTACACCAAAAATAACATTTCTGTGGTCCTCATCTAAGTTGATTTCTAAGTCAAATTGTTTTCCAGCTTCAATAAATCCATCAATATCCACGATGTGTTTTTTTTCACAATCAAAATCCATTTCCATATCCATTTTAATCATTCCTTTATTATAAATTCGGAAGTACTTCCTTATAAATAATATGTCAAAAAAGGAGAAAATGCGACAAATTTTAGAAAATTAGCCAAAAACAAAAATCGTTTTAAAAAGCCTTTCTTTTTTTCAAGAGGTGTGATAAAATGTAAAAAATAAGGAGCTGAAAATGAAGTTTCCATTGAAAGTTTTAAACAAAAAGAAATTTATATTGTGTTTTATCAATGCGTTTATGACTAATCTATTTTTCTATATAACGCCAGCACTTTTGGCATATTTTACGAAAGAGCCGTTTACATTAGAAAAATTGAAATATTTAATTTTGTCGATTATTGTGACCAAAATTTTAGCAGTTAGTTTAAATCACATTTGGATTTTATATGTTTTGAAATTTGAGAATGAGTATGCCAAAGATTTGCAACTGGCATATTTTAGAAGAGTTGTCAAAATGAAACCCAATCGCCTGAGCCAAGTGCATAATGGCTTTTTGAAAAGACAAATTGATGTGATTGCACAGGAAGGGGAAGAACTGCTAGAGCAGATTTTTGAAACAGTGAGTGGTTGCACAATTTCCATTGTGATGTTTTTGACACAAGTTATTCAGCAAGATGTGCGTATGTTTTGGGTTTGCTTGGCGATGATTGGCACAATGGTAATTTACAATTTATGGCTTGGGAAAAAGTATGTTGCCATCCAAGAAAAATTTAATGATTCGTATGCCAAATACAATTCTAGTTATGTCGATTTTTTGCAAAATGTGAAAACGGTAAAAAGGCTGAATGCAAGTCAGTTTGCGCAGCAGAAAAATGAGGCATTATTTCGAGAGGTTTTGCCGAATTTAAATAAAATGAATTTGTGTTTTTCGTTTCGTTCTAACGGAATTAGTGCATTTGTGTATATCATGTATGTTGCTGTTTTGGCAAATCTATATTTTAAAATGCAAGGTGGAGCTAATATTCTTTCTAGTTTGTTATTTTATGGTAGCATTTTTGATTTGCTGCGTGGGGAACTTAAAAATTTAACTTTTTTGTTTGTATATTTTAACAAATTTCAAGCAGCAAGTAATCAGGTGGAAAAAATTGTTGGACCAGATGTGGCAAGTAAGGCTATTCAGGATTGGGAAAAAATACAAATTCATGATTTGAAGTTTCAATATCAAAAGGACGCAGAGCTTACGATTTCTATTCCGTATTTTGAAATGAACCGAGGGGATAAAATTAGTATTGTCGGGAAGTCTGGGCAAGGAAAAACAACGTTTTTAGGGATTTTAGCGCGTGATATGGAAATCGAGGAAGAGAACTATCAAATTGACGGAAAGAGTGTGAAGGGCAATTTAGATTTGGCGTATATTTCGCAGGAGATTGATTTGTTTGATTTAACGGTTCGTGAAAATTTATGTTTGGGGCGAAAAATAGAAGATGAAAAATTGCTAGCCTATTTGAAAGAAGCGGGGTTGGAAGAATGGGTTAATCAGTTGGAAAATGGTTTGGATACAGTGGTAGGAGAAAGAGGTTTGAAGTTGTCTGTTGGACAAAAGCAAAGACTTAATCTGATTCGAGGAATTTTGCTGGACAAAGAATTGTATTTTTTGGATGAGCCAACTTCTAATTTAGATAAGGAAACCGAAAAATTAATGGTTCATTTTATAGAAAAATATTTGAAAGATAAAACGGTTGTGATTGTGACACACAGGGAGGAAATTAGAAGAATTTGCAACAAGCATTATGAATTTGAAGGAAACCAAATTAAGTTAGTTGTTAGCCAGACACGAGCGTTACAAATAACTTAGTTCATATTTTCGAAATATGAACTACTGAATAGCAAAAAAGGTTATGGTAAAATATGGAGGGGGAACTATGAAAGATAAAACAGATATTACAATACAAACTTATGATCATATTGTGAGTGAATATATTGCCTATTTTAAAACGAAAGAGTTAAAAGGCAAAGTGCAATTCCAAAAGGAAATCGATTTCTTGTGTTCTGAATTAAAGGATTGTGCAAAAATTTTAGATGTAGGAACAGCCATTGGTGATTATCCTAAATATTTAACCGAAAAGTGTGATAAAAATTTTGAAGTAGTGGGGATTGATTCATCGAAAAATATGATAAAAGAGGCTGTAAAAAATGCACCAAAAGCGCATTTTGAAGTAATGGATATGAGGAATTTAATATTTCCTCAAAAAGCATTTGATGCTATTCTTTGTTTTGCAACATTAATTCATGTAGAGGATGAAGTGTGTGTTAAAATTTTGGATAAATTTAATGAACTTTTAAAAGAGAATGGAATGATAATTATTAATGTGCAAGAGTGGTTAGGAAAAGAAAAGGAAAAATTTGTTGATGAGCCATTTAATGCTAAGTATAAAACTTATTATAATCGTTATAAAAAAGAATTTTTTATAGAATATTTTCAAAATAAAAATTATGATATTTTAGGTTTTTATGATAATCCAATTTTTAATTCTTCTGTTTTGAAAAAAGAGTGGATGGAGGAAAATCAGTTTTCAATAATAGTAAGAAAAAAGGGGGAAAGTTTATGATTAAAAATATGATTTTTGATTTGTCAGAAGTAATTATTTCTGGTTACCATGGCACAGAAGAATTGATAGAGAAAAAATATAAAATAACAGCAAAGGAATTTTTAGCGCAAAGAGAGATTTACAATGATTTGTTTTTAGAAACGATGAGAGGCAAAGGCACAGAAGAAACATATTTAGAAAAATTAGTAAAAGAAACGAATTGGAAAATGACGCTAGAAGAGCTGAAAAGTATCATAAGAGAGAATTTGGATAGGCAAATCGAGGGAACTATGGAGATTATTCAAAAGTTAAAGGGAAAATATCAACTCACCTTGCTTTCAGACCATATAAAAGAATGGGCAGATTACATAATGAAGACAAATCAGAATTTACAAATTTTTGATAACATATTTTTCTCGTATGAATTAGGGAAGCTTAAATCGTCAGAATGCAAAACAATTACAAGCAGAACTGAAAGAAAAATATGGGATAGAAATTGATTAAAAAGGAGGAAAAAATGAAAATAACTTTTATTGGAACTGGAACAATGGGCAGCCTAACAAGATGTAACACAAGTGTGTTGATAGATGATATTTTATTTGATGTGGGAATGGGAACCATGAAGCAAATCGGAAGATTAAACATTGATACAAAAGCAATTCGCTATTTGGTCATTTCACATTTTCATGCTGACCATTTTTTAGATATTCCCAATTTGCTGATTGGGAGCAAAGAAATCAGAAAAGAAAAAGAACAAAAATTGACGATAATAGGTCCAATTGGCTTACGAAAAAAAGTAATGGATTTAATGAGTTTTACCCATGGTGATGGAGACGAACATAAATATGATAAGATAGAAGAAAAATATAATATTGAATTTGTAGAACTGCAAAATGAGGAGCAATATTGTGCGCCAGATTTTAAATTGACGGCATTTGCTTTGCAACATGGAAATTGTGTGCCTGTGAATGGGTATATTTTAGAGAAGCAAAATCAGAAAATTGCGTATGTATGTGATACTACTCTTTGTGATAATTTTGATAAAATTTGCCAAACAGCAGAGCATATTTTGGTAGATGTGAATGGCTTAGAAATGACAAAATCGCATATGGGGCTACAAGATTTAAAAAAGGTTTGTACCAATTATCCAAAGTGTAGGTTTTATGCGATTCACAGAGCAGATTATCAAATAGAAGAGAGCAGTCAAATTGCCTTTCCAGTAGATGGAGAAATTGTAGAAACAGGAGAGTAGAAATGAAGAAAGTTTTATTTGCAACAACCAATCCAGCAAAAATTAAAAAATATAAAATAGAATTAGAAAAAAGAAATGTTGAAGTATTGACACTAAATGATTTGACAGTCAATGTAACAGTTGAAGAAACGGGAAAAGATGCGGTCGAAAATGCTTTGCTAAAAGCAAAAGCGTATTATGAGGTAACAGGAATTGCAACCATTGGAATGGATAATTCTTTATTTATTGAAGGAATTCCAGAGGAAAAACAGCCAGGGACACATGTTAGAAGAGTGAGCGGAAAAGAATTAACAGATGAGGAAATGATTGAATATTATACTCATTTGACCAAAGAATATGGCGGGAAGTTGACTGCAAAATGGATTTTTGGCTTGGTCGTTTACAATGAAAAAGGGGCACAAGCGTATAGTTGGAGCAAAGACCATTTTTATTTTGTGGATACGCCATGTGAAAAACGCAATCCAGGATATCCGTTGGATTCTATTTCGGTAATGCCAGAAAGTTGTAAATATTTTTTGGAATTGACAGACGAAGAAAAACAGAAAAGGAAGCAAAATACAAAAGACGATGAAGCAGTTGAATTTATTGTCAGTCATTTGTAGGAGATTTAAGCTAAAATCGAACTATTAAAGAATCTTTAATAGTTCAATTTTAAGAAAATACGGGGGATTTTGAAATGAAAATTGGAATTGATTTAGATGGTGTTGTCATTGATAGCGAAAAAAGCCTTAGAACTTATGCGGAAATTTTTGACAACGATAGGTTAAAGGGAAATCATTTAGTAAATAAACAGGAGATAAGTGTGCAAGACAGATATGACTGGACGGAGGAACAGAAAAAAGAATTTATCGAAAATTATCTTTTGGAAAATTCGAAAGATAGTCATTTAATGGCAGGTTTTAAAAAAGCGTATCATTTGCTAAAAGAGGAACATGAATTTGTCGTGATTACGGCAAGAGGTGGATTTGTCAAAGAAATGAAGGATGATGCACTTCGTATTTTGCAAGAAAATGGCATTGATTTTGACAAATATTATTGGAAAGTAGAGGACAAATTGGAAATTTGCCAAAAGGAAAAAGTCGATTTGATGATTGATGATAATTGGAAAACTGTCAAAAAATTGGCTGACAATAAAATCAAAACTTTGTATTTTCGAGATATGAATTTAGTGAAATTACCAGAAAATGAATACATAACAGAAGTGAGTTATTGGGGAGAAGTTTATCGTTATTTGAAAAATAATGGATAGAATTAAAATTCTATTGCAGAACAAATTGTTATGTGATAGGATAAAAATAACAATTTATAAAAAGGGGGAGCAGACAAATGAATAAAAAAAGGGTAAAACAAAGTATTTATAGCATTGTTGCATTGATTGCGCTTATATTGATTGTGGTAATTACGAAGGCTTTTGCTAATCCATCAGAACTAAAACCGATTCATTCCTACAAGCAATTAGAGGCATTTTATGAAAATGAAAGCAGTGTGCCAGAATGGACAAAAGTATTTTTATCACCATTTTACTTGTTTTCAGGGATGTTTAATTACAGTTCGCCAATCAATTTAGCCCAAATAGTTGATTCTTTTGATACAACAACTTTTAATACAGCAGATACGAAAGCAGAAGAAAGTTCTTCTTCTAAGGATTACTCAACGACCAACATTCAAGTCGAGAATGTAGACGAAGCAGATATCACAAAAACAGATGGTGATTACATTTATTCTATTTCAGAAACCAATGTCGTGATTACAGATGTGCGTGAGCCAGAAAATATAAAAGTGGCAGCTAAAATTGAGCTAGGAAGAGAAATTCCAGAAGAGCTGATTTTGTACAAAAATCAATTAGCCATTATTTCTTCTTTTGAAGATAACAATCAATTAGCATCATATTCTTATTACTATGCTCATAGTAATAGTACAGTGGTAAGCGTGTATGATATAGCAGATAAAGAACATCCACAGTTGCAAAAAAGTTATACTCTCTATGAGCCATATTATACATCAAGATGTATTGGTGGAAAATTATATGTGTTTGCATCTGGCGGTTTAAGAAAAGATGACGATGACAATATAGTGGCTTATTATACGGAAGACAATCACAAGTGCGAGATAGCTTTAAAAGATATCCAATATTTGAAGGATGTGAAAACCAATCAGCAAACTTTAATTTCATGTTTGGATTTGCAAAATCCTGTTTCAAAGGTTGATGTGAAATCTTATTTAATGGACATCAGTAATAGCTATGTATCACAAAATGCTATTTATTTATTAAATCAAGATTACGAAAATGATGATTTTCCAATTGCTAAAATTTTTGGCTGGAAAGGAATTTTTGGTTTAGCAGATTATGAAAGCGATTTTTCTGAGCAAACAACAATATACAAATTCGACATTTTAGAAAATGGAGCTGTTCGTTATGCTGCCAAAACAAAAGTGGAGGGCAAAACGATTAACCAATTTTCGCTAGACGAATACAAAGATTATCTAAGAGTGGCATTATATGACGAAAAAGGCTCAAGAGTTGTAACGTTTGATCAAGCTTTAAAACAAGTTGGAAAAAGCGACTATGTAGCCAAAGGCGAGCAAATGTATTCTTCTCGATTTTTAGGAGATAAAGCTTATTTTGTAACGTACAGAACCACTGACCCATTGTATGTAGTAGATGTGAGCATGCCAGAGAAGCCAACGATTTTAGGAGAATTGAAAATACCAGGATATAGTACATATTTGCATCCTTATGACGAAAATCATCTAATTGGAATTGGAATGCAGACAAAAGAGCAAGTAATTCGAAATGTAACTGGAAGGGGAAGTTCTACTGTGGCAACTATTACAGGAATGAAAATGGCTTTGTTTGATGTATCAGATGTTAATCATCCAGTCCAAATTTCAGATACTGTGATTGGAGACAGCAGAACAACTTCAGCGATTTTAACAAACCACAAAGCTTTGCTTTTCTCCAAAGAGCGAGAATTGCTTGCTGTTCCAGTGAGCAATTATGAAGAAGACTTTGAAGTGCAAGCAAAGGCTGATTCATATACTAATGTAATTCAAGCCTATACTTCTCGTGCTAGAAATTATGTTTCAGAAGGCTATTTTGTATACCATTTGAATAGTGCAGATGGATTTCAATTAAAAGGCATCATCAATCATGATAAAACCAAAGCTAAGTATTCATACAATCATAATTCAAAATTGCTAAGAGGCTTATATATTGACCAAAATCTATTTACCATTTCAGAAACAGCGATTAAAGTAAATCGACTAGAAAATTTAGAATTAATCAAGGAATTAAAATTAAATAATTAGGAGGAAAAAATCATGGAAAAAAATAAATCACCATTTAATGCAGCAGCACTAACGCTAGGAATTATTTCAATTGTGACAGCTTTGTTTTGGTATTTGTCGCTGCCAACTGGAATTTTAGGGATTGTATTTGGTGTAAAAGGCATCAGAAAAACAGGTAGCAAAGTTGCCAAAGCAGGAATGATAACTGGTATTGTTGGTGTATCCATCTGTTTGTTTATTTATTGCTTTATTTTAGGGTTATACTTGATTTCAGAACTTTATTAAAGAAAAAGGTGTGAAACAATGAGGATTTTAGAAATTATTTTAATTGGAATTGGTTTAGCAATGGATGCTTTTGCGGTATCTGTGTGTAAACGGTTTATCCATGAAAAAATTAGACTGGAAAAAAGGAATTGTCATTGCGCTGTACTTTGGCATTTTCCAAGCGATTATGCCAGTGATAGGATATTTTCTGCGGATTTGCTTGTGAAAATTTCGTAGAGAATATTGACCATTGGATTGCGTTTTTGTTATTGGTCATTATTGGTGGCAATATGGTAAAAGAAGCATTTAGCACAGAAAGTGAAAATGCTAATGATAAAGTGGATGTGAAAACCATGCTAATTTTGGCAGTCGCAACAAGCATTGATGCTTTGGCAGTTGGGGTTACATTTGCCTTTTTCAAAATTAATTTATTGCTGGCGGTATCTATCATAGGCATTGTGACTTTTGTTTTATCATTGATTGGCGTAAAAATTGGCAACCAATTTGGAAGCAAATACGAAAATAAGGCAGAGCTTATGGGAGGCTTAATTTTGATTTTAATTGGTTTTAAAATTTTATTGGAGCATTTAGAAATACTTTAAATAGAGGAGGAAAATTATGTTTTTAGCGTTTTTATTAATTGTAGTTGGATTTATCTTTTTAATTAAAGGAGCGGATTTTTTAGTAGAAGGAGCGAGCAATATTGCCAAACGTTTTCACATTCCTGAAATTATTATTGGGCTAACTATCATTTCCATTGGAACTTCGATGCCAGAGTTATTTGTGAGTATTACTTCTGCCTTAGAAGGCTATTCGGATATGGCAATTGGAAATATTATTGGTAGTAATATTGCGAATTTGTTGCTCATTTTGGGTGTATCTTCAATCATTAAATCCATTCGTTTTCAGCGAGAAACAAGGCTGATTGAAATTCCCATTTGCTTGATTATTACAGTTCTTTTTATGTGGATGTGTAACCAAGGAAAAGATGTTACAAAAGGAGAAGGAATTGTTTTAATTGTTTTGTTTATCTTATTTATTGGTTATACCATTTTAATGGCATTTAAAGGAGAAGAATTTGACAAAGAAGAAGGAGCTAGTAGTGCGACAGAAGAACTTCAGACCAATCCACTAAAAGATTTAATTTCTGTGTTTGTCGGAATTTTGGCACTTAAAATTGGTGGAGATTTAGTGGTTGATAATGCTGTAAAAGTGGCAGAATTCTTTCATTTGAGTGAAAAAATAATCAGTGTTACCATTTTAGCTGTTGGAACAAGTTTGCCAGAGTTGGTGACAAGTGTGTCTGCCGCCATTAAAGGAAAGAGCGATATTGCAATCGGAAATATTATTGGTTCTTGTATTTTTAATATGTTGCTGATTATTGGTGTGTCAGCTGTGATTAAGCCAATTGTATATAATGTAAGTTATAATAAAGATTTGATTATATTAATTGTTGGAACAGCTATTTTAGCTTTATTTCCAGCGATTCCGCCCAAAAATGAAATGAGCAGAATGAATGGAGTGATTTATGTTTGTTTGTATGTGGGCTATATGGTAAGTTTGTTTTTTGCATAAAAATTGCAAAAAGTGCTTGACATAGAACAAAAGCTGTGTTATACTAAGCAAGTATTACGAATTTGAAGAGAGGAGGCAACATAGTTTGCGGCATTTAAGTGACTTCTTGATAGGACTTTTGTCCTATTGGTTATCTTTATTGATGGAGAAGGTTAGTTATAAACTTCATAAAGATAACCCTATCCCAATAATATTGGGGAAAAAAGTAATAAATCTTGAAGCTGCTTTGTGGGTTGGATGCCTAATCCGGGCACCACCATGAACAAAGTTTATTTGTTCATGAAAGTACACTTCGATCATATTATACAATGGCGGGGAATGTTATTTTATTCTCTGCTATTGTATTTTTTATTGAAAACAGTTGACATTTTGCAAAATTTAAGATAAAATATAGAAAATAATCAAAAACAAAGAAAAAGAGGAGTACATCTAAGTCTTCTAGATAAGAGAAAGAAGTGATGCGCTGAGAGCTTCTGCTAGAAAAGAGAGATGGAAGGTAGCTTTGGAGTTGGCAGAGTGAAAGTTGTTTTCAAAAGTAGCTTTGCTCGTTTGAGAAACGTTAAAGTCTCGTTTGAGAGAAAAGATGAGATAATCTCAAAACCAGTTTATTTCGTTTTTTAAATTAGGTGGTACCGCGGATTTTAAGCCATTCGTCCTATGGATGAATGGCTTTTTTGTATAAAGGAGGAATTTTTATGTTAAATGACAAATTTAATCCAAAAGATTTTGAAGAGAGATTGTATGAAGAATGGGAGAAAAAAGGATATTTTAAGCCATCTGAGGACAAAACAAAAGAGCCATATTGCATTATGATGCCACCTCCCAATGTAACGGGAAAACTTCACATGGGGCATGCGTTAGATGGCACCATTCAAGATATTTTAATTCGTTTGAAAAGAATGCAAGGGGTTGATACTTTGTGGCTTCCGGGAACGGACCATGCTTCGATTTCCACAGAAATGAAAATTGTTCAGAAACTGAAAGCAGAAGGCAAAACAAAACAGGAATTGGGGCGTGAAAAATTTTTAGAAGAGGCTTGGGATTGGACGCATGAATATGGTGGATTGATTCAAAAGCAGCAACGTAAACTTGGTTGTTCTTGTGACTGGGAGCGAAATCGTTTTACATTAGACGAAGGTATGTCAGACGCAGTTTTGGAGCAATTTGTAGAGCTTTACAAAAAAGGTTTGATTTACAAAGGGACCAGAATGGTAAATTGGTGTACGAATTGCAACACATCTATTTCAGATGCAGAGGTCGAGTACAAAGAAGAACCTTCTCATTTGTGGCATATTCGCTACAAAATTACGGGCACAGAGAATGAATATTTGACAGTTGCCACAACACGTCCAGAAACTATGCTTGGCGATACAGCAGTTGCGGTTCATCCAGAGGATGAGCGCTATCAGCATTTGGTGGGAAAAACTTGCATTTTGCCGATTATGAACAAAGAAATTCCGATTATAGCAGACGATTTTGTAGAAAAGGACTTCGGCTCAGGAGCGGTAAAAATTACGTGTGCTCACGATATGAATGATTATGCTTGTGGGCAGAGGCACAATTTGGAAATTGTGGAAGTGTTTGACGAGAATTTCAAAATGGGAAATTTGATAGCGGAATACGAAGGCATGGATTTGCTAGAAGCACGCCAGAAAATTGTGGAGAAATTAAAGGAAATTGGCGCTTTGGTAAAAGAAGAGGAATATACGCATAATGTGGCAAAATGCGAAAGATGTAAAAATACAATCGAACCTAAAATTTCGGAGCAATGGTTTGTTTCGATGAAGGATTTGGCGAAGCGAGCGGCAGATAGCGTGCGAGATGGAAAAACGAGGTTTGTGCCACAACGCTATGAAAAGCAATATTTTCATTGGTTAGACAATATTCAAGACTGGTGCATTTCGCGCCAGTTGTGGTGGGGACATAGAATTCCTGCCTATTATTGTGAAGCATGTGGGCATATTCATGTTTCAAAAACAGAACCTGAAAAATGCGAAAAATGTGGTGTAGGGAATTTACGTCAAGATGAAGATACGTTGGATACTTGGTTTAGTTCTGCATTATGGCCATTTTCGACACTTGGTTGGCCTAACAAAAATGCAGAAGATTATCAGAGATATTATCCAACCAATGTGCTAGTTACTGGTTTTGACATTATTACTTTTTGGGTTTCTAGAATGATGACGCAAGGTCTAGAATTCACAGACATTGAGCCATTTAAAGATGTTCTAATTCACGGGATTATTCGTGATAGCCAGGGGCGAAAAATGTCGAAAACGTTGGGAAACGGAATTGACCCATTAGAAGTGATTGAAAAATATGGTGCGGATGCTTTGAGATTTTCGGTTATTTCTGGGGCGACGATGGGAAATGATATTAAGTTCCAAACAGAGAAGTTAGAGCAGGCTTCTAATTTTGCGAATAAAATTTGGAATGCGGCGAAATTTATTATCAACAATATGGCACCAAAAGAGGAATTGATGGCGTTTGACAAAGTGATTAAGGACGAACAAACCAAGAAGTTTCAGGCGGAAAAATTAAGAATAGAAGATTGCTGGATTTTGAGCAAGTTGGACGATTTGATTGAAACAGTCACGCAAAATATGGAAAATTATGATTTGGGAGTTGCACTGGATAATATTTATAATTTTATTTGGAATGAGTTTTGCGATTGGTATATTGAGATGGCGAAAACAAGGCTTTACAGCGAAAATGCGGAAGAAAAAATGCAAGTAAGTTTTGTGCTAAATTATGTGTTTGGGGACGCTTTGAAGTTGCTTCATCCATTTATGCCATTTGTAACTTCGGAAATTTATGCCCATTTGGCAAATTATGATGACAAAGATTTGATGATTTCGCATTGGCCAAAGTTAAGAAGAAGGGTAGATTATGATAAAAAACAAGATGTGATTGAAAATTTGAAACAGGTTATTGTGGAAATTCGAAATGTACGAGCTAAAATGAATGTTCATCCAAGCAAAAAATCAAAATTGATTTTTGTAAGTGGTAATATGGAAAAAGTGATTATGGAGTGTGAGGATTTCTTAAGTAAGTTAGGGTTTGCATCAGAGATTATAGTTCAAAAAGATGAGGTTGGAATTCCAGAAAATGCGATTTCTATTATGGTAGAAAATTTGAAAGTTTATATTCCTTTTGAAGATTTGGTCAATCTAGAGGAGGAAATAAAGCGTTTGCAAGAAGAACAAGTGAAGTTAGAACAAGAGGTGGCAAGAGGTGAGAAAATGTTGTCTAATGAGGGATTTTTGGCAAAAGCGCCACAAGCTAAAATTGAAGAGGAAAAGGCTAAATTAGAAAATTACAAAAGTCGATTGCAAGCTGCTAAAGAAAGATTGGAAAAATTAAAAAAATAAATTTTATTTTGCTTTACAAACCAAACAAAATAGCATATAATCTTTTTAAAAGAAAGAAGATTATATGCTGATTTTTTATATCATAAAAATATTAAATATATTTTTATGATATAGGCGAGTGAAATTTTGTTACACAAAATTTCTCACGCTGTTATATAAAATATATGAATGAGTGAAAGTGAGGAAAATATGGAAGAAAAATGTGTGGATCAAAAATTAAAAAAAGAGGTAAAAGAGATTTTAGAAAAATATCCAAAAGAAAAAGACCAATTAATTATGGTGCTTAATGAAGTGCAAGAAAAGTATGGTTATATTCCGAAACAAGCTCAAATGGTTATTTCAGAGCATTTGAATATTCCTATGGCAGAGATTTATGGAGTGGTTACTTTTTATTCTCGTTTTACTTTGGCGCCTAAGGGAAAATATAATGTGTCGATTTGTTTGGGAACAGCGTGTTATGTGAAGGGCTCACAGAAATTGCTTGATCGAGCCAAAGAAAAATTGGGGATTGAACCGGGTCAAGTAACGCCAGATGGTAAGTTTTCAATTGATGAAGTGCGATGTGTGGGCGCATGTGGGTTGGCGCCAGTGTTTATGGTAAATGATGAAGTTTACGGAAATGCCACAGTCAAAGAATTCGATGCAGTGATTGATCAATACATGGAGAGTTAGAATAATCTATTGATATATTTTTCCATTCTCCCCATTTAAGAAAATGTAAATCGCTTTCGCTCAAACATTTTCTAAAACGGTCTCCACAAGACATTACAAAATATATCAATAGATTATAAATAAATACTAAAATATGAAATAGAATGATATAAGGAGGAAGTCTATGAAAACCATTGAAGAAATAGAAAAAATAAGAAATGAAAAAAAGTTAGAGTTAGAATTGAGAGTAAATACTGAAGCAGATACTAGAGAAAAACATATTTTGGTGTGTCACGGAACCGGTTGTACCTCTTCTAAATCTCCTAAAATTATTGAGAATTTTCGTAAGGTTTTAGAAGAGAAAAATATTCAAAATGTGCGCGTCATTCAAACCGGCTGTTTTGGACTTTGTGCCAAAGGACCCATTGTCATTATTCGCCCAGAAGAGACTTTTTATGCACATGTCAAGCCAGAAGATTGCGAGGAAATTATTCAATCACATATTTGTGAAGGGAAAAAAGTAGAGCGTTTGTTGTGTCGCAATGTAGACGGAAAAATGGTCGAGAAGTTGAATGATTTAGATTTTTATAAAAAGCAAAAAAGGATTGCTTTGAAAAATTGTGGCGTGATTGACCCAGAAAATATTGATGAATATATTGCGTTTGATGGTTATAAAGCCATGGAAAAAGTGCTGACTCAAATGAGCCAAGATGAGGTCATTGATGTGATTTCAAAATCAGGCTTGAGAGGACGTGGCGGAGCTGGTTTTCCGACTGGTACAAAGTGGAGTTTTGCCAAAAAAGAAGAGGCAGACCAGAAATATATTGTTTGCAATGCCGATGAAGGTGACCCCGGGGCGTTTATGGATCGAAGTATTTTGGAAGGCGACCCGCATGCTGTTTTGGAGGCAATGGCAATTGCAGGTTTTGCGATTGGCGCAAATCAAGGTTATATTTACGTCAGGGCGGAATATCCAATTGCGGTGGAAAGATTGAAAATTGCGATTGGGCAGGCAAGAGAGTATGGATTGCTAGGAAACAATATTTTAGGAACAGGGTTTCAGTTTGATGTTGACATTCGTTTGGGTGCGGGAGCGTTTGTGTGTGGAGAGGAAACAGCACTTTTGGAATCCATTGAAGGAAAACGAGGACAGCCAAGAATTAAGCCTCCTTATCCAGCAAGTCAAGGGCTTTTTGGTAAACCAACTGTGATTAATAATGTAGAAACTTTGGCCAATATTACGAAAATTATTTTAAATGGTGCTGACTGGTATGCCAGCATTGGAACTGAGAAATCGAAAGGAACGAAAGTGTTTGCGTTAGGCGGAAATGTAAACAATGTTGGACTTGTGGAAGTGCCAATGGGAACGACCTTGCGCGAGATTGTATATGACATTGGTGGCGGAATTCCGAATAATCGTGGCTTTAAAGCAGCGCAAACAGGTGGACCTTCTGGTGGCTGCATTCCACAAGAGCATTTGGATACACCAATTGATTATGAGTCGCTGGCGCAAATTGGTTCGATGATGGGTTCTGGTGGCTTGATTGTGATGGATGATACGAAATGTATGGTCAATTTGGCAAAATTTTATTTGGAGTTTACAGTAGCTGAAAGCTGTGGAAAATGTACACCATGCAGAATTGGAACCAAGAGAATGTTGGAGATTTTGGAAAAATTGTGCAATGGAGAAGGCACAGAATATGATATTTATCGTTTGGAAAAATTGGCTGTGAATATTAAAAAGGCGAGTGTTTGTGGTTTGGGGCAAAGTGCGCCAAATCCAGTGCTTAGTACGCTTCGCTATTTTAGGGAAGAATTTAAAGAACATGCAGTCGAGAGAAAATGTCGAACCAATGAATGCAAAAAAATTGCTAAAATTGAAATTGATAAAGAAAAATGTAAGGCTTGTGGTTTATGCCAGAGACAATGTCCGGTTGGTGCGATTGAAGGCGAAGAAAGAAATGTGAGAGTGATTAATCAAGACAAATGTATTAAATGCGGAACTTGTATCGCGGCTTGCCCATTTCATGCGATTGGGTAAGGTTTTGAACTTCAAAAAGGAGCAATAGGATGGATGATGAGAATAAAGAAAAAGTGAAAAGTAAATATGTTAATCAAAATTATGATTTATTATTTGAAGAAAAAAATTTTTATATTCCCAAAAATAGTTTAGCGAAAAGAATTCAAGATTTAACATCAAATATAAGTGATGAAGTTCGTAATGCAATTTTAGAAGAGTTACAAAGTGATAGTTTTGTTGATGAAATAAGGGAAAATAATGGGGTGATCAGTATTAAAACTACTTTTGGAGAAATTAAATTTTCAGAAATAGGTACTTTTTTTCCTGATTTACAAGTTGAAGAAATTTTAAAAGATAAAAATAAAAGGAAAGGAGATTGCCATTTTCAGTCAATTTTGTATAGTAAAGCATTAAAAGAACGACTTAGAATAGAAAATGATGTGGTAACAGCAAATATATATCCATTAGCAGATGAGAATAATTATCTTCATAGTTGGAATGAATTTGAGAAAAATGAAGAAAAGTTTGTGTTTGATTATACTTGGAATGTAGTTATGAATCAGGAAGGGTATTATGCGCTAAATCATATTAGCAAAATTATTAGTAGAATTAGTTGTGTAGAGATAGCAAAAGATATGACAGGAAATATAGCTAAACACATGGAAGCATTGGGAATTACTTTGAAAACATATGTTACTTGTAGAAATGAAGTTATGAGAGATTTAGAAAAAAATAGAGATATTTTTGAGGAAGAAAGATAGGAGGAGTTGTATGGAAGAAGAAATGATTACACTAACAATTGATGAGATTGAAGTCAAAGTAAAAAAGGGAGCAACAATTTTAGAAGCAGCCAAACAAGCGGGAATTGATATACCAACTTTGTGTTTTTTGAAAGAAATTAACGAGGTTGGCGATTGCAGGATGTGTATTGTGGAAGTAGAAGGCAGAAGAGGTTTTGCGACATCTTGCATTCAAAAGGCAGAAGAAGGAATGGTGGTTCATACGCACACGCCAGAAGTATTAGAGGCAAGGCATATTGTGCTAGATTTGATTTTGTCCAACCACAAAATCGAATGTTTGACTTGCACACGTTCTCGGAAATTGCGAATTGCAAAAATTGGCAGAAAAATTTAATGTACATAATATCGAGTATGAAGGCGAAATGACGAAACATAAAATTGACGACAAATCTCCTGCAATTGTGCGAGATTTCAACAAATGTATTTTGTGCAGAAGATGTATTGCGACTTGTAAAAATGTGCAAGAAATTGGTGCCATTGATTGCGTGGAGCGCGGGTTTGAATCTTGCATTTCTACGACTTATGACAACAGTTTAAATGATGTAGATTGTACTTTTTGTGGACAATGTATTGAAGCCTGCCCAACGGGTGCCTTACATGAAAAAGAAAATATCAGTGATGTTTGGACGAAATTGAAGGATCCTGATACTTTTGTTGTTGTGCAAACTGCGCCAGCGGTTCGTGTGGCTTTGGGAGAAGAATTTGGTATGCCAATTGGAACAAATGTCAAGGGAAAAATGGTAACAGCGCTAAAAAGAATGGGATTTGATAAAGTGTTTGATACCAATACTGGAGCGGATTTGACTATTATGGAAGAGGCAAATGAGTTTATTGAAAGAATTCAGAACAATGGCGTTTTGCCAATGATTACTTCTTGCAGCCCGGGTTGGGTGCGTTTTGCTGAAAAAAATTATGGGGAATTGTTGGGACATTTATCAAGTTGCAAGTCGCCACATCAAATGTTTGGTGCGATTATTAAATCGTATTTTGCGGAAAAATATGGCGTGGATAGGACGAAAATTTGTACGGTTTCTGTGATGCCTTGTATTGCTAAAAAGTATGAATGTAGCAGGGAAGAAATGGAAGTAGACGGCGTACGTGATGTGGATTATGTGATGACAACGAGGGAACTTGCTAGAATGATAAAACAAGCCAATATTGATTTTGTGGAATTGGAAGATAGCGATTTTGATGAACCAATGGGAGAAGCAAGTGGCGCAGGCGCGATATTTGGTACGACTGGTGGCGTGATGGAAGCTGCTATTAGAACGGCGGTTGACACTTTGGAAAACAGAAATGTGGATAAAATCGAGTACACAGAAGTAAGAGGCGAAAAGGGCATTAAAGAGGCGACTTTAAAGATTGCTGGCACGGAAGTGAAAATTGCAGTGGCAAGTGGCTTGGCGAATGCGAGAAAAATCATGGAGCAAATTAAGGCAGGAAATTCACCATATCATTTTGTGGAAATTATGGCGTGCCCGGGAGGATGTGTGATGGGCGGCGGTCAGCCGATTAAAAGTTCTAAAATTAGGGAAACAGTAGATGTGAGAAAACTAAGAGCAGATAGTTTGTATTCGATTGACGAAAAAAGTGTGGTTCGTAAATCGCATGAAAATCCAATGATGAAGCAGTTGTATGAGGAATTTTTGGAAAAACCGGGAAGCCATGTGGCTCATAAATATTTGCATACAACCTATCAAGCAAAGCCAAAATATGAGATAGAATAAAAATAAAGGAGTGAAGTCATGAAAATTTTAGCAGTTGGAGATATTGTTGGCAGGTGTGGCATTGAGAAACTGAAGGAGTGTTTGCCGGATTTAATGCAGAAAAATCAGATTGATTTTTGTGTTGTAAATCGGCGAGAACGCAGCAGAGCGGCATGGGAATTACAGAGAAAATGTATCGTGATATTTTGCGATTAAATGTTGATGTTGTAACTATGGGAAATCATACTTGGGGCAAAAAAGATATTTTTGGTTTTATTGACGAAAAAACGATTGTGAGACCTGCGAATTACCCTGCCAATAATCCCGGAAATGGCTATACGATAATTGAGAAAAAAGGTAAAAAAATTGCTGTGATTAATTTAATTGGTCGAGTGACAATGGGGGTTTTGTCAGAAAATCCATTTTTAATAGCAAAGGAAATGATTCAAATAATAAAATCACAGGTCGATATTATCATTGTTGATTTTCATGCAGAAGCGACTGCTGAAAAAATTGCACTACGGTTATTATTTAGATGGAGAGGCTACCATTGTTTTTGGCACACATACCCATGTGCAAACAGCAGACGAAAAAATTTTGAAGAATGGAACTGCTTATATTACAGATATTGGAATGACGGGTCCAAAAAATTCCGTGATTGGCATGGATATTGAAGTTTCGTTTAAGCGATTTGAAACATCACTTCCAGAGCGATATAAAATAGCAGAAGGCGAAGCAATGCTAAATAGTTGCTTATTTGAAGTGGATGATGCTACCAATCAAGTAACCAAAATAGAAAGAATTAATTTGTAAAAATAAAAGGGGAGAAGAATGGAAAAAAAGAGAATATTTTATTTGGATTTGATAAGAGCAATTGCGATGATTATGATTGTGAATTATCATTTTTTTGCAGAAAATCATTTAGAAATTAAAGTTTTGTCTGATGGAATGTGGGGATTTATTGGAGTTGCTATGTTTTTTATGATATCAGGCGCATCATTAATGTATCAATATCATGAAAAGTTGGATATAAAAAGTTATTTTAAAAAGAGATTTTTAGGGATTTACCCAATGTTTTGGATTGCGTATGCTTTGCTATTTTTATATCTTTTTTATGTAAATAAAGGATTTTTTAAGGATTTACCAATTTATAAAATAGGATTATCGCTTTTAGGAATGGATGGTTATCTTATTGTTTATATGAAAACTTGGTATTTAATTGGGGAATGGTTTATTGGGTGCATTATTTTGATTTATTTGCTATTTCCATTATTTAGAATAGCTATGAAAAAATATCCTAGAACTTTTTTTGCTTTGGCAACAATAGCGAATTTAGCCATCATTTTTTTCGGCAACTTTAAAATGCCATTAAATCATAATTTATTGTTATGTTCCTATAGCTTTTTATTGGGGATGTATTTTATGGAGTATTACAAAAAGTTTGAACTCAAATATGCCATCATAGCAGCTATTCTTGCTATTGTGTTATGGAATACGAATTCTACAACAGAAGTAGGAGTTGTCATAGTGGGTAATTTAATGGGGTATGGATGTTTTATTACTTTGAGTTATGTAGGAGAGAAAATGACCAATACTTTGTTTAAAAATATTGTTTTAGTGCTTAGTAAATATTCTTATGCTATTTTTTTAACACATCATTTTTTAATTATGAAAGTACACGAGAATTTTGCAGGTGTCGTTTTAGATAAATATGCTGTTTTGTGCCTCTATATACTGACTTGGGTTTTGATTGGGATTTACTCTAAAATAATTTATGAATTAAACAGAAGAACTCTGGGCTTACTAAAAAACAGTGAAAAAGGAAAAAATATATAAATAAAAATTTATTTTGCATAATTTTCTCCAAAAATGTCATAATAAGTTTATAAAGGTCGAAAAAAGGAATTTGAAAGAAAGATCTAAAATAAAATGACAAGGAGGAAAATAAATTGAAAGCGACAGGTGTTGTAAGACGTATAGATGATTTAGGTAGAGTTGTTATTCCCAAGGAAATTCGCAAAGTACACAGAATCAAAGAAGGGGACCCACTCGAGATTTTTACAGATAAAGAAGGAGAAATTATTTTGAAGAAATATTCTCCAATTGGCGAACTTTCAGAATTTGCGGGCAGTTATGCAGAAACTCTTTCCAAAACGACTGGATATATTACTTGTATTACGGATAAAGATACGGTGATTGCTGTGTCTGGCGGTTCTAAAAAGGATTTTTTGGAGAAGGGACTTAGCAAGCAGCTTGAAGAAGTGATTGAAAACAAAGAAGTTTTTAAAAGTAAAGATAATGATGAAATTGCGATTCCGATTACAGAAAATGAAGGGCGTGAAAGAATTTACAATTCTCAAGTGATTTATCCCATCATTTCAGATGGGGATGTGATTGGAAGTGTGATTTTACTTTCCAAAGAACCAAATCAAAAAATGGGCGAAGTGGAATATAAAGTAGCTCAATCAGCAGCTGGATTTTTAGGCAATCATTTAGAAGTTTAAAAAAAGAGAACTCAGAATTTTAGCTGAGTTCTTTTTTGCGAAAGAAAAAAATTTAAAAATAATATTGACATTATTTTTTATTCAGTGTAAAATAAAAAACATAGAGTAGAAAATAAATCGTTAAGACTCAATAGACGGGAAGTTGCTATTGGGGCAAGATTAACAAAATCGCTTATTTATTTTCGCATTCCGCTATCAAAGAAATTTTTGGGGAAGATTGTATCTTCTTTCTTTGGGGTTCGGAAAAAAGCTCTATAAGAAAGGAGTTTTTTTATGTCAAAAATGAAAAAAATTATTTTATCAGCTATGTTACTTGCAATTTTAATTTTACTTTCGAGGTTTATCTCAATCAAAACACAAGTTTTAGTCATCAGTTTTCATTACATACCAATTATGATGGCTGCTATTTGGCTTGGACCAAAATACAGCACAATGATTGCACTGTTGGGTGATTTGCTGGGGGCGATTTTATTTCCATTTGGACCTTATTTTCCGGGATTTACAGTAAGTGCTGCCATTTCAGGTTTTATTTATGGGATTTTTTTAAACAAATCTGAAAAAGAAATGACAAATCGACAATTTTTGATAAGGCTTGCTTTGAGTAGTTTTCTTGTGTTAATTATTGTAAATGTTTTCATTACTTCGATATGGATCCATTTATTGTATGGAAAAGCCTATGTTGCGATTATGGCAAGTAGAGTAGTGACGCAACTTGTGATGTTCCCAATTCAAATTGGAACAATGTATGCGCTAGAGAAATTTTTGAGACCATATTGGAATAAATATTTGCTAGAGGAGACATAAAATGGATGTTGAAAAATATTTATCGAGTTTTTACAGTGGCACGAAAAATCCAAGTTTAAAAGCAATGCAGTACTTTATGGAAGAATTTGGGCAGCCACACAAAAAATTGAAAATCATTCATATTGCTGGCACGAATGGAAAAGGCAGTCAAGTGGAGATGTTAGCGAATATTTTGGGAAAAGCTGGGTATCGAGTAGGAAAATTTATGAGTCCACATTTGGTAAAATATCATGAAAGAATTAGTGTGGCAAATCAAAATATTAGTGATGAAGAAATGGAACAGTTAATTGCAAGAATACAACCTAAGGTGGAGGCCTATAATGAAGAAAATTCCGAGAAAGTTACGTTATTTGAATTAGAAACAACAATGGCGCTTTTGTATTTTTATGAAAAAAAGTGTGATATTGTTGTGCTGGAAACAGGCTTAGGAGGTTTGTATGATTGCACCAATATTGTACAACCGATGATTTCTATGATAACAAGTATTGGCTATGATCATATGAACCTTTTGGGGAATACACTTTTAGAAATTGCAAACCAAAAAGCGGGCATCATAAAAGAAAATTCGGAGACTATTTTTATGGAGCAAGAACCAGAAATTAATGAAAAAATCAAGCAAGTTTGCAGAGAAAAAAATAATAACCTGCATTTGCTACATAAAAAAGAGATAACAAATGTTTCCTATGATGACAATTTTCAAAGATTTGATTATCAGAATTTTAAAAATATGGAAATTAATTTAAAAGGAAAAAAACAGATAGAAAATGCTGTTATGTGTATTAAAGCTGTTCAAGTTTTGCGAAATAAATCGTATTTTATTTCAGACAGTGCGTTAAGAGAAGGTTTAAAAACAGTAGTACATAAGGGAAGATTTGAAGTTATAAAGAATAATCCATTGATTGTTTATGACGGAGCTCATAATCAAAATGCCATTGAAAATTTTGTCCAAAATGTTCAGAGATATTATGATAATAAGGACAGAGTTTATGTTGTTTCGATTTTAAAAACCAAGGATTATGAAGTAATTTTAAAAGAGTTACTGAAAGATGAAAAGGCATTTTTTGTTTTTACAAGTGGGAATGATGAAAATTTGTATGTGGCAAAAGAAAAATTGTTAGAAATTGCCAAAAAGTACACGAGAAATCCTCAAATGGATGCACAAGAATTGGAAGATGCTATTGATTTTGTACAAACAAAGTATAAAAAATATGTGACGTTTATTGTGGGAAGTTTTTATATTTATGGAACTGTAATCGAAAAGCTAAAGGGATGTGATAAAAATGATTAAATTAGAAAATGTGAGCTTTCGATATAAAAATGGAAGCAGTGTTTTAGAAAAGATTGATCTTGAAATTCAGGAAGGCGAGATAGTTAGTATTGTTGGCAAGAATGGCGCAGGAAAATCTACTTTGATACATTTACTAGCAGGTATTACAAAGCCGACGGATGGGGATATTTGGATTGATGATTTAAACACAAAATCGAAAAAACATTTTAAGGAGCTTAGAAAAAAAGTTGGAATTGTATTTCAAAATCCTGAAAATCAAATTTTGTTTCCTAATGTTTATGATGATTTAGAATTTGCTTTGAAAAATTTAGAGTTAGAAAATCGAAAGCAGCGAATTGAAGAGGCTTTAGATATTGTAAATATGAGAGACTTTATGCAAAAAGATAGTTATGAATTATCGCTTGGACAAAAGCAGAGAGTGAATATAGCAAGTGTTCTTGCCGTGAAACCCAAATATATTATTTTGGACGAGCCAACTACTATGATTGATTCCAATGAAAAAGAGAATATTTATGAAGTTTTACGAAAATTAAAAAGGGAAGGTTATACGATTATTTTTGTGACGAATCAAATTAGTGAAATTTTGCTGTCCGATAAAATTTTAATCATGAGGGACAAACAAATCAAATATACATTTGCGAAGAATGAGTTAGTTGACAATGTAAATTTATTGAAGGAATGCGATATTAAAATTCCAGAAATGATACAGATTATTTTGCAATTGAAAGAGAACGGTATTTCAGTTAATTTAAAGGAATGGACAATTCCAGAAATGATTTCTGAAATTGTGAGGATATGTAAAAATGAAAAATGTCATTAAATTTATTTTGTTTATTTTTTATACCATATTTTTATTTTTGATAAAAGATGTAAAAATATTGGTATTAGCTATTTTGCTAAATTTTATTGTGACCTTCTTATTAAAATTTAGTTTAAAAAATATGTTTTATTCCATCAAAATGTTTTTGCCGTTTATTGCTTTCACAATACTATTTAATATACTTTTTGCAAGCCTACAAGAGGGAATTTTAATGGGGATTAGAATTATGATTTGTTATCATACCACTTATTTATTTTCACAGACAATAACGATATTACAGGTGGCAGATACGATACAGAAAATAAGTGCACCATTAAAATTATTCAAAGTAAACACAAAAAATATTGGAATCATGATTTCTATTTCAATTTGTATGTTACCAATTTTAAAAAAGGAAATGGAGACTTTAATGCAGACAATGAAAGCGAAAGGAGAACGTTTAAAACCGAGTAATATGGCAATTATAATGAAACCCATGTTGATATCTATTTTAAAGAAAACAGGTCAAATAGAAAAAACATTACTTGCTAAAGCATATGAAGAGTAAAATAAAGGGGCTGTCAGAGTTCTTTAGCCCCTTAAAAAATTAGGCACTTTTGATTTCTAAGCGCAATTTATCTGCAATCATGGCAATAAATTCTGAATTAGTTGGCTTTCCACGATTGGAATTAACAGTGTAGCCAAAGATATTTTGCATGGATTCAATTTGTCCTCTACCCCAAGCTACTTCGATAGCATGGCGAATCGCACGTTCAACACGAGAAGGTGTTGTTTTATATTTTTTTGCTAAATCAGGATATAATTGTTTGGTAATTTGATTGATGACATCTACATCTTTGACTGCCATAATGATGCCATCACGCAAATATTGGTATCCTTTAATATGAGCAGGTACTCCAACGTCATGAATAATATTAGTTACTTTAGCTTCTAAATTAGATTTGGTGTTATCTACTTTGATATAATTTGTTTTTAAGTCTTTTAGTTTAGTTGTTACTGCTTCTATTGGTTGATTTTTGATTAATTCTCGAATTCTTTTAACTAGTACTTCCATTTCGAAGGGTTTTACAATGTAATATTGAGCCCCTAAACACATTGCTCTTGATGTAACTCGGTCTTGTCCGACCGCTGATAACATTACACAAATAGGTAATGTGGTAAGTTTTTCCTGAATTGTTTCTAAAACTCCTAAACCATCTAATTGAGGCATAATCACATCTAGAATTGCAACATCAGGGGTAAATTCTATGATTTTTTCAGCGGCTTCCATGCCATCTTTTGCAGTTGCGATTACCTCCATATCTTCTTGAGAATCAAGATATGTAACTAATGTCGAAATAAATTCAGCATTGTCGTCTGCAATAAATATTTTGATTTTTTCGCCCAAAATGATCCCTCCTTATTTTATCTTTTTGTAATTTTGTAATTATAAAAAAGAAATTACAAATGAAGTATATTATTTTTTGAAAAAATATGCAAGCGATTTTGCCCGAAAAGTTAATATTTCGTAGGATATTTTGCGACAAAATTCGACATTTTTAATGACGAAAAAAGTCGAAAAAATTTTGAAGTAACCTATTGACATTATTTATATTTTAAAATATACTTATTAAAGTAAAAATATTTTAGGAGGTAAACCAATGAAGAAAAGTGAAAAACAAATGATATTAATTTTAGTAGTGGTAGCGATAATTATTATAGCAGTATTAGTAAATGTAAGGAATTCAAGACAGGAAACTGTAACAGATAACAATACTGGTATGACAGGAATTAGTACTCCAGAGAATCCATCAAGTTCAACGAATCCTACTAATGATGCGGAGGAATTTGTTGAAAAATTGGAAGATGGAACCAAACTAAATGTAAGTGAAAAACTATCTCAAACTAAAAAAGTTGGTGACTACGAACTATCTAATATTCAAGTAACTAATAAAGATGGACAATCTGTTTTAGTTGCAGATGTAAAAAATACAAGTAGTACTAAAATGAATATGAAATTTGCTAAAGTTGTATTTTTAGATAAAGAAGGAAATGAAATTAGTTCAACAGATGCTATTATTGGGGATGTAGAAGCTGGACAAACAGTACAATTAATTGCATCAGTTACAACTGATTTTTCAAATGCGTACGATTTTTCAATTCAATTGCAATAAAACAAAAACAATAAATTAGAGCAAAAATAGTGGAGTAAAAGTTTGAAAACTCTGCTATTTTTTATTGTTTATAAAAAAATTAAATTTTTTTAAAAAAACAGTTGACAAAAGAGAATAAAGGTGCTAAAATAAAAAACGTTGACAGC
>CANOWW010000012.1 GCA_947571115.1 uncultured Clostridium sp.
TTGGGGCTGTAATTATAGAGCACAGTTATATATGTGGGATAATGCAGGAAATGGAGGATATATCAATCAGTCTGGTGATGTGGCTGTGCCAGGAAGGATAAAATGTACACGATGCGATGGTGACGGATGGCTTGATGGAGTCTATTGCGACATTTGTGGATGTGAAGTTGTAGAGACAGATATCTTAGTAACATGGTGTGATGAATGTGGGGCGCGTGAACTTAGAATGGTGGACTATCATTGCCCAACCCAAGGACATGCTAGCGCATACTACGGTAACCGTTATTGCTCAAACTGTGGGTTCAAGGAAGAAGTTTACGGGACAATGGCTACAGGTGGTAGACGTAAATGCGGTACGTGCGCTGGAACCGGGTATTTATCTGATTAGAGTATAAGGTCAGCAAGGATAAAGGCGGAGGTAAAACCAGGGCGCCTGCCCAAAATTAGCAGTTATTAATACAAAAACTAAGAAATAGATTTCTTTATATGCTAATATCTAATGATAAGCCTGAAAAATATGCATAAGTCCGTGTTTTAAATGTGACAGCAGTTAGAAATGTGCTGAAATTTTGAAAATTGCTTGACAAAGGGGAAAAGAAGAAGTAAATGAATATAGGATAAAAAGTTAATCATAGAAGTATCCAATAAAATAAAAAAATGCAGGTATTGCCATACCTGCATTTTTTTACTTTTTTAGCCAAATTTTAATCAACTCAAGAAGCTGCTTGAATAAACTGCCATTTGACTTCTTCTGGAATGTAATTGTCAATTTCTTATGCTTTTCTAACTTCAAAGTTTTTTCTTCTGTATGTATTTTCATATGAAACATAAAAGTCCCTCATTCCTCTTTTGTATTTTTCAATACCCACCCAGCCACCCTGAGGAAGGAAATGTGTAAATTCAAAAAAGCGCAAGAGACTGCGCTTTTTGAATTACCATAATGTATTTTTAATATGTTGGATATAAAATGTGCCATTTTTCAAATATAATTCCATGACATCAAAACGCACAAGGCAATTTTCGAGCCCCTTTGTGTGAAGGTAAAACTCAGCCGCCTTTTTAATATGCTTTTTCTTGTATTCTGTAACTGCCTCGCGCGCTTCGCCATATTGCTTAGAACAGCGTGTTTTTACTTCAATAAAAACCAATTCATTTTGGTCAGTGGCGATGATGTCAATTTCGCCAGACTTGCATCTGAAATTTTTTCTTACAATATAATATTCTTGCCTTTCCAGATAATGGCAAGCTGCATTTTCTCCATTTTTTCCTAATTCTAATTTAGTCACTTTTTTTCTCCTTTTAAATAATATCCTGCGCCGATTTCTTGTTCAATCAAACCTTCCAACTCCATGGTTACTAATAAATTCAAGGTTTGGCGCAAATCTTTTGCTTGTGTTTCCTGCCTAATTTCTTCGGCTGACAAAGTTTTATTTTTCAAAATTTTCACAATTTCTTGATATTCCTTTTTGACTTCTAATTTAAAAATCGTTTCTTGTTTTGGCGGAATAGTTTTCCCCAATGGACGGGTAAACTGTGGAAAAAATTCCAAAATATCTTCCATATCTGTTACTAATTTGGCTCCTTCTTGAATTAACTTATTGACGCCTACACCATAGGAATTATCGAGCCTTCCGGGAAGTGCCATAACAATTTTTCCCTGCGAATAGGCATGTTTTGCAGTAACGCTTGTTCCACTACGATGTGCTGCTTCAATGACTAAAACACCTTCTGACAATCCGCTCACAATGCGATTTCTTTCTAAAAATCGCTCACTTTTCACTTTATCATTTGGTGGATATTCAGTGATTACCAACCCATTTTGCTGGATGATTTGTTCAAATAATGGCAAATTTTCTTTTGGGAAAATATGCTCAAAACCGCCAGCCAGAACGGCAATGGTTTCTCCGCCAAAGGCCAAAGCAGTTTTGTGTGCAACAGTGTCAGTTCCAATTGCCATTCCGCTGACAATTGGGATATCATTTTGCACGATTTTTTGCGCGAAATTTCGGCAATTTTTCTTTCCATATTCTGTAATATGGCGTGTTCCGACGATTGCCAAACTCGGTTTTTTCAGCAAAGCTACATTTCCAAGGGCATATAATTTGAGTGGTGGATTTTTAATTTTGCGCAATTTTTCGGGGTATATTTCATTATTAAAATTAATTTCTTCTATTTTTCTCATATTCGGTCTAGGCTCCTATATTGAATGGCTTCGATTAAATGCATTTTTTCAATCTTTTCACTACCGTCTAAATCGGCGATAGTGCGCGCTACTTTTAGTATTTTGGAATAGGCTCTTGCACTTAAATTTAATTTTTCAAAAGATTGGCTCAAAATTTCGTTGGATGGGGCGTCTAATTTGCAATAGGTTTCCATTAATTTGGGGGTTAATTCGACATTAGAATAAATGCCTAAATCATGATAGCGGTTTAATTGAATTTCTCTGGCAGCGTTTACACGTTTGCGAATTTCTAGGGAAGTTTCTCCACTTTTGGCTTCGAGTTTTTGATAATTAACACTAGGAACATGTATGTGAATATCAAATCGGTCGAGCAAAGGACCACTTAATTTGGCGCGATAGAGTTCTCGTTGCCTTGGCGTACAAGTGCAGTTTTTTTCTTTGCTTCCCAAATAACCGCAAGGGCAGGGGTTCATGCTGGCAATTAACATGAAATTACACGGATAAGTTAAACTGGCGCCAACTCGGCTAATAGTAACGGTTTTATCCTCGAGAGGTCCGCGTAAAACTTCGAGGGTATTGCGATTGAATTCCAATAATTCATCTAAAAATAGGATACCAAAATGAGACAGACTGATTTCGCCGGGTTTTGGAATTTTGCCACCACCAATTAGACCATTAGCAGAAATGGTATGATGCGGACTTCGGAAAGGGCGCTCGGAAACCAAGCTGCGATTTTCCAACTTTCCAGCAATGCTATGGATTTTGGTAATTTCGAGAGACTCTTCAAAGGTCAAATCTGGCAAAATGGTAGGAAGCCTTTTGGCAAGCATGGTTTTTCCAGAACCGGGACAACCAATCATGAGGCAGTTATGTCCGCCAGCTGCTGCGATTTCGAGCGCTCTTTTAATGGATTCTTGTCCTTTGACTTCGTCAAAATCAAGTTTCTCGTTTTGGTTATTTTTCAGGATTTCGTGCAAATTGACACTTTCCTTTTCGATTTTGATTTCGTCATTCAAATATTGAATGACTTCCTGCAAATGGGAAACACCAATGACTTCAAGCTCGCTAACAATAGCAGCTTCTTTGGCATTTTGCTTTGGTACAATCACTCTTTTGATGCCATATTTGAGTGCTTCAATGCAAATCGGCAACACGCCATTGACTTGATTAATACTGCCGTCTAAGGATAATTCGCCAATGAAAATGGTGCTTTCCAAGTTGTTTTCTGCAATGACGTCCATAGAACGCAAAATGCCGACAGCGATTGCTAAATCTAGCATGGAGCCTTCTTTTTTTAGGTTGGCGGGCGATAGATTGATAATATATTTACGACTTAAAACTTCATAGCCACAATTTTTGATGGCTGTTCTTACTCTTTCTTTGGATTCGCGAATGGAGGCGTCTGGCAGTCCGACTACTTCCCAAGATGGCATTCCAGCTGAAATATCCACTTCGACATGAATTAAAATGCCGTCTAATCCTTGAAGAGACATACTTTTTACAATAGATAACAATGTTACAATCTCCTTTTTTATTTTTATAATGTAAATTGGATTCTTTTATTTTGAAACAAAATAAGAATAAATTAGTTAAGACTAAATTTCTAAAATAATACCACACAAAATTACATTTGTCAACTGTTTTTTTTATAAATTAGTTGAAAATTTTGTATTTTTGTGATATGATACAATACGAGGTTATAAAGATGTATGAGTTTTATGAAGAACCTCGACGCTTAAATAAGAAAAAAGTAATTATTTTTTCGGTTATTTGTGTGGCTATTTTATTGGGCATTATTTTACTAATTGCCAGAAAAATATCAACTCCTAAAAATAATCCAGAAAATCCAGTTGTGCAAGAGAATAATACGGTGATTTTTTCAAGCAAGGATAATTCTGTAAGTGTCGAGCTTTCTAAGAATTTAGATTTAACAAAATATGATTCTGATTATTTGCTAGATTTGCGTTCTAAAGACGATTTGAATATTTTTATAGCGAAAAAGGATAAAGTTGCAAATCGTGAGTTAATGGATATTGTGAAAGCGGATCATGTTGCATTTTTGCAGAATTTTGAAGGATATTCTAATCCGTCTGATATAAAAGAGTTATCGGTCAACAACAATTTGGCTTATACGTATAGTTTTCATTATTTGGACACGAATTTAAGTGAAGCTTTTTATTTGCAAGTTGTTTGGCTGGAAGTAAATGAAAGTTATTATGTTTTTGATATCGAATTTCCGTTGAATGAATTGAATTTTTATACGAATTTAGTGACTTCTCTCTTGGCATCGTTTCAAGTGAAGTAAAAAGTATCTAGATGAAGTGCAAGACTGTTTATGATTTGAACTTGACGATAGATTGCTTTTTTGATAAGATAGATAGCATAGATAAAGGAAATGTGAATACGTTAAATAGGGGAGAAATAGTATGGAAGAAAGATATCAATCTACTAAAATGGCGAGCATTTTTGGTATGGTAGGAAATTTGTTTTTGTTGATGATTAAAGCAGCGATTGGTATTTTGACGAATAGTCAAGCCATGATTGCAGATAGCGTGAATAGTGCTGGAGATATTTTTTCGTCTTGCATGACGTTTGTCGGAAACAAGATAGCGAGTAGGCCTAAGGACGATTGCCATAATTTGGGACATGGAAAAGCAGAATATATTTTTTCGATGTTAATTAGTATTTCGATGATATTGGTTGCCATAAAATTGCTGGTAAATTCGGTTGTTTCATTCTGGCATCATGAAAGCTATGCATTTTCTTGGCTGTTGGTTGCTGTATGTTTGGTAACGATTTTTGTGAAGTTTTTGTTGTATCGCTATACACATGCGCTTTCACAAAAATATAATAATTTGTTGATAGAAGCAAATGCAAAAGACCACAAGAATGACTGTTTTGTAACGAGTTTTACGTTGGTAGCTTCTTTGTTGAGCTTAAAAAATATTGTGTGGTTTGACAGTGTTGTGGGGGTTGGAATTTCGATTTGGATTTGTTTTACTGGTGTTAAGATTTTTATGGAAAGTTATGATTTTTTAATGGATAAAGCCATTCATGAGGAAGGAAAGCAAAAAGTTTTGGAGATTATTGAGAAACATTCTGAAATTCAGAAAGTGCAGCATTTTAATTCGACACCAGTTGGTTATAAATACCAGATTTCGTTTACTATTTATGTAGATGGAAATTTATCAACTTTTGAAAGCCACGAAATTGCAAATCAGTTGGAAAAGGAAATTGATGCGAAAATTGATGAGGTGTGTTTGACTGTGATTCATGTTAATCCGATTTAGGAAAAATGCTCGAAAATATGAAAAACTTGCGAAAATCTCTTGACATGTTGGCACTTTGCTAATATAATGCAAATAGAGCAACTTACAGGAGGTAGCAAAATAGGTAATGGTAGATGCAAAACAATATCAATTTGAAAATAAATATGCTAATATTGCAGATGAAGAAGTGATTGCGCTGATTAAGGAAGGCGATAAGTCGGCACTGGATTATTTACTAAATAAGTATAAAGAAGTTATCAAAATGAAGACAAATCGTTTTTTTATTATTGGTGCAGAGAAGGAAGATATGATACAAGAAGGCTTTTGGGGTTTGTATAAAGCGATACAGTCGTTTGATGCGGAAAAACAAAATTCTTTTCGCACGTTTGCTAATTTGTGCATTGAAAGGCAGCTGATTACTGTTATTAAAACATCCAATAGACAGAAAAATATTCCACTAAATTCTTCTTTTTCGTTGAATACGGCGGCATACGATGAAAATGATGATGTGTCTGTTTTGGATGTGCTAGATACTAATACAGTGGAAGATCCGCTGGAGACGATTATCAAAAAAGAGTATTATGAGAGTGTTGAGAGCAAAATTGATAAAAATTTGAGCAAATTTGAAAAAGATGTTTTGAATAAATATATTCAAGGGCAAAGTTATAGTGATATAGCGGTAAGTTTGGCGGCGCCAATTAAATCGGTCGATAATGCGATTCAAAGAATTCGCAAAAAGGCTATGAAATGTTTAGATGAAGGAGAATAAATCTCCTTCGTAAAATTACAAATGCTTCTATAGCTCAGTAGATAGATGCTGAGACTGTTTGCGAAGAATGAGCATTACAGTGTCAGTATGCGTAGCGAAAGCGAAGCTGCGTGCGATTGTAAAGAAAACTAAAAACAATAAATTGAAAACAAAAAGAAAATACGCTTCTATAGCTCAGTAGGTAGAGCACAGCCATGGTAAGGCTGGGGTCGCCGGTTCGATTCCGGCTGGAAGCTCCATATGCATTTTTGCACTGTTACAGGATAAGTCGATTTAGTCGGCTTATTTTGATATAAAGTAATAATGTGCATTTTAAATTAATATAATTGAATAAGAAATTGTGAATTTAAAGGAGAGAATTATGGATCGAAAATTAAAAATAATAGTGGAAAATTGTCCACAAAATCACAAATGCCCAGCAGTAAAGGTTTGCCCTGTGGGAGCACTGACGCAAAAGGATTTTGAGGCACCAACAATTGATTATGATAAATGTATTCGATGTGGAAAATGTTCCAATTTTTGTCCTAAAAAAGCGTTGGTATTAGAGTAGAGAGGGTTGAAGGAGGAAAAATATGTCAGTTGAGTTTAATAAGAATGAGGAAATTGTAAAGTTAGTGCAAGAGGGCTTGAAAAAGACGGGTGGATATTGCCCTTGTCGAACGGAAAAGAGCAAAGATACGAAATGTATGTGCAAGGAATTTCGTGAACAAATTAAAGATCCGAATTTTGAGGGATATTGCCATTGTTTGCTCTATTATAAGTCCAATTAAAAATTTACCACGGAGAAATTCCGTGGCTGTTATTATTCAGGAATTGTATGATAAAGGCTAGAAATGTTACCAATTTGTTCATCTGTTGACAGAATAATTGGATAATAATTATTTTTGGCTAGCCACTCATAAATTTCGTAAGAATGATTGCAACTCATGGTATAGGCATCTTTTAAAAATTGTCGTAGAGTAGGATTTGTGGCTTCCATAGAAGCAATGGCGTATTCTTTGCCAGCTCTTTTTAAGGTTAAAAAGTAAGATAAAGCAATTTCTCTATCGGTTAGATTTGTTACGTTTGTGTTTACTGTAATAGGATCAGCAACTTTAGAACTGCTAATGTTTTCTGCAAAAATAGAAGTATTGAGTTCAGGAACATTTAATTTGCCAGTTGCTGTTTCTACGTTTTTCACAAATTCGACTTTGCGATTGTAGTCCTCAATGTGGATTGGAAAATGTGTATCTAATAAAGATTTTAATTCTTCATTAGTGGCTTGATTTTTAAATAATGACATACATGTGATTGTGTTTACGCAGCTACTGATTAATTCATTTAAATAACTTAATTCACAAATGGTTAATTTCATATCGAATACCTCCTAATTTATAAAAATAGTATAACCAGATGATAAACTTATATTCTTGACAAATCAATAAATCAATTATAGACTATTAGTGATTTAGAAATGATAAGAGAAAATAAATGAAGGAGATGAAAGATGTATGTTCCAAAACAAATCCCTTATTTACTAGATAGAGATTTTCAAAAGTATATTGAATATGTAGAATATCGTAAAAAAGAATTGGAAGATTATTGCATGTGCATTTGGACTATGAAGTCCAAGCAAACGTTAGATAGAGTTGTGTCGAATCATATTTTGCCAGATGCTTGTATTGATATTGTGATAGATTTTGTAAAAGGTACGATTTGTTTTGCTGGTTTTAGTAAAGAAACAGAAGATTTTCAACTAAATGAAAAAATTGACTATATGGGTGTTAGGTTGAAGCCTGGTGCCTTTTATTCTTTTTTTCAGATTGGTGCAGACAAAATTATGGATAAACAGGTTCTTTTTTCGGAAATAGAAAAAGAGTTTGATTTAGCCCCAATCTTGTTGCTTTCTCATACAAAAGAGCGAGTAGAATTTCTTGCAAGTTATTTGCTGCAAAAGATGAAGGATGCGCCAAGTAGGAACTTTATTGTGATGATGGATGAATTGTATCAAAATCCAAAAGAGCAAAATGTTGTTAAAATGGCGGGAAATCTTGGATTTGATAAAAGGCAATTGTTTCGAATTTTTCAGAAAAATTATGGCGTATCTCCCAAAGTTTTGTTGAATATCGTAAGGCTACATTTATGTTTGACTTTACTACTGCAAGAAAATGTAAAATTAATTGATATTGCTATGCAATGTGGATTTTATGACCAATCACATTTTATCAAGGAAATCAAAAGATACACCGGAATTTCGCCATTAAAATTACTAGAACAGTATCAAGCATAATTTGTCCATTTTTTACAATACAAAGCTATTTTCTCATTTTATAATAAAGTGGGAGGGAAAAAATATGTATGAATCAGTAACAACCAATATTATGGTTAAAAATGTAAAAGAGACAATTCGATTTTATCAGGAAAAGTTGGGATTTCAAAAAATTTTAAGTGTTCCAGAAGAGGGAGAAATTTTAAATTTTGCTATTATGGGAAAGGATAAAATTTCTCTTATGTTTCAGGAGCAAGAAAATTTAAGCCAAGAATATCCTACGCTAAAAGTGGATTCAATTATTCCAACATTTACTTTATTTATCACAGTGCAAGACGTAGAAAAATTGTATAAAGAATTGAAAGACAAAGTGAAAGTGGCAAAAGAACTTCATAAAACTTTTTATGGAAAAGACGAATTTGCTATTTTTGATAATAATGGAAACATTTTAACGATTTCTTGTTAGATTATGAAAAATTTTTGAAAAAGTATTGTATAGAAATTACAAATCATATAAAATAAAAAAGGAGGGTGATAAAATAAAAAAATAAGAAAGGAAGGTTTTTATGGAAAAATCGAAAGTCTATTTTTGTAGAGAAATTATGCCAGAAAACATTGTGAAAATGTATGAGGTGCTTGGCAAATCTTTGTCAGGAAAAGTTGCCGTCAAATTGCATTCAGGGGAAAAGGGAAATCAAAATTATATCAAACCTGAAATGTTAAAAAAGATAGTGGAGCATGTGAAGGGAACTGTGGTGGAATGTAATACTGCCTATGATGGCGCTAGAAACATAACGGAAAAGCACCAAAAATTAATGGAGGAACATGGCTGGACGAAATATTTTGATGTGGATATTTTAGACAGTGAAGGGCCAGACAAAGTTTTAGAAATTCCAAAGGGAAAAGTCATTCATGAAAATTATGTTGGAAAAAATATTGATAATTATGATTCAATGCTAGTTTTGTCACATTTTAAAGGGCATCCAATGGGCGGCTATGGTGGAGCTTTGAAACAATTATCCATTGGAGTGGCTTCAACAGTGGGAAAAGTGTGGATTCATACAGCTGGAAAAGAGAAAGACCAAGCGAAATTTTGGGATTGCGTGGCTGAGCAAAATCAATTTTTGGAAGCCATGGCAGATAGCGCATCTTCAGTGGTTGACTATTTCAAGGGCAATATGGCATTTATTAATATTATGTGTAATATGAGTGTGGATTGCGATTGCTGCTCAGTGGCAGAAGACCCTTGCATGAAAGATATTGGGATTTTGGCGTCATTGGACCCAGTTGCTATTGACCAAGCTTGTATTGATTTGGTAAAAAATTCGGACGATCCGGGAAAAGAACATTTATTGGAGAGAATTCATTCAAGAAATGGTACGCATACAATTGATTGTGCGGCACAACTTGGCATTGGTTCAAAAGAATATGAATTGATAGAAGTATAGTGGTTAAGGAGGAATTTTTAAAATGGAAAAAGTAAAAGAGATGAAAAAATCTAATGGTTTGGCGGAAATTTTATCAAGTAAAAAAGCCAAATATGTGGTTGGAACGATTTTGCTAAGCGGTATTGGAATTGCTTTGCCTAGAATATTCCACATTTTGGCGGGAGCAAATGCAGGGGCAACTTTTTTGCCAATGCATATTGCTGTTTTGGTTGCAGCATGCGTGTTTGGGGCGCTAAGTGCAAGCGTTGTGGCTGGCAGTTCGGTTGTATTTAGCTGGATGTTAACAGGAATGCCAAGTTTAGCAAGGCTTCCTTATATGCTAATTGAGCTTGTGATTTATGCTGTTTTATTGAGCGTTTTGAATAAAAAATATAATTCCTATATTGCCTTAATGGGAACCATTATTTTAGGCAGAATTTTATATGCTGGTGTATTGTTTGCGGCTGTTCATTTGTTCCACTTGTCAACGTATGGAGTATCTGTTTGGCAAAGTGTTCAAGCAGGGTTACCAGGTATCGTGCTTCAATTGATTTGTGTACCATGGACTGGTAGAGCAATTAAGAAAGGAATTCATTTAGATGAATAAGTTGGAACAAATCAAAGAAATTTTGCATGAGAAGAATGCTTCGCTTGTGGTGGCATATGCCAATGGAGACATAAAGGAATATTACCAAAATAGAATAAAAGATATCAAGAGTATTTTACAGGAAAATTCGGAGGCGCTGAAGGGAGCCCAAATTGCGGATAAGGTGATTGGAAAAGTGGCGGCATCGATTTTGACAATGGCGGGTGTGCAGGAAATCTATGCAGATGTTATGAGCCAATATGCGGTTCCAGTTTTGGAAAAAAATGGCGTAAAGTATGAATACCAAAAATTAGTGGAGTATGTTCAAAACAATGATAAAACAGGGATGTGCCCGATGGAAAATAAATATAAAGAAGAAGAGGATATTCATAAAATTTACCAAGAAATGTTGGATTGATAAGGAATTTTTATTTGACAAATTGTCGTTTATCTGATAAAATATAAATGTTTTAAGAGTATATCTAGGAAATGTAAATTTCTGAGCGATATAGGATAACGAAGAGGTTATTTACACTGAGTAGAGATTTTGAAAAGTCTTGCAAAGGAGTCTTAATAGGACTTTTTTGTGAGACTTTTTTAGTAGGGGGGAATTTAAATTGAATATTGAATTTGAAAATATAATAACGCCAGAGGAATATAATGAGCTAAGAGGAAAAATTGGCTGGAAGGCACACGATTTAAAACGAGTGGAAAAAGCAATTGGTAGTAGCAAGTTTGTAAAAAAAGTTGTGGTAAATAATGAAATAATTGGAATGGCAAGAGTAATTTGTGATGGAATTTATGCATTTGTAGTGGATGTAATGATTAGTCCAGATTATCAAAATCAAGGAATTGGAAAAAAGTTAATGCAAGAATTGTTACAAGAAATAGAGGAGAATATGAATGAGGGAGAGACAATGAGTGTTAATTTGATTTCGATGGCAGGAAGAGAGGAATTTTATGAAAAATGTGGCTTCCAAAAAATTCCGTATGACTATACAGGATATGGTATGAAAAAAGTAATTGAGAAATAGGGGGAAAATATGAAAGAAAGATTTTTGGCAAGGTCAGCAGTAATTTTGATGTTAATGAGAGACACAGAAAAGGGGCAAGAAGTTTTATTACAGAAAAGAAAAAACACAGGATATATGGACGGATTTTATGATTTGTCTGCTTCTGGGCATGTTGAGAAAGACGAGCCAATGACAAGTGCCCTTATTCGAGAAGCGAAAGAGGAAATAGGGATTGATATAAAGTTGGAGGATATAGAACTTGCAACGATGATGCATACCAAAACTCCAGAAACAGGACAGATTTATTATAATGGTTTCTTTAAAGTAAAACACTATAAGGGAGAAATAAAAATAAATGAACCAGAAAAATGTGAAGAATTAAGATGGTTTCCGTTAGATAAATTGCCAGAAAATATATTGCAAGATAGATTACAGGCAATAAAAAATGAAAAAGAAAATCTAAAATATAGTGAATTTGGATGGGAGAAATTTGTATGATAAAACCAGAGAGATTGAGAAAATGCGATAAAGTTGCAATTGTAAGCTTGTCAAGTGGAATGCTAGGAGAAAAAGAATATTTACATAAATATGAATTAGGAAAAAAGAGATTGGAAGAAAAGTTTGGTTTGGAAGTGGTGGCAATGCCAAATTGCATGAAGGGAGAAGACTATTTATATCAGCATCCAGAAAAAAGGGCAGAAGACTTAATGGCAGCATTTCAGGAGAAAAGCATAAAAGCGATTATTTGTGCGATTGGCGGGGACGATACCATTCGTTTGTTACCTTATATTGATTATGAAGTTGTCCGAAATAATCCTAAAATATTCACAGGCTTTTCGGATACAACCGCCAATCACTTTATGCTATACAAAGCAGGTATTGTGTCTTATTATGGACCAGCTTTGATATCTGATTTTGCAGAATACACAGATATGTATGACTATACAGAAAATGCCATTCGAGAATTGTGGTTTGAGGCAAAAGAAAATTTTGAAATCAAAAAGTGTGATTATTGGACCAATGAGCACGGCAAAGAATGGTGGAATGGAGCCAAGATGAACAGTCAAAAAACAAGATTAAAGGACGAAAAAGGCTATGAAGTTTTGCAAGGAGAAGGTAAAGTAAGAGGAAAATTATTAGGTGGATGTTTGGATGCTTTTCCGCTTTATAATGGGACAGAAATATGGCCAAGTTTAAAAGAATGGAAAAATAAGATTTTATTTTTTGAGACAAGTGAGAATATGCCAGAGCCATATTTGGTCGAATATTATTTGAGAAATTTGGGTGCACAGAGAATTTTTGACGTGGCGAAGGGAATTATCGTAGGAAAGCCAAGGGCGGAAAAATATTATGAAGAATATAAAGAGGTTTATCGAAAAATTTTGAAGGAATTTCACAGAGAAGATATGCCTGTTTTGTACAACGTGAATTTTGGTCATAGTTGCCCAATTGGGATTATTCCATATGGCATTGAGTGCGAATTAGATGTAGAAAATAAAAAAGTAACTTTACTAGAAGCTGTAGTTTCATAGAAAGTTAAGAAATGGGGCGTTTATGGAATGTGATTTAAAATTAGTTTCTCCAACAAAAGAGTATAAAAAACAAGTGCAGGAATATTTACAAGAACATTTTGACAATCATGAATATGAGCTAAATGGAGACGGCGGCTTAGATACGATAAGAGATTTTGACAAATGGCTAGAAAAGGTAAAAAATGATGTGTCAGAAAAAACAATTGAAAAAGGAAGAATTCCAGCCACTTTATTTTTGGCTGTGAGAAAGTCAGACAATAAAGTCGTTGGGATGCTTCAAATTAGGCATTATTTGAATGAAAGTTTGCTAAAAAATGGTGGGCATATTGGGGATGGTGTGCGACCTTCGGAAAGGAGAAAAGGTTATGCTACGCAAATGATTAGGCTCGCGCTTGAGGAATGTAAAAAATTAGGCATTCAAAGAGTGTTAATGGTGTGTTATAAAGATAACATTGGTTCTAGAAAAAGTATTGAGAAAAATGGAGGAATTTTAGAAAACGAGCTTCCAGCGGAAAATAATAGAATTGACCAACGCTATTGGATTAGTTTGAAAAAGCGTTTTGCTGATTATATTAGTAAAGCAGAAGATGTTTTGGAGATAAAACAAAACATGATATCGGTCAAAGAAGAAGATTTTTCAGGCAATATTTATTTAAACGAATGTGTCAAAATGTCAAGTCCAGCTTTTTTAGAAAATGGCTTGTGCGTTCGAGATAACGATTATAAATGGTTGCAGTTTTATGACGATACTTCAAAAGTTTGTTTGACAACGATTTACAATGAGAAAAATGAAATTGTGGAATGGTATTTTGATATTGCACGAAAAATTGGGAAAGAAAATGGTGTTCCTTATGAAGACGATTTGTATTTGGATGTTGTGTTAAAGCCAAATGGCGAAATGGTTTTATTGGACGAAGATGAGCTAAAAGAGGCATTTGAGAGAATGGAAATGACAAAACAAGAATTTGACGAAGCATACAAAACAGCAAAAGATTTAATGAAGAGGCTTCAGGGCAACCAAGAAAAAGTGAAACGTTTTACAGATAAATATTTACAAGAAATATTAAAATAAAGGAGATTTTATGGAATATAAAATAGAATTAGTGAAACCAGAAGAATTGACAGAAACTTTGAAGTTAGTAAAAGATGTTTTTGACGAATTTGAAGCACCAGGTTATAGTCAAGAAGGCATAGAAAATTTTTATCGATTTGCCAATTTTGGGAATCTCCAAAAATGCTTAGAGGAAAATCTGAAAATAATAGTTGCCAAAATTCAAAATAAAATTGTTGGAATGATTGCTGTTAGAAGTTATGCACATATTGCTATGTTATTTGTGGATAAAAAATTTCATAGAAAAGGAATTGCTAAAAATCTTGTTGAAAAGGCGAAAAAATATTGTGAACAATATCATGAAAATTTAGAGTCAATGACTGTAAATTCTTCGCCTTATGCAGTAGGGTTTTATGAAAAAATGGGATTTGTGAAAATGAATGATAAGCAAATTGTGGATGGAATAAAATTTACACCAATGAAATTATTTATATATCAATTTTGTGAATATCAAGATGAGGATTTTGAAAATCTGCATAGAATAAAAAAAGATTGTTTTAAGTGGTATGTAGAAAAAATTTATGGTTGGGATGATAAAAAACAAATAGAGTTTTCAAAGGATTTTATTCGAGAACATAAAAAAGATATGAAAGTTATTGTTTGCATGAGTCAGAAAATAGGAGTTTTTACTAATTATATAGATGAAAACAATGAAAGTGTGATTAGTTTGTTTTTTATTGATAAAAAGTTTCAAAATCAAGGAATAGGAACCAATATTTTAAAAGAACAATTAAAAAAAGATGAGAGAAATTGCAGAAGTACAATTTTGCAAGTTTTTAAGGAAAATAAAGCGAGACTTTTATACGAGAAAATGGGGTTTGAAGTTTACGATGAGACTGAAACACATTATAAAATGAGAAGAAAATTGAAAAAGGGGGAAGTTTAATGTCAAAGTTTGTGATGATAATTGGCCCAGAAGCTGTTCGGCAAAATGACGGTTGGGCAGAAACTTGCAAAATTAACAGATTTAAAATTCATGCACAATCATGAGACAATTGACTGTTTGACAAATGTTTTTGAATTTGGTTCTATGGCTAGGCGAAGGTTGACAAGTTTATTTCGTTATTCGATTTTTGAAGAGGTGGCCAAAAGTGACTTGGCGGGAATTATTTTTTCGGCATGTTTTGATTTTGGGCGAGATATTGAAGAAGAACGAGCCGAGTTTTCCAAATGGATGGCGCTATTTGATGAGGTTTATGTGGTGGAATTGGAAGCGTCTTTAGAAGAACGTTTACGTCGTAATAAAACGGAAAATCGTTTAAAGAATAAGATGTCAAAAAGAGATTTGGAAAAAAGTGAAAACAGATTATTGCAATCCATGATAAATCACAGATTGAATTCGGAGTCGGGAGAAGGTGAAGCAATTTTTCCGAATTTTTGGAAAATTAATAATGAAAATTTATCAGCTGAGGAAGTTGCAAAAATGATACAAGAGAGATTTAATTTGTAGGAGGAGAATATGATAGAAATTAAAGAATATCAGGAACAGTATTCACGGAGAAATGTCGAATATAATTTGTGAAAATTTATATCAAATAAACATAAAAGATTATGGTAAAGAATTTATTGATAGGATTGCAAGGCATTTTGGTCAAGAAGAAATCGTAAAGACATTTCCGAAACGATGTAAATGTTTTGTTGCGTTGGATAATAATGAAGTAGTAGGCACGGCAAGCATTGATAAATTACAAGGAGATGAAACAGGAACTAAATATATAATTTTAACAGTTTTTGTGAAGATAGCGCAACAGCATCAAGGAATTGATCGTTTATTAATAGAAGAAATTGAAAAATGTGCAAAAGAAATTGGAGCCAAAGAACTGATTGTACCTGCTTCTATATATGGTTGTGAATTTTATGGTAAATTAGGATATCATTATATGAACGGTAAAAAAGAATTAAATGAAGAAAAACAATATATGATGATAAAAAGTATATGAAAGGAGGAGAAATTTTAAATGCCAAAGTTTGTGTTAATTATTGGACCGCAGGCGGTTGGGAAAATGACAGTAGGGCAAGAACTTGCGAAATTAATTGATTATAAATTGTTTTATAATCATATGACGATTGAAATGATACGATTAATTTTTGATTATGACAGAGAAATTTATCATAAGATGAATGAAAAAATTAGATATGAAGTTTTTCAAGAATTTTCAAAAAGCAATCAAAAAGGAATTATTTTTACGTATTGTTTTGATTTTGGAAATAGGATTGCAGAAGAAAAAGAAACAACTAGTAAGTGGATGAGTTTATTTGAAGAAACGTATGTTGTGGAATTAGAAACAACATTAGAAGAGCGATTGCAACGTAATAAAACGGAAAATCGTTTGGAACATAAGCCATCTAAAAGAGATGTGGAATGGAGTGAAAATGAGCTGTTAAAATCACTAGAAAAACATAAACTCAATTCAGAAACGGGACAAGGTGAAAAAATATTTAAGAATTATTTAAAAATTGATAATACTAATCTTTCGCCACAAAAAGTTGCAAAAATGATACAACAAAAATTTGATTTATAAGGGGAGAAGTGATTTAATGAATGAAGTGGAAATACGAAAAGTGAAAGAAGAGGATATTGAGGCAATTATAGGAATTAAAATAGATGGTTGGCAAACCGCATATCGAGGAATTATTGATGATAAGTATTTAGAAGCTTTAAATAAAGAAGAAAAACTAGCAAAAATGAAAGAAGATTATTCACAAGATGGTTTTATTGTAGCAGTTATGGAAGGTAAAATTGTTGGATTTTGTAGATACATAGGTAGTAATGAGTTTTCAAGTGAGTATGAGGAAATCGATTGTGAATTATGTGCATTGTATGTAAAATCAGATTTGAAGAGGAATGGAATTGGAAGAAAATTATTTTTGTATGTAGTAAATCAATTTGTAAAAGAGCAAAAAAGTAAAATGATTTTATGGTGTTTGAAAGAAAATAGTGCAGGAAGAGCGTTTTATGAAAAAATGGGCGGGCAAGTATATACTGAAAAAAAGGCAAAAATTGGAGAAAAAGAATATGAAGAAGTGGCGTTTTTGTATGATTTAGTTAGTATGAAAATTTAATGTATAGGAGGAGATATGGAAGTAACAATAGATGTGCCAAAAGTAGAAGATTTTGAAGATGTTAATCAATTAGCAAAACAAGTACATAGTTTGCACATAGAGTGGAGACCAGATTTATTTATAGACGTAAAGGAAGTAATTCAAAAAGAAGATTTTGAAGAAATGTTGCAAAATGAAAACATTGTTGTTGTAAAAATGCAAAGTGAAATTGTGGGTTACATGACTTTTTGCATGCAGGAAAAAAATCATCATGGAGTAAGGTTCCGAAAATATTTCAAAATTGATGCAATTTGTGTGGACGAAAAATGTAGAGGAACTGGAGTTGGAACAGAATTGCTAAAGTTTGCAAAAGAAAAAGCGAAAGAAAATGGTTGTACAGATTTGTTTTTAACGGTAAATGAAGAAAATAAAAATGCTATTAAGTTGTATGAAAAATTTGGCTTTCAAGTAAAAAGCATAGAATATTCAATGAAAATTTAGGAGGAAATAAGGATGAAGTATTTTAAAAAGTTGGTAGGAGAAAATATTTATTTGTCGCCACTGAATATGGAAGATGCAGAGAAATATGTAGAATGGTTTTGCGACTTTTCTATGACAGATGGCTTAGGAACAAGCAGCAATCTTATGACCATTGAGGCAGAAAAAGAATGGTTAGAAAAAACAATCAAAAATAATGATTTTCATTTTGCGATTGTGAGCTTAGAAAATGATCAATTAATTGGCACTTGTGGCTTCAACGAAATAAGCCATCAAAATAGAATTGGAACAGTGGGGATTTTTTTAGGAAATGAAGAAAATCGAAGTCGCGGTTTTGGGGCTGAGGCTTTGCGTTTGATGTTGGATTATGGCTTTCATTATTTGAATTTAAACAACATTATGCTCAATGTAAAATCGTTTAATGAAAGAGCAATTAGCTGTTATAAGAAAGTTGGGTTTAAAGAATTTGGCAGAAGGCGCCAAAGTTATTTTTTAAATGGCAAATATTATGATGATGTGCAAATGGATATTTTGGCAGAGGAATTTACAGGAAGTTATATCAAAAATAAGAATATGTGAACTTTACTTTTTTAGTAAATCATGATAAGATAAAAATGGAGTTTATCATTAAGAAAAGGATAAAATAGAATGGAAAATAGTTTTGTATATCAATATGAAACAGAAATTGATAAAATGCAATTAGTGGATTTGTTTGGGTCGGTTGGATGGAAAACAGCAGAATATCCAAATCGTTTATATCTGGCAATTAAAAATAGTGATTATGTTATGTCGGTTTGGGACAATGACAAGTTGATAGGACTAATTTCAGCGATTAGTGATGGTTATATTAATGTTTTTATTACGTATTTGTTGGTTCATCCAGATTATCAAAAAAAGGGATTAGGTAAAATCATGATGCAAGATTTTTTGGAAAAGTTTGATGGTTTTGGAAGAAGAATTTTAACAACAGAGTTCGACAAAGAGAATTTTTATCAGAAATTTGGATTTTGCAAAGACGGAATTGCAATGTTTAACAAAGATTGGAAAGAGGATTTGCCAAATGAATAAATCGATTAGAAAAGCCGCTAAATGTTATTTGGTGCAGAATAACAAAGTGGTTGTTACAAAGTATAAAAAGGGAAACCAAAAGCAAGACTTTTATGATATTCCGGGTGGAAAAATTGAAGAAAACGAAACGTCAGAGCAAGCGGCGATTCGTGAAATGAAAGAGGAAACAGGGATTGTTGTCAAAAATCTAAAATCAAAAGGCAAAATGACAATTGAATATCCAGATCGAATTTTTAATTTTACTGTATTTTTGGCAAATGAATATGAAGGCGAATCACAAGATTTTGCAGAAAATACAGCAGAATGGGTGGACATCGATTTGTTATTAAAACAAGAAAAAATTTTGTCAAATATCATGATTTTGGACCGATTTTTTAGAAAAGGATTGCTAGACGAAAATTTTGGATTTACAATGCACATTTTGGTGGATGAGCAGGAAAATATTTTGGGTGTGAATTTTAATTTGGAGGGAAAAAATGAGTGAAGTCACAGAAAAAATAAAACAGGAATTGTTAAAAAGATGTGAGAAATCGAAAGAAAAAGATGGTTATGATTTTTGGAACGAACATATTAAATTTGTGGTGCAACATGCAGTAGAATTGGCTGAAAAATATGGTGCAAATGTTGAAATTGTGGAACTTGGTGCGCTTTTGCATGATATTGCAATGCCGTCAGAATATGGACCGAGAGAAGAACATCATATTTATGGCGCAGAAATTGCAGAGGAATTATTGATGAACCTAAATTATCCAGAGGACAAGCTAGAGCAGGTCAAAAATTGTGTGCTAAATCATAGAGGCAGCAAAGATAGACCACGAAACACAGTCGAAGAGCAATGTGTGGCAGACGCAGATGTGATGGCTCATTTTGATAATCTTCCAAGTTTGTTTGCACTTGCCTATCGAGAAATGCGCTTGTCAGAGGCTGAAGGTAAGGAATTTGTGAGAAAAAAATTAGAAAGAGATTTTGGTAAATTAAGTCTAAGGACGAAAGAAGTTTTAAAAGATAGATATGAAAATATTATTAGTATATTATTTGTGAATTAAGACATTGATTTATATAAAATTTCATAGTATAATAAAAAAATAAATCATGGAAAAGAGAAAAGATTATGACGATTTTAGAATTTATTTTAAGCCATCAAAATTATTTAGAAGATTTTATAACAAGAAGTACCTATCATTCGAATGCAATCGAAGGAAATACGCTTACCTTTGCTGAAACGTATGCAATTCTTTATAATGACAATAGTTTTAAAATTCAAGGAAAAGAGCCGAGAGAAATTTATGAGGCAATTAATCATAAAAATGCCTTAGAATTGGTTTTTGAGAATTTGAAAAATCAGGATACATTTGATGATAGGTTTATTAAGAGATTAAATGAAACAATTAATAAAAATATTAAGGAAACAGAAGGTTTTAGGACGGTACAAGTATTTATTCAAGGGAGTGAGCATATTCCCCCTGAGCCTGAAAAGGTGCCTAATTTAATGAATTATTTTGTTTATAATTATAATCATGATGAACAAGAGATTTTTGAAAAAATTGCAAGATATCATATTGAGTTTGAGAAGATCCATCCTTTTGAAGACGGAAACGGAAGAACAGGAAGGTTGCTATTAAATTATGAGTTATTGAAAGATAACTTACCACCTGTTGTTATAGCAAAAGAAGATAGAGTAAAGTATTTTGAGTTTTTGAGAAATAATGATAGTGTAGGGTTGGCGGAATGGTTGAAAGATTTATCAGATAGGGAAAAAGAGAGAATGGAGAAGTTTGGCAATAAAATCTAATTGACAAAGTCAAAAGCGAGTGAAATTTTGGGTATTGCCCCAAATTTCTCTCGCAATAGATTGAGTTTTTATAGACCTTTTTAATTATTTTTAATATTGTCTGCCCCAAACGACCATGATATCTGCTTTTTTGCCGCAGATTGGGCACGTATCTGCCAAATGTTCTTGCTCAAAAGGAATACATCTCGAATGCGCACCAGTTGCTTCTTTGATTTTATCCTCGCAAGCTACATCACCACACCACATTGTTTTGACGTAACCTTGATTAGTTTCAAGATTTTGCAAAATCTCATCTAAGCTATAAGCCACAGAAGTTTTTGCCTTGCGGCGCTCTAAACATTCATTATACATATTTTTGTGAATATTTTCTAAAAGTTCACTCAAGCGATTTTCCAAGTTTTCTAATGAAACAGTTTCTTTTTCTAGGGTGTCACGTCTAACTAAAACACATTCGCCATTTTCAATATCACGAGGACCAATTTCTAGTCTGACTGGAACGCCACGCATTTCCCAATCATTGAATTTAAAACCAGGTGAACAATGCTCACGGTCATCCAATTTGATTCTAAAAGATTTTGACAATGAGCTTTTTAATTGGTTAGCAGTTTCTAGCACGCCTTCTTTATGCTGCGCAATTGGAACAATTACAACTTGGATTGGTGCTACTTTTGGTGGCAATTTAAGTCCTCGATTGTCACCATGAGCCATAATAATGGCGCCAATTAAACGCGTTGTGCTTCCAAAAGAAGTAGTGTAACCAAATTCTTCCTGTTCATCACGATTTTGAAATTTAATATCAAAAGATTTTGAAAAATTCTGTCCAAAGTAGTGCGAAGTCCCGGACTGTAATGCTCTGCCGTCATGCATTAAACATTCGACAGTGTAAGTATCGACTGCGCCAGCAAATTTTTCTTTTTCGGTTTTCTTTCCCTTCAAAACTGGAATAGCTAGCAAATTCTCAATCACGTCCGCATAAATTTCAAGCATCATTAAAGTGCGCTCAATAGCTTCTTGTGCCGTTTCATGCACCGTGTGACCTTCTTGCCACAAAAATTCTCTCGAACGCAAAAAAGGACGCGTTTCCTTTTCCCAACGTAAAACATTGCACCATTGATTTCCCAAAACAGGCAAATCACGCCACGAATGAATCCATTTTGAATACATCGTTGAAATAATTGTCTCAGAAGTTGGGCGCACACACAATTTCTCGTCTAGTTCTTCCTCGCCACCAATGGTTACCCAAGCCACCTCTGGTGCAAAGCCTTCCACATGGTCTTTTTCCTTATTTAACAAACTTTCTGGAATGAGCAAAGGCATATAAAAATTCTCAATTCCAACTTCCTTAAATTTCTGATCCATGTAATTTTGGATATGTTCCCAAATGGCATATCCATAAGGGCGAATGGCAATACAGCCCTTGGTTTCGGCATAATCGGCAAGCTCCGCCTTCAAAACAACATCTGTGTACCACTGCGTAAAATTTTCTTCTATATTCGTAATTTCTTTTACAAAATTCTCTTTTCCCATCTATTTAACCTCCAATTTTTATAATAATAGGAAATATTATTATATAGGCGAGTGAAATTTTGCGTTGCAAAATTTCTCACGCTTTTTTATTCTTCATTATTTTCATTTTCATGTATTCCTTCAGTTACCCTTTCGGGCATTGGAGCCTCCATTACTTCATCCATGACGATTTGCTCATTTTCATCTAATTTAAAACGTGGCAGTTCAGGCAGTTCTTCTAAGTTCGCAATGCCAAACATTTTCAAAAAATTATCCGTGATTTGATAAGCGGTTGGACGTCCGGGAGCATCTAGCTTTCCAGCAGACTCAATCAGTTCAAATTCCAACAATTTATAAATTGGCCCGTCAGAACTAACCCCACGAATATTCTCGATTTGTGAACGCGTGATTTTTGGATTGTACGCAATAATAGACAACACTTCCAAAGCTGCACCCGACAAAGTAGGTTTAATGCGATTATCCAGCAAAGGATACACGTATTCATAATATTCTTTTTTCGTGACTAACTGATAACTCTCATTCACTTTTATTAGCTCGATGCCGCTTTCTTCGGCAGCATATTTCTGTATCATAATGTTGATCATTTCTTTGATTTCATCTTCGCTTTTCTCCAAAGCAGACATCAAACTTTTTAGTGTGACCTCTTTGCCATTGGCAAAGAGCATTGCTTCAATAATGGCTTGTTCTTTTTTATACTCCATCTCAAAAATCCTTCCAATTATAACCATTATCGCATAAAATAAGGAAAATGTCAAATTGAAATTTGACAAATTACGTAAAATATGATATAAATAACTAGACTAAGTAGTGTATATTCACATATTGAATTGAAAGGAGCAAAAAATTATGGCAAAAAACTTACCAAGCATTACGCGTGAGGCAAATGGCACAAGACGGATTATAACAGAAAATTGGGAACTGTCAATGTATCCTTATGATAGTAATAAAGGAATACTCGATGATATTAATAATGGCTTCCTATTAGTGTTAGTGAGGTTTTTTGATGCTAACGGTTATACTTGTCAAAAATTAGGACTTATTGAGGTTAATGAAGCTATAGCTTTTAGGAGTGATATGCTATGGGATGACTTAGATGAAGAGCTCAAAAAAGAAATTATACGTACATTACTATTAGTGCGCAAAAAGATAGTATAGAAAATAAGATTTGTCATAGAAGAAAACAAGAGTCTCGTGCAGGTTACAATAAACTGCACGGGACTTCTTTACATATTTGACAAATTGTGTAAATTGTGTAAATTGTGTTATAAATAGTTAGATAAAAAGTGTATATTCACAAATAGAATTTATCAAGCTCTAGATAAAAAATTGAGCGAGCAGGTAGAAATAGTTCCAAATACTTGCAAGGAGGAACTTTATGAACAATTGGGACCGAATGTTTGAACAAGCAGAGGAAAACAGAAAGAAAGAAGCACAGGAAAAAAGGCAAAAGGAGGAAGAGGAAAAAGTAATTCGAGAACTCCAAAAAGCCTATAGCTTTTTGGGCGATTATTGTATAGAACAAAAACGATTATTGCAATATCAAAATATATGTGAAGAGTTCGATATGGTAAATAAAATTCTGAGTGATCTTCTTCAAGATGTGGTGAATGGACATCAATATCCTAAAGTGTCAGCATGTTTTGATGTAAATAGACTATACTTGGAAGAGTTGGATACAGATTTATTGAAAAAGATAATCAAAAAACAACTCGAAAAAGCTTCAACAAAATTTACATTTAATGTTGAAATTTCATTTATACGAGAAAAAACTCATGGTCAAACTACAATGATTCATGGGTGCTCCTATGAGATGGATGTAGAGCCCGGCTATATAGAGAAAATAACCGTGGCTGTAAAGACCTCACTGGTCACTGCAACAGAACACTGGAAAAGTCCTAAACTTCCGTTTGTTATGGTAGAGAATTTTTCGGACAAAATTAGAGAATGCATTTCTGCTGAAATAGTGCTCATTGTAGTAAATGCTTTGCTTGAGGGCAAGAAGTCAGAATTTGTAACAATTAAGAAAAATGAAAGTGAACATTCTGTTGAGTTTCCAATCTTTTCTAATATTGACGAAGAAACAAAAGCATTAGTAAAAGAAATACTTCTTTCAGAAGATATTGAAGACAGGTTGTTTCCTGATTTGAGGCTTCCAGAGATGACATTAGGATTGCGTTGGGGTTATCAGCGTATCAATTATGGATATCAGGATGTAGAGATTATTAAAGAACCAAGGTTTTTATTGGTTCGTTTGCAGAGACGTATTTGAGGTTTAAATTGTTCCATAGGAAAATATAAACAAGTAGGCATTGTAAAGTAATAATGCCTACTTGTTTGGCATACTATACACGCAATTTCTTGATTTGTTTTGCTTCGGAATACAATTTGTCAATATGGGCTTTTCGTGTCTCGTAAGCCAGTTTTAATTCCTCCAAAATAATTGGAATTTTTTCTACTGTTTCATTACTATTTAAGCAATATTTAGCGCTTTGTCTAAAATACTCTTTCTTTTCAGGATTTGACGTTTTTTCCATTTTTTCATAATATTTATAGGCTTCCTGCAAACGTTTAATCTCAGATTGCAAAAAATCTAAATAATCAGAACGCACAGAAATTTCATATTCAGTATCATCTAAAACGACTTTAAAAAGCGCTTTAACAATTTTTCGGTCCACTTTTCCCACTTTCAATCCCGGAACAGTGGGTTTACTATGGTCAATTAAAATATTCAAAGTTTCGATAATGCCAACATGGGTTTTGTATTGACGTTTTGCAGTAATCGCTTCAAATTCGTCAGCCACGCGAATAATTTGCGCTTCGTAAGGAATTTGCTTTTCGGTTACCCCATTTGGGTAACCTGTGCCATCGAGACTTTCATGATGATACAAAGTTCCAGCCGCATAAGGGCGCAGTTGTAAATCTTTCATACACATGTTGTTTCCAATGGTTGTGTGAGTTTTCATGATGGCATATTCCTCGTCCGTCAAAGCCGAAGTTTTTTGCAAAATAGTTGGCGGAATAAACAATTTTCCTAAATCGTGAATGTAGGCGCACGTTGTGCAATAAATCGTAAAGCCTTTATCCAAGTGCAAATTTTCGCACAAACGGCAAGTAATGGATGCCACGTTTTCAGAATGTCTACGTGTGAAAGAATCAAGGCTGTCCAACATTTTTAGCTGGTATCTAAATTTCTCGTTCAAATTATAGGATTTTATGTTGGTCGAATCATAAAAGTCAAAATTTTCAGTTTTCATGGTAGTTCTCCTTTTATATAAATTTATTTTATCGTAAAAAAGAAAAATGGTCAAGTCTCAGTTTAAATTTCAGGGGGGCTTCTTGAGGCTCGTAGAGGGACACTTTTGAAAATGAAAAGTTTGATAAACAATCTAAAGTGCCTTTTAAAGACGTTAGGGAAGTAGTAGAGATAGTTTTTGAGAAAATTTGAATTTAAAGTCGATTTTTTAAAAAATAGGCTTAAAATCGATTTTAAGAATGACAAAGACGATATTTTTAGAAAAAGAGAGAATTTTCTAAAAATGTTAAATTTTCGTAACAATGATTACAATTTGGTAGCATTTATTGACATAATAAAATGAATTCGATATACTTTTATTATACAAATTTTGTGTAGAAAAAGTAAAAGGGAGGAATTTTATGATGTATCAAAAAAACGGAGGGATTTGTCTTGGGCGGACCCGCAGGAATTACTCTAGTTGCCTTGGTTATAACCATTATTGTGCTATTGATTCTAGCAGGTGTGTCAATTAATTTAGTAGCGCGGCAGCAATGGCATTTTAGGGCGAGCCCAAAAGGCAGTAGATGTGAACAATATGGAAAAAATTAAGGAAGAAATTGAGCTCAAAATTGCAAAATTCCAAATGGATTATTACACAGAAAAAAACAATTTTGCAAACGTGAATGATTACGTCAAAGCCAAATTGCAAGGAGGCATAGAGCTTTCCAATGGAGCTGAAATTTCGTGCGATGAAAATGGCACTTTAACTTATGAAGGCTTAGAAATTGGAACATTCAATTCAGACGGAACTGTCACGGTTGACGGTGAATTAAGTGGCAATCAAATTGTGACGAAATACACAGTTTCATACAATGCAAATGGCGGAACAGGCGTGCCAGCTAGCAAAAAATATGCAGCAGGAGAAAGCGTGAGCATTGATTTTACGACAAAACCAACAAAAAAAGGAGCGAATTTCTTAGGTTGGGCAACAAGCAGCACAGCGACAACGTCAGAATATACAACTTCAGGAAGTTTTACAATGGGGAGCCAAAGTGTGACGCTATATGCTGTGTGGGAAATATTAGCTGGGACAGCAGCTATCAAACCAGAGTATTATGGGGAAAAAGTTAATTATTCAGCAAACGGTGTAACAGATTGGCAAGTGTTCTTAAATGACGGAAGTAGTATTTATTTGATTTCAAGTGATTATGTGCCAAGCAGTGGCATGACAATTACAAGTGATGTTGCGAAAGTGGAAGGAAACGATTACTGTGTAAAAGGAAATAGTAGAGATGGATTAGTTAATTGGTTAACAAATTCAGAAAATTGGATTAACTATGCGGATGGATTTAATGTAACGACAGTGACAGGAGGACCAACATTGGAAGAGTTCTGGTCAAGTTTCAATGGAAAATATGGAACGAATTATTCTGTAGAAGCGCAAATGTTAGTGGGACACGAAGGATATGATAATATTTTATATTTTCCACATAAAGAAAAGTGGAATAATATAGCAGGTTATTGGTTAGCTTCTTCTTATTCAGGACATGTGGGTGATATTGAGAATGTGGAAATAACTGGTAGAATGGGAAATTGTTATTATACGCTTGAAAATCGTGGCGTTCGTCCACTTGTGAAATTGCCTGCCAGTGCAAAAATGACTTGGAATGGCATTGCTTGGGATTTGAGTAATTAAGACGTAAGGTCGGTCTTGACCGATTCGCTTGGCTCTTCCCACTGCATCCTGTATTGCTCCTTTCTCGCAAACAGTCTCCAGTGGTCCCCACGAGAGCCTCGCGGGTGTGGTATAAAAGAGACACAAGTTTGTGTCTCTTTTGTGATAGAATTGTGAAAATTATGTGAATTTTTATTGCAGCATGCCTAGCACTAAAATTCCTAAATTTTCACGATAAATTCCGTCAAATTGCGAAATTGGCAAGGGATTTCTGCCTAACCCAACTTCGATGGTAAATCCGGGTCGGTTGTAATAGTACACAAACCAGTCTTTATAGCCTGCAAAGCTAGAGGCAGTCGGCACTTCTTCTACAGAATAGCCAGAAACTTGTGCAAAAAGATTGGCAATTTGCGTAGAATTTGGCGGTGTAATGTCTTGATATTTGTAATAAATGACGCGCCCTTGTGTGTGGTAAGTAATCATAAGTGAGAAATTGTGGCGCAAAGTAAAGTTATAAAGAGCAACAGATTCAGGAGCCGTAAGTGGACCAAATCCGACAAAATCGCGTGGTGCAGGTTTATCGAAGCCCTGCTCGTATTTGATTTCTTTGGCTTGTTCCCAACCTGCTGGGAATTGTAAATTGATGTCAATTCCGCTCTATATTCGCCTTCCAGCCACTTGGAAAAGGAATATCAGGAAAGTTGTTGGCAATTGTTTGTGCTTCTGCATAAGCACGTGAACCTTCTGTAATCAGTCCAGTGACTAAATCCACGCCATCTGGATTGACCATGGGAACCAAATAAAGTGAAACTTGCGAAAAAAGTTCTCTTGGATTGTTTCCAAAAATCGGCATGCCATTGACATAGCTTTTTGACAAATTTTCTAGAAATTTCATCAAAAGCGGTGCCGTAATCCATTCATTTCCGGTGAGTTGCGGCGCAATAAAATACTTCTTTGGCGCCATTGCCAAACTTGATAACTGGCAAATTTTTGCCTAAAACGCTTGTGCCAATCATCGACATTTCCAAAAATGGATAAATTGTTTTTAAAGCTGATAAATTCATTTCCATAAAATCGGAACAGTAGCTGATGTTGGTTGGGACAACGGAGCCAAATGGCACAATAATTTGTTGCCCAATTTGTAGATTTTCGGCATCAATATCTGGATTGGCATATAAAATGCTATTGACTGTGGTGCCAAAATTTTGAGCAATTTTGCTTAAAGTATCACCTTGCTTGATGGTATAATTTGTGTGGCCATTTATGTAGGGGAAAAGTGCATCCCAAGTAGTGTTTCCAACGATTCCATCACTGGATAACCCGAAATTCCTTTGGAAATTTTTAACAGAATTTTCGGTTTGTTTACCAAAAAAACCGTCAATGCTTCCGGAATAGAATCCGAGTTTTTTGAGTGTACTTTGCAAAAGCTCGACATAAGGGCCGCTTGAATTGAGACGTAAAATAACCATGTTCAAAAATCCTTTCTTGTTTTTTTATAGCGTATGAAGAAAATGTGTGATTTGTGAATTGACAAATTTGGGCAAATGAGATACAATAACCAAAGTTACACATATATATAATAAGGGAGGAATTAGATATGAGTGAGGAAAACAAATTTAAGGCAACACAAGACGTATTGCAAGAACCAAAGAAAGGAAGAAAGTTAATGATTGCAGTGATAGCAATTTTAGTTGTGGTAATTGCGATTGTGGCTTTTTATATGCTAAGGTTAAACCAACCAAGATACATATTTGATAAGAAAATCAATCAATATTTGAGTGCGGGTGAAGAGATTGATTATGATACGATGAAGGTAAATGCTGATTTGTCGCTTTCAGTCAATGGAAATGATCCAGATGTGCAGGAAATAGCAGATTTGGTCAATGATGCTAAAATATCCATTCATGCAGAGGCAGACCAAAAAACGCAAGAGGAAATTGTTGGTGTTAAATTTGTTAAAAATGAAGACGAACTTTTAGATGTTGCAGCCAAACTTGAAATTCAGTCAGATGAGATGTATATGAAATTAGGAGAATTGTTTGATAAGACAATTAAGATGAAAATTTCAGAAGTTTATGATACAGATGTAGCAATGTTTACACCAGAAAAAGTAAATCCAAAAGCAAGTTCGATTTTGATGAAGGAATTGAAGGCACAATTAAAAAATGAATATTTTTCAAAAGAGAAGACAACAATTGAAAACGAAGATTTGACCCAAAATACAATTAAAGTACCACTAGAAGAAGCGACCATGATGGTAAAAGATATTTGCGATAACTTGTCAAATAACGAAGAATTTTTGAAATGTTTTGAATTTCCAGAGGAAACGAAGGAAAGTTTGCAACAAATCAGAGATGAAGCAGATAACTATATTTTTGAAGAAGATGAATATTTAACAATTGATATTTATACTAAAGGTTTTATGAAACAGATTGTCAGAGTGGATGTTTCAATGGATATTGAGGGAGACAATTACAAAATGGCTTTTACAAAATTAAGTGAAAGCGAATATTCTTATCAAGTTTATGTAAACGATGAAGAACAATTAACAGGAAAAATCAATTACACAAATCAGGGAAACGATTTTTCAATGGGAATTAGCATGGAAGCAGACGGTGTAGAAATTGCTATGAAGGTAGAAGGAAATGTTGTTTATGACGAAGAACTAAGTGATTTTGATGTGTCTGATGCAGTCAATTATGAAGAATTGACCATGGATGATATTTATACAATTATGGGAAATTTCATGAGCAGTGATTTGTATGAAATTTTTAATACAACAGCGGGAGAGGGCAGAAATTTAGAAGGTTCTACTGAGGAAGAAGAAAGTGAAGAAGGAAGAGCCAAAGAAGAGGCAGAATTGCGTATTGCCGAAGTAAGTACAGATTATTATGAAGAAAAATATGCAAATGAAAATGAAGAGATAGGAGAATTAGACGATTATATTGAAGAACAAATTTCTCTTTCAAGTCAAAAAACAACATCAGGGGACTTTGTTGTGACAATCCAAAACAAAAAAGTGGAAGTGCTAAAAGATGATGAAGTGATTGCCACTGGAATTTTGGAGGAAGGTTTTGTTGATTGGGAGTCATAAAAAAATGAATGAAATAACGATTATAGGAGCCGGTCTTGCAGGATGCGAGGCCGCTTTGCAAATTGCCAAAAAAGGTCACAAAGTAAAATTATATGAAATGAAACCACAGAAATTTTCGCCCGCCCATACCAATGCGGATTTGGCGGAGATTGTGTGTAGCAATTCGTTTAAATCCAATCGTTTGACCAATGCGTGTGGTTTATTAAAAGAGGAACTCAGAAGATTGGGAAGTGAAATCATTCCGATTGCAGACGCAAATTCGGTTCCAGCGGGGCAGGCATTGGCGGTTGATAGAGAAAAATTTTCAAAAGCAGTGACCAAAAAAATTGAAGAAAATCCCAATATTGAGTTAATTCGCGAAGAAGTTACACAAATTCCAACCAGTGGGAAAGTGATTATTTGCACAGGGCCGCTCACGTCAGATAGCTTGTCTGCTGAAATTAGCAGGCTGATTGGCGAAAATGATTTGCATTTTTATGATGCGGCTGCCCCAGTTCTTGAGAAAAATTCGATTGATATGGAAATTGCTTTTTGGGGCGACCGTTATGGAAAGGGCGAAGATGCTTATCTTAATTTGCCAATGGAGGAAGCGGAATATTTGGCATTTTATGAGGAGCTCATCAAGGCAGAAGTTGTGACATTACATGACTTTGAGAAAAGAGAGATTTTTGAGGGGTGTATGCCAATTGAAATTATGGCGAAAAGGGGAAAAGATACACTTTTGTTTGGACCGCTTAAGCCAGTTGGTTTTACGAACCCTCGAACCGGAAAAAGACCACATGCGATTGTTCAATTGAGGCAGGACAACAAAGAAGGAACATTGTTCAATTTGGTTGGTTTTCAAACCAATTTGAAGTTTGGAGAACAAAAGCGTGTATTTTCGATGATTCCGGGTTTGAAAAATGCGAATTTTGTGAAATATGGTGTGATGCACCGAAATACGTATATTAATTCGCCGAAACTTTTAAGCCACACATATCAATTAAAAAGCAATCCTAATATTTATTTTGCAGGACAAATTACTGGTGTGGAAGGATATGTGGAATCGATTTCTTCAGGTTTTGTGGCAGGGATTAATTGTGTATCAGAGAAGGAAATTGCATTTGATACTAGGACAATGATTGGAGCATTGACAGATTATATTTCGGCAGAAAATGATAGATTTCAGCCAATGAATGCAAATTATGGGATTTTGCCAAGTCTGGATGAAAGAATTAGAAATAAAATGGAGCGATATGAAAAATTGTCTCAAAGAGCTTTGAATTTTTTAGATGTTAACTTACCGTGCGTGACATAAAATGACATGTTAAGAAAACGGGCGGGGCAAAATTAAAATGTTAACAAAACGGGCGTCCATAAAAGGAGGAAAGATGTCTTTAATTCATGTAAACAATTTGAGTTTTGGCTATGATGGCGCATTTGATAATGTGTTTGAAAATGTGTCGTTTTATCTTGACACAGATTGGAAATTAGGTTTGATTGGCAGAAATGGTAAAGGGAAAACAACTTTTTTGAAATTGTTATTGGGGCAATATGAATACAAAGGAACGATTTCAAAAAATGTGACATTTGATTATTTTCCATTTGAAGTGAAAAATAAAGAGAAAATGGCAATCGAAGTTGTAAATGAAATGACACCTAGTGCACAGGATTGGGAAATAATCAAGGAGCTTAATTTACTTCATGCAAATCCAGAAATTTTGTATCGAAGTTTTAGTTCTTTGAGTGGTGGAGAGCAAGTAAAAATTCTTTTAGTTAGTTTGTTTTTGAAAGAGAATTACTTTTTGTTGATTGATGAACCAACCAATCATTTGGATGTGGATACGAGAAAGCATTTGGCGGAATATTTGAAAAAGAAAAAGGGATTTATTTTAGTTTCGCATGACCGAATTTTTTTGGACGAGGTTGTGGACCATATTATTTCGATTAACAATACAAATATTGAAATTCAGAAGGGAAATTTTTCGTCTTGGCAGGAAAATAAGGAGGCGCAAGACAAGTTTGAATTAACGCAAAATGAAAGCTTAAAAAAGGATATTGGTAGGTTGGAAATTGCGTCAAAAAATACAGCTAATTGGTCAGATAAGGTGGAAAAGTCGAAATATAACACAACCAATTCTGGCTCTAGTATTGACCGAGGTTATGTTGGACACATGTCTGCGAAGATGATGAAAAAATCGAAAGTGATAGAGAAAAGGATTGAAAAAGCGATTGAAGAAAAATCGAATTTATTGAAAAATGTGGACCGAAATGATGCTTTAAAAATAGTTCCATTAGAGGCAAGGCAAAATGTGCTGGTAGCAGCAAATCATTTTCAGATTCAATATGATGATAATCCGATTTTTGATGAAGTATCTTTTGAAATTAAAAACGGGGACAGGGTTGCGATTACTGGAAAAAATGGCATTGGAAAATCGAGCATTTTGAAATTGATGCTGGGAAATCAGAAAGCGTATAGTGGCGATTTTCAAATGGCAAATCATTTGAAAATATCTTATGTGCCGCAGAGTACAGAGGGGTTGAGAGGAAATCTAAAGCAATTTGCAAGACAAGAAAAAGTAGAGGAGAGTATCTTTAAAGCAATGCTTGCTAAAATGGGAGTTTCAAGTGTAGAGTTTGAGAAAGATATGAGTGAAATGAGTGAAGGGCAAAAGAAAAAGGTTTTGCTTGCCAAGAGTATTTCAGAATCGGCAGAGTTGTATATTTGGGATGAGCCACTCAATTACATTGATATTTTGACGAGAATACAAATAGAAGACATGATTTTAAAATATCAACCTACAATTATTTTTGTAGAACATGATGAAACTTTTGTGAAAAAGGCGGCTAATAAAGTGATATATTTGGAGAGGAAATAAAGGGGCTGCAAAAATTTTACAGCCTCTTTTGCTTTATGAATTTGTGTTAATTGGAATCGTGATGTAAAAAGTTGTGCCTTTGCCAAGTTGTGTTTCGTAAGTTAAATTTCCGTTGAAGTGAACTTTTATGTTGGAGTATGACATAAACATACCAAGCCCAGTACCGTTTTTTACCTTTTGTTGTAATCATTTCTTTGAACAGTTTTTGTTGCGCCATTTCAGAAATTCCCGGACCGTAATCTTTGATAGAAATAACAATATTAGAAGCCTTTTTTTGCGCAAAAAGCTCGATTTTTTTATTGGTAGAATTGTCTCCATAGGCTTCAATAGCATTGGAAATAATATTATTGATAATTTGCACCAAACTGTTAATATTTCCAGAAAGTAATTCGGCGTCGCCAACAGTGTTTTGAATTTCTAGGGTGGCTAGGGCGTTTTTAATTTCATGTTTCATTAAAATGTCGACACGTTTGAATAATTCTGTAATCGAAAAATCCATAGATTCGCTTTCTGACAAAGTAACTGCCTGACCTTTTACAGTGGTAATAACATCTGACATATAGGAAATGTGTCCTCTTAGTTTTTCAATCCATTGACGCATGTCTGATGCAATTTCGTGCATGTCGTCAGTAGTTACAGAGTCATTGTCAAGTGATAAATCAAATTCGTTAATCAAATCAGATAATCCTTCTAGACCACCTGCAACAGAGAAAATAGGAGTTTTTAAGTTGTGTGCAATACCGCCAATCATTTGTCCAAGGGAAGCAAGACGTTCTTGCTCAATTAAAATGTCTTGGTTATTTTTGATTGTTTGGATATCTTGCTTGTGTTGTGTAATGTCTTTGAACAATACTAAAGTTCCTAAGAAATTATTTCTATTGTAAATATTATTCATTTCAATTGTAAACGTTTTTTCAATTTCGGGAACTTCTTCTTCAAATTGAAAAGTTTCGGTTGAAGTTTGAAGTTTTTTTAGGGTTTCTCCAAATGTGCTTTGAACTTTTATATTGTTATCTTGTTGCGATAATTTGAATATGTTTTTACTTCTGATGTAGTCTGCTTTTGTATGAAAGGTATGTAAAAATGTTTCATTGAAGTCCGTGATGTTGTAGTTTTCATCTAATACAATATAACTATCGGAAATTTGGTCAACAATTTTCTGAAGAGCGATAGGAGCAGATGATATAAACTTAAATTTAAAAATTGCTAAAGCATAAAATATAGCCATGAAAGCAAAAGCAATTGGAGTAGTGTACATAGATGCAGGTATAATTTTGGCTGTTCCTAAACCATTTGCAAGCAAAGGAATAGCAATTCCTAAAGCAAGCAAAAGTGATTGTTTTGAGAAGAAGCCTGAATTTTTGATGGAGTATCTAAGTAAATAAACAACGCCAAGTAAGTAAAGTCCATAAGTGTAAAGTGAATGGATTGTAAAATATTTGCCATATTTAACAATATTCATGTTGGTAGAATATTGCTCAAACATTAAATGATGATATTCATTTGTAAGTGTAAAAATAATAGTTAGAGTAGGTATTATTAAAAATGATAAATGTTTTTTAGATAATTTTATTTTTGTTTTAGCAAAAATAATGCTTAAAGTAAAAAAGGAAACTGGACTTAAGGCTACTCCAAAAACAGATGATTTTTCAAATGAAAAAGGGTTAATCGTTGTATTTTGCAATGAAATTTGTAATACAGAGCCTAAAATCCATATAAAAATAAATATTAAAAAACTAAGAAAAGCGTTTTTTAGTTGATTTTTCTTTTTTTGTGTAAAGAAAATTACGGCAAATAATACCAAGATTAAGATTTCTGAAATAATCATTGCGATGAGTGAATTTATATTTTCCATTTATTTGTCCTCCTTAAAAAAATTTATTTTCTTCATATAATTGATATATTTTTCAATATAGTTTTCATCTAATTTCGGCCACTCAAATCCTAAACGTTGCAAGAAGAATTGTGTTAAATTAGAATTTAAGTCAACATCTTTTTCATAAATTAAATCATAAGTTTCATTTAAATCATTAATAATTCCAGATAAATCGTTTTGTGCTTCAGGATTGTCTAAGACTTTTTTTATCATGGATTTGAATTTTTTTGCTTCTACAAATTCTAGTTTAATATTCTCAGTATTTAAAATAGCAACAAAGTCTTTCAAATACATCGAATGGTTGTTATATAAATGATAAACCGAAAAATCTTTTATGTTATTTTGTAGAATATACACAATTGCTTTTCCACATAAATCGACTGGCGTAAATTCAAGAGGCAGGGCCTGCAAATAGTCTGGTATATTTTTTAAATGGATAAAACTTCTTAGTCGGTTTGCAAAAGCATTTTCGTCAGGGTTGATTTGGAATTTTCCATCTGAAAAACGGTTTGTAATATTACCAAGACGAATGATTTTTGCGTTTAATCCATCTGCCATATTCGATAGAATAATTCGCTCTGCTTCAAATTTGCTAGAAGTGTAGCTATTATCTAACATTTGACCAATGTATAAATTGCTTTCTGAAAATTCGGTGCTTTCATATTTTTTGGAAGCAACATAAGTAGCATCAATGTTGGAACTTTCGGAAACGCTTATGGTTGAGGTGTGAAGCAATTTTTTATGGTTAGTTTTGCAATATTCGCAAAGTTTTTCCGTCAATTTTATATTGACATTTCTAAATTTTTTAATGTCTCCATAATGTTTAACCATAGCGGCAGAATTAATAACAGTTGAAATGTTTTGCGTGATTTCGTCAAAAGTTTCTGCAGCCAAGCCGAAATTTTCTTTTGTGATGTCGCCTTTTAAAATGATAATTCTGTCATCAATAAAGTTATCAAGTTCATTGTTAAAATAAAAATGCAAAGTATCGATTAATCGGTCTCGTGCGGATTTATTATTTTTGTCTCGGATAATACAGTATGCTTTTCCGCTGTCCTGTTTAATAAAGTTGTACAAAACATGACTTCCTACAAATCCGTTGCTGCCAAGCAGAAGAATGTTGTTTTTGTGATTGTGAGAAATGTTGGCATTTTTTAATGTTTGCAAATTATTTTTATCCAAAATTTTATTGATTTTTGTATAATCAAAATCGTCTAAATGAGAAGTTGACTTTTCTACTTTTGTGTTATCTGATAAAGCACGTACGGTTGGATATTTAAACAAATTTGCATAAGGAATGTTGATGTTGTGTGACAACAAAGCAGTTTTAAATTTGATGGCAATGAGTGAGTCAACGCCAACTTCAAAAATATTATCATCAATTCCGATTTGTGTATGCAAAAATTGGTTCCAAGTGTCGCAAAGCAAAGTTTGCAAATCATTTTCTGGTGCGACATAAGTTTGTTTTTCCGTTTTGGTAATCTTACGTTTATCCAATTCTCGTTTATTAATTTTTCCGTTTGCTGTAATAGGCATTTGGTCTAGTTTTATGATATATTTTGGCACCATATAAAGTGGCAGAGATTTGGTTAATTCTTGACGAATATCAGCCGCATCAATTTCCGCATTGGATGTGAAAAATCCTACTAAATAATTGTCGTTTTCGTCTTGCTTATAAATGACCGCGCTATTGTCAATTTGAGGAATTTCCAAAAATTTATTTTCGATTTCAGATAATTCCACACGAAGCCCACGAATTTTGATTTGAAAATCTTTTCTGCCAATATAATCAATTTCGCCGGCAGAATTCCATTTTCCAATATCGCCTGATTTGTAAAGCATGCCATCTCCAAAAGGATTTTTGATGAAGGATTTTTTCGTCATTTCTGGGTTGTTGATATAACCTTTGGAAACACCGTCACCACCAATACAAATTTCGCCTTCAATACCAATAGGGCACAGATTTAAGTCTTTGTCTAATAAGTAAATTTGTGTGTTACAATTTGGCTTACCAATATTGATAATACCATTATTTTCAATTTTTTTATTCGAACAGCATGCCGTAATTTCACTTGGCCCATAACCATTGAATATGCTGGCATTGGTGTAATTTTTTAATTTATTGTAAAGATTAGGAGTAAAACTTTCGCCACCGAGTTGTATAATTTTTAGCCTTTTTAAAGCAGGAGAAGTAGTTTCATCATTGATTAGCAATTCAATTCTAGAAGGTGTTGTTAAAATAAAGTCGATGTTATAATCTAGGATTAATTGGCTAATATATTGTGGAATTTTTTGTTGTTCTTCATTGGTTAAAATGACTGTTTTTCCAGTTAATAAAGGCACAAAATTTTCAACAATAAACATATCAAATGCGATAGAGCTAATGCTTAAAAATTTATCACAAGAATCGGTACCTAAAATTTTCTGATAAATAAGTGCCAAGTTAACAACACCTTGACGTTTTAAGGTCACTCCTTTTGGGGTTCCCGTTGAGCCAGAAGTGTAAATAATTGAAAAAGTATCGTCAGCAGAGTTTTCGGCATGAGAATTTGCTGTATTGTAATATTGCAAGGTTTCTAAACTAAATTGATATATACTTTCAAAATCAACTTTTTTGACTTTGGAAGAAATAATCAGTAGTTTGGCTTTGGCGTTATTTAGCATAAACTCAATTCTATCTTTTGGCAAACTTGCATCAATTAGCATATAACCAGCACCTGCTTTTAAAACTCCTAGCATACAAATAATGGTTTCGATAGAACGAGGAAGCATAATTCCAACAATTTGGTTTGACTTGATACGATTAGCAAGCAAGTAATTGGCAAGCTGGTTTGCCTTTTCGTTTAATTCTTGGTAAGAAATGGTTTTGTCTTCAAAAATAATGGCAGTTTTATCAGGATTTCTTTCTACATTTTCTTCAAAAATAGTTTGCAAATTTTTTTGTGTATCATAAGGGATTTTCGTATCATTGAAATCCTGTAAAATCTGATTTTTTTCTTCTTCTAAAAGCATTTCAATATTAGCAATTTTTGTTGTAATATCGCTTGTTACAGTCGTCAAAATTTTTAGGTAGCGATTGGCTAAGTTTTGAATAAATTCTTCATCAAATAATTTAGTGCAATATTCAAATCGAAGAGAAAAAAATTCTTTATTTGGCACAATTTCTAGTGAAAAATCAAATTTTGAAATATGATTTTGTGCTGCAACAAAAGTGGTTTGGATGTCTTTAAAAGTTAACGTTGGATCCCCCATATTTTGATAAATAAACATGGTGTCAAATAAAGGATTTCGGTTGGTGTTTCTTTGCAAATTTAATTTGTTCACAAGAAAATCAAAAGGATAATCCTGGTGGTCAAAAGCGTCTAAACATATTTTTTTTGTGTGATTTAAAAACGTTTTAAAAGACGAATTTGACTTTAAATTGGCACGTAAAGGAAGCGAATTAACAAACATTCCAAAAACGTTTGAAAGTTCGGGCAAATTTCGCCCTGTAACAGGTGTGCCGACAATGATGTCTTCTTGATTTGTGTATTTATAAAGTAAAACATAATAACTTGCCAGCAAGAACATATAAGGGGTAATACCTAAGTCTTTTGACAATTTGGCAATTTTATTTTTTAATTTTTTGTCAATTTCAAAATGGAAACTATTTCCTTCAAAACTTTGTGTGACAGGTCTTTCAAAGGTGGTTGGCATGTGCAAAATGGGTAATTCATCTTGAAATTGCTCAAGCCAAAATTTTTCGCTTTCTGTAAATTCAGATGACAAAAAATGCGTTTTTTCCCATTCAGAGAAATCTTTATAAGTAATTGGATTGTCTTCTAATGTGCGGCCATTATATAGTTTTGAAAGTTCTTTCAGTAAAATATTAATCGAAGAACCATCGCTGATAGAGTGGTGCATGTCAACTAAAAGTGTTGCTGTTTGATTGTTTTGTATCACAAGCGTAGCCCTAAATAGAGGGGCTTTTGCTAGGTTAAATGGTTGCACAAACTGTTTTAGCAAATAGTGTGTATTGGTGCTAGTGCTATTTTGTATTTCCAATTTAAAATTGATGTTTGGTGCTATTTTTTGTACAATATCATTATTTTTAATTTCAAAATAAGTACGCAAACTTTCATGTCTTTCAAATAAAATTTCAAAGCAAGATTTTAATTTATCGATGTCTGGAACACGATTAAAAACAAGGGCTCCCGGGCAATTGTAAAGAGTAGAGTCTTCTCCAGCTGCTTTGGAAGCATAAAAAATTCTTTTTTGTGCAGACGAAGCGTCGTAAAAATCTTGTATTTTGGCTTTTTCAATGGTTGTTTGAGATGTTTCGTAATTGGCAATATAATCCGATAAATCGGAAAGTACGTGATGCTCGAAGATATCTTTTACAGATAACTGAATTTTAAAAATATGAAATATCTTTAAGCATAAATTAATGGCACTTAAAGAGTCGCCACCAAGTTCAAAAAAAGAGTTGTCGATACTAACTTTATCAATATGTAAATCTTTTGAGAAAAGTTCTATCAATTTTTTGTCAATATCATTTCGAGGTTCTAACAAATTTTTTTCAGTATTTGTAAGTGTTGGCATAGGTAGAGCTTTTCTATCAATTTTGCCGTTAGGAGTTAAAGGAATTTTTTCTAATTTATAAAAGTAAGATGGTATCATATAATTTGGTAATGTTTTTAAAAGGCAAGATATAATATAATTTCTATCAATTTCATTATTTGAAGTATAATAACATATTAAATGCTTTTTTGAACTATCAGAAATGACAATAGAAGAATTAATTTCTGTAATAGAATTTAATTCATTTTCAATTTCACCTAATTCAATACGATATCCTCTTAATTTCATTTGAAAGTCAGTTCTTCCTAAATGAATAATTTCTCCATCATTTGTAAAATAAGCTAAATCATTTGTGTTATAAATTCGTTCTTTTTCGTTAAATGATGAATAGCAAAATTTTTCGTCTGTTAATTCTTTTCTATTAAGATATCCACAAGAAACACTTGCTCCGCCAATGTAAAGTTCACCTGGTATAAGAGGAGGCAATAATTTCTTATGTTTATCTAGTATGTAGCATGTTGTATTAATAATTGGTTTGCCAACTGAAATTTTAGTAGAATTGGTAACATCTTTAAGAGTGGACCAGATGGTTGTTTCTGTTGGACCATACATGTTATAAATTCTAGCATTAGAGACTTTACGAAGTTTTACGAGTAATGTTTCTGATAATGATTCACCTCCAACTAGTATTTCAGTCATATTTTCTAAAAATGTACAATGTTGATTATTTTGTAAAAAATGATTAAATCTAGAAGGCGTTGTTTGAATCATATTAACGTTGTTTTTAAGACAAAGTTTGTTTAATTGTTCAGGATTATCCTGCTCTATTTCATTAGCAAGAATTAGTTTCATTCCTGAAGAGAGACTGCACCATAATTCTAACCCAAAAATATCGAAACAGATTGTAGTAACTGAAATCATAACCTTATTTGGAGTAAAATTAATTTCTTTTTTCATACCATAAATAAAATTTAATAAATTATGATGATTTAAAAGAACTCCTTTTGGTTTACCAGTAGAACCAGAAGTATATATTAAATATACAATATTGGTTAAATTTTGTAAAGAATTTAAGTTAGTTGTTGAAGAAGAATTGTATATATTGCTTGTTAAATCGATAATAATTTTTGGAATTGATATATTAATGTTATTACTAGAATTTATTAATAACATTTTTGCGTTACTATCTTCTAACATAAAGGTAATTCTATCTTGTGGATAATTAGGATCAATAGGGAGGTAAGCAGATCCAATTTTTAGAATTGCAATCAATCCAATGATTAATTCAAGACTTCTATTTAGGCAGATACCTATAATCATTCCTGAATGAGCTCCTTTTTCCTTCAAATACCATGCTAACTGATTTGCTTTTTCATTTAATTCACGATAAGTTAACTGTTGGTTTTCAAAAACAACGGCTATATTATCTGGTGTTTTTGAAACTTGTTCCTCAAATAAATCCACGACCGTTTTGTCTTTTGGATAATCCACTGCAGTATTATTAAATTCAACTAAAATCTTGTGCCTTTCTTCAGGTGTGACAATTTCAATATCTTTTATTTCGATGGTATTATTTTTCAAAACTTGTTTGATTATATGCATGAAACGTTTATGGATATTTTCAATATCAATATAAGCATATTTACTGGTTTTATAGTCATAAGAAATTGTTAAATTTTCAACTTCATTCATTTGGTATAAATGTATATCGATATCATCAGCTGTACAACCGTTGAAAATCCAACGCGTATCATGTGAGATTTCGCAATCATCGCTAAACTGCGTTGTTTGATAAGATAAAAGAATATTATATAAATTAGGAATGGAAGCATCTTGTTTTCTTAAATCCTCTAAAATATTTTGATAAGGATACTTTTGATGACGAAGTAATCCCATTGAGTCCTTTGCGATAGAAGTCGCTAATTCTGTAAAAGTAGAATGACTATCAAAAGTAACACGAAAAGGTGCTGTATTAATGAACATGCCAGCTGTATTTTTTTCAGCAAAATTAGAACGATTTAAAATTGGTGTTCCAATAACAAAATCGTTTGTATCATTAATTTTTGAAAGGTAAATTGATAAAATTGCCATAAAAAAATTAAAAACAGAGATAGAATGTTGTGTGCAATATTCTGTAATTTGTGCAAATTCTTTTTTGGCGACCACAAAAGAACTTCGGTTTCCTTCACAAGAAAAGTCGTTCGAAGTCTCCATGGAAGATGGGATTGAAACTGTGTTTGGGACAGTTGAAAATTTTTCTGCCCAATATAATTTATCTTTTTCAAATTTGTTACTTGTAAAATATTTTTCTTCTGTTTGCAAATAATCAATATAAGACAATTTTAAATTCGGGTTATTGTTTGTGTGATTTAATAAATTGCAATATTCTTGCATAGGTTGCGTGCAAACAAAACCGGAGGTCCAGCCATCAGCAATAAGGTGGTGCAATTTAAAAACATAACCACCATGATTATTTGGAAATCTAAAAATTGTAAATTGAAATAAAGGTTCTTCGAAAATATTAATTGGCTGAGACAAAATTCTCTTGTCTAAAGCAGCAACGTCGTCTTCACTTTCTAAATCGACTACGTCAATATCGAATTCAGAAAAATCTTCAAAATACTGTTTTACGCCAGTTGAAGTTTGTTTTAGACGAATACGAAAACTGTCATTATATTTTACAAAATTTTGAATTGCTTTTTTTAACAAATCAAAATCTAAAGCTTCATGAACGGTAATGCCACCACCAATATTATTGATACTGCTTCCGCTATAAAATTGCTCGGTTAGCAAAATTGACTTTTGTGGTGCACTTAAAGGATATAATTTTTCCATTTCAACTTCCCCCAATAATAAATTTACATCTATCATATATAAAAAATCACAAAAAATCAAGATAATTATGAAAAATATTTTAAATAGGTATGAAAAACCAGATTTTGGAAAAAATAACTCCACAAGGAGGCTGAAATTATGTATTATGAAGAAAAAAAGAAGAGTAAGGAAAAGCTAATTTTGTACAGTTTTATGATTATAATCATTGCATTATTGCTAGTCTTAATACTAAAAACCAGTGTGAGCAACTATACTACAAGTGTAGCTGAATATAGCGCTGAGAAAATAAATTTTAGTGAAAATGTGGTAACAGAGAACAAATCCTTAGAAAAGAAGATTATGGTGGATAATATCCAAAATTCAGTGAATGCCATTGTTGGAATTTCAAAATTAAAACAAAGTGGCAGCTCTATATTTGTAGATAACGCTGAGCAAAAGCTTGGTTTGGGCAGTGGTGTTTTGATTACGGACAATGGTTATATTTTGACCAATCAGCATGTAGCAGGGAATAAATATAGCAACTGCTATGTGACTTTAGAAGACGGAAAAATTTATGATGGAAATGTTGTTTGGGCAGATAATAATATTGATTTAGCGATTGTGAAAATCAACAAAAGTAATTTGGAATATTTGCAATTAGGAGACTCGGACGAAATTAATTTGGCAGAAGATGTGTACGCGATTGGAAATCCGCTTGGTATGGATTTTCAAAAAACGGTAACAAAAGGCATCATCAGCAGCCTAAATCGAACCATTAAAATTGAAGGCGAAAACGAAAATGTTTACATGGAGGATTTAATTCAGACAGATGCCACGATTAATGAGGGAAATAGTGGTGGCGCATTGATTAATACAGACGGAAAGCTAATCGGCATCAACTCAGTAAAAATTAGCAATGCAGAAGGAATTGGATTTGCGGTTCCTGTGAATATTGTCAAACCAATTATTAATAAATTCATCAATGATGGAAAATTTGAAGAGGCGTGGCTTGGCATTTATGGCTATGATAAAGAAGCTATCAAATATTTGGATTCGGACTTAGAAATTGAAAACGGAATTTATGTGGCGCAAGTGGCACCAGATGGGCCATTGGTTAATTTAGATGTAAAAGAAGGGGATATTATTACCAAAATTGATGAGACTGACATCAGTAAAATGAACGATTTGAAGAAATATATTTACAGCAAAAATCCAAAAGATATAGTAAAATTGCATCTTCAGAGAAACGGCAAAGAAAGTGAAGTGGAAGTGGAACTTGCAAGTAAACTGTAATTAAACCTTGACATTCTGGCGTAAAAATATTATGATAAAGGCACATCATAATTAAAGGGGAAATAAAATGGAACAAGAAAAAATAAAATCACCAGAACAAGTTTTGCAAGGGATGAGAAATTTTTTCACAAAAGATAGAAAATTTATTATGTTGTTAACCATTATTTTAGGGATTATCACACATTTTTTGCTACTTTCCAACTTAATTTGGAGCCCAGATGGCTTGCTAAATGGCATTCATTACACGGCGGGGCGGCTATGAAGCAAGTCTTGGGCGTTGGGGAATTAACCTCATTGATTCGCTCCGCAACAATATTGCAATCCCATTTATCACAACATTCATTTCCATTGTGATAATGGGGTTAATTAACGTAATGTTAATCGAACTTTTTGAAATCAAAAACAAACTTTTCCAAGTTTTAATCATGGCAAGTGTCGTTGTTTCGCCAAGTTTATGTATGGCGCTTTTGTACGCCTATACAGCAGACGCATACTTATTCGCGATGCTTTTTTCTGTTCTTACGCCATACGCTTTTTATTCCATAAAAAACAAAAAACGAGGCATTTGTTTGGCAGGAATTTCGTTTATTTTCATGTTGTCCATTTATCAAAGTTATATGGGATTTACAATTGGGCTGATTTTAATGGTAAATATTAGAAAATTATTGGCGCAAGAAAAAACGGTGCTAGAAGTCATCAAAGACATTGCCCAAAAAGCAGCAATGTTAGTGATTTTCGCAATTTTGTATGCCGCCATTACAGTGTTGTACCTAAAAATCAACCACTTGACAATGTCAACCTACAAAGGGACCAACCAAATTGGGCTTGTCACAATCCTGATCTCAATCATTCCTTCTATCAAAAACGCATACATAGCATTTTTTAAGTATTTTTTTGCAGATGGTATTATCTTAAATAGAGCATGGAAACGCGAAAAATTGTATGCGATTTTCTTTGCATTATTTACAGTTTCAACATTTATTTGGCTGACCCAATTATGGAAAAATAAGCAAACCAAAAAAGATTTTTTTGCCAGAACTGTGTTAGCATTTGTTTTAATTGCCCTATTGCCTGTTGCTTTAAACGTAGTTGTTATCATTGCTTCAGGGAATGAAATCTATTTTTTAATGGCAACCCAAATGCTTCTTATGATACCGTTTTCACTTATGATTTTTGAGGAATTAGGCACTAAAAGTAGCTTGGTAAATTTGCTCAATTGGGCAGCAAGCCTTGTTTTGATTGTGATTATGATAACTTATTTTTTGTCGATTGTAGTCACTTATCAAACAACGCAAATGACGTATGAACAAGCGGAAAAGGTTGCCAATCGCATTTTGGTCAGAATGGAGGAGACGCCGGGTTATCGTTCTGGCATGAACAAACTTTTTGCAGGCGTTATTGATGATGTGAATTTTCCGAAAACGCTCGATATTTATAATTTGGCAGTGACCAACAGTTTGCGCTCTTCGATTTTTCATGCGACCTATTGGGGGCAAGAAGCCACTTGGCGCAATTTCATGGAGGTATTTTGCGGGGTACGTATAAACTTTTGCGAAGATTATGAATATCATAATATCATTCATTCAGATGAATTTAAGCAAATGGACATTTTCCCGGGAGAAAATTCGGTCAAAATGATTCAAGATGTGATGGTGGTCAAATTTACGGAAACGCCAGCCAATCCGCCACCTTCAGAAAATTTGGTAAAACACGGAATTTATATTGAGGAGGAACTATGAATACAAGTATCGAAAATGAAAATTTAAAACTAGAAATTAGCACATTTGGGGCAGAGCTTCAGAAAATCGAAAATAAGAAAAATGGCAAAAATTATTTGTGGCACGGGGACAAAGCTTTTTGGGGCAGAAGGGCGCCGGTTTTGTTTCCTTTTGTGGGAGCCTTGAAAAATAAGGAATATTGTTATCATGACAAAGTTTATCAAATGGGGCAACATGGCTTTGCGAGGGATATGGAATTTGAGCTTTTGGAAAAAACGGAAAATGGTTGCTGGTATGTTTTAAATTCAAATGCAGAAACTTTGGAAAAATACCCATTTGAGTTTTGCCTAAAAATTGGCTATGAATTGCAGGAAAATAAAATTAAGGTAATGTGGAAAGTTGAAAATCAAGGGGCGCAAACGATGTATTTTTCAATTGGGGCGCATCCTGCATTTTGTGTGCCAGCGGAGCAAAGAGAGGAATGCTACTTGAAATTTGACACAGTGAATTCATTGATTAATACGGGTTTGGAAAACGGTTTGGCGCCTGTGAAAAACGAGGTAAATGGCAAGATTGACTTGGAAAATGGTTATTTAAAAATTGCGCCAGAACTGTTCAAGCAAGATGCGTTAATTCTAGAAAACCACCAAGTGCAAGAAATTTCGCTTTGTTTGTCAGACAAAAAGCCATATGTTACAGTGAAATTTGATACGCCGCTGGTTGGAATTTGGTCTCCGTATAAAGAAAATTGCCCATTTGTGTGCATCGAGCCTTGGTATGGAAGATGCGACAGCGTTGATTTTGAGGGAGATTTGGAAGAGCGTAAATGGCAACAAGAGTTAAAATTAGGCGAAAAATTCGAGGCAGAATATGGAATTTTAGTGGAGTAATGAGTCTTGAATTTAATTCCCTGTGCTGCGATATTGTTTTAGTGCCCAATTCCAAGCGCTAATAGCTATCAGCCAAACTGTTATTGTGATGCAAGGCACAACGAAAAATAAATTGCTTTGGTTTTCAAACAAATAGTCTAGAGTTGGAAAGTAAGACGCAAAAGCAAAAGGCAAAATAAAACTAATTAAAATTCGCACAAATTTATTATAGATTTCGATTGGATATTGGGCAAGTTTGTGCATCTGGAAAACAGACCAAACGACCTCATTGGATTTATAAGTCCAAAATCCAGTAATACTAAAAATCGTTTGAATTCCCCCAATGATAAAGCCGCCTAAAATGCCAAAATATAAAATTTTCAAAAGCAACCAAAAAGTCATAGAAATTTCTAATTTTATGAGCATAGTGACGATTAAAATAATAGAAAGGATCACATAGCTCATAGAAGACGAACTTTGCGATTCGCCTAAAACCGAAATCAATGGATGAACAGGGCGTAGCAAAATGGTATCAAATTTGCCTTTTCGGATAAATTTTCTTCCAATATCGTAAGTAGAGTCAAACAGTAATTCATTGACAGACAAGGCTAGCATCATAACGCCATACAATAGTAACAATTGCTGGAAATTCCAGCCAGCGATGGCGTCTGTATTTTGAAAAATAATCCATATAAAGATGAGTTCAATGATTTGAAACGTTAGTTGTGAAAATGTTCCAATCAAGAAATCGATGCGATATTCCATCATTTTTTTGAGTGATGCGCCTAAAAAAGCGAAATATAATTTTAGGTTTTGTATCATGTTATCCTCCATTTATTGTAATATTTTTGACTGCTTTATGAAAAACAAATTTAGCAATAGCATAGAGCAAAACAATCCAAATGCACTGTTTTATCATAATTTGACAAATTTCTGCTGTGTTTAATTCGCCAAAATAAATGTTAATTGGCGTGTAAATGCAATCTTTAAATGGCAGAAAATTGGCGATTTTTTGCAGAAATTCTGGGAATAATGAAATGGGCGCAATCATGCCAGAAAAGATATTTAAAATAGCGCGTTTTAGAACTTCAACGCCCCAAATGGAGTCGGTGTAAAAGGCGGTCATTCCAAGAATTAATTCAAAAAAGTAAACAACAAGGACAGATAAGCTGATAACACCAAGGAAACACAGAAAATTCACAAGTCCTGCTGGTGGCAAAACACCAAACAACAAAGCACAAATGCCAAATGTTAAAACACCAACAATAACAGCTTCAATTAGTTCGCCAACACGAATTCCAAAGTAATAACCAAAATAGGAAATCGGGTTTAGCAATTCTTTTAAAATTTCGCCTTCGCGAATGGCAATTCCAATCGTTTCATTAATGCCCCAAACAATGATTGGATTTAAGGAAACAACTAAAATATAATATGTCGTAATTTGTTCAAAACTCATGCCAGAAATTTGCCCGCCTTGGTTGTAAATGGCGAGCCAAATAAAGATGTACACCGTAATTTCTACAATGAAATTGAAAATATATAAAATTAAATCAAAACGATAATACAAGTTTTCGTTTGCATTTTGTTTGGCAATTGCCCAAATTCTACTTAGCATGAATGACGTCACCTCGATATAATTCCTTCAAAATTTCTTCTAAATCTTGTTCTTGGATGTGTAAATCCAAAATCTCACAATGGTTGGAAATATAGTTTACAATATTGATAATTGTTGTTTTTTCATGATTAAATTTAATTTTTAAATGTTGGTCGGATTCTTCAAAAACTTCAAAATCTTCGTCAGCAGTTTCCATACTTAGATTTTTAGTTTTGTTCTCAACGACAAATTCTGCAATAATATATTTTCCATAGGTGTTTTTGAAAACTTCCTTCGCACCGTCGTAAATGATTTGCCCTTTATCCAGAAGAATGATACGATTGCAAACATCCTCAATATCTTTCAAATCGTGAGTAGTTAGGATAACCGTTGTGTTTTTTTCTGCATTAATATCCTTGATAAATTTGCGAATATTTTCCTTGACCAAAATGTCGAGCCCAATGGTTGGCTCGTCCAAGTAAACGACTTTTGGGTTATGCAAAAAAGTAGCAGCAATTTCGCAGCGCATTTTTTGCCCTAAACTTAAATTTTTGACTTGTTTATTTAAAAGTTCTGATAAATCCAAAATTTCAGTAAATTTTTTCAAATTTTTCTTGTATTCGTCATGTGAAATTTGATACATTTTTTGGATTAATTGAAAGGATTCAATGACTGGCAAGTCCCACCATAACCCGCGTTTTTTGCCCAAAAACAGCACCGATTTGTCGGTTATTTTGAATTCTTTTTTCATACGGCACGATGCCGTTTACAGTAACTTTTCCAGAAGTAGGCGTCAATAGACCGGTTAGCATTTTGATGGTAGTGGATTTTCCAGCGCCATTCTCGCCAATATAGCCAACTAATTCGCCTTCTTCAATTTGGAAATCAATATGATTAACAGCCATATGTTCCTTATATTTTGGATGAAATAAATGCTTGATATAACCTAACATGCCAGCGTCTTTTTGACTTATTTTATAGGTTTTTACTAAATCTTGTACTTCAATTAATGCCATAAAATGCTCCTTTAATTTATTCATTAACAATAAGATAGCATAAAGGACAAAGAATTGCAAGAGGGATGTAGAAAAGTTGTAAAAAGTATTGACAAAAAATATAATTGATATATAATAATAGTGTATGATATATATTTAAAATATTATATAAATCTGATGATGGCATAGAAAAAATTAAAGAAAAGGTAGTGTGTGCTGACACTACCTTTTTAATTTTAACTAAAAAGAACGATTATACTGCACACAAGGTTAGCAATTTCAAGAGCAATATACAATTTTTTGAAAAATATCTAAAATTTAATATAGACATTCTAAAAAAAATATTATATAATAATGTTGTAAAATATTAAGAATGGATGAATAAGTATGAGAATTAATGATTTTAGAGAGATGCAGCAAAACCTTGAGCAAATGCGTCATAATCTAGAAGACATAAAAAAAGTGGATTACATACAACCAGATTTAGGGAAGAAACGTAGGAAAGGGAGACGAGCTGTACAAAAAAAAATTAGTGAAATTGCGCATCCAAAGTTAACCAAAATTGCGAGAGAAGAACAAATTATTGTCATGGTGACAATTTTTATTGTAGCAGCTACTTTTATTTTTTCGACTAGCATTTTTGCTAAAACGATTTCTGAAAACACAGTCGAAAAACAGGAAATTGCCCAAGAAAATGAGCCAGAACTACAAATAGAAAATACGCAAGAACCAGAAATAACACAAGAAAAAGAACAATCTGCACAACCGGTCAATGCTGCAGGAGAATTGGTTTTAGAGAGCAATGAAAATGCGATTGAATTAGAAAATATTTTGATGCAAAATGTGAGTGTTTTGAAATCGAAAGAATATGCTGAAGAGGTTCGCCCAATGGACTTTGAAACAAAATATGAGGACAACCCTAATTTGCCAGAAGGCGAAGAAAAAATTGTGCAAGAAGGAATTGCAGGAACTAAGCAAGTAACAGTTATTAAATCTTATGAAAACGATGAATTAGTAGTTGAAAATGTGCTAAGTGAGCTACCAATGGCGAATTCGACACCAGAAATTATCGAGCGAGGTACTTCAAAATTTTTGGCAGACAACAAAGTTCATTTAGATGATAAAATGTATTTGACGAAGGAAGTCGAGTTAAAAAAAGAGGCGGAAAATTCTGCAGAAAATGTTTGCACGATTTTGAAAAGTTTAGACGTGGTTTTGTTAGAATTAAAAGACGAAAATTGGTGCAAAATCAATTTTGATGGTTTGGAAGGATATGTCGAATGCAAAAATTTGACTTCAAGCAAAGTAACGCCGGGCGTTGTGGAAGCCAATCGTGTGCAAAGAATCAAAATGACGTTATCAGAAAGTATGCCACTCAACGAATCAACAGATTTGACGTTGGAAGATTACAAAAAAATGTTGTCAGGAAATGCGTCTGACAAAAACCGTATTTTAGAAGAAAATGCAGAAGTTTTTTACAACATGGACAAGAATTATCACATCAATGGCGTATTTCTGGCGGCTATTGCAATTCATGAAAGTGCATGGGGAACGTCGACGATTGCCAATGACAAAAAGAATTTGTTTGGTTATGGTGCCTATGACAATTCGCCATATGCGAGCTCATTTACATTTGATACATATGCCGAAGGGATTGAATTAGTGGCAAAAGCTTTGGTAAAATATTACATTAATGAAGAAGGAACACCGATTTACGGGGAGGAATTGGCAAAAGGTTCTTATTACGAGGAACCAACTGTTGCCTCTGTCAACAAAAGGTATGCAAGTGACGAAAATTGGCATAATAGAGTATATTCTTATATGGAATATTTGTATAATAGATTATAGTAGGATAGAATAATGAGAGAAAAAATCGTAAAAATCATCATTCCGATTGTTTTAATTAGCGTTTTGGTTTTATTGGGGATGATTAGTTATCAGTTTATTTTTAAGAAAATAGCTGCGAGAAACAGGTTTGTAGAGGAACTTATGGTAATTGCTCAGGCGAATGAAAAGCCTGTTTTTCGTGTGGCGAAAATGCTAAAATACAGCAGCGCAGAGGCGGTAGACAACACGGCAGAGCAAAATTTGCAGGATATTAGCATTTCGCAATATTCGGATGTGGCGCTTTATATTGACAATTTTAGTAGTGAATTAACGCAGGAAAATACAGTAAAGGAGCTGTATTTGGACAATTTTAAGATTGATGTGGATTATAATTATGGGACGCCAGCGTTGTATTATAAAAATCCGCTTGAGATTTCCAAGTTTCGTTTGATTGAACAAAATTTAATTGATCAAAGATTGGATTACAAAATTGTTTACACGAACGAAGACAACCAAAACAGCAGTTATGCCGAGCCAGTTTTTTTTACAGATTGTTCTAACCCGATTACGTTGGGTTACATTAATAAAAACATTGTCAACCAATATCAAGTTACAAAAGATAATGGGTTGGTGTCTTTTGACGGAAGAATTTTTAACAATTTAGATATCGATTTAGCAAAGTTGTCGCCCAAAATTCACTTTACGATTCATATCAAAAATAATTTGGACGAAAATTTTATTTGCAATATGAGTGCCAATTTGCAATTAGAAATAGACGAAGGAAGCGTAAAAAGTGGCTATATCATTCAGATTTTAGACGACATTGAATATTATCGTTTCTTTAAGGAAGTGTAAAAAAGGAGAAAATCTTAAAATTTTCTAGCAAACCTCTTGCCAAATGAGAAATTTCATTATATAATAAGAAAAAAGAACGAGGCTTCTTTTTAGGAAGGTATGTTTCAATAAAAAGCTATGAATCTCGTCAGGTTCGAGAGAAAGCAGCGATAAGTAGTGTATTTATGTGATTGACATGCCTTCCTTAAGGGAAGTCTTTATAATACGAAAGGAAGAAAATATGGCTTATACTGCTTTATATAGAAAATTTAGGCCATTGAAATTTGAAGACATGGTGGGGCAAGAACATATCACGAGAACCCTCAAAAATCAAATCATGGCAGGTCGTGTGGGGCATGCTTATTTGTTCAATGGCGGCCGTGGAACAGGAAAAACAACGACAGCGAAGATTTTAGCCAGAGCCGTGAATTGCTTAAATCCACAAAATGGCGAACCTTGCAATGAATGCGAAATTTGCCAAGAAATTTTGAGTGGTGCATTAACAGATGTTGTCGAAATGGATGCAGCATCCAACAACAGTGTGGAAGATATTCGTAGCATTCGCGAAGAAGTCAATTTTCTGCCCACAAAAGCAAAATATCGCGTTTACATCATTGATGAGGTGCATATGTTATCAACAGGGGCGTTTAATGCGTTGCTAAAAACCTTGGAAGAGCCGCCAGAGCACGTAAAATTCATGCTTGCCACAACCGAACCGCAAAAATTGCCAGCCACGATTTTGTCTCGTTGCCAAAGGTTCGATTATAAAAAAATTAGCAACGAAAATGTTGTCAAAAGACTGAAAATTATTTGTACAGAATCCGATATTCAAATAACAGACGAAGCATTGCAAATTTTGGCGGTTTTGTCAGAAGGTGCAATGCGTGATGCAATCAGCATTTTAGAACGTTGTAGTCAAGAAAGTGCGGATGAAATCACAGCCGATTTGCTCAAGGAATTGGTGGGAATTCCAAGTTTGGAAATGATACACAAATTAACAAAAGCCATTTTGGAAAATGACGAAACGACTGCGCTTCAAGCGATTGACGATGTGCTAGAAGACGGCAAAGATTTGTACAATTTTTTGTGGGAAGTAATTAAATACGTCAAAGACATTTTGGTGTATAAAGCTACAAAAAAGCTGGAAATCTACAGTCAGGAAGAGTTAGTGAAAATTAAGGATTTGGCGGGTAAGGCGGAAAAACAGAAGCTTTTGGAAATCATTTATCAGTTGTCAGAGTTGGAAAGTAGCTTGAAGAGTTCGACGCAAAAAACGATTATGTTTCAAGCAGGAATTTTGAAAATTTGTATGAAACGAGTTGAAAAACCAATTTCGCAACCTGAAATTGACATAATGCAACCGCAAGTTGCGAAAAGGCAACCTGAAGTTGCACAAAATCAGCCAAAGGTAACAATACAAAACGTGAAACCGACACAGGATTGGCAGGAAATTGTAAACCAATTGAAAAATGCAGGAAAAATACGTTTATATACTTGTTTGGTAAATACGGCTGTGGATAAGTTAAATGACCAAACGTGGGAAATCGTATTCACCAATGGTTTGACGGATTTTAACAGAAGAATTTTGGAGGAGCCCAATAATCGTGCTGATTTAATCAAAGCCATTGCGATGGCGACTGGTACTGAAATAAACATCAAATTGAGAGATGGCAAGGCAAAAACGACAGAGAAAAAGACGACGACATCAGTATTTGACGGACTCGGGATAGATATTAATGTGATTGAATAAAATTTGGAAAGGAGATAAGAATGGCAAAAAGAGGCGGATTTCCAGGAGGAATGGGAGGTTTTGGAGGATTTAATCCAAACCAATTGATGAAACAAGCAAAAAAAATGCAAGAGGAAATGGAGAAAACGCAGGAAGAATTGCAAGAAAAAACATTTAGTGCAACAGCTGGTGGCAATGCGGTTTCTGTGACTGTAACTGGTGGCAAAATGTTACAGGAAATTAAAATTCAGAAGGACGTAGTTGACCCAGAAGATGTGGAAATGTTGCAAGATTTGATTTTGACTTGCGTGAATGAGGCTTTGCGCAAAGTGGACGATGCTCAAAATGCAAGTTTTGGCAAATTTAATATCCCGGGGTTAATGTAGAATGGCAAATTATTCACCATCAATTGAAAAATTAATTGAAAGTTTTGAGAAACTGCCAAGTATTGGGCACAAGACCGCACAACGCTTGGCTTTTTATATGTTAGATGTCAGCCACGAGCAAGCGAAAGAGTTTACAGATGCGATTTTGAATGCAAAACGTAATTTGAAGTTTTGCTCAAAATGCTTTAATATTTCTGATACGGACCCGTGCAATATTTGCTCTGATGGGAAAAGGGACCAAACCACGATTTGTGTAGTGGAGGATGTGCGTGATGTTTTTGCAATGGAGAGAACGCACGAATTTAAGGGCGTTTACCATATTTTGCATGGCTCGATTTCTCCGATGAACGGAATTGGTCCAGACGACATAAAAATCAAGGAGTTGCTCTCAAGGCTAATGGATGGTACTGTGAAAGAATTAATTTTGGCGACAAATCCGCGTGTGGAAGGCGAAGCAACTTCGATGTATATTTCAAAATTGGTCAAGCCAATGGGAATTAAAGTGACGAGAATTGCGAGAGGAATTCCAGTCGGAGGCGATTTGGAATACACAGACGAGGTGACGCTAACGAAAGCGCTAGAAGGCAGAAGTGAGATGTAAAAATAAACCAACTGGGAATGCCATTAGGCAGTTCCCAGCTGGTTGGTTTTCTTTAACCAATACTCGAATGTACCATAAAATTCAAGCAAGGTTAAATCATGATTCCAATAGTCATCTTCGTCTGTTCTACGATATCCTCTGATAGGATTAAATGTTTTGTCCTCAACAGAAAGAAATACATAAAACCGGAAGGATGTCTTTTCTCCAATATTCTCTCTGATATAGAAGAAGGTTTCTCCAATCTTTGCTTTCAGCCAGCCAGCATCAGGCGAAGTAATTTCTTCAGCAAATGGCTGAATGACTTTTTTTATGTTGCTGAGATTGGCTTTATGATTTTCTACTAATTCTTTCCGAGACATTAATTTTCTTTCCATAATTTACCTCCTAAAAAGTTTTTTTCTGTGTTGACTAGGGATCCTCCTGTAAAAGCGAGGTCTAGTTAAAGGTTCTTACTATTATTATACCATAATTTACATAAAATGTCAAGATGATTTCTATTTGACAATATTTTTTTATGATGATATAATCATAAAATTGTAAAAGGAGAAATATGGATATTGTAGAATTGTCGAGAGATTTGATGTATCAGCAAACGCAAATTAATAAAGCGCCAGCATGGCGATTGACGGAATTGGCGATTTTGAAAGGGAAAGAGTTGGCGCAGAAATATCAGGAAGATGAGAGGCTGATTTTGACCTCGTTGTATTTGGCGCATACGGTGTTTAGCCCGATTTGGGCGGGAGAAATTCAGCAAAATCATCCTAACTTAAGTGCGGAATTTTCACAAAAGTATTTGGACGAGTGGCAAGTTCCGATGGAGGAGCAGAAAATTATTTTGAATAGTATTCAAGCACATCATGACAAAGTAAAAACGGAAACGAAGATTGCAGAGATTGTGAAAAATGCGGAATGTTTTAAGTTTGTGACTGTGGAGGGGGCTTTGATTTATTTGCATGAGTGGGGAAGAAGGCAAGTGGAATATGAGGAAGCGCGAGACAAGGTGTTGCAGAAAATGGAGCAAAAAAGAAAATTGCTGACATTGGAGGAATGTGTGAAAGAGGCAGAGGCGAATTGCAAGGAAATTAGAAAATTGTTTGCAGGGAAAATGGGAGAATGAAATGCGAGTTTTGATTTTGAGTTTTAGTAGTAATCAAGTAAATGCAGATAGTTTTGTTCCTAATAAAATTGGTTTGACGTTTTCGTGTGTGGCAGAGTGCGAAAATGTGCTGAAAAGTTCTGGAAATGAGGTCGAACATATTTGTATCAATCAAAAAAATATTCAGAGGTGTTTGGCTTGTGGCGAGCGAGGCTGGGGCATTTGTTTGAAGCAACACAAATGTGTTCAGGAGGACGATTTTAACGGGATTTACGAATATATGGGGAATTTTGACGGATATGTTTTTGTTACACCAGTGTATTTTTGGGAAATGAGCGAAAGTGCCAAAACGTTTTTTGACCGTTTGAAAAGGTGTGATGCCTTTTGTGAGAACTCGGAAATCAGGAGTAAGAAAGTTGTTTGTATTGCGTGTGCGGGCGGCAGTGGAAGTGGCACAGAGGAAACGCTTCAGGCATTTGACAGATTAAATTATTTTTTGAAAACGCAAATGTGTGGCAGAATTTCAGTGACAAAAGCGAATTTTGAAACACAAAGAGAAGTGATGAAAGATGCGATGTTGGAGGTAGGAAAATGAAGGTAGCACTTGTTCAGATGGATTCAACTGAAACGAGGGAAGAAAACGAAAAGAAAGCGTTGCGATTTATGGAACAAGCGGTTTTAGAAAAGGCAGATGTGATTTGTTTGTCTGAGTCATTTGTTTACTGGGGGAGCGAACGTAGTCAGAGAAATTGTAGCTTAGAAGATATTGAAAAATATCAGGATTTTGCGAAAGAGAATAATGTTAATCTTGTATTGGGTAGTGTTTCTTTGATAAAGGAAGGTTCGGAGAAAACAACAAATACGTGCTTTATCGTGAATAGAAAGGGCGAGATGGTTCATCGCTATGATAAAAAATATATGTACAAAGTAAATAAACCAGATTTGGTTGTGGATGAGACGCAAAAGACTTTGCCGGGAAATGCAAATGGAATTTTTGAGTTGGATGGCGTGAAAATGGGAGTTGGCATTTGTTTTGATTTAAGATACCCAGAATATTTTAGAGAGCTCATAAAAGAGGGGGCAGAGATTATATTTTTGCCATCGCATTTTAGAAAGGCAACTGGTGCAATTGCGTGGGACGTTTTGACAAAGGCGAGGGCAATTGAAAATCAGGTTTATTTTTGTGCATGTAACCAAACTGGGGAAGGCATTTGTGGGAATACGCAAGTGATTTCTTATGAAGGAAAAATTTTAGTCAAGATAGAAAATGACGAAGGAATTATTGTGCAAGAAATTGACTTAGAAGCGCAGAGAAAATGTAGAAAAGAATTGCCAGTGTTAGAGCAGATGAGATAGAAATTAGCTATGAATAGCTAATTTCAAAGGTTGGAATTCCTGTGGAATAAGGGGCGATGTCATATTGTTGAAAATAAATTACAACAGAATTAGAGGTTAGATAAAATTGATTTGGCTGAAAAGTTTCTAGAACTAAAGTGCAGTAATTGTCAAAAAATAAATCGGCTCCTTTTTCTTGAATTTGCTGATTAATTTGCTTTAAAATAGTGAGAAAATAATTAGGGTTTTTAGCAAAAATATCATTTAAAGTCAATTGTTTATTACAGGCTAAGTTCCAATTTTGTGAAGTGCGAACTGTGGAGCCATGAGCACCACCAGTAAAAGTATATTGGTCCTGATATAAACTAAGAATTGGACTTTTGTTATACGTAATATTGGTTTCTAAAATTAATTCATAAACCATAATCGGATAGCCATTTGCGAGATTGTAATCATAAGTTTTTTTGCTGTCCTTAAAGAGAGTTTCTTTTGCATATTTTTCAAGTTCTAAGGCACGTTCTAAATTTACGGAATTGAAATGACAAGTGGAGTAGCAATTGGAAAAAATTTGTGGATATTCAATTTTGTATTTTACAATCACATTTCCTTTGTAAGTTAATTCATTTTGAATTATTTTTTTTGTCAATTTAAACATAAAAATCACCTAAAATATTTTATGAAAAAGTGGCTCAGTCTGTGCATTTTAAGTCTAACATTTCAAGTAAATTTTTGCAGCTAGTAATAAGGGAAGAAATTGTTTTAGAATCTGCTTTAATTTTGGTTTGCCAAATAATTTTTCTAATGGTATAAAAATATAAAGTTTCTAATATTAATTTTTTATCTTCTTTGTAATATTTTGACATGAGTGAAATAAGTTTGTCAATTTCGTTTTTTTCTAAATTTGTGTATTTTAATTCAGTTCTTAAAAACTGGGCTGTTTCAATCACTCTTTCGCCAATTATTCCATAGGGGTCAATTGCTTTCCAACCATTTTCAGATTTTAAAATATTTTTGTGATGTAAATCATCGTGCAAAATATATTTTGGTAAATTTATTTTTTGCATTTTTTCATAAAGATTTTTGGCAATGTCAATCATCCACAAAATGTCTTTAAAAAGTGGATAATTTTCTTTTACGAATGCTAAATCCTTGGTAAATATTTCATCAAAAGTTAAAAAGGTTTCTGCACAATTTACAGGAATTAAAAGATGATTTGATAAAGTACAAAATACTTTAATTCTTTCTTCTAAATTTTCTAAATTATCTAAAGAATATCCGGGACAAATTTTTTCTAAAATCATAACATTATCTTCAGGATTCGAATAATAGCACTTTGGTGCATAATTTTCAGAATATTGCTGAATGATTTTTATTTCTTGCTTAGAACTAGGTGAGCCAATTTTAATGACAATTTCTCCCCATTTTGAAGAGGTAGCAAACATAACAATATTGACGCCTAACGGTTCAACTAATTGAACATTTTCTAATTCAAATTTTTTTGCATATTTTTCTATAAGATTATTACTATGATTTAGCCAAATTTGACCTTCTGTTCCATAGCGATTAATGACATCAGTTTTAAATTTTTCTGGAAATTTTAACATGTTATTCTCCTTATATATTTTCTTTATTATAATCTATTTTTGATAAGAAAACAATAAAAAAAAATATTGACTATTATTTTAATTATGTTTATAATGAAAAAGGAATACAAAAAGGGGGGAAAAAGATGAATATATTGGCAATTATTGTAGGAATTATTTTTATTTATATTGCTTATTTAGGACTTTGCAGAAATGGATTTATGTTGGGGTATATTTTAAATTTTTTGTATTGTTTTGTTGATAATTATTTTAAAGGTTCAGAGATGACGATGATGGCGGTTGCTAGAGTATTTTTGGTTGCGGCGATTGTAACTTTTTTAGAATATATTGCGTACAAAAAATCTGAATCGTTTGTTGGGTATTTAGTTTATATTGTGTTAATGGTGGTAGGAATTATTGTCGTTATTGCTTTAACAAAAGCATTGTTTACTTTTTTAGGAAATCCATCGATGTTATTTGAAAAATAGTAGGGAAGAAAAATGCAAGATTTAGATTTAATGAAAAAAATGGCAGAGCCAACGCTTAAGTGGTATCAGGAAAATAAGAGAGAATTGCCTTGGCGAAAAGAGAAAAATCCATATCATATTTGGATTTCTGAAATCATGCTTCAGCAGACAAGAATTGAAGTAGTTTTGGGATACTATGAACGATTTTTAAGGAGCTTACCAATGGTCAAGGATTTGGCAGAAGTTGACGAAGAAAAGTTGCTAAAATTATGGGAAGGATTGGGCTATTATAATCGAGCTAGAAATTTGAAAAAAGCAGCTCAAATTGTGCAAGAAAAATACAACGGAATAATGCCAAAAAATTATCAAGAATTATTAAATTTGCCTGGAATTGGTGAATACACAGCAGGCGCTATTGCGTCAATTGCATACAACGAAAAAGTGCCAGCTGTTGATGGAAATGTGCTTCGTGTAGTGAGTCGAGTTGTACTAAGTAAAAAAGATGTTTTAGGGGCAAAAACAAAAAAAGAATTTACTGAAAAATTGAGACAAATTATGCCAAAACGAGCTGGCGATTTTAATGAGGGATTAATGGAATTAGGGGAACGAATTTGTTTGCCAAATGGGGAGCCGATTTGTGAGCAATGTCCGTTGCAAAAAGTTTGTTTAGCCAAGAAAGAAAACTTGACGCTGAATATTCCAGTGCGAAATGCAAAAATAAAAAGAAAAAAAGAGCAAAAAACAGTTTTTTTGTTGGAATATGAAAATCAAATTGCGATTCGAAAAAGAGATAAAACTGGATTACTTGCTGACTTATATGAGTTTCCAAATGTGGATAAAAAGTGCACAAAAAAAGAGCTAGAAGATGTTTTGCAGAATTGGAATTTGCAAGTAAATAAAATTGAAAAACTGGGAAGTTATCGTCATATTTTTTCTCATGTAGAATGGGATATGATAGGATTTAAAATTTTTGTAAAAAATGCCAATCAGGAATTTGTTTGGGTAGAAAAACAAGAACTTCTAGAAAAATATCCAATACCTGCAGCATTTAGCAAATTTCGAGAAAAAGTATAAAAACTACAAAAGCAATAAAAAACTTGCTATATAAAATAATCTATGATATAATATATCCGAAAAATTATCACGATGAGGTGTTGCTTATGAAGATATATATGTACTTAGATGAAAGTGGTTCGATACATAAAAATAGTAAAACGAAGTATTTTGCGGTTGGTGGTTATTTTACTTTTGCACACGATAAGCTTAAAATAATTTCCAAATATAAAAAGATTAATTATGAAATGAAACAAAATAAAAATTTAAGCTTAGACCAAGAAATTAAATCATATCATATGAAGGATGCAGAAAAAATTAATATATTTGATAATATACAAGACATGGATACTTTTTTTGGTTGTGCAAAAGTTTTCGATAAACAAGCAATGAAAAAAGAAATTATATATTCTAATATATTTTTTAATTATGCAGTTAAACTTCTTATAAAAGATTGTGTAATTCCGTTATTAAATTTAGAACTTTTAGCCAACGAAGTAGAATTTATTGTGAGTATTGATAATAGAAATATACGTGTTGGAGAATTAAATAATTTAGAAACGTATTTAAAAACAGAGTTCTGCTTAGAAAATTTTAATTTTAAAATTACCTATTATGATTCAAAAAATCATTACGGAATTCAATTAGCGGATTTAGTTGTGAATACTTTTTATAACTACTATAAAAATAAGAATATTGTGAAAGCGGTTGTTCCTCATTTAAAGTCTAAAAATTTTAGAATCAGTCTATTTCCAGGAGATAAAATCAGTGGTAGAGTTCAAAAAATTACATATAATAATAAAGATAAGAGTTGACATGATTGCTTTATTGTGTTAAAATATTATCAAAGACCTAGAGTAGGTAGCTAAAAGCTAAACGTATGTTAAGTACGTTGCCCTCTGGGCATTTTTATTTTATCAAATTAAGTGGAGGCAAATCGTATGAATTTATACATAAATGGAAGCAATCGCAGACAAAATTGCTACAAAGTTTTAAGCGATTTAAAGGAAGAAAATGATACGTTATTTTCCTTGTCGGACAAAAGTATTAATTATTGTTTGGGATGTTGTGCATGTGCAGAAGGTTTAGAAAATTTTTGTGTGCTAGAAGATGACATGCAAGAATTATATTTGGATATGGTTCAAGCAGATAAAATTATCATAGCAACTCCAATTTACATGAACCATATAACAGGCATTTTGAAAAATGTAATTGACAGGTGGAACCCTTATAGCGCGCACGATGAACTATTGCAAGGCAAGACGATTTATATAATTACCATAGGGCAAATTAGTGAAAAAGAAAATCAAGCAGTTGCCAAGGATATTCAAAAATATTTTGAGGGTATTGGCAAATTTATGAAATTTAAAACAGTATTTTTGAGGAATTTTTCAAGTGGAGAATTGGATAAAGTCGAAGAGGAATATTCAAATTATGAAGAGATTATTCATAAACTAAAAGAAGAAATACAAAATGAAGGAGAAAATTCATGAAAAAACTGTTCAAAGACTGGACGAGATTTGAAATTGCGCTTTTCGTATTAGGAGCTACGTTGATTACTTTTTCAAGTATTTTATGCAAAAGTGATTTTTTGACGATTTTCGCATCTTTGGTTGGAATACTTTGCTCATTATTGCAAGCAAAAGGAAAAATAATCAGCCAATTTGTGGGGATTGCAGAAGTGACGTTATATTCTATCCTATCCTATATAAATCACTATTATGGGGAAGTCATGATTGATGTTTTTGTTGTATTTCCGATGTATGTTTATGGGGTAATTTCATGGATAACGCATAAAAATCAAGAAACAGATACCGTAACTTCCAATCAAATTAGCAAAAAGGAGTGGATAATTTTAGGCTTTACTAGCATGGTTGGATTTGGCATTTTATATGTTGTGTTAAAACATTTCCATACCAGTCAATTAGTGGTTTCAAGTTTCTCCATGATTACAAGTCTAATTGCAACTTATTTAATTGCGAGAAGAAGCAAATATAGTTTTGCGTTTTTTATCGGAAATGATATTATCTTGATTTTATTATGGGGAGTTCCTGTGCTACAAGGAGACTTTTCGCTATTGCCAATTGTAATAGAAAATCTAGTTTTGCTCATGAATGATGCTTATGGATTAAAAAATTGGAATGAAAATATTTAAAAAAATGAGTATAAGAAACTCAATACATTGCGTGAGAAATTTTGAGTAGAGTTTTTTATACTCGTTTTGTTTTTTATTTTAGCAACATAGGCCCGATTTGTGTGACTGTTCCAGCCCCCAAAGTTAAGACCAAATCATGTGGCGCGGCGTTTTCTTTGACGTATTTTACGACCTTTTCAAATTCTGGAATATAGTCCACTTTTTTGCCAAGAGAAAGCATTTTATTTGCCAAATCCTGTGAAGAAATTCCAACTGTATTTTGCTCTCTTGCTGCATAAATATCCACCAAAATAACGTGGTCAAAATCCATTAAAGAGTGCGCAAAATCCTCTAAAAGACTAGCCGTTCTAGAATACGTATGTGGTTGAAAAATGACCCAAGATTCATGATATTTTTTATTTTTAATCGCACTACTAACAGCTGAAATTTCAGTCGGATGATGCGCATAATCATCAAAAACAGAAACCTCGCCAAAAGAGCCTTTATATTCCAAGCGACGTTCCGCGCCCGTAAAACTTTGCAATGCTTCAGCCATCCTGTTTTTCTCAATTCCATAGTAATCACACATGGCGATACATGCTAAAGCATTCAAAACATTGTGCTTTCCAGTCACAGATAAAGCAAAATGATGATAAAATTCATTCTGTTTATAAACATCAAATTGCGCAAAGCCATTGTCGTCAAATTCAATATTTTGGGCAACAAAATCCGCATTTTTATTTTCAATTCCATAAGAAATAAATTTCGATTTTACAATATTTTTTAAAGCCAAACAATTGCTGTCGTCCGCATTGGTTACCAGCAAGCCATCCTCTTTTAAAAGGCAAGAAAAATCTTGAAATGTGTTGACGACATTGTCAAAAGTTTTATAATAGTCCAAGTGGTCGCCATCCATGTTCAAGATAATGGCACTTTTTGGAAAAAAGTTCAGAAAATTAGCTTTGTATTCGCAAGCTTCCAAAATAAAATATTCACTTTTCCCGATGTGATAATTTCCACCAATATTTTTTAACATGGCGCCAACTTCAACAGAAGGATCTTTGCCAGCCGCTAAAAAACAAGTGGCAAGCATGGAAGTCGTTGTGGTTTTACCATGTGTTCCAGCAACGCAAATGGTTTCTTGGTACATTTTTGTCAAATAGCCAACAAATTTTCCGCGGGTTACAAGTGGAATATGATTTTCACGTGCGATTTTCATTTCGGGGTCGTTTTCGCCCACAGCAGCAGAAAACACGATTAAATCCGCATTTTTGGCAATTTCAGGGGCGTGACCAATCGTAGTTTGGATGCCATGCGAATTTAAAGTATCCGTTATCTGGCTTTGATTTAAATCTGAGCCAGTCACGTGATAGCCCCAATTATGTAGCGTTTCCGCAATAGCGCTCATGCTAATTCCGCCAATACCAATCAAATGTATATGTTTATATTTTGTTAAATCATCGATTTCAAAATCCATTTTAAATCCTCCGAAAAAAACTAACTGTATTATACACTTAAATTATGCAATTTTCAAGTACAATGTTAATATTATTATGCAATTTTTGTGAAAAAATATGTATGAAAATGAGGAAAATAACGGTGTACAAAAATTTTTGTAAAAATTCAAAAAATATTGTAAATTTTAGAAGGAATTTCATTTATTTTGGCGAATATAATAATTAATACATAGAGATAATATTTATGTATGAATATTAACAATAGAAAGAGGTGCTAAAATGCAAATAACAGATGTACGTTTAAGAAAAGTAAATTCAGAGAACAGAATGAAAGCTGTTGCTTCTGTAACATTCGATAATGAATTCGTAATTCATGATATCAAAGTTATCGAAAGTGCAAATGGATTGTTTATAGCTATGCCTAGTAGAAAAACTCCAAACGGAGAATTCAAAGATATAGCTCATCCAATCAATGCTGAAAC